>PJER01000001.1 GCA_002825465.1 Candidatus Thorarchaeota archaeon MP8T_1
AAAGGTCGTAGGTAGAAAGAGACCCTATTCAATTCAAGAGAGACCCCATCCTACAGGATTTGGCGGATTCAAGAGAGCTTTCTTTCCATCACTGATGGCAATTGATTTTTCAATGCATTTTGCGGGATTGACTCTCTTTAGGGATGCTCTCCTTGATGCTGACTGGGTACTTAGTAATTCAGGGCAAGCTTCTTGGCCATTCCTTACATTGATTGTTCTACTGATACCGACCATGGTTATCTCTATGGGATTATTCACAGCAGTATGGATACTAATGGATACAGGACTTGTTTACACAACAAAAGAAGAAACAAGTGAATCAATGGAACCTATTGAAACACGAAGTGCGGGTGGATGGTACATGTCAATCTTGAGAGGTTACGCTGGAGTTGGTGCAATCTTCGGTTTCTACACCTTTGCGATGACATCTCTATCATATGGTTCTGTACACATATCAATTCCAATTTTCCTACTAGCAATGCCATTCATACTAATGATAATGGCAGCACCAGGATTGGTAGTATTTGATATTTTAATAGAAAGAAGAACAGAAAAGACTCGCAAATTAGCTCAAAAATATCTCAAGTGATCTAAAAAAGGGGGAAGACAGAATACTTCTCCCGCCTATTTATTTTTGATCTCATTTTAAAGCACCAGAGATTTTTTTTCTCATCATTTCTGTGAACTCATGAAAATCATTTCCAGAGTATACTGGAGGATCAATTTGCCTTGGATCTATGACACTATCACTGAAACGATCACCAACAAGATATCTTGGAAAGAGATGCAAATGAAGATGAGGAACAGTATTTCCATGAATCTCATAATTGATCTTAGTAGCTCCCGTAACTTCCTTCAGTGCTTGAGCAGTAATCATAACATCTTTGAGAAATGCAAAGGCATCTTCTTCTGAGAGATCGTATAATTCAACTGCGTGTTTCTTTGACATTACATAGCAGGTACCCTTCAAAGGAACATTAGGATGTGCTTCAATCCAAGATGATTCAGTCTCAGCAATGGTGACATAATCACCTGGTTGAGATAGATTCTTACAGACTGGGCAATTTTTACTCTCACACCATTGGTTCCATTTTTCGGTCTTTTTCCAAAGATAGCTCATACTTCATGTGATTGACATAGAGATTTCAAGATTTCCCAATGAGATTATTATAATTACTCAAGTAGTTTGATAACATTTTTATAAAACGTAGAGAAGAGATTTGGTTACATTTGAAGATTGAATGGCAGGATTCTTCATGTTAGGAGGTCAAAATTTGAAGAAAACTATTCTAACAATATCACTTGGAATTCTACTTATATTGAGCATTCCAACGTTAATTCAGTCACCAGTGATATCCCATTATAACAATATCTCATCATCTGTATTTTCAGCTGAGGTCTGGTCAGACAATTTCAATGATGAAGATATCTCAGATTGGTCTGTGTGGGGTTGGAATACGACTGATGCAGAGAAATTCGTTGGAAATTATACACTCACTAATGGTGCTCTTCGAACACAAGGTGAGAATACCACTAGGTTTGATCATGCATGTCGAATCACTGCAAATGCGACTTGGAGTTTCGATGTTGATTGTGTAAATACGAGTGAGAGTCATTTCAGTATTGCATTCTTTGCAGGAATCCCAACGAATGAAACATTGAATATGCCATATGAATATGGAATCTTGGTCGTAACAGGAGTATTTGGAGCATTCGATACAGAATTTGTACTTTATAGAAGGAATGCAGGAAGTTTGACCCTCTCAAATATAATTGGTAGATACAACCTGGAAACTGTGACAGGCTGGCATCATATTGATGTGACACGAGATGCAGTTGGTCATTTCTATGCATATTTCAACGGGACTTTAGGAATTTCTGGTTCTGATGGATTTTACGACAATGCTGAGTATTTCTCATTCTATGCACGAGGAGGCCCAGCTATCGACAATCTTGTAGTCACTGATGAATTCTATGACCCACTCCCACCTGTAGTGTCATATCCAGGAGATATGGAGATTCTTGAAAATGCATCATTTGTTGCTCATCTGAATGCCACAGATTTTTCAGGAATTAGTACATGGTGGTTAAATGACACAGAACATTTCTCTATTGATTCAGACGGAGTTATCACTACTACAACTACATTAACACCAGGAACATATGGCATTCAAGTTTCGGTGAATGACACGCTGAACAATATCATGACAATAGAATTTACTCTTACAGTACTTCAAATTACAACAACCACAGATACAGGTACAGAAACTGGTACAGTTACGGGTACAGATACTGATACGGGTACTGTAACAACAGATACCGATAATGGTATCGATCCATTGACTATTGTTCTCATAGCTGGTGGCGGAATTATTATCATTCTAGTTCTTGTTATTGTAGTGAAATCGAGGAAATCATAGAAAACTTTGATATTGGGAAGGAAGGTATTCAAGAATTAGTAGTCTTGAACTCCTTCCCCTCTTCCTTGCAGAGAATTTGAAGAACATTACGACCCGTGTAAATACTACCAGGAACACCACCACCTGGAAGGACCCAATGACCAGCCATATAGAAATTTTTCAGATCAGGTAGAGTTCTCGGGATCATCTCAGTCAAAGTATTTCTCGTCAATAACCAACCCATTGGTGATCCTCTGTCATTTAGTGTATATCTCCATGAAGTGTAGGGGGTGGCTACATCTGTTAATTCAACCTGATCAGTAATTCCGGGATACATTAATTCAAGCCGTTGAAGAATCTCTTCTGAAATTTGCTCCTTTACTTTCTTGTATTCTTCATGGTTTTGTCTTAGATTGTACCAATAGTCCCAATCTGTTTCCAACATTACTTGTATGACACTCTTGCCCATTGGTGCAAAACTGTCGCCATAATTCAGAATTCGAAAAGAGAGAAAATTGACAGAACGCTCCGCATATTCAAGAGGCTCTTTCAATGTTAAACAAGTAAATGGACCCCCTTTCTCAAATTCCCTATTCACTCCATAACTAATGACAAGTGTTGGGTCATAGGGTCTCCAAGTATCGTATATCTTCTGAATCTTGGCATTTACATATTCACCATCTAATAGACTAAAGATGGTACTTCTACCATCTGCAGCAGAAACAATAACATCAGCTCGATACTCAGATCCATCATCGAGAATTACACCAACTGCCACGTCATCCTCAACAATAATTTTTGAAACCTTTGCCCTATACTGAATCTGACCACCAAGCTCAGTGTACTTCTTTACAATTGATTGGACAAATTGCTGACATCCCTCTTTGAAGAGACCTAGATACCCTCCAGCAACAGAAGCCATGATCATGATAACGAACCAGAATGCAATATCAGGTGAAAATACGTTTGCAATGATTGTTCGAAGTATCGGTGTCTTCAGATGTTCAGAGAATCCAGCCGCAGTCTTGGAATATTTTCCTGTGAAGTATTTCATGAACCCTCTCATATTCCACATATCTTTCAAGGTATCAAAACGACCTCGCAACTCAGGTGGTGCTGTACTCATCCCCAAATCTGTCAATAATGGAGAATCCTTCATCCAAGCAATTTCTTTGATGAGTTTTCGAATCTCGTCAACATCATCTGGCGCAATCGCAATGAGGTCTCTTTCAAGCTTCTCCAAATCTGCGGTAAATTCAACGAGTGTTTTTCCATCTGAATCCACAAACCGCATATAGTTGTCCATATCTTCAATCTCGTATGTACCGACTGCACCAATCTCGCGATAGACATTATAGATAGGAGTACCAGGTCTATGACAAATAAGGAAGTGAATACCCCCATCTATCAAGTAATCTTTTCTACTCCAAGTTGCGGCGACTCCGCCAGCAATTGTATGATGTTCAAAGATCTTACTCTCATATCCATTCATCTGGGCATAACAACCAGTTGAGAGACCAGCAAGACCAGCTCCAATTATTATCATTGACTTCTTACTCAACACTTCACTCTCCTTGATTTGAGGAGGCAGTATCTAGAAGCTGTAACATTGCTTGATTCCAAAGTTCCGCCATCTTGATCTGAATAGTAGTTGCTCTGTTCAAATCAGCATCTTTCTTCTTGTTCTTCACTGCGATGAGTTCCATTTTTCCAATAAAGTCAGCATTGATTGCAATCAGATTTTGAACCATTGAATTCACAAGATTCGTTGAAGTCACTATTGAGTATCGATATCCAGTCTTTCGAGATCCCTTTTTCTCAACTATCCCATATTCCTCAAGTATTTTGAGTGCTCGGCTAACTGAGGGTACAGAAGTAGGATATTTAGAATCAGGAAACAATTCACCTAATCGTTCAGATATAGTCTGCTGTGACCACTTTTTCTTCTCAAGATGAAGGAGACCTTCAATCCATCCACAATACTCGGGATAACCATATGTTGCATATGTCTTCCCCATGGTTGTAAGAAATTCTTTACGAAGCGTGTCAGAACTCAATCGCTGCTCCTCAATTATACGTACTATTCCAAATGATTTAAGTTTTTCAGTTTTTTGAAATACTGAAATACTAGAAACAAATTACCAAAAATTCTCTCTGCATCTAGTTGGAAGTCAATATTGCCATTTCACTCGAGTTCGAGTTTTTTCTTCTCCATGAGCTGTGTAATCTCATTTCGAATAGAACGAGCAACAACAAGAGCCATCTCGATTTTCTCTGGCGATGTAGGACGTTCACCCACTTTGAGATGCGAATCGTTCACTATCTTGTTTGCTTCTAATTCGATATCAGTAATACTGGAATCAAGTGTTTGCAGCTCTGGTGTAATCAATTTTGATTTCACTTGACCAGCAATATCCTTGATGACTATTGCAGCAGCATGGATACGCTTTTTCTTCTCAGCAGAAGCATCCCATTCACTCAGGGCAAGAGGTAACTCTGATTCAAGTTTTGATTCTTGTTTTGTAGCAAGATTAATAGCTTCATCAAACACTGGTGTAATCTTACTAAGAGCGTATGCTTTCTTTTCTGCAAGCTTTGCATTAGTGACTTTTTCGATAAGAGCTTCATCACCAAGTAGCCCATCTATCTGATCAATCATATTATTGGCAATCGAAAGTCTAGCTTTTGCTACCTCTAGATTACCTTCTCCCACATCTGTCTTAGCTTGCTTTATTGAGGTGGCTAGTCCATCTACAATTCTCAAAAGAGGTTCTGCTTCAAATTCTGATTCTTCGATAGAGGCTTTGAGAAAACCAAACCTTCCTTCAGTCACACTGGAATCATGTAGTAACTTCTCACTCTCTTTATAGTCTTTAAGAGCGAGAACAGCAGGACCTGCTTGAAGACTATACTCCGTCTTTAATTTGTCCTGATAGGTCCCTCTAACAATTACAGAGAATTCTCTTGTTCCACCAAGAGCCTCAGCGGATCTGAGTTTAATTGTGACATCAAGAGTTTCACCAGCGGGGACTGTAGGAATCTTCTTAGTTTGTTCACCAGAAACAATATTGAGACCTTCATCAAAATGCCATTCTAATTTCAGGTTAGTGGCAACACCATCACCAGAGTTCTTTATTGTGATGGTGACTGGGAAATCCTCTGTGAAAGTGAGATCAATAGGAATCTTAAGATGTGATGATATCTTTGGGACTTTGAGCTTTCCTCGAAGAATCTCACGAACCATGTCGAGACCACGGTCGACGTATTTTGCGAATTCAGGACTACCTGCACCTGAAAGCGCTGCTTTTAGTTCCGTAACAGCAGCATTTTCAGCTTCTGCAAAAGCATCAAGATTAAGAGATTGAATAGCTGACTCAAGCATCTGAGGAATCTGGCTCAGTCGAACTGTTGCAGGCATTCTAATCTTAGAAGAATTTTCAGCTGCAAAGCCACGCGCCTTATAGAAACCATCAGCTTCTTTACCAATCATGATATAGATCATACAAGCAGTCATAGCCAAAGCTGTACCTTTACCAGTCTCTGCATCTTCACCCCACATCAAGTGTTCTCCTGATGCAGCTAGAAGATCTTCAGCACCTTGTTGGTATGCATTAATTGCTTTAGTTGCATCTGAAAGCTCAGAGAACACATCTCCAGCATCACACATGTTCAAAGCTGCTTTCTTGTAACTCTTAGAAGATCTATATTCAGTTGCAGATTGCAGAAACGCATTACCAGCAGCAGCAAGTTCTCGTTCCATACGAGCAAAATCACCAGCACGTTCTGCTTCTTGTGCAGCCATAAGGTGTTGACCACCAGCTGTTTGTCGAATAGTATCCTTCCGTGATTCCTCAATCCATTTTCTTACTCTCTCATCAGACATTGTCACATCTTCTCCTACTCAATTCGACATTACTGAGTCTTGTTTCTACACTCAGTAAGGTCAAGACTAGAAACCATGTAACCCAGTTCTAGTAAACTTCTCTAGGTGAATGTCGCAGACGATCTGGAAGTCCGCCGCCATGACCTTCTATTACGAGTTCATACCCACGGCCTATACGACCATGCTTCGCTGTCTGGAAACCCACCTTCTCAACTCCACGAGCGTTTCTCTCAGCAGCTCTTCGCTCAATCATGCTTGCACCTGATGGAACAACAAGAATGAGTTTCTTCCCTGCATCATCCACAGTCAAGTGGATGGGGGTGGAAGGTGTGCCAGAGCATTCATGGAATTGGCTGTTTCTATATTCAAGGACTATCTTCATCTGAATAGATACACCACACTGTAGTCAGTATTGAACAAAAGCTGTCGTGGTCGCATATTAGGATTTGCTGGATAAAACACCTTCGAGAATTATGCAAATAAACACCAAAAATTGATGAAAAATAAAGAGAGAAAGAGCTCGAGGAATAAAATCCAAGAGCTCATTTTTGATTTTAAAAGATTAGTCCGGTGGCGGTGGTGGAGGTGGTGTATCATCCATTTTAGTTGATACCGGTGCAAGGACGGAATCACGTTTCTTCCTGGTCCAAGCAAACCCAATTATGATAAGTATTAATCCTACGACTGCAATAATTGCACCATATAGTTGTTGAGTTGCAGCATCTCCGAAGTAAATGTATGCATCTCCTATAGATGGCAATAATGCGATAATCGCACCAGCAATCAATATTAGCGCTCCCAGACACACAGGTCCTGAGCGCGTATATTCACGCATTGTCAAATAAGCCAATTTTACAAGCTCCTAAATCGAGACAATCCACGCGGTCTCGTCTAATTGTAGTTGAAACGGGTGAATCGATTTAAGGGTATTGGGTAGATAAACAACTACTCCAAACTCATACCAACAATACAACCTATGGATGATGTATTTACCGAAACCCTAGCGCCAGTCAGCTCAGATAATTTAGCTGCTATCTTTTCATGGAATGCACATGGATATCCAGCTGGAATCTTGTTTACATCAGGATCGAGCTGTCTACAAATTCGTAGAATCTCACAGGTTCCAGTCTCAATTGTCACCGTTCCTGTTCCAGTTTTTGGCATCTGGCTTTCTTTTGAGCAACTCTGTATCATCGCTCCAAATTTCCTCAGAGCAGTATTGGAATCATCGGGATTGGAAGTCACCCAGTAGTGAATCAGTTGATCTGTGGCTTTTGTGAACATCAAATCAAGATGACCTTCTGGTAAATTAGCAGCATATGCAGATATCTCGCATATGAGAGATGCTTGCGCCTCTATCGTACTTGCCCAAGCGGATTCTTCAGAAATCTTTGGGATTGAAGGAATTTCTCCAACACGAATGTCAGGCAACTCAGTAGTGACCGATTCACCAACGTCCGTTACAGTTGGACTTCCAGATGATGCAGCCAATTGTTCACCTATTGTTGTTCCATCTTCGTAGGCTAAGTCATTAATCTCATAATTTGGGCAGATTCCTGCAGTCTGATACTTCCGACCGAATTGCATTAATCTACCAGACATATTCGCAACTGCAAGACGACTTAGTCCTTCTACTCGAATATGACCGTAAGCAATACCGATGATATTATCCAACTCGAGTGCAGGCATAGTTTTTTCCGCAAGTATCTTTTTTCCTCGAACTACTCTGACAGCCCACATCTCGTTCATAACGCCAACTTGAGCACCGTAGCTCGTGTTGGGTATTGCAACAAGTGGTGAAACAGGATAGAAATCACTCATTACAAGGTCTCCAATGTCTGGTATTGCATCACAATCTGAAAACGGGATTCAAAAGTATATCGTGATTGTAATCAGACTCACGAGAAACGAAAATGAACAAGAAAAAAGAGATGGGACTAGGTAGGAAATAACCTAGTCCCTAGAGAGTATCTACACATAGCCGGGTAATACTTTGGATTCCTGAGGTTGCCGCTTCTTCACACTCTCAGCAATTGCAGCAAAACGCTCCAAGTCCTTAGGTGACAGACTCGGTCGAGTTTCGCTGAGAGCAATCTCGAAGTGTTTCATTGTTACAGGTTTGACCTTCCAATCATCCCGTACAGCAGTCATAGCAGCCTCCCTGCATAGACCTTCAATATCAGCTCCAGAATAACCATCTGTCATTTGAGCGAGGCGTTCCAAGTCAACATCTTTTGCTAATGGCATATTCTTTGTATGAACCTTAAATATCTCAAATCGTGCTGGTTCATCCGGAGGTGGAACAAAGATTACTGCATCAAATCTACCAGGTCTAAGAACTGCTGGATCAAGCATGTCTGCTCTGTTTGTAGCTCCAATCACTAGGACATTTTGAAGTGTTTTCATTCCATCCAACTCAGCAAGGAACTGGTTCACAATTCTTTGACTAACTCCAGTATCATCTTGACGTCCACGTGCGCCCATTACAGCATCAATCTCGTCAAAGAAGAGAACACATGGTGCAGTCTGTCTTGCTTTCTTGAATATCTCTCTGATAGCTTTTTCAGACTCTCCAACGTATTTATTGAAGATTTCCGGGCCTCTAATAGAAATGAAGTTGGCTTCACTCTCAGTAGCAACAGCCTTCGCAAGTAGAGTCTTACCAGTTCCAGGTGGACCGAAGAGAAGAACTCCCTTGGGAGCTCGAATTCCCATTTCATGAAAGACTTCAGGTCGTTTTATTGGCGCCTCGACTGCTTCCTCTAGCTGAGATTTGACCTTGGTCAATCCACCAACATCATCCCAATGGACATTGGGTTTCTCAACATATACTTCTCTAAGAGCAGAAGGTGAAACGTCGTTCAGTGCCGCATCAAAGTCTTCTTTTGTGACAAAAAGACCGGTCAAGATGTCTGCAGGGATATCACCTGTTTCTGGGTCTACATGAGGTAAGGCTCGACGTAAGGCTTGCATTGCGGCCTCTCTTGTTAGAGCTGCTAGATCAGCACCTACAAACCCATGAGTAATAGCTGCGAGTTTTGCAAGATCAACATTTTCTTCAATTGGCATAGATCGAGTATGAATCTGAAGGATTTCTAGTCGACCCTTTTGATCAGGTACGCCAATTTCGATTTCACGGTCGAATCGACCCGGCCTTCTAAGTGCCTCATCAATGTCATCAACACGGTTTGTTGCACCGATGACAATGACCTGACCACGTCCAGCTAATCCATCCATGAGAGAGAGCAACTGTGCTACTACACGTCTCTCGACTTCACCAGTAACTTCTGCGCGTTTTGGGGCAATGCTATCTAACTCATCAATGAATATTATAGTTGGAGCATTCTTTTCTGCATCTTCGAAGGTCTCGCGGAGTTTTTGTTCAGATTCACCATAGAATTTAGACATGATTTCTGGACCATTGATAACCTTGAATGATGCTCCGGACTCGTTCGCAACAGCTTTCGCGATTAGCGTCTTTCCAGTACCAGGAGGACCATGTAAGAGTACTCCTTTAGGAGGAGTAATTCCAAGTCGTTTGAAGAGTTCGGGAGACTTCATAGGAAGCTCTACCGTTTCTCGAATCTTTACGAGTTCCTTGCCAAGACCACCAATATCCTCGTAAGTGACATCGGGTATTGTGATATCTTCTTTCTTCACAGGTTCATTGGATAACTCAATGTGAGTTTCGGGAGTAACTCTACCGAATTTCCCAGGAGATACTTGAGTGGCCATTAATTGCAAGCCGCCTCCTGGAGTCATTATCTGTATAATATCTCCTTTTGTGATGGGGCGATTCAATATCATCTGTTTCAATCTGTCACCATCACCAGGTCTGAATCGAACTGGCTGGTTAGGAGCCAAAGTTATGCGTTTAGCATCAGAAACAACAACCTTACTGACTTCAACCATTTCACCAAGTTTTACACCACAGTTAGTTCTGATGAGACCGTCCATTCTGATCATATCTAGAACTTCGTCCTCTTTCAGACTTGGCCAACAAATTGCTACTGTTTCTTTTGTGCCTTTTATTAGAACAAAATCCCCTGACCGAACCTCAAGGTGTTGTCTAACATCCGAATTTAATCGGACTATACTGCGGCCTTGGTCCTTTGGCATCGCCGCAGCAACTTTCAACTTTATAGTATCTTCACTCATTCTCATTGACCACCACTATTCATTTCTCAAATAACCTTCATTGGAAGATTCAACTTTCTCGGTCTTCTTCAACTGTATCTCTAGAATCCCATTTCGACACGAGCTTCGGGATTGACCAATATCAACATCAAATTCAAGATCAAATTCTATCTCTTTTCCTTCTACTTGATTGAATACTTTGAGTGTTCTATTTTCAACTTTCACATCCACGAGTTCATCTTCAGGACCAACTTCTATCAAATAGAGAACTTTATCATCGAGGTCTATTATCTCAGCCTGTGGTTGATCGACCACTTCGTTTTCAGGAATACTGGGCATTCCTGGATTTGTTAATCCTGAGCTGGTCCAGTATCTGATAGTGGTCTCACCACCAGGCATCTGTCCCATCGAATTCATAAGAGATTCGAAGAGCCTACGGAATACTGTCTCAAACTCATCATCTATCATTTCAAATAACCTCCAGTGGGAAGCCCCAGGACGACAATAGTCGTCCATGAGTCACCTGTTCGTTCGGGGCTCCTTTCTGTACATGTGCTAGTTCGCACCTATGGTACTAATAGTACATTAGTACCTAGTGTACCAATGGTATATTAGTTTATAAATATTGACATCGCGTCGTTACTGTACTAATTGATAGTTAGACCTTCTTTTCGTAGAATATCGCGAGCTATCAATACACCAGAAACAGATGCCTGCATAAGACCACGAGTAATTCCAGCCCCATCACCAGCAGCATAGAGATTTGTCACTTCTGTTTCCAAGTTCTGGTTTAATCTGAGTCGCGAACTATAGAATTTGACCTCCACTCCGTAAAGCAGAGTTCCAGCACCCGCAACGCCAGGACATAGCGTATCCAAAGCATCAAGCATTTCTAGAATAGAACTAAGATGTCTGTATGGTAAAGCAAAACTTAGATCTCCAGGAGAAGCACTCCGTAATGTTGGTTTGACAGGACTTCGAGCAATTCTTTCCTTTGTACTTCGTTTTCCTCTTCGTAAATCTGCTAGTCTCTGTACAATAACACCATCACCCAGCATATTTGCTAGACCTGCTACTGATTGACCATATCTAATTGGCTCTTTGAAAGGAGCAGTAAATCGAGTTGAAACGAGGAGAGCAAAATTAGTGTTAGCAGTCTTATCATTCACAAAGGATTGTCCATTTACTGTGAGAACATCATCATAGTACTCAGTGGTCACAACTCCACCGGGATTAAAACAGAATAGACGAACTTTGTCATCGAACTGCTTGGAGTAGTATATTAATTTTGGTTCATAGAGAGTCTTTGCAATATCACGCATCACTGGTTCAGGAATCTCAACTCGTACACCTATGTCCACATAGCTGTTCTCTCGATGCAAGTTCAATCGTTCAGCTTGTTTTGATAGCCACTCATTTCCGACTCTTCCGGGTGCTGCAACAACATATTTGGCTGAAATTGTATCTCCACCGTTTGTAACCAACCCTTCAACAGCATGTCCATTCACTTGGATATCCTTAGCCTCAGTCTTGAATTTTATCGTTGCATGCTTTGAGACTTCTTCATACATTCTCCCCATAACATCGATACAGCCCTCTCGACCCATATGTCGGATCTTTTGGGGGATCAATTCCATTCCTATCAGAGCTGCTTTTTGCGAGAACTCTTCTACCACATCATCTTGGAATCCATAAACTTTCGATGGCGCACCATAGTGAAGATATTTTCCATCAACATATTGTTCTAATTCCATGAGTTTCTTGTTTCCAATGAACTCATACAGCCAACCGCCAACCTGTGTTGATATTGATAATTTGCCATCAGAGAATGAACCTGCACCACCCCACCCAGCAAGCATATCACAAGGATTACATTTCTTGCATCCAGGGGCAGCATCAGAATTTGGACAGTTACGACGTTCGATACTCTTCCCACGTTCGATAATAATCACTTTGAGATCGGGTTTGTTTTGTATTAATTCTAGAGCGCAGAAAATTCCAGCAGGTCCACTCCCTACAATAGCTACGTCATAGTCCACGTGATTACTCTCCGTGATTCCCGGCTAGACCGGGCACGCATTTTCTTCCACTTAAGACTTTTCCATCAGTGTAATGAGCATAATACAAAGTATCCGCTAGGAATACGAATATAACCCCTCAGATTAAAATAGTTGAATAACTAGGCTGGTATATCTATGACAACGTGCTCTCTCTGTGGCAAAGAAGATCTCTGCTTCATATGCCCATATTGCAAAGGTGTGTACTGCGGAGACCACAGACTACCTGAGGGGCACGGATGTCCCGCAATGCATCAAGTTCGTGAAGATGCAAAAAGGAAAGCATCTAGATCGGTTGAATCTGATGAATATGAGGATAATCAGACCTGGTCGCATGTTATTCCAAGACGAAATCAAAAACGTAGACCAGTAAGAAGAAGTAGAAAACGGTTTTCTAGTACGGAAATTCGAGATCTGCTGATTGCATGCATTTTGGTTTCGCTAGTTGCAATATCAAATATGGGACAATTCGGTGGAATTGTAATTGCATTGCAGAGATTTGCATACTATATTTTGAGCCCCTATTGGTGGGTACCAGTTGGAATGATTTTGATTTTCCTATTCTCTTTCATTGGTCATGAGTTAGCCCACAAATTCACAGCACAGCACTATGGAATGTGGTCAGAATTCAGAATGACTCCGATGGGATACTACCTATCTGCTATAGCCATCGTGTTTTCAATACCAATTTTTGGAACTGGAACAGTCTATACAAGTGGAACATCAAATAGAGAACATGACGCTAAGGCAAACCTTGCTGGACCACTGAGCAATTTCATTTTTGCATCAGCATTGGTTATGGTTGCAATATTTGCAATTGGTTCATTATCAGGACCTGCTTTAGGCAATCTGATTTTCTTAGTTCAATATGGAATTCTCATTAATGCTGTCTTAGGATTGTTCAATATGATTCCAATTCAACCATTCGATGGAGCGACTATAAAGGATTGGAGTGTACCCGTTTGGATTACCCTCACTATTGCTCTAATTTCGATGTTAATCATATCATATGTCGTGCTCCCTATAATTATGGCTATGTAATGTAGCTGAGATAATACCACGCTTCATAGCAGGATAATACTCTGGTCTAACAGGTCAGCCTGGAGGCCATTTCATGCTTACACCTCAAAATTACAATCAAGATATTGTTGAATTATCAGTCTCTGCGTGGTTTTACAGAAATAGAGCAATCGCGGGGTTTGACAATCCAGCCAGGTCGCTTTATGTTGCAGTCAGAGAATTAGTTGAGAATAGTCTTGATGCATGCGAGGATGCTCAGATACTCCCTGAAGTGACAGTTCTTCTTACTCGTGAAAAGGAGACCTCAGGAACGGATATGCTAAGCCAAGGACCTGAAACATTCGAATTGATTGTAAAGGATAATGGGACAGGGATATCAAAGGAAACAATTCACCTCCTTCTCGGAAAAATGCTAACAGGGACGAAGTTCATGCATAGGCAGAGTAGAGGTACTTTTGGATTAGGAGGTAGTCTTGCTTTACTCTATGGTCAAGTGACAACCCAGAGACCAATTGAGATAGTTACTGGCCAGAAAGGAGTAAACTATGGATATCGAATGAAGATGAGATTGGATATTGAAAACAACAATCCAATCATCATCGAAGAAGAAAAGATTCCGAAATCTGAGAAAGAACATGGAACTATGATATCATTCTGGCTTCAGGGCGATTGGATAAGAAGTAAACGCAGAATCATCGATTATATTGCTCATACTGCTATCATCGTTCCCTATGCATCCCTCCTCTTTGAAACTCCCGATGAAGAGATTATTCGGTATGATAGAGTCATCGAAGTTGTACCTAAACCTTCAATCGAATCTCAACCGCATCCAAAAGGAATCGATGTTGAGATGCTCAAGAGTATGATTGCTTCTACTCGAAAACGGTCTATGAAGTCGTTTCTTACAGGTTCATTCCAGAGAGTTGGAAATTCAATTGCAGACGATTTTCTATCATTTGTTGGAATAGATCCAGAGAGATCTCCGGATTCACTTGAACAGGAGGAATTAGTTAGAATGATGAATGCTGTGGAGAAATATGACAAATTCTTACCTCCATCAGCCAAGACACTATCACCTGTTGGTCCAGATGTGCTCCAAGCAGGTGTGCGACGTCTTTCTCCAAATTTTATTGTCTTCCGCCAGAGGGCTCCTAGTGTCTACGAAGGACATGCGTTTATTGTTGAAACAGGAGTCGCATACGGAGGAGAACTCTCACAAGGCACAAACTTGATTCGATTTGCAAACAGAATACCACTACTTTACGATGAGAGATCCGATGTGTCATACCGTGTTGTCAGAGACCTCAAACTGAAGAGTTATGGTCTAAAACAAGAGAACCCCTTGACATTCATGATGCATATCTGTTCAACAAAGATCCCCTACAAAACAATTGGCAAGGAATACATTGCAGATGTGGATGAGGTGAGAAAGGAGATAGAACTCGGATTCAAGGATTGTCTTCGAGAACTCAGTAAAAAACTCAAGAAACAGAATCGTGCTCAAATTCATCGTAAGAGAGAATCCAAGCTGAATGCATATTACCAATTCACAGCTGAAACTCTGACTTCTGCTACAGGGAGAGAGGTAAATCTAGAGAAACTACTGGGACAACAGGGAGGTTCATCCTAATGATTAATCAACCCCCACAAGTGACATCAAATGATGTTGTCAGTATCATTGATACCATTCTTGAAACATTATCTGATACAATTGAAGATGGAGTATTCCCTGAGATAGGGTACTATGGATCTTCAAAGAAGAATGTAGAATATTCTCAAGAAGAAGGATATGTACCCATAGATGAATCTCCATCATTTATAGATGGGAGAAAAGTGGAAAGTGCAAAGACCATAGCAGGACTTGTGTACGGTCTGTCTCGATTCAAGGAGCACTTAGAACAGAATATGTCTATGAGTCTACGTGACTTTTACTACATGCACAAAGTGAAAAAAGTACAAGAAATCCTGAAGATTACAGATCAGACTGAAACAAATCGGATGATAAATCTCTGCGAGCGCGTGATACGACATGGTGGTTCTTCAGTTCCCAGGGAAGAATTAGGAGTCGTGTCTTCTCCTAAAGGCACATTTTATGGTGATCTCACTCTTTCCGACCTCTCAGGAAAACGTCTCAATTGTAATGCTGCAGGAGAATATGGATGGTTTATTTCAAGCAGACCATTCGATGTAAAGATCCATGATATCAATATCGATGCAGCAATCTTCGTTGAGAAAGAAGCAATGTCGAGGAATCTTATTGAACTGGGATTGCCAGAGAGCCTCAAGATAGGAGTAGGTTCACTCTTTGGACAACCAGGAAGAAACATGAGAGCCTGGATTAGGAAACTTGCAGATGAGGAGATTCCAATACTTATCCTCGTTGACATGTCACCATGGTCTCTAAGAATATTCTCGACGATTAAGAGTAACTCCATAGAATTAGCAAACATCAAGGGTCTCGCAACTCCAGAGGCAAGGCTTGTAGGTCTCACCACGGATGATTTCTGGGGGAGAAATGGTCTGTTAAAAGATATCGAACACTCTCTTGAAGCTATGAGCAAGTCAGACCTGAAATGTGCTCAACAGAACAGAAACATACCAGCAATAAGTGAAGATCCAATTCTGAAGAGACAGAACGAAATAATGCTTAAACAGAAGCGAAAGGGAGAACTTGAGGCATTCAAGGCATTTGGGCTTCCACTAGCAGAACTGAAAGATATGTATATCAACTACCTTAAGAGGAAATCTTCAGATGTAAATGTGAAACTCATATAAGACATGTTTACTTTGTAAGAGTCGAGGAGTGTCTCTATGACCGATAGGGAGAAGATGATCAAGAAATTAGACGATGTCAAGGACAGCGTCGTTTTACTTTTAGATGAATATGAAAAAGTCGAATCTGAAGGTGAAGAGCTTCGTACTGCGAAACGAGAAGCCGAAGAGAAATCTTGGGCAGCAGAAGAAAAGACCAAAGAGCTCGAGAGTGAACTTGAGAAAATCAAGCAAACACGGGATGTAGCAGAAACCGAGCTTACTATGGTGAAGGCTGAACTTGAGAGCGCATCTGCAAAAGCAGAGGAAGCAGAGTCAGCAAAGACAGAAGCTGTTGATGCAATACGTGAAGAGCGTGATGCACTCAAGAAAGAAATGGAAGAGATCAATGAGCAACTCTCACGAGTATCCGAACTCTATAGAGAAGCCTCTGCAGAAAAAGAAGCATTGCAAGAAAAGGTCGACTTAAGCGACTTACTTGCAATTTACATTACATTGATTGAAACAGTTTTCTATGGTAAACCACATGCTAGAATCCTGTATCAACTTCATGATGTGAAGACCGCAATCACTCGAAAGCATATTGCAGGAAGCAGCGGAATTCAACCAGCAGTTGTAAGGAAAGCAGTGTATGATTTAGCTAACGCAGATCTCGTGAAAGTCAATGAAGATAGTGATGAAGTAACACTTACTAAGGATATACTTAGAAGGGGTTAATTTCCTAAATAGATGAGTGAGTTAAAAATTGTCACCTCCTGTCGATGTAGGTTCTGCCGTAAAAAACCATGTGAAGAAGTATACTCTAAATGACAAATTAAAAGCAATAATTTCTCTTTTAGGAAATGATGCTCAACAAATCATCGACTGGGCATATGAAGAAGCAAAAAGAAGGATTAAGGAAGATAAAACTCTGAAAAAAGCGGGTCTGGGATCAGTTGTCTTCGACCTAATTGGATATGAAGCTGCAGTGAGAATGGTCAAGAGCAATCAATCTAAAGGAAGAATGACGACCAAGAATGAAGTAAGAGTAAAGACAGGTCAAAAGGTTGAGATGCCACTCCTATATCGAGATGCAGGCTTACGCCATCCCCAAGAGGCTAGAAACCTTCGTCATAATATATTTCATGAAGCCTTTACTGCATTAATCATGCATCTTTTCCCAGACGTTTCTACTTCAGTTCCATCTACAGGCGAAGGTCTGACACCAGATCTAATGGTACATCATACGGACCCAGATTGGACCATTTCTGTTGAATACAAAGGATATAGAGCTTTAACTCTTCTAAGCGAATCAGAGATATTGAAGGCTATGAGGTATCAAGCAGATTTTGGAACAGCATGGTTGGTTACAACAACTCCTAAGAGTTCTGTCATTGATTATTCAAAGACTTTGAATTCTCAAGAAGTGATTGAAAGAGGTCTTTCTCGACTTAAGATGATGTACAAAAGGAAGGCATATACAGTAGAGCAGAAAGAGAATCGAGGAATTGCAAAAAAGGGGATATCTCATTTGGAGAAGCACAAAGACTTGCAATTGAAATGCAAACTGTATTCTGCAAAAGAACTCTTAGAATCGATGCGTGAAAATAAGCCAGTTAAAGGAGTAATCATCTCTACAGGATGTGAATATGTAGAAATGCTCAAAGAAGCAGGATTAGTGCAGGAAGCTGATAATGTTCTTCGAGTCATGAAGCTTCCAGCAGCCGCACTTCATAGTGACACTATCACATCAGTGCGTCTAATTGGCTAGAATCAATAAACGAACCCATCTTGCCAAGCTTTATCAATGACTTCCGCTTCTGAACACAAGTCTGACAGACATAATAACTAGAGGGATTTTAGTTGGAAACAGGAAGCGCCATGAAATTACAAGAGCATCTGATGATGATCCTGAAGGAATTATCAAATAAATCACCAATTTTAGGAGCCGCAATTTTTTCTGTCGAAGGACTTCCTCTTGTTAGTCATTTCCATGCAGGGACTGAAGAAGTGTCAGTAGCAGCAATGGTTGCAGGAATCCATGCTGCAGGTGAGCAGACTGTAAAGGAACTAAAACAGGGAGATCTCAAATCAATTATCATTCAGGGGGATCTTGGTACAACTCTAGTCATCAATATTTCACTTGACTATCTTCTTACAGTGACTGCACCAGAGAATGCAGCACTTGGATTAATATTCAGTGATGCCAAGAAAACAGCTAGAGAGGCTAGAAAAATCCTCCACGAAAATGTATGATGGATATGTCAATTCTCAATCAATACCCCTTCACACATCATCCGTGCTTTTCAGTTTCAAGAAAATATCTATGGACTAGAATTCATCTTCCTGTTGCTCAGGGTTGCAATGTGAAATGCATCTTTTGTGATCATACAATAGGGAGTGCATGCCATACCTCAAAACCCGGTTATGCTATGTCTCTAATGAAACCTCAAGAAGCAATTTCTAGAACCCTTGATGAATTAGATAAAAATCCAGAACTGAAAATTGTGGCAATCTCAGGACCAGGAGAGCCACTTGCAAATGAGGCAACATTCCAAACATTAGAAGGAATTAGGGAGGAAAACAAAGAGGTACACTTTTGTCTGAGCACCAATGGAATTCTTCTTGAAGAGTATGCATTCAGATTGATGGGACTTGGTGTAGATTCAATTTCAGTTTCAATGAGTGCAATTAATCCTGAAGTATCAATGAGATTATACGAATGGCTGCGAATCGAGAAAAAGATGTTGAGAGGTAAAGAGATGGCTCAGACCATTATTGCTAGGCAATTCGCAGGGATTAGAAAATCTGTTTCATTAGGATTAACAGTAAAGGTAAATTCTATCCTATTACCAGATATCAATGCGAATGAAATGGAAGACCTAGCAAAGCAAATTTCTGATTTAGGGGTAATACTCCATAATATTGTCCCATTAGTATTGACAATAACTAATAGTCACCTTAGATTACCAACACGACAAGAGCTTGATAGTGCTCGTTTGGCAGCCTCAAGATACATTCACCAATTCACTCATTGTAAGCAATGCAGAAGTGATGTTGTAGGAATTCCAGGACACGATAGAATCCTTTAGGATTGATTAATTGCTTTAAGACATCCGACATCAACAAGTTTGTTGATTAAGAATATCATAGCATTCTTATCATAATGAAGGCTTTCTATTATTTCATTGATTGAAGTACTCCCATCCACTTTAGCTAGTAAATCATCTAGTGCCTTCGCATATTGACCTCTTAATGAATCAAGGACAATGGGAGAACAAGTAGATCGAACTAGCACATCGTTCCCAATTAATCTATCTTTGAATTCAATCCATTTATACCGGGATAGTATGGATATCAGAGCCAAGACTTCTTCATCTGTAAGCCCCATCAAATCCATAATCTCTGCGACAGATCGTTTACCATTGATAAATGACTCAACCTGCTCCAAATCATGGTCGACCTTGCCTACCCTAAAAGGAATCTTCACACCATTTTTCTTACTAACCGGAATCATGTTCAGATCCGCAGATTGGAATGGAAATTCTTTGATGATAGTTAAAGCAAATTCACGGAACCTTCGAACATCACCTTCAAAGTGACGCAATTTTTCTCCGTGTAGACTTTCCACCTCATCTAAAATTCGTTGAAGCTTCTCTCTGTAGGGACCTTCATCAGGAACAGGATCAACCACAAGTAACACTAGAACGCTTTTACCCACTTGGATGAGAATGTCATAAGATGCCTTTCGGATTGTCCTAATTGGAGTCTTAGCAAATATAATTACAGCTGTAACAAATCCTGCAATTAGATCAGGATCAACCGTGAGTTCTGCATAGGGGATGTTCAAAACCGACTCTCCGCCCTCCATCCGGATGAGTGAAATATATCGGACTTTAGAAACATCCAATGTCATTATTGCTCAACCTCCGTCTTAGTGTCTGAGAATCCGAGAACACCAGCATCAATAAGATTCTTTGCTACAAGTTTGACAGCTTCTACATTATATGGTAATGCTTCACAAATCTCTGTAAGGGTCTTCTTACCATCACATTGTTCCATAATGCTAGATAACTGCTCACCATACACACCTACAAGAAACATGGGTGGATCCATTATCTTAACTAGAATAGAAGCATTTTCCAATTTGCGTGTAAGTGTAATCCACTTGTATCTATCAAGCATTGAGAGAATAGCAAGAATCTCTGAATCTTCAAATGATGATTGTTGAAGTATCTCATCAATTGATCGTTTCCCATTGATATAACCAAGAACAGTCTGTATCTTTACATCTGTCTGACCAACACTCCATGGAATCTGTGCCTGATAGTCTGGTGTTGCATCAGTTTTCGTCAAAAGACGCGGTATCATATTTAGACTGAATTTTCGATATGGATAAATCTGAAGAATATTCAAAGCAAATTCCCTGAATGGACGGATATCACCCTTCCACGCAATCATCTGATTTTCATAGGTACTTTCAAATTCGATAATTACTCGTTTTAATGCCTCTCTATATGGAGTATCATCATCTACGCGGTCAACAATTAGTAACCCAACAGTATACTCGCCTTCTTCGATTACTACAACATATCCTTCTTTGGTAAAATTCTTCATCTGTCGGTTTTCAAAAATAATGACTGCAAGTACAAAGGAAGCAATGAGGTCAGGATCTACACTCATCTCACGATAGGGGATGCCAATTATTGGTTCTCCGCCTTCTTTACGTACAACGGAGAGGTAGCGGACCTCTGGTTTCTCCTCCACACTATTAGTCATTAGATTCCTCTCTGTAACATCACCCTAAATAAGTTATCAGAGGAAATCCATGAGCCCAGTTTGTGTTACCATAGTAATATCTGAATCTTGATTTATATAATAACCAATAATTTGCTTCAGATCAATGATAAGTAACGATGAATCAATTGATGTTACCATAAGGGACCCTTTCATTCCTTCTACTGTTCCTACTATTGTTCGTCCATCAATGGGTTGAGACCGTTTTCTCCAGACAGTAGGACGAGTCTTCATCTTCTCAAGTGTGTAATATTTAGCGAGATTTTTGAGTTCGATTTCAGAATTTAGTTCAAGATGACTTGCTCGCTCAGTGAACTCTCGTACTAGTGTTAATGCATCATCAATATTGAGCTCCTCCATCAGAGCACGGGTCTTCCGTTCAGTTCGAACCTGTTTGGAGATTCCCTGCAATCGTCCTATCCTATCCTCTACTCGACGTGCTGTTCGTCCGCCTTTTATCTCCCGTAAAACACCAGCATAATCAGCCCCTTGTTCAACCCACCTAATGAGTGCACGACCTTTTGATGATACTCCTACTTTCAAAGTTCTGTCATTGAAGATGACTGCATACACAACATAATCCGTAGCTTCGCATTGTAATCTTCTCGCATCTACCGCATCACATCTACGACCGTCACATCGAATACAAGGGTCTGCAATATCAACTGCAGAACAGGGTCCACACTTTTGTCCGCTATTTAGAATAATGGAATTCTCAGGACAAGCTACAAGTTTTCCCGATTCATTTATACTCCCTACGCATCTTTTGGGCCCACGTAATTCCCACGAGATCTTCTTACCAGGTGGAAGGGGTAGGAATCCAGGTTTTGGATCATCTTCTCGCCATATCCTTAATCCAGATTCAAAAGTATCATCATCCCTAAGGTTCCAGACTACATCAGCTACTTGCATTATGTCACCTCAGAAGAACCGGGATTTGCCTTTTCCAAGTACCATCCATTTCACTCCAGACATGTTTAGGTCGGTGTTGCATTTTGGACACCGGCCTTCCTCATTCAAATTATTCGATTTTAGAAAAACAGAATATCGTTCTACAGCTTTGAAGCCACAGTTTGGACAATAGGTGTTTTCGTAGTCATGTCCAGCGATATTTCCTGAATAGACAAACTCGAGTCCAGCTTCTTTAGCAATCTTGAGATGTTCTTCTAACAAACTTACAGGTGTTCTGGGTATATTCGTAAGCTTGTAAGTTGGAGAGAATGCTGTTATGTGAAACGGAGTTCGTGAACCTAGATTTTCTGCGACCCACTTCGCAAGGCTTTGAGTATCCTCAGGATGATCGCCCACCTCAGGGATAATCAGATTAGTGATTTCTATCAAAATTCCTTTCTCATTCATCCGTTTCATGCAGTTGAAAATGGGATCCACTTTAGGAACTGACATTAATTCATTATAGAATTTCTTGTTCCCACTTCCCTTGAAATTTACAGAAGCAGCATCAAGAAACGGTGCAATGTAATCGACTGCTTCAGGTGTCATATAGCCATTTGTCACAAATGTATTGTACATTCCTTTCTTATGAGCAAGTTCAGCTGTATCGTGAGCGAACTCCATGAAGATAGTAGGCTCTGTGTAAGTGTAAGTAATACCTTGGCACTCGGATTGCTCTGCTATTCGGATAATGTCGTTAGGTGTCATCCATTTGCCAACAGGGGTCTCTCGGTGAGCTGAGTGATAATTCAAACAAAATTGACAACGAAAATTGCACGAAGAAGTACTGATAGAGAACGCATTACTACCTGGTGCAAAATGAAAGAGTGGTTTCTTTTCAATTGGATCCGCAGCCATTCCATCTATAAGACCATAGACAGAAGTATACAATTTTCCATCTTTTACATGACGAACTCTACAAATACCTGTGTCACCATCGTGAAGCACGCATCTTCGTGCACATAGATCACAGCGAATACCAGACTTCAGATTGGAATAAAGGACTGCCTCTCTCATCGCAATAATATCATTCAAAGTGAATCTTATCGCTCTTACGGTTACGCAATCATTTTGATAGAGAAGTCATTAAAAGCAAACAATACAATGATTGAACGATTACTTGATGTCTAATCGTAAGGAGATTGAGAGAATAGGAAATCTATTCGATGTTGCAGCAGATCTAGGCAAGACCTTCTTGGATAAGTGTGCAGAAACAAAGTTTCTTGCCTTGAAAGATTATTACAAAGCTGAAGATAATTATATCAAACTCGCAGAGAAGACATTAAGCGTTAAGGAATTAGGAATTACAGGTAGAGATGATTGCTGCAGTCATCTATACACTGTAAAAAGGGAGCTAGAATCTGGGCAGCTGGACGCGAAACTAATCGATGCATTAGAAGCACTAAGAACAAAATATCTCAAGTATGTACTTAGTCCTGCAGTGAGGCAGTATATACATTATGGGGGTTCAAATAATCGCGAACTCAAAAAGCTCTATAGCAATGCAATGAAAATTGATAACTTACTTGAAGTCGTTCAATTCATGAATAAAGTCCAGAGAGTAGAATAGACCGGATTCATTACTTTTTCATACTATCTCGATGAACAAGAGTTGTGCCATCGACGACCCAAGCAATACCAAGAGCTTGGAATTCTTCTGCCCATTTCATCACTATAGCAGGGGCAACTCCAAGGGCTCGTGCAATCTCTCTGATTGACATCTCACCATTATCTTCAACCATTAGAAATGCCTTGGTCTTCTCTGTACTCTGCATGAGACCCATATAGCCTTCAATAGTTTCTTCAGAATGTGTGAGTTTCTCCTTGTTTGCTTCGAAATCCTCTGTCATCCGTTCAAGATTGGCTTGAGCTCGCTCAAGTTCAGTCTTGATTCGTTCAAGTTCACGGGCTTTATCGCCAGATTCGAAAGAACGAAGACGTGAACGAAGTTCATCCATTTCAGCTAATCTAGTACCAGAAGAACCGATTTCTTCTTCCAACTGACGTATCTTGGTCTGAAGATCTCCGATTTTAACTTCTTTTCGTGAGATATCTCCATGATATTCAGTTGCCTTCAATTCAGCAGCTTCGAGTCTTGCATCAGCTTCTTTGATTCTTTCTTCTTGGAGCTCGTTGGTGGTTTCAAGTGTTTTGACTTTCTGACGAAGTTCTATTAGCACGTCTTGATCAACTTTAGGAGCAGCTTGAATTTCCATAAGCGTTTCCTCAAGATCGTCATTTCGTACCTTGAGTTCAGCAACATTTCGACGTAACTCTTCATTCTCTTTTAGGCGATTCTCTAGTTTCTGCTTCTCCAATCCAACTTCATGCTTTAGTTGATCGACTTCAACTTCGTACTTCTTTATCCGTTCCTCAACCTCTTTTGGAACCTCAATTTTAGGTTTCATTCCAACTTTAGTTGATAGGAGTTCAATCTCTGTTGTTGATCGTTGGGTGTAGTCATCCACGCTACCCTTTAGAGCTGCAAGCTCTTCGAGGGTCAACTTCATCGACTCCTTCATACCTTCTGTAATATCTCTCATCTTCTCAAGAATTGGAGTAGACATGCCAGAAGTAAGTGAGTCCTCAACGCGGGTGAATTCTTTATCGACGATTTCTTTGACAACAGAATCGATGAATGTTGATTGGAGATTGGTTTTTGCTTTCCGTTTACTTAAGGAAATAATGTCCCCTCTCATACTTACAAGGTTACCTTTCAGACCAACGAGGAATGATAAAACAACTGGGACAAGATCTCTCTCAATCCTATCAATCGTACTATCGACAGTAAGAATGTTACGTTCAAGTAAAGAGAGATTATCACGAAGTCGTTCAATACTCGTTTCGACTTCCATACGTCGGCGAACTTGGTCAGCAGATTCCACACGCATTACATCACTCGACATACGACCAGATTCGATAAGTTCAGTTCGCATCTCGTCATCTACGCCAAGTTCAGTTAGGAGTCCGTCTACGACTCCCTTGCCATCTGCTTTATCAAATTCATCTTTGTCAGGATCTTTTGCCATGAGATAACCTCGCGTAACATATCCTAGATGGACAAAGGAATGATAGAGTCTACAACAGATAAATCTATTCGGTGAAAGCTCCGAGTATTTTTGAATAGGAAAGAGGAAGTAAGATGCGCCTACGAATAGAGATGCAAGCAGATATTCACAATAGAGGCTCATCTAAGCTGAAAAACGGAGTAATGACTTGGCATCTATTCACTGATATGGATAACCAATTTGTTGAGATGATAGATGTCTTCCCCCCTGCTAGAGTTAAAGAACGAGCAGAGAAGAATATGGTAGCAATCATCAAAGTTCCAGAGATTAATCCAGGTGAAAGCTTCTCTCCTACCGTCATACTCAGAATTGATACCACAACCAGAGATTGGCTAATGGAATCACAGATAACTTCACAGGAAACTATCAGTCGAAATCGAGGAACATATACTGGACTTCAAAGATATTGGGAAATCGATGATGACATCATCCAGGAGATGTCGGGTAAGATAGCAGAACGAACTGGCGATGACGAGTCTTATGCTAGACTTGCATATAACATTGTTCGAGAAAGTGTGAAACTGAAGACCCATCTGGACGAGAGAATCGGAGCAGCACGTACTGTACGTGAAAAAGAGGGAGATTGCGATGAACATGCAGATCTATTTATTGCGTTGCTTAGAGCAGTTAAGATTCCAGCACGGAGAGTAGTGGGTCACTATTATAGAGGGGGAGTAAATGAACCAGAACCTCATGCCTGGGCAGAAGTCTTCCTTGAACGAAAGGGTTGGGTACCAGTTGATGCAGCTCTAGGAAATTTCGGTGTTATGACGGAGAACTACTTCTCGAGAGTACGAGAAGGTCTAGTATCAGAGAGACCTACCCTTCAACTGAAATGGAGTGGTGTTGCTACTGAAACACCTACAGTTGATGAAGATGTGAAAATGACAGTGCTAGTTAATGGACAGACTTAGAAATCCTGGATTTTGCCAGTCTCTTGCAATTGGACAAACATCTGTGCTCCAAATTCCCAACAAGAATGGGTATCAAAGATACAGCATCTAATCTTAGGAAGAAGTGGTGCTTCAAGAGCCACGCGCAACGTCCCTGCAAGATGTAACGCCATCATTTCACCATATGCAGCAACTTGAGGCATTGAATCAAGAAAGCGACGTTTAGTGGATTCAAGCGTACCAGGTTTATAGTCAGAAATTTGTATGCAACCATCAACATAACGTATCAAATCGATATGACCTGTGATCTTATATCGCTCTGACCAAACTGGAACTTCAATAGCTAGGGTGAGAGGATCATGGACGAGAAACTCTTGGAGTATTCCATGATCTGAAGAATAACTAAGGTCATTTCGATTCCTATGGTATTCTCTCAATTTCTGGACAAGATCATCTTCGACATTCTGAGTTATTACCCCAGAACGAATTAACCTCTTGCGAAATCCAACCTTAGCAGCTTTTGGCATGTTAGTCAAACGAAGTCGAGATGCACGTGTGTAAAAAGGATCAGAGAATAGAACCTCTGGAATCTCACCTACTTGGATTGTCTTAAGATGAGCCCAGAGAGAAGCCAAGTCACCGGTCGAATTCCCTAAAGCAATATGGTGAGATAAATTCCACTGAAATGCATAGGCTACTCGTCCATGCTGGTAATCCCTACGTACAATATCGTCAGTATCTGGAGGCATATCCCTCATCAGAATCCTAAATTCCAGACTTTTTTAATCCACCGACATATTATGGTAGCTCCCAACGTTTTTATCCACGAGAACCACTCGCATTAGTTGGTGAAACACTGATGACCTATGGGTTCATTGTTTTCTATCGGTTTCAACTAATGACACCTGAGCAAGCGGGTAAAGCCAAAGAATTTTGGGATGAATTTGGAAAGGGAAGCTGGCCAGAACATCTCAAATTGATAGGCGATTACAAACATGCTTGGGGTTCTGATTGGAGTGGATTTCTCTTAATTGAAACCGAAGACCCACAGAGTTTCTTTGAATTTTGGCCAATCTTTAGAGACAAAACAAGATGGTACATAGAAAATACACGTACCATTATTGCAATCAAGAGACATGCTAAGGACTGGATGTAAAAAGTGAGATGAATCGGGTGAGAAGGGTCTCGCCCGAATTAACCTGTTACTCACTAGCTGCCTTTATCATCTCATCAATAATCCAACGTAGGTCTTTCTCGAGGATTCCATCTTCGGTTCTGAATATGAGAAGTGATCCATTCTCACAGTTCACTGAAGTCTTTAGTTTAGCATTGCTGGGAAAGATTAGCTGACCACTGAACATTGAGATTGTTCCTTGGTGCATAGTACCATACACAGTGACCTCTCTCTTGTGTTGGAGAGATTCTCCTCTGAAGCTTGCGCGTTTAAGACTCTGTGCTTCTACATTGGAGTATACAACATAATTGATGTTGGTATCCTTCTTTGATTTTACTTCACTTGCCTTAATGATTGCATCATAAAATTTCTGTGCACTTTTCAATGCCACTAGATCTACTGATTCAATACTTGGAGCAAGCTCTGAAAATTCACTGTAGATGAATCTACGAAATCTTCTAGCTAAACGTTCCGATCCCCGAACTTCGATTATCTTGGCAGTTAAATCAATCAGGATATTTCCTTTCTCGGTACTCATGTAGTATTGTTTCTTTGCCTCATCACCTTCATAATATCTTACAGGTACTTTGAAGCTAATTTGAAACTCAGCTCGAACTTTTCGTCCTTTGCTTTCAACATTTGCAAATCCTTCAGTTATACTATCCTTTGGAGGAGTGTATTTTGTACTAGACATTTTACCTTCTAGTTGTGGAATTGTAACTCTATTGATTTCCAAATGATAGAGTCTAACTGACTGACTATTTCCTACTGGATCAATAATTCTTGAACTCAAGTTGCTCATCTCACTAGGTTTAGGTCCGTATTACAACTAACCTTTGTTTCCAATGGAATGACATCGCTTCCTCATATAAGTTGTTAATCCAATCTAGACAATAGCTACATCACACGTAGATGATACGTAGATACTAATCTACGTATGAAACCAGACAGAATTGAGCTAATACCGTAGGAAATCTACTCTCTAATTGGCGCCAATTGTTCAAATGAAGATAGGATGAAAGATGCAGGATGCAAAGCAAAAGGATGATATTACCGAGAAGGATTTGCACAGATGAAGTTGAAAGGAGAGTAGGTATAGATTGAGAGTTCTGTTTGTTCTCGGGTCTGGTGGACATACTGCAAGAGGTATGATTCTCAGTAACCAGATCAAAGCTGAAAAATACTTCATCGTTCCATGGGAATCAGAAGTTACAAAACAGAAGGTTGGGAGCAATTACTTCAGCGTTCTCTCCCCAAGATTTCGAGCAAAAGATAGTAGAATAATGACTGTATTTAGAACTCTATTTCTCTTTCTTCACAGCTTTTTGATATTGCTTTATGTTCGTCCCAAAGTATTGATTTCCACTGGATCAGGTCTTACAATTCCACCATTTCTGATTGCGCCATTTCTCAGAATTAAGACTATCTTCATCGAAAGCCCAAGCAGAGTATACTATCCCTCGATTGCTGGGAAGATGCTAATTGGTAAGACGGACATGTGGTTAAGTAGCTGGCCAGAATTGGCGGAACGATATAAGGGAGTTGAATACAAGGGGATGATCTATTGATATTCGTTACAGTCGGCTCTTCTCTTCCGCATGATGAACTGATAGAGAAGTTTGATGATTTGGTGGAGCAAGGCCAAATCCAAGATGAGGTAGTTGCACAAATTGGAGCTGGTCAGTACATTCCAAAAAATATCGAGTATATTCGATTTACTCCTAGCCTGGAAGAATTCTATCAGAGAGCAGAGATCGTAGTAAGCAACTGTGGCGCAGGAACAATTATGGAGAATGTCACAAAAGGCTGTAGACTAGTTGTCATTCAAAATCCAGATATTACTGGAGGACATGAATGGGAACTTGTTACAAAGATGGAGAAAGGAAATCACCTCCTCTGGTGTAAGGATATTAAAGAATTAGCAAATATGATAGAAACTGCAAAGACCAAGACATTTGTGAAATTCGTTCCAGAAAAGTTATCACTACCCAAATTGATTGAGGAACTTTTCTCGTAGAATAAGGCTTAGAAGAATCCTACAATCTTTTTTTGATAACTGTAATCTTACCACTCATATCCTGTTCCTACACTTGGTATTGACTGTGTACCATTCTTATTTCGACATATAGCACCTATGAAAATAATGATTACCACGAAGGAACCAATACTTATTGAGATTATGAGCATATCACCCATTCCATTTCCTGTTACGTTGGTGGGTGAAGTAGTAGGCGAGGTCGAAGGTGTTGTTGTGGGTGAAGTGGTGGTCGAAGTAGTTGATGTAATAGCAGTCACAATTACAAATACTGAATCAGAAGCGGATGCTCCGTCTCCATTATAAACAACAAGAAGGTACTCGTAGAGTCCAACATCATGTCCATCCACATTCACTATGATGGAAGAACCATTCCAGATTCCAGAGTCTACTAATTCTGAATCAATGAATAATTGATAGCTTGCTGGATCTGTTGAGGTCGGTGACCATGTAATACTGTTCCCAGTTGTACCAAAGAGATATGCAATATCAATTGGAGAATCTATTATCGGATCCTCAGGTTCTTCAGGAATTGGATTATCGTTCCATTTTAGATAGATATCATCGGTATAACATGGCATGTATGTGTAAGTCGCTAATCGCCCAGTTAAAATCATAATATGAGTTATCTCTCGTTGCTGTTCAGATGAATCAGGTGTGTAAAGAAGTGCTTCACCATATCCGGATACATAACCATAGATTCCTGTTTCATTTTGGGTAAATTTCATGAAACCATCAAATTCTGTGAATGCGTCCCATTCAACCATACCATGTCGATAGTAAGTCCCATCTGATTTCATATATTCAGTGAAAATATTTCCTTGTGAAATTGAGTTCCAAGCATCACCAATGTATGTACGAAGGACTGGTCGATAATTAGCGTCCATCAGAACGAGCTGAAGTTTTCCAGCATAGGCTATCAAGGAGTTATCAACATAACAGTCCACTGTGAACTCTTCAAAGTTATATATGGAAAATGGAGTTTCCAATGTATGAACATAAGCAGGACCATGCCAGCCTTCAGAAGCTGAAGGAATTCCTGAGAAATAGAGATTATCTCCATCGGAATTAATAGTTCCCTCAGTAATTGCCCATTCATTTATTCCATTCAACCAGAGATCTAATGGCCATGTATAATTGAGCACAAAACCACTTGTAGTTGAACAATCGTGGTGCCATTGGAAGTTGTCGACCTGTGGCCATTGCGGTTGCTCAGCTGAAAAATTATTTAGATAGATTTCATGAATTCGATTTATTTCACAGATTGCAGCTGATGTAGAAGCTCTAAAATTCACAGCAATCGACGCAATACTACGTTCGTTCTCAATATGTTCCGAGGCCAGAATAAAGAAAGTACCTACTCGTGGAACTTGAGCATACAATCCTGTAACATTTCGTATAACAGAGATCATCTCATTGTAAGGTAAGGTCGCTGTCCAAGTGGGATTTGTATATGGCGTTATGACCCGTGTGCCATTTGCAAAATCATACGATGCATATGCTGCAGCTACTGAATAACCACTCCAAGAGTCTGCAACGTTGATCGCAATTATTGTATCATTATTCTGATCAAAAAGGACAACAGCAGCAGCTCCCATGAGAGTTGCTGATGAAGCATCCATCTCAAACTCAACGCTTAGATTTTCAAATGTAGATAGGGGAAATGGACTTGAGAAGGAATGGTATCTCATAGGTCCGTACGATAGAGAACCAGTACCATAATCATCTGCATAGATGTATCCATTCTGGGATGCAATTGAGCCATCAATATGTACATTGGGATCTCCATACCAGCTATCATCAGCGACTCCATCGAATGCAGTGATATTTGAACAATCATGGTGCCAATAAGAAATACTAGGCGGGACCGTTTCAGATGTAGTTAGAAGGATATCTTTCACGACATGAGACTCGTATAGCTGTGATCCCAAATTATAAAAAACAATCCCAACAAAGTGTACTTCTCGATTTGAATTAAATGACCCACTTGCAGCGAGAGTGAATTCAGTTCCTGTTACATCGCCCATAACAGAATCTGTTGTTGCATTATACCACACTCTAACTGTTCCAGTCCAGGAACCAGACTTTGTAACATATTCGATGTTTTGAGGATCACCTTCTTTGTAAGCGACCCAACCGTTACATTCTGAACCAGTCCAGCCATCAACCCCACCTACCTTGTAAACAGTGGCATTGAATTCATCCAGAAGCACAATCCCAACACTACCCATATAGCCACTTGTTCCAATGTGTTCAATTTCCACTTGAAGATCTAAACCATCCTTTAGAGATAGAGGAGATGGAATCTTCTTGAAAAATTGCGGTCCGTGAGACTCTGTAGTGGAGGAAGGGATTGTATCAGAATAAAGACTCTCGCCATCAGTCAACAAGGAAATCCCTGTTTGTACTTCATTAATCAGATTCTCAATATTGGTAGTATTCTCATACCAACCAGTGGTGTTAGAACAATCGTCATGCCATGAATTAGTTATACTGGACGCTTGCATCGTTTCCGATAGTGAAATTCCCTCAGTATCCAATTGAAAGGTTACAATCACTAATGGTGCCAAAACTCCGGAAATCATCATTAAAATCAAACATATCGAAGTCAGTTTTGTTGTCATCGCAATTGCCCTCACTATTCGCAAATGAATAAAGATGATATATATTTTATTGGAGTCTAGAACGCTGATTACTTATACTACCGTGTACGGAATTAATATTGTGAACCACTCATGACTGTAGTCAAATCTTCACAAACGCATCCATTGTATGAAGAACTCGTTGCTATAACTGATGAAGATCGAGTAAATGATAATCAAATCATTATCTCAGCTTATAGCAAAGATGCTTGCCATCTAGAGGCTGAGAGACCAGGCATCGTAGTTATGCCAGAGTCCGTTGAAGAAGTTCAAGAGATAGTAAAGCTTTGTGTGAGAACTAGGATACCACTTGTACCTGCTGGAGGACGAAATGGTATTTGTGGTGCTTGTGTGCCAAGAGTTGAAAATTCAGTAATGCTTGATATGGTCAAAATGAACAAAATTATCAAATTAGATGAAGATGTAATGACAGTGACCATCGAGGCAGGAATGAGGTGGGCTGAACTAATTCACTTATTGGATGAAAAGGGTTACAAGCTAGGTTTTCGAGGTCCATATGGAGGGAATGCGGCAACAATTGCTGGTTCTGCAAGTATAAACAGTATGGGTTATGCAGCATCAAAATTTGGACCTGCACCTGAATCAGTTGTGTCATTAGAAGTAGTTCTACCAAATGCTGAGATAGTTACGACAGGTTCAGGGTGGAATCCAACAGCTCAGATTTTCACGAGATATACTACATTTCTAGATTTGACAGGTCTTTTCCTTGGAGACCACGGTACATTAGGTGTTAAGACCAAAGTGACACTCAAGATCTACCCAAAAGCATCATTCTCGACGTTCATTGACTTAGGATTCAAAAATCTAGAAGATGCAACAGCAGGATTCCTTGAAGTTCAAAAGAGAGGTTTCACAGAAGAACTGAATATGCTACTTGCAAGAGAATCTGCGGAAACCTACTTCCCAGGATTACTTGATAGTCATCCTGAGATTAACGCAACATTTCATTGCGTTGTCATGGAAACAGATCAACAACTTGCTGATAGAAAGATAGAGATAATCAGGGAAATTGGTTTGGCGAACAATGGAAAAGATTTGGGGAACTTTGCAGCTCAGATCCATTGGGCAGAAAAATTCAATGAGGTCCAACCAATGTACAACAATGGTTTCTGGTTGAATACCTGCCATCTAAGACCTATAAAACGACTCCCTGAACTTATGGAGAGGATGAGAGCCATATTCAAGAAGTACAAATTGGATAAACATGGAATCAAGTGGATTGCTGATGCACTTGCAGTGGAGAGAGCGTACGCTGCTGCTTGGGTAACAATATTCGCCCCAACTCGAAATGATATGGAACTTGCAGAGAAAGCATGGAACGAGATGTTAGATGTAGCCATGGAAACTGGGGGATGTCCATATTGGAGTGGACTGCTTTGGGAAGACAGAGCCCTCAATAAGGTTGAGACGAGTTTCATAGAACTCTATCGTACAATAAAGAGAGCAGTTGATCCTGACAACATAATGGCTCCACAAGTATTTGGAGGGGTGGATTAGAGTGACTGAAACTAAATTCCCAAGTCTTGAACCCTTCAAGGATGAATTGTGGATCTGTGGGAGATGTGGAGATTGTTCATTAGCTGATAAGACTGTAGCTTCTGATAGAGGAGTAGATCATCCATGTGGTGTCAAGAATGTGCTTGGCTTTGAGGCATATTCCGCAAAGGGAAGGGTCATGATCCTCAACGACCTGATTGAAGGTAAACTGGAGCTAAATGATGATATTGTGGATTGGGCATATGCATGTAACATCTGTAAGAGTTGCCAAGAGACCTGTATGGCAACAGCTGATGGCATTAAAATGCCAGAAATGATGGAAGCACTACGAAAAGACCTTGTTGTAAATGGATTCTCATTACAGAAACATGAGGAGATAGAGACCTCAATAATAAATGATTACAATCCCTACAAGGAGAGTAAAGATTTCAGACACCTGGTTTTTGGAGAACGAAAATTCCCTAAACATGCGGATGTTGTTTATTTCACCGGCTGCACCAGTTCGTTCCGTGAAAAAGAGATAGCCGTAACAACAGTAGAATTGCTCGAAAAGCTCGGAGTTAACTTTACAGTTCTCAAAGATGAGAGATGCTGTGGATCGGTCCTACTTCGGTTGGGTAGAGAAAAAACATTTGGGAATCTGACTGAACACAATATAGAAGCTATCAAACAAACAGGTGCCAAGATAGTCGTTACAGCTTGCGCAGGTTGTTATCGAACTTGGAAAGTAGATGTTGTTGAAGCTGGATACAAGTATGACTTTCAAGTTCTTCATATAACTGAATATCTTGATAATTCGATTAAAGAAGGGAATACTGCATTTAGTGCAGATGATAAAATTCGAGTGACATACCACGACCCTTGCCATCTTGGAAGACATTCAGAAGTCTATGAAGCACCTCGGCGAGTAATTGAAGCAGTTGATAATGTTGAACTGGTGGAAATGAGAACGAATAAGAGGTATGCTCATTGCTGTGGCGCAGGTGGAGGTCTCAAAGGAACTTATGGTGACTTATCCATCGAGATAGCCGGGAATAGGATCAGAGAGGCAGAAGAAACTGGGGCAGAATTATTACTCACTGCTTGTCCTTTTTGTTATCGAGGGCTCAGAGATGGTGCTAGGCACATTGGCAGTGACTTGAAGGTACTTGATCTTCCGACATTCCTCCTTGATACAAAGATTGGAAAGACTGCAAAACGAAAAGAGGAAGAACCACTGAAACAGAAATTCATGACATACCTGACAAAACATCCAAAGATCTTTGATGGACTAAAACCAGGGGCAATAATTGATTATGAGATAAGTGATAGTCGTTTCCACATAGAGGTTGTTGATAAGAGAAAAGTAGTTGCAAAACCCCATAGAGCAGAGAATCCTGATGTAGAATTAATGTTCTCGCCCGCAGCTGTTGAAACATTGGTCACATTTGATTCAGAAGATGAATATGCTTTTCAATTTGGAAAATTCTTCAAAGAGCCAACAGATGATAAATGGATTAGATTCAATCTCAGACTAAACATTGTAAAACTTCTGATGAAAGGATACAGAAAGTTCGCGCAGAAAGCAGGTCTGATTTAGTGTACAATCTTTGAAAGTCAGTAAACATTATAAGTTTGGACTAAGCGCGGTGTCAAATGCAGGTCTGCGAAGATGAGATATGTGCATGAACTCCTGAATCCTCTTAAAAAACATAGAAAGGTAATTCTTCGTCGAATTCTGGCATATTTTCTGATACTGGCAGTCCTTTTTCCAGTAGTTTTTGTAAATAGAGTGACAATTTACAGTACAATTCTTACACGATATGATGATTGGACTCATTGGAATGATGAAAACGGAATTCCACACACAGATTACGGATACCAAGCTGGCGTTTATGTAGGTGAGCAGATAACCATTCGGATGGTTGCATCTGCAGGAATCTCATATTATGTGCAATACAAAGAAGGCAATGCAACTGCTGGAATCTTCTTCAACAACACTGTGGATTATGTCTTGCAACACATGCATACATTTCAAGCAGAAACAGAAAACGGTACTTTGACAGTGACGAATTGGCCATATGATTTTGCGATCTATGATCTTCCTGCTGGTTGGCAGTCTGCAATGGTTGATGCAATGGCACTTAATCTCCTAGCATTAGCTTATGACGAGTACGCTAACGTTTCCTATCTAAATATCTTTGATCAGGTTATCAATGGTTTTCGAACACCAACAAATCTTGGAGGTAACCTGTATGTACTTGATGATGAGACTTGGTGGTATCCGGAGATCGTGGTTCCCAATGCTTTGAATCCAAATTACAAGATACCATTGATATTGAATGGATTTCTTTTCGCATTAGTTCACCTCTATCAAGCAAATGAGATACTTAATGATACTTCAATCGATTATGTCTTCGATAAAGGAGTGATTTCAGCAGCTGCAAATCTCTACAAATACGATCTTACGAGTTATAATTGGACACTCTATCACCTTGCATATCCCCAAAAACTTGCGTCAAATGGATATCATCAGATACACATCAATTTGACACGAATGTTGTATGAATTCACAAATGTTACCGAGTTTGATTATTATAGTAAAAAATGGGAAACATATACACATCGACCGATGTTCACCTTAGAGGAAATATTCTCTTGGGAATTCATTGGCAATGGATTATTACTTGTTGCAATCATATTAATTCCACTTGTAACAATTGATATCTTACAGACATTGATACGTCGCTATCTAAGAGATAGAAAGGTAGAGTGATATGACAGAATGCCATTTGAAAGAAATATAAGATTGGTTCTGAATATAGTAATACTTGGATCGATCATCGGTCTGGTTATCTTGATATTGCTAACTACTGAACCATTACTAGATGTCCCATTTCTTTTCGAACAAATACATGGAGATGCACTTCTGATTGATTTCACTATCATTCTCTTTGGATTTGTAGGGTTTCTCTACTTCTTCATTTTACCAGGAATCCCTGTTCTAATATCAGGAAGAACTGTAAGACTGGAACCAAGAATTATCCTTCTTGTGACTATGTATTCAGGTGTTGGAAATTATGCGATTGGATATCTAAGTATGTTATTTGGAGTACCAGTGTTGGGTCTCATCGCACCTCAACTTCTTCTAGTGGGAATGGTGATTACAAAATATATCTTCGATCTTCACATTGATGTGAAAGATGAGAATAGAGTAAAATTCTCATTGAAAAGAGTCGACTTCAATTCAGTTTTGATAATTGGATTGTTGGTGGTAATAATATCTCTAATTATACGATTCATTCTCTTCAATAGTAATATTGTTGAATATAGTGATGTGATAGATTATCATCAACAAATTGAATCAATAGATAGTAATGATTTTCTATTCAATTCAGGATTCGCCGCTCGAGCTCCACTTTATGCTATGTATGGATATTTATTCACATTCTTCGTACCTACAATACTTGCTAGTTTGAAGATAGTTTCCTTCATGTACTCCCTCTTCCTATTTGTTCCTGCTGTCAGTATCATTTCATCATTATCAAAGAAAAGAGACTCCCCTTTCATCAGAATTGTTTTTCCAATACTCTTCATAATTTATCCATGGACTATGATAATGGCATCTGTTGCGCTGCAAGATATTTTATTGACCTTCTATGTAATGTCATTTGTTGCACTCATTTTGTTACAAGGAAAACTGGAAACGCTAGCTGCTGCTATTGCTGCAGGACTTGCATTCTTATGTAGATATTCAGCAGGTTTTCTGGGACCTCTAGGTTTCGTATTCTTATTATATCGTGACCGAGGAAAGAACGACCGCAAGTCAATATTTTTCTTGTTAATTTGGGTAGCTATTGCGGGATCATGGATACTGCGAAATCTCCTTGTTGCGGGTGTTCCATTCTCCACAACCGATGAAGGATTATTTAGCCTGTCTTATTTGATACCAGGTATTGGTAATGTTTTGAGAGAATTAGGATTGGATCGCCATGCAATGAATACCATCACATTATGGATTCCCATTGTCGTTGCAGTTTTATTTTCACTACGAAATGAAGCAGGTCGAGTAAAAATCAAGAGCTATCTGAGTGCTGAGTACATCTTCATCTTTCTAGTGATTTTGGGTCAAATTGGGACAATTGTCTTATTCTTTTCACAACAATACAGATTCTTGCTCTCAGTCATCTGGTTCATTCCGGTAATTTGGGTTCTCCTAATGGAAACATTTGAAATCCCACATCGGAATTTTCTCGCAGCAGGTTGGATATTGTTTAGCATAGCACATGCTCTTCATATGACTAGAATCAATTGGGTTTTCTATCTAGGAAGAGAGCCTAGTTCAACGGGACCTTATGAGGTAATATCCTCAATATTTCCGACAATTACCAATTCAGGCGTATTCATAATCGGATTGGGACTACTAATAGGACTTGCCTACTTATTCCGAAATGTTTCAATTATTCAAGCGCACCGAGTCGGGTATACACACGAAGAAGTCTCTGATGGCTTATCTGCCAGCTAGGTCGATCAAATTCACCAAGAGGTCTTGGATTTTCAAGATATTTGATTACGGCGGCCCCCATATCTTCAGGTTCAACGGGTATAATGGGAAATGGTGCATTTGCAAATCCACCCATCTTTGGAGCTATTATTGGACGACCTATCGCAAGATATTCCGCTGCCTTAGTAATATTCTCAGGAGCAGTAAAAGGAGAAAAACTGTCCCACTTTCGTGGTAATAGACAGATATCAGAACTCACGATGTAATCTGCAACTTCCTCATGACGGACCCACCCAATCATCCGAACATTTTCCATCAGATTATGTCTTTGAATATAGGCTTCAATTGAGGATTTCTGCGGGCCATCTCCAACGATTAAAAAGCGTACATCGGGGATTCTCTTCGATACTTGTTTGATAATCTGTTTAAGTAGTTCACTTCCTTCTATCTTTGAGATTTTTCCAACATAGAGCACAGTAGGATCATCATCTAATTGCAGTAGATTTCGCATTACATCTCGAGACCTTGTAGGACCAAAATCAGAGGGGGGATAATTTGGAATTACAGTGATGTCATGAGCTTTCCAACAGTGAGCTCTATATGCAATTGGATAGTTTGCTGCCAAAACAAGGTCAGCACCCATGGTCATAATTCGTTCAATGAGATTTGCAATTTTTGATAGAGAAGAACTTCCTAGCGACTCTTTGACGGATGAAAACCAAGGAGACCTGACATCGTATATGAATTTTCCACGTTTCCAAAGAAGCGGAAGACCTGTAATATCTGGAACATTAAAGAAATGGTAGATATCTGCTTTGCTTAATGCTACCTGGAGTGTAAGGAGGATATATCGAACAATGCCCGTAATGACCCTAGGAGGACCGCGAGGCTTTTGATATGGTACTAGAATTCGGACATCAATACCAAGTTCCTTTAGACTCATGAATGTTCGACGGAGTCTAGTCATTCGGTCCGGTTGACTGCCAATAAGTAATACTCTCTTTTGTTTCAACGACCCACGCCCTTGTAGATAAATCCATGTTTCATGCATTCATCCTTGTTGAAAATATTTCGGCCATCTACAATTACATGCGTTCTCATTAGACTCTTCAAATAATCAAGGTCTAGATTTCGATATTCGTCATGAGCAGTGACTAATGCCAAGCAATCAGCACCACGAAGTGCTTCTTCAAAATCGTGTGTAAGTACTATGTTATCTGCTCCTCTAACATAAGGATCGTGGACAATTGGTTGAGCTCCCAAGACCTCCAAAGCTTTCACAAGTCCAAATGCGGGGGAGTTTCTCGTATCATCAGTGTTTTCTAAATACGATAGACCAAGAACTGCGATTTTTGTTCCATATACTCGCTTTCCTTGAGTATGAAGAGCAGACTCGCAAAGACGGCTCATATGATACGGCATCCCATCGTTAATCTCACGAGCAACTGCCAGTAAACGAGGTTCATGCTTCCCTTTTGCACCAAAGGCAAGTAACCAGGAATCTTTTGGTATACAATGACCACCTACACCAGCACCGGGCAAATGCATATTCCGATAAGGTGATTTGTTAACTAGCTCTCGAACAGAGAATACATCAACTCCAATATTCTCACAGAGTAAAGCAATTTCATTTGCGAACGCAATCTGTACATCACGATAGGAGTTCTCAACGGTTTTAACAACCTCAGCTGTTAATGCATCAGTTCCAAATAACTCTCCACCAATGATTGTTTTGTAAAGTTCGAGAGCTCGAATGGTGCTCTCCTCATCTATTCCACCTATCACACGATCTAAATGTTCAAGATTGTAGAGTAATTTTCCAGGCATTACTCTTTCAGGTGCAGCAGCAAGAAAGAAATCAACACCAGCCATCAGAGCAGATTCTGTTTCAAGAATAGGACGTATAATATTATTAATTGTGCCAGGTGCGATGGTTGATTCAACTACAACAAGGGACCCCTTTGATAGATGTTCGCCAACTTTTTTTGTAGCAGCTCTTAGGGATGTATAGATAGGTTCACGATTGCGAACATCGAATGGAGTTTCTACAACGATAAGTATGTAATCTGATGAAGAAATTGAATCATAAGTTGTTGTAACTTTAATATTGCCAGATGCGAGTACATCCATCAACAGCTTTGATAGTCCAGGTTCATTACCTTTAATAGGATTTTCACCTCTGTTGATTATCTCAACTTTTTGAGAATCTTTGTCAATTCCAACAACTGAATAACCAGCTTGAGCAAATTTTAGTGAAATTGGTAACCCAACATACCCAAGTCCAACAACAGAGATTGATTTTCCAGGCATTGTAGTTGCATCCCCGTACTATTCAGGAAATCCGACTTGAGTTGTGATATAACTGTTGTTAACCTGAAACTACTGCACTAATCAATAGTACTACCTCTAGGTCCAATTTATATTCTACAAGTTAATTCCACGAATATACACAAGAAAGTGAGGCTCAAGTGTGAAAATCTTACATGCATATCATAAGAATAAACCTGATCACAGAATAGAACGGGAAGCTTATGTCGCAAAGGAAAAAGGGCATCAGATAGTATTCTTGGGGATGGGTACTCTCGAGAAACCTCAACTTGATGTATTTGATGGTTTTTCAAGTGTAAGAAGAATAAACAATAGACAGGTTGTGACTGATAAATCAATAAAATCAGAATGGGCATGTGCTGTACAAGATATAGATCCAGATTTAATTCATGCAAACGATATTGTTGCAGCACACTTTTGTTCTGAATTAGATTATCCCATGGTTTATGATGATAGAGAATATTGGAGTATGCAGAGAATTCAATATGAGAATTGGCCGCTGTGGAAAAGGATAGCAATACGTCCTTTTACTAGTGCTATACCAAATTGGGAAAGAGAGTTGATTTCAAAACATGTCACTATTACTGTTAGTGAGGGCATTGCAGAAGAGCATCGAAGAATTTCACCAAATATTTACGTTCTAAAGAATTATGGATTATTATTCGAATTCAAAGACCTTCCAATCAATCCAGATAGAAGCGGGATAGCATATGTTGGTAGAGACTTCAAACTTGAAAAATTTGCTAAGCATCGAGATCTTTCAGGAGTAAGAGAGATTGTGGATTTTGATGTACTCTCAGATTTACCACGTGTTGAACTTTACAAAAAGCTAGCCAAATATAGAATCGGACTTTTACCCTTCAGACCGACATCATATCACAGGTATGTTAGTGCCTCCAAAACTTACGACTATCTAAATTGTGGATTGCAAGTATTAATGACTAGAGTGCTTTACGAATCGCATGGAAAACTCCCTTACACATACCCATTTGACGAGTTATCGAGAATACAAGATATCATCAAGAATCTAGAACACATTGAACCAGATGAGATTTTAGAATATTCTCACAAGAATCTCGTTTGGGAAGCACAGGGAGATATGCTTCAAGAAGCATATGATCGTTGTATAGAATTACATGGATAAGAAGCATCTTTTCTAGAGGAATAAGTATTTTATCGAGAACACGAAACCTTGTCGCGACTCATAATGCGAATTCTTCATATCTCTCAGACTGGATTGCCCGATTTGAGAATTGAGAAGACAGCTTTGACAATGAAGAATGAAGGTCATGAACTGATATTTCTGGGGGGGCGTCCTTTCAAATGGCAAAATCTTGACGCATTTAGTCGCGTGTTATATCAACCAGTTGGCAATAATCTTGAGATTGCTCTTAGTCCTCTAATTAAACAAAAATGGTTGAAGACCATTGAGAAGATCAACCCAGATGTTATTCATGCTCACAACGTATGGGTTGCGAGATTCTTACTTGGTACTGATTATTCAGTGATATATGATGACCACGAATATTGGAGCAAACAGATGAAACATCTTAGTGTAAAAAGCAAGAAAACACGACTCACATATCAACCAGCAATGATGTTAGTTCCAAGCTGGGAGAGAAAACTTCTAGAAAAGTACCCAACACTGACTACAACAGAGAATACAGCAATCGAACATAGAAGGATTTGTAAATGGGTTGGAGTGACACGTAATGTCCCAACTTTAATGCAGATTGAGGGTCTGACATCTTGCAAGGATCGAAATGGATTAGTCTACACAGGAAGTGACTTTGCATCACCTGAATTTTTACCCTATAGGAATATGACTGGCCTTCGGAATTTATTGGATTTTAATATTGTAACTGGTCTTACCCATAGAGGGATGATGGAAGCATTGACCAAATATGAGATAGGACTTACTCCTTGGCTTCCACATCCATGGCATCCTTACTCTGATGCGAATCGTAATTATGAGTACCTTCATGCAGGACTTCAAGTAGTTGTCAACAGCATCATCAAAAGTCTCTTCCCGAACAATCCCTTTGTACACGCATTCAAAGATTACTCGGATATCATGTATACAATCGAATCTATTAGAATGGAAAATCCAGAAGTAATTATGGAACATGCTAACAAACACTACATTTGGGAGAACCAAATACCAACAATCAAAGATGCGTATTCTAAAGCGTGATTCTATGTCTGTCTGAACCCTCTGAATGAAGCATCTTGATCAAGATACAGTTTTCTCATTGTTTGTTTAATTCGTTCCTCTTCATGTTTGTTGTAGTTCTCCAACAATCTAGTATTTGCATCTAGGAGACATTTGTGAAATTCTTCATCTGAAAGATTAGTGAAATTTACTGCAACCAAATCTGAATTAGTGTGCTTGTTTTCATAGAAATCAGCAACATCTTTCAATAACCCATATTTAATAGCGTAATAGTATAATTCAGACCCAGGATAGGGTGTCACTGGCCGTATTGTTCTCAATTGAGCATGATCATCATATTTCAAAAGAAACTGAACACCTTTTTCAAGAGTAGAAGCATCCTCTGTGATGTTACCCCAAATAATGTTGAATCCTGGTGAAAGACCAATTGCCAGTGTTGCTTCTATTCCTTTGGTTATTTGTTCTACCGTCAATTTCTTGTTCATTGCTTCCAAAGCAGTGTCATCAACACTCTCGATACCATAGTTAACAAAGACACAACCAGCTTTCTTCATCAGTTCCAGAATTTCGGGAGTTACTATATTTAATCGACCATTGCAAGACCATCGTACATTGAGATTTGCCTTGATAAACGCATCACATAGCTCTTTAGTTCTCTTGGGAGAAACCATAAAGAGCTCATCAATGAACGCAAAATATCGAATATTGTATTTATCGATTAGGAACTTCATTTCCTTAACGATATTCTCTGGACTTCTTAATCGAATTCCGGGGTCCATTCTGTAACAGAAATTACAGGTGTAGGGACAACCTCTTGAACTAAGGATAGGTATACATCTTTCACTGTTTCGAATTTTTGGTTCTCGCATTAGAACATAATGATTCATTGGAAATAGATCATAAGCAGGAAAAGGAATTGAATCCAAGTCTTTAATCAAAGGTTGACGTTCTGTCATAACGAAATTACCATCTTTATCAAAAAAGGCAATACCTTTCACATTTCTAAGATCATCACCATTCTCAATTGCAGCAAGTAGATTAGGAGTACTAATTTCTCCTTCACCAATAACAGCAACATCAGCATTTGTTTTTCTAAGAAAATACTCTGGTTCTGGTGAGGGACCATGCCCACCTATCATGTAGAATGGTCGATTGGGCACTTTGTTGATAGCTTCAGAAATCTTCAGTAGCTTGTTATATTGATAATACCCACCAGTGACCCCAATACCTACAACATCAAATTTATTCTCAGTGAGATATTCTGTTAGATGAGAATCAGGATAGTGATAGACATCTTGATTGTAGATAGTAATTTCATGTCCAGCATTTCGTAATACTGAAGCAAGATATGCAATTCCTAAAGGAAGCCAGTGGACAAATGAATCATTGTCGTAGGCAACAAGGCATACTCTCATATCAAATCTAGTCTTCGATATTTCTAGTATACTTGAACTTTTCCCAAGTTCATAACTTACTTTATGGTTTCTTTGAGACTTTCTAACACATAATCAAATTCATCATCTGTGATCGATGGATACATTGGCAGTGAAATAATACACTCATAGAACCGTTCTGTCTGATCGAGCTTTACGTTCAAATACCCTGATTGTCGGTAGAATGGATGCCAGTAAATCGGGATGTAATGAATCTGGCAATAGATACCTCGCTTAGCCAAATTCTCGAATACTGTCTGCCTTTGTTTTGGATTTTTCAACTTGATAACGTACAGGTGATATGAATGAAACTCGTTTTCGGTTTCCGGGATAGTTTCCACTTTATCAGACATATTTTCGAAGAAATCGGAATATCGTTCGGCAAGCTCTCTACGTTTTTCGACGAACTCATCAACTCGGGATAACTGGCTCAACCCCAATGCTGACTGGATCTCAGTCAGACGATAATTGAACCCTAGGAATTGCATTTCTTGAAACCATGGTTCCCGGTGTTCTGTAATAAAACGAGATTTGTCTTTTGTTATTCCATGAGTTCGTAAGAGTGACAGAGTATTGAATATCTCTTCATTGTTAGTGGTGATTATACCGCCTTCCCCGGTTGTGATATGTTTGACTGGATGAAAACTGAAAACAGCCATGTCTGAATATTTACAATTCCCAATCTTGTTATTTCTGTACTTCGCTCCTAAAGCATGACATGCATCTTCGATTAAAAACAGATTATGCTCTCTAGCAATCTCTGAAAGAGAATCCATCTCAGAAGGGAGTCCAGTATAATGAACAGGAATGAGGCCTACCGTGTTCTTCGTTATCTTTGCTGAAATCTCTTGTGGGTCGATAAGTCCTCTTTCGGTTATATCCACAAAGACAGGTTTTCCATCATTATAGAGAACGCAGTTTGCTGTTGCAGCAAATGACATCGGAGTCGTAATCACTTCAGATCCATGTTTAACTCCAGCAGCCTGTGCTGCTATATGAAGCGCAGCTGTTCCATTTGCAACCGCAACGGCATATTTAGCTCCAACGTATTTTGCAAATTCATTTTCAAATTCTTGGATAAATGGACCAGTTGTTAAATAATCTGATTTCAATACAGAAATTACCTTCTCTATATCTTCATCAGATATCCACTGTTTACCGTATGGAATCTTCATTTTAATGACCTATAAGAGATTATACTTAGTTAAGAATTCCTGCATTTCCTTTTTCGAGATAAGATGGTCTTTAGAGGAGTATACTTCTGTTTCACTACTATCCATCCTCACACCTTCACTCATGTAAACAGGCGTCTTTACTTCTCTGTATCGCTCAATAAGAGAAGTAATAGCAAAGATGTCATTGTGCTTGAATGTGTAATCCATTTCAAACTCATTAATTAGTATCTCATGGATTTTCTCTCCAGGCCGTATGCCTATCTCCTCAATCTTATTGTTAGCATTCAAAAGCAATTTCATTGCGTCTATCAAATCAACGATTTTGACAGATGGAATCAAGGGAATAATAACTTCTCCACCAATGCTATAGTAGAGAGCTTTTAGTATCAAGTCAACTGCTTGATCAGCAGTTATGATGAAACGAGTCATATCAGGATGAGTAAGTGGAATAGGTTTGCCACTCTCTATTTTCTCTTTGAAAAAGGGAATAATCGATCCAGTACTAGCTAGAACATTTCCATATCTAACTGAACTCATTATAGCTTCGGATTTCCCCTTGCTATAATTCATTTCAGTAAAGATTCGTTCACCAAGAAGTTTGCAGGCACCATACGAATTCAATGGAGAACAGGCTTTGTCGGTTGATACAAAGAGTGAACGACCAACTTCATTTTTCAAAGCAGCCTTTGCTACGTTAACTGTTCCAAGTATATTTGTTTTAATCGATTCTGTGACATTATACTCAATCATGTCAATACGTTTCAAGGCAGCTGCATGAATTAAAACGTCAACATCTTCGAGAGCACGAGATATCCTATCAAAATCTCTGACATCACCAATAAGATTTCTGAGACGGGGATTGTGTCCAAAGATATTGTTGAAACGATAATGTTTGACTTCATCCCTACTAAAAATACGTAGAGATTGAGGTTCGTACTTTAGAAATCGTTTTGCTAGAGATTTCCCCAAAAAACCAGTACCACCTGTAATGAGAACAACCTTGTCTTGTATAGTTTCCCAGATGCGATCTTCAAATTTACTCAAATTCAATTCACTCTCAAGTACCCAAATCCAATATCCGAGAAAAGACATACATGATTTGAACTTTCTTATTTAGATTCTTAAATTACACAATATAAAATGATGTCATAAGTTGAGAAGTTTTATAATCGCAATCAAACGAAATAGGATTGGTGTATTAATGAAAGAGATTAAGATTGGTGAGAAGCTCGTTGGTGGAAACAATCCTGTTTTCATTATCGCTGAGATTTCCGCCAATCATTTGCAGGATTTTGATATGGCCATGGAGCTAATTAGAGCTGCAAAAGATGTCGGTGCTGATGCGGTAAAACTTCAAACATATACAGCAGATACGATCACACTAAATTGTGACTCCAAATATTTTCTTCTTGATGACACTATATGGGAAGGAAAAACACTCTATCAACTCTATGAAGAGGCATATACACCATGGGAATGGCAACCAAAACTGAAAGAGTTTGCAGAAGAATTAGGACTTGTTTGCTTTTCGTCTCCCTTTGACAGAACTGCAGTTGATTTTCTAGAAGGACTCAATGTCCCTGCGTTCAAAGTTGCTTCCTTTGAGATAACAGATATTCCATTGATTGAGTACATTGCGTCTAAGCAAAAGCCTGTTATCATTTCGACTGGTATTGCTGAACCTGTTGATATACAGGAGGCAATTGATGCTTGTAGAAGAGTAGGAAATGATGACATTATCCTACTAAAATGTACATCTGCATATCCGACACCATTATCCGACGTGAATCTCCGTACACTCCAAGATTTATCAAAACGATTCAACACTCTTGCAGGAATATCAGATCATACTTTAGGTATATCAGTTCCAGCTGCCTCTGTAGCCTTAGGTGCATGTATGATTGAAAAACATTTGACTTTACAAAGAGCTGCAGGGGGACCAGACGCAGAGTTCTCTTTAGAACCGGATGAATTCAAGAATATGGTTCAAACAGTCAGAGAAATCGAACAAGCTTTAGGACAGGTGTCTTATGAGCTAACGGAAAAAATGAGAAGAAGCAGGCAATTTTCACGCTCTCTGTTTGTTGCAGAGGATATTGAAAAAGGAAACGTTCTGACAGAGAAAAACATAAGATCTGTTAGACCGGGTTATGGGCTCCCACCAAAGGTTCTGCATCAAGTATTAGGTAAGAAAGCTAGTAGAGATATTGCAAAGGGAACACCATTAACTTGGGATATGGTCGAATCATAGGTGTATCAATAAGATGTAAATCGATTGATGAATCTGATGATATTTTTTGAAGAATTGTCTTTGAAGAAGAATTCCGCGTCAAACGAAACAGAATCATCCCGGTTGTTAAAATAGTTTAAGAAATCTTCAGCTGTAGAGATCATTGTCACATATCCTCTTCTAGACAAATCATCAAAGTATTCTGCTCCAGAAATGTCAAGTATGTAAGTATGTAAGCCGTGAGCAAGTCCTTCAAATATTGCAGTTGAACCAACACCAATTTGAGCTATTGATTCAGCAAAGAGTTGGTGCAGTCCTGTATCCTTTCTATCAATAACATCTACATTACTATCAACCAGCCAAGGATAGAGTTCTTTCCATGTATCACATTCAGCAGGATGTAGCTTGTATGCAATAGTGTAATCGGGGCCAAGCTTCTTACTTAACTCTAGAGCAAGTTGAGATATTCCATCTCCAACGTAGCCTTGTGAGATAAACAGAATCTGCTTTTTCTTAGCAAGATGCTTGTACTTCGATAGTTCTCTTTCGATGAATGGGAATCCAACATTAACAGCCTTTTCTTGTGTGATTGGATAACTGATATTTTCTTTCCAATAATCACCCCAAATTAACATATAATCTGGAAATGTGTGCTTGGGATTTCCATCGAAAGCATATGTGGGATGATAGTTATTGATACCACCATGCTGAAGTTCAGCAGTTGGTATTCTGAGGAGTTTACCAGCTTCAATTAGAGTCTCTTTCCCGAAACTGTTCACAAGAAGGATTAATTTTGGTTTTATTCTTTTGAGAAGTTGGATGTAGAGAGGTAATTTCGAAGCGCGGCTTTTCAAGGTCGTCGTTACAATGTATTTCACATCAACTTTTACTCCAAAATTATCAACTATTGATTTTTCAAGTTCAGTAATTAGATTTGCTTCTGCTGAACTCAAACGAATTCTAGTGAAGCCTAATTTATTCCTTAAGAGTGCAATAAAATCAAGAAAATCAAAATATCTCAAGTGGCGAGTTCTTGCAGGTGAACGATGGTCAAGATAGTAATTTTCCTCAATAGCAACATAGCTGACATTAATGAGATCGATGAATGTATCAGTGTAAATATCCCACCACCTTTTGTCTGAGCCAATAAGTCTTCTTGGATGACCTATCACAAGAACATCCTTCTGTCGAGATAGGAATGTGTTTCGCATAATATTCAGAAATGATAATGTGAAGAACTTCAACTTCTTAAATAATGAGTAACTGGGTATCAGATCGGTCTTTGTTTCAAGTTTTTTGAAGTAGACTTGAAAATAGATTCTTGTACGAACTCGTTCCCAAAAAAGAAGGCCAGTGATTCTCTGATTGAAAAGATCAAATTCATTTTCTATTTTCAGGAATTTATTACGTACATTTTCAGTCTCTCTCATTAAATCTTCGCCAACGATTTCACTATTCTTTTCTATTCGAACTCTCTAGAGGGGATTCTTTAGAACCCATTTTTCATCTTTCTTCTCGAAGATATCACGATTCCACATTTTTTCAACAATGTCCCAGAATTCTTTCTGTGTATATCCTAAGAAACTAATGAAATCGTTCATTGCAATTTGATCGAGATTTGGATCATACTCTCGTATCAGTGCTTTTGCTTCTTCAAGAGTAAGATGTCCTTCGCGTACTCTTCGACTCGCTATATCAGATGTCCGTTGAAATCCAAATTTTGGGTATTTCAACCAGAGATGAACCATATAAGCTTGAGAGTCCATCTGTTCGAAATTCTCAATACATCCTTCTCTAATCCATTCATGTGTGAGGTCTCGAAAGCCATACCTTCTTGCTACCTCAAGGTTTCGTACACTACTCCATGGGTAGAAGTAACTCATGTATATTACTTCAGGGAGTGGCTTGGAGCTATCAAGCTGTATGGAACTCACTTCCGGACTTGTTAGTCCATGATCGATCCACCATTGTCGATCTTCTTCTAATTTATCAGACATGGCTTTTACCACTGGAGTAGCATTGTAAAAATTCTCAGCAGTTGAGCCATATTCGAAGGATGAATTTTCACCATAGATTACAAACGGAATATCAAACTTTTGAGCAAGTAAGGTGGGGATAGTGTAGATTGCGTATTCAACAAATTTCAGGGCTTCGCCTGTATTTTCAAAAGCTATTCTCGTAGCTCGACGGAAAAGATCATGGTTTATTGTATACTGATAATGATTCAATGAGAATGTTTCAATCATATTTCGAAGGTTATGAGCTCCTGCTTTTGTATGAGTGAAACTATCTGTAACTGTTACTAAAAGTGGATGCATATTCATCTCTTCAATCATAATATGAGCAAGAAAATGAGAGTCCTTACCACCACTTACAGGAATTATACAGTCATAAGATCCGTCCGTTTTTCTGTACTTGTCACAGAGAGTTCTTAGTTCACTCTCTCGCTTCGCCCAGTCTACAGTTTTTCTAGATTCGTAATTGTGACACGCTTGGCAAATTCCCTTTTCATCAAAGATAGAACCAGGGCGTGTGTCCGGCATTCCACATTTAATACAGTGCTTCATAGAAAGTCCTCACGTTAATAGTTCAGACCGATTGATAGTAGATTTATATCTTACCAATCAGCAAGATTTGGTGAATTCTAGCAAGTTTGGAAACCTTTAATTCCATAACGAAAACTGGACCTAAATCGAAATGAAAGGTCATCAAAGGGGCTTCTAACCAATATGAAAAAAACAAAGCAAGAAAAATTTTGGGAAGGAGATTTTGGAGATGAATACACATCTCGGAATGCGGGAGATTGGGACGCATTTTACAAAAAGCAATGGGGTATTACCCGAACTGCATTAAACGAAGAGTTCCTGTCGGACTTGGATAAAACTAGCTCAATTCTAGAGGTGGGTTGCAACCGAGCTAACCAATTAAAAATCCTATACGAACAAGGATTCACGAATCTGTGGGGTCTTGAGATAAATAAGAAAGCACTGACAATCGCAAGAGAAAACAAGAATTTCAATCTCCTAGAGGGTTCTGGATTTGATATTCCTTTCAGGGATTCGTTCTTTGATCTGGTCTTTACTAGCGGTGTTTTAATTCACATCGCTCCAAATGACTTGTATAGAATCGTTGATGAGATATATCGCGTTTCGAAACGATATATCTGGGGCTTCGAATATTATTCTGAAGAATGCCAACCAATTGAATATAGAGGTCACAACGATCGATTGTGGAAAAATAACTTTTTGAAAATATATCAAGAAAGCCATCCTGATCTTAGAGTGGTAAAACAAAAGAAAATCAAGTATGTTGAAAATGATAATTTTGACATGATGTTCCTATTAGAAAAGGTCTGAAAAATGAAAATCTCCTGTATTATTCAATCAAGAGTAGGTTCGACTAGACTACCAAATAAGATACTAATGCGAGTTTCAGGAAAAACCATTCTGGAACATGTAATAGAGAGAGTACTACGTGCAAAGCTCATTGATGATATTATTGTTGCAACAACAACAAGTGATGATGATGAAAAGATTGAGAATCTGGTAGATGGACTCAAGAACGGTAGGGTTTCGGTGATTCGCGGATCAGAAGAGGATGTATTAGATAGGTATTATCAAGCAGCAAAAAAGGGGCAATCGGACGTAATTGTTAGAATAACTAGTGATTGTCCGCTCATTGATTGGGAATTACTTGATGAAATGGTGTCTGAGTACATTTCTGGTGATTATGACTACGTTTCAAATGTTCTCACCAAACGTACCTATCCGAGAGGATTGGATGCGGAGGTGTTTTCATTTGATTTATTAAAATACATGTGGGAGTCATGTGATAAACAAAGAGAACGTGAACATGTAACTACTTACATCAGAGAGCATCCTGAAGAATTTTCTACAAAAAATATCCAGCAAGAGAAGGACCTATCCTATCTTCGATGGACTGTAGATGAACAAGATGACTTCAGACTTATCAAGATAATATATGAGGAACTCTATGACAAAAAGCAAGACTTTGTGACAGATGACATTCTTAAATTGATACAAGCAAGACCTGAACTCGCAACTATTAATTCACATGTGGAGCAAAAGAAAAACATACAAAGTGAGGCAAATTGAGTTTACGGTTAAGAAATGCAGTCGAAGAAGATTGTAGATTTCTCTTTGAACTGAGAAATCATCCTGTCGTGCGAGCTGCATCATTCAACACAGAGGAAATTCAATATGATCAGCACGAAGAATGGTACAGAGAAGCTCTTCAAAATGAGGAAATTTGTATTCTCATAGGACTTGATACTTCTGATGAAAAGATTGGTATGGTGAGGTTTCAAAAGAAAAATGATAGGGTCACAATAAGCGTGGCGATTTCACCAACGATTCAGGGAAAAGGCTATGGTACAGCTATTATTAGGGAAGGCTGTTCAGAATATTTGAAAGAGAGAATAGTTGTTGATGAAATAGTTGCAGAAATAAAGGAGTCCAATGAAACCTCAAAGAAGGCATTTAGTAAAGCAGGATTTGTAGAAACACAATCTAGCAATAATATGGTGACGATGAAGAAATTCAGGTCTCTTGATAATTATAGAGTAGGTGTCAAGATTTTTACCTCCAATAAAGAATCGTTTGGTAGATTGAAGGAGTTTTATGAGAAGGATATCATTGATTATGTAGAACTCTATATTGTACCGGGAATCGTTGATAAGAAATCTCTTTACATCCTCAAAGGAATTCCTATCATTTTTCATGCACCCAATATAAATCATGGATTCAATTTGCGTGATAAAAATACAACTTTCAAAAAATCAATTCAAACATTAGAAGAAATTAGCAAATATCTAGGTGAGAAATCTATCATATTCCATCCTGGATTGGAAGCTGGAGAAAACGATATCGAGAATATTACCAATACACTCATTGAACTAGGGATGAAATTTGACATCATTCTTGAGAATATGCCAAAAAAGCCAGTTCATGGTGATCGTGAAATAATTGGATCAAGTTATGATGAATTTGTGGAGATAATCAGAAAGACAGAGGTTCGCTTTTGTATAGATATTGGTCATACGATATACAGTGCAAATCATTATGGTGTAGATGCACTTGAATACCTCCAGAAGTTTATAGACCAAGGACCATTCATGTTTCATATTGGAGATGGTGATTTTTCAGGTTCATCAGATGTTCACAAACACCTCGGTGAAGGAGATTTTCCCCTTTTTGATATAATTGCCAAATTACCTAAATTCTCAATGGTTACATTGGAAACTCCAAAAACTGATTTTAAATTACTCAGCGAAGATCTAGAAAATCTTCAGAGATTAAAAGATATTCTCAGGAAGGTTCATCATGATTAGTACATTATTTCAAGTAGAATAGATTATATCTAGCTTGAAATTCATGGCAAGGAAGAAGAGGGATTAATCTAGTGTCAAAAACCAAATGGATAATGAAACAGTACTGGCGTATTGGTACTATCAGAGTACTGTTGAGTCTTGCCCTTGGTATGTTTGTTCTTGGTAAAGGATACTACACCTATATCCCCTTCTTAGCAGACCTCGGTCTATTAGGAGCGTTGATACTTGGAACCTTCCTTGTTCTGTTATTCCTCGGAATTGGTTGGCTATATGATGAAAAAGGAAAAATGTGGAGCCCGCAATTGCAAGTGATTGCTGAGAGGAATCCATACCAATATATCTCCAACTATAAGTCAATGGTTTATGATTATCAGGTATTCTATGCTTTGATAGCTACTTTGAAGAAAATAATGATAAAATCAGGATTGGATTATTCAACATTAGATGATCTAGCCAAACACATCGGAAAATTCTTTGATAGAAAAGTAACTCGTTCAGATATTTTTGGTGCAGAACCGGATGCAGAAATATTTACAGAAGAACATCCATTTATCGTTGGACAAGAACATCCAAAATCTCGAATACCATTATCAGCGAGGTTGAAATTAGGATTTCAAACAGAGATTCTTCGCTTGAATTGGATCCAAGCATTAACGGGACTTGTCCAAGATGTTCTTGTATTTGGAGCCTTATATGTGACAATTATTTTCCCTGAGCAGGTCACCGAGTCAGGTCTAGTTCCTATCTACTATCTATTTCTTGGTATCATTTTTCTATCACTTCCATTGTTCTTTTTCCTCATTTTTGCTGGTTGGTATTATGATAAAAAACTGAGAGTCTGGTCTGCAGATTTTATTGTTAAATTTGAACGTGACCCCTACATGTACGTTCCAGATCCACGAAATGGTGTAATGGAGATTCCATTCTTTCTAGTGTTATTAAAAACACTTGTCGCAATCTACGAAAAGAAAAATCTGGATACAATGGAATTAGACAGGATGATTCAATATTTGGAAATCTACAAGCTGTTTGATGCCTCTGTTGATCAGCATATGCAGGAAGCTAGATCTCTACGGAAAGAGTTTGATGTTAATTTTAGGAGTGAGTAAAATGGGATTGAAAAAATGGTTAATGAAACAACAATGGCGAATTGTGCAGATTCGAGGAATTTGGGGATTGTTCTATGGAGTACTCCTGTTAGCAATCTCATACTACGGTTATATCCCGTTGTTTGCGGATATGGGATCATTAGGACCATTTGTCTTTTCAGCTGTTCTTATGTTTTCTTTTCTGATACTTGGTTATCTCTATGACCGGGTCTTTATTATGTGGGCACCATCACAAGAAGTAAGTATGGAGAGAAATCCCTATCAATATGTCCCAAGTCCAAAAGACCACATCTTTTGGTTACCAATATACTCCGTTCTGCTCAATGCCACTGAAACCATTGCAAAAGAACTTGATATTGAAACTACAGAAATTTCTGATGCAAAGGAGTATTTTGCAAAATGGCAAAAGCTTAGGCCTGAAATAAAAGAGCATATCGATATTGCTGCAGAGATGAGAGATGAGTTCCTTGCTGGTCACTCATTTCATGATATTGTGAAAGACAACGAGGAAGATATCTAATCAAAAGAAAACTATGCCAATATTATTACAAAATATCATCTGAATTTTATTTATATCAATCAATTCCGATTGCTTTTCGGATGTGAAAAATCTTGAATGATCAAGCTTGGTATCCATGTGTATTCGAAACAACGACAGGTCCAGGTCATGTTATGATGGGAGGACCATTAATCAGTAATGCTGGAACTCAGCCTTTTCAAATGATGTTCCGCCTACCATTACCTGTAAGAAAAGGCAATCTTCGTCTTCATGTTGCGGGATGTCGAATTGGCTTGTTAGGAGCAGATCCGGGTAACTTTGTATCGCAGCTTTCAGTAAATGGGATGACTCATCTAGCAATGAAAGTCATGTATGAATCTACAGAAGCTGTCAGTGCACAGCAACTTAAGGAATATTCAATGGCACCGCACGATTGCAGTAACTATGAGGCAGTACTGGTACGTGTTTGGTGTAAAGTCAATGCTCCTTCAAAGCTTCATGTAACCAGCGTTTCTCTGAATTGTTACTATGCATAATCTAATCGAAGGTGGATTTCCACCTTCTTAGTTTATTTTTTCAGTGTGTCAAGTAAGATTATATCGAAATGATTATTCTTGACTTTTAGATTATCAAATGAGAACACTGTCTGGAATACGGTTTATTGATTCACATTGTCATTTAGAGAATAGTGAATTTGATATAGATCGCGATGAGATTGTTAGGAGAGCATCTGCAACAGGGATACACATCATCACTTCCGCTATTGACAAAAAGACATGGTCGTTGGGTATAGAAATTTCAAAGAATTATGATAATGTGTATCTATCACTAGGATTGGACCCAATGAATTTTCAGGACTGTAGTCAAGCAGTAAACTGGATTAGAAATAACCATTCAAGTATCATTGCAGTGGGAGAAATAGGATTAGATCACTTTAGAATAAGAGACCATAGTGAAAGGGAGCAACAGGAACAAGCATTTAGGGAGCTAATCGGTCTTGCCAATGAATTCAATCTACCTGTACAAATTCACTCTCGTTCTGCAGGAGCTAAGGCAATTGAGATCCTAAAAGATACTAGTGCAAAAGCTGTGCATCTGCATGCATTCGATGGCAAATCTAGTTACGCTAGAAGTGCTTCATACGACTATGGATACTATTTCTCTATCCCTACTTCTGTGGTGAGATCTCCACAAAAGCAAAAATTGGTCAAAGCAATAGAAATAGAAAGATTGCTTTTAGAAACAGATAGTCCGGTTCTTGCTTCAGAGAAAGGCATACGAAATGAACCCTCAAACATTGGAATTGCTCTTTCAGAAGTAGCTTCAATCCTCCGTAGAGATGAAGAAGAACTTCGAGAGATTATCTTGGAGAATACACTGAGACTCTATACACGAATCAAGGCTCATTGATACAATTGATAAGCAGGACATTGTTTGACTTGAATGAGACACAATGAAATTCGATGTAGAGAATCAACTTGCACAAATAATCGAAATCTCCACAAGAAAGGCTGCGATTGAAGAATGGAAGTCTTCATCTGATAAGCAGCGCATTCCTCTTTACAATTACCGTGGAGACCATGTCAAGCAGGTAGTAGATTTAGCAAAAAATATTGGTGGAGCAACAGATGCAGATATGGAGATAGTTGTTCTTGCAGCGTGGTTCCACGATATAGCAAAACCAGGTATCGGAGGAATAGAGATACGAGATCATGGAGAGGTTAGTGCAGAATTAGCTGAGGATTGGCTTGCACAAGCAGGTTACGAAGTTGAAAAAATAGAGCGTGTTGCTGAGGCAGTACGGAAACATGTTGGTCTCACATTGGAAAAACCATTAGAACCCATTGAAGCTCAAGTTCTATGGGAGTCTGACAAAATCCTAAAGTTGGGAATTATTGGTCTCTTGCAATATATCTTGAATGGGATTAGAATAAACCCCGGGCAGAGTCTAGGTGATTTTTCTGATCATCTCAAGGAATTCTTGCCTTTGGCTGAGAAACTTGCAAGTAGTGTTGTAACTGAGAAAGGAAAGAAGATTGCCAAAAAACGACTTGATAGATTGTATCTTCTTTCAGATATGCTGGAATCAGAATTACATCCAAATAGTAAATGAGGGGGAACCAATGAATTCAGAACTAAAAACTGTAGGAATATTAGCAATAGGCAATGAGGTGTTAGACGGTCTAGTATTGGATACTAACTCAAACTGGATGGAACTACGACTTGTGGCACTTGGTCTACAAATCAAACGACTCGTATCTGTTAGAGATGAAATTGAGGAAATTGGAAAGGCACTCAGATTTCTAATGGACTCTTGCGATGTCATAATAACCTCTGGAGGTCTCGGACCAACTCATGACGACATGACTTTGAAAGCAATAGCCATCGCATTGAGATTGAAAATCCAAGAGGACGCAGAAGCCTTGGCTATTGTTGAAAGACAGTACAAAGATCTATTTGCCAGAGGGATAGTCCAGACACCAGAATTAACAGATGCAAGAGTGAAAATGGCTCAAATTCCAGAAGGATCGGTTCCTTTAGATAATCGAATTGGAGGAGCTCCTGGAGTAAGACTTGAAACTGAACAATCTGTAATTTTCTCTTTACCTGGAGTACCAAGTGAATTGAAATTTATCTTTGAAGATTCAGTCATACCTTGGATTAGCGAGAGAGTGATTCAGAAATTCTTTGAGCAGGTCATTGAATTTGGTACTCACGATGAATCAACTTTTGCTCCAGCTATTGATGTTGTCATGAAGAAGAATCCTGGAGTATACATCAAATCAATGCCCAAGACATATGGAACCACAAAGACGCTGAGAGTCTGGATATCTGCACGAGGAGAAGACAAAGATACAATAACGAAGGTTGTCAAGGATGCAATCCGAAACCTCGAGGTAGAAACAGGCATCTCATCAAAAATTGTCGAATAACGACTTCGTTTCTGCCGATAGATATATTCCTAGGTTTGAATGAGTGGGGGGTCGGAGTGCGACCAATTTGCAGGTTGAGTTAACCATTGTATTTGAAGACATCATTGTATTCTTCATCGCAGTAATCTATGCATTGATTATTTTGACAATTGCAGACATTGGTAGAAGGAAGATGGGTCTTAATTCAGACTTCACTAGAAAGATAATTCATCTTTTTGCAGGAATGGCAGTTTGGACAGTTCCATACTATCCAAACCCATGGGTCGCAACAGTTGTAGCACTTCTATTTGTAATAATGTTGGGAGTAGCAAATACTGATAGATTTGGTAGATTCTTTGCAGCAATGGCTCGACCTGAAGATCTTGAGAATTGCAGTGTGCGCGGTCCCTTTTGGTATGCTGTATCTATCACGATATTGACAGCTATATTCACCTTCTCTGGAAATGCAGCTCTGTATTTCATCCCAGGTGCAGCAATTCAAATCATGATGTTCGGAGATGGCATGAGTGCACCAATAGGAATGAAGTATGGTGCAAATCACACAAAAGTCATCTTTGGCTCCAAGAGGAGTATTCAGGGTTCGCTTGCTCTATTCGTCTTTGGATTCTTAGGAGCAATGATTGCATTTTGGTGGTTTGGAATCTTCAGTATGAGTACCCCAATATTCACACCTGGTGTGGGGTACACAAATATGATTATACTTGCATTTGTTGGAGCTTTAACAGCAACCATCATTGAACTAATTAGTCCAAAAGGAACTGATAACGTTCTGTTACCTATGATATCATGCATAGTGATGTTTCTAGTTGCGTTCCAAATGGGATTAGTTATAGTCTAGATAGTATTATGCATCAACCACAAGTCGATAGTAGAATGTGCTCCCAGCGGTCTCACTTTCTCTTTCAATACGGATTACTTGTCCTTGACGAGCTCCTAATACACGCGCTGCGGGGTCACTCAAGTGTATTCGAGGAAGTTGTGTCTTCCTTATCTTGTAATGATTAAGGACAAGATCAACTTCAGATTGCTCAGCAATAATATGTGTAGGAACCAGATCATGATCAAAAAGATCAAAGGATGCATAATTACCTTCAACAAGCTCAACACGTGATTTTTTCGCGAATTTCTTTGCTGCTGGAGTGAACCGATTTCCACCTACAAGAATTCCTCTCTGAGATTCAGTTTCTTCCATTTCTTTTGCAACATCTCGTACGATAGCAATACCAACTACACGATCTTCTTTTAGAATCCAAATAACATACTTGACAGTCGTACCACCCACATCACCTTGAGGATGCATTACATATCGGTCGTCATATTCAAGTAGCTCCTGAGTCACAAATCCTCTTAACGCTAACAATGCGCGAGTCTTTTCCACAATACGTGGAATTTCTATATCAGTCAACAAAAAACACCTGTGCAAGTTGGTGTTTCGGGGGGTTTGATATAAACATTGTTTAATGACTGAATTGTCTCATTATTTTGCAGTTTTAACCAACCAATCGGTAATAGTAAGAAGTACCTGCAGTTTCACTATCTCGTTCAATTCTTAGAATCTGACCAGGTAGAGCTCCCAAAACTTTTACAGCTGGATCGTCAGAGGCTATTCTAGGTAATTGTGATTTTGTGATCTTGTAATGATTCAAGACGAGTTTTATTTCATCATCACTTGCAATCCAATGTTTTGGCACAAGTTCATGCTCGAATAGGTCAAATGAGGCATATCCACCCTCGACAAGTTCAATTCGTGCACTATGTGCGTATTTCTTTCCAGCAGGAGTATATCGAGAACCACCTACTAGCATCCCCCGTTGAGCTTCGACTTCTTCCATTTTGCTAGCTAGGTCTCTAAGTAATGCAATGCCAACAACACGAGTTTCTTTAAGAATCCAAACAACGTATTTTAGAGTCGTCCCATCCTTCTCTTTTGTGGGATACATTACGTATTTGTCTTCATATTCTAATAATTCAGTCGTCTTGTATGCTCTAAGATTCAAGAGACCTCTCGTCTTTACAACTGGTCTTGGTAGCTCGTACATTGATACACACCCTGTAGCTTGGCTTCGCCCATTGGACAAGAATATAAATCTTATCAAGCGTATCAATTGGAACTAATTCTTGGTTCTAATCGTCTTCAAAGAGTCTCATTGGTTGACCGCAACAGACTAGTGTGCCAACGCCTGATTTTTTGACCTCTATTACTTGTTGACAAATGTCGCAAACATAGATTCCGCCTTCTTTTGCCATAAATTTCACCTAATTCTGTATTAAGAGAGGATTGACGATTAGGGATTTATTAGTTTCTAAGGAAAAACTTCTATACAATACGTTGATATAATACCCAGAAACGTCTAATAGTAGCGCGCACGAAGATACAAATACTCAGATTACTCTGTTTGAACACTACTGGTTAGAGGCGATGTGTGTGGCCGGACTGACAAAGGGAATGATTGCAGATGTTCATAAGAAGAGGGAGATAAGCCTTCCTCAGGAATTCTTTTCGAACCCAGAGATTACGGGTATGAAGGCCGCCATGGTGATCTATTTTGAGAGATCAGGAGAGATACGTCTTATTCCTATGATGAAAGAGGGCGGAGCAAGAGTAAGACTGGAAGTAGAGAAAGTGAATCCAGCATTGATGCAGACCATGACTCAATTATTCAAACATCATGATCTCAAAGTGCTCTTCACAACAGGATTTTGCTTCGAAGAGAATAGGTGTATCTATGAAGTATATTTCTCAGCAGACGATATCAGGAAGAAAGAACCGGATATTAGACGAACAATCGAGAGTATACCGGGGCTCTACGAAAGTGAATTTGAAATCCTTGATATTGGACAAGAGTGGTAGCCATCCATTATGAACAGATGTCGTGATTGCCCTTATTGGACTATTTCACAATCTGCAATGCTACATTCTCTTTCACACTAGTTTCTACAACTTCAAGCTTTACCTTCAGGAGCGACTCTAGGTATCCTCGGATGAAAGGAGCCGGATAGAATGGACCTCCAATTACAATCAACCCATGTTCATTATATGAAATTGAACCCCATCCATTGTCTTGAAGAAGTCGAAGTACAATACTGCGACTACTTGCATCAGTAGGATTCAATCCGTGATGAAGACGTACAACATCGCCTATAGGTGATTGACTTCCAGCTGTTTGACCAAGTTCATACTGTCCAGCGGGTGTTAAAGTTGAGAAGAATAATGAAGACATTGATTCAGATTCAAAAGCAGATCGTGATGTATTAACATAGATTCCTCTTTCATTCCAACGGAAAACGGTAAAATCAAGAAACCATCGAACTGAATCTTCTATGAGCTGAGCTCGAGATCTTCCCACTCTATCTTTTACTAAATCATCAATATGATTCACTAATGATTGAGTCATAGTAACACTGATAATCTTCTTCTTTAGAAGGGCATTAATCTCATCAAGACGGGTCTGGTCTTTTTCTGAAAGCTTGGCTTTTGGGTTATTTTTCTTGAGCTTTGCTTCCTTAGCTTCCAATTCATCTTTCTCATTCATGAGAAGTGTTTCCTCAGAACGTAACGACATTTCTTCTTCCTCCTTCCATCATCTTCTATGTAAAGATAGATAATGTGAATAGAAACTATTCGTCTCTACTTAAATTCACTAGATTACAAGCAAAGCTACTATTTGAACTCTTTGGGAGAACATCTGCATACATGAAAGTGGAAAATTGGAGTCAATAAAAGTCATAGATGAAGGACCACCATGGAAAGCTTATTTGCATTAACTATACAATCCACGAGACCGCTAATGACATATTGTGAACTTTGGCTCGAGTCCGATGGAATATCCTCATTTAGAGTTGCATTATTGGTACCGGATGAATTTGAATTACCCGAAGGATTTACACTATCTGAAAGTCAAATTGATCCAGACAAAAAGTTGTATCTCTCTGAAGCTGAAGAAGGAATCAAAGCTGCAAAAGAGGCAATTGATGCCGCTGCTAAATTTTACAGTGATAGAGACTTGAAATTCCTATATTATCGTGAAATTCGAAGACCTACCAATTAATAGAAAAAAAGAAGGGAAAGAGGGGAGAATCCCCTCTAAACGTTCTATGACCATGCAACTAAGCCAAGTAATCCTGGGGCAAAAATTACTACCACACCAACACCAATTGCTGCTAATCCAACAATTACGCTTACAGGTGTTGAAGCAAAGACCTTACCAATCAATTCAATGATTTTGATTAGTAGACTACTCAACACATAGACTACGCAAAAGACTACGAAGCCAATGATGATTAGTCCTTTACCAGATATGATGAAATTGATCGCATCAGCGATATAGGTTATACTCATCAGAGTAGTATTATTTGTTAGTGGCTGAACAAACCCATACACAGTGGCTGCTGCAAAGATACCTAGTGCTGCTGCAAATACTAGTGCAAGCGGAAACTTTGAGAGAACTCTCATAACAAGCGTGAATCCCATGAGAATCAATACACCTGCAACAATTGTCGCAGCTGGTTGAACTGTCCAAACAACATATCCAACAAAGATGTCTAAGATTCCAACGAAGAAACCCAAGAAGGTTCCAACGTGCACTAATAGGTCGAAAATCGAACCTAGTATCGGGATTGGATCTGTAATATTTTCCAATAGCCAGATTGCCAAAAGGCCACCCGATAAAATAAGCACCCATGCAAGAACCCAGTCATTCTGGAAGAATGCCATAATGTCAGCAAGGGTCCAGTCGAGAATTGGAATTTGAAGCATAATTACACCTCGTCCTAACTAAAATCAAAGATATCACAGTCACAAATAAACTATGCTACACCAGATTCAAACTCATTAATCCAGCTGATAAAGCGAAAGATATCCAGAATATAAGACTGCAGATAATGGACATCATGATAGGTCGAGTACCATTAACCATTCGGGTGTTCTGATAGCCCATTGATAGTGTACTAATTCCTAAGGTGGCTAATAGCGGAATTATATCAAGTGCAGTAAGAGACCCTGGATCAAAAATTGGTCCTTGTGATAAAAGCGAACCTATGAAGAGAAAAGGAGCAAGTGAAGCCAGCATCCCTAAGACAGCGGCACTCGTTAGAGTAAGTAGGTATACTTTCATTTTTTGTGCAGCAATAATTGAATCACGTTCTTTAGCTACTGCTGATCTTTTTACAAGCCTTGATGCAATCCTAGTAATACGTTCACCTGCACTATAAGTAGAAGTTTCGCACATCAAAGATATCATTCGAATCATCTGTGAAACTCGTTGACCAAGGGAAGCATTTGCAGACAGGTCCATAGCTTCAACTGAACTAAGTCCATCCCCAAAAATAGCTTGAATAGCTACATCAACTAATTTCTGGGCATAGGGTCCAAGATCGTTTCTTACCGATGTCAAAGCAACTTCAAGAGTATCACCAGACGAGAGACGCTGTCCGAGTAATATCATGAAATTCAGGAATTCGTCATATTCAGATACAATCTCTTTCTGAGTAGGTGCAAGTACAGAACTGTCGCGTGGTCTATCGAAGTAGGCTGAGAATTGACGAGAAAATCGAGACCGTAGAATTGCATTGAGCACTATGAAGACGGGTGCAATAAGCAGTACAACCAAATCAGTTGCATAACCGCCAAGAGAAACAGCTAATGTGAACATGATTGGCACATATGTGACTAATGCTGCAACAACTAGTAATCTACTTTCTAATTCGATATTCTTCTGTCGTAAAGCGAGGTCTGCTTCAAATGATTCTCCTGATAGGTCATCAAGGAGGTCCGATTTCTTCTCAAGTGAGGATATAATCGCCGTGAAATACCGTCTAATATCATCTGAAGGTTGGTCCTTGGCAAAATCCATGAGACACGTTTCTGGTGGAACTCCATCTGCAATCCGACCAAGCATTAAACGGAATGCATTCGAGAGGTAAGGATGATCTGATTGAGCAACCATCTCAATTGCATCAAAGATAGTTCCCCCTGTTTGAAAGACTAAAATGAATTGCTCAAAAACGAGATCAGCCTCCTCAGAGAGACCAAGTTTGTAACTATTCATTATAGAAATTGGATACGATATGACGATGTAATATGTCACAACTGTTGCCATTAGGGTAAGAGGTATTGTGATGAATAGAGTAACTCCAAAAAGAGTAAGTAATAGAAAAGTGAGTATCAATGTAAGTATACTACTGAGAACTGAAGCCGCAACAACACCTTGAGCGCTGATGGTCATAATAGGATCGAGAAAACGCACAGCTCGTGTAAGCTCATGGTCAGTTGTCTTTCTAGTAATTCTAGAGAAAGGAGGAATTCTAGAACTAATATTGCATAACTTCTCGTACAACACTTCTCAAGTCCTCTACAATCAGACAATACTGTACATCTCTTAAATTACACGATACTATGTTCAAAAAAAAGAGATTTGTTCCTCAGGATGATTAATTCCTGAGGAACGTTATGCGAATTATCTTCGTCGACGAATAATCCAGATGACAGCTATGATTCCGCCAACAATTAGAAGAAGTGCTATCAGTCCCCCGCCTTCATCATCTCCTGGACCAATCTCAGACAGATTAGTGTATGCAACATATACTGGATCTTGTTGCACGCGCAATCCGTTCCATTCAGGGAAGGTAACACAATACCACCAGTCACTATTAACGAAGGCAGTTCCGTTAAGCGTTCCTTGAACCATGTCACCTACTGACGAATATTCATCACGAACATCCTCAGAAAGACCATAAGCCATGTGAGCAAATACAAAAGCAGATAGTGGTAATTGCCAAGCAACAAGAATGAGATCACTCAATCTTGCACCTAACAGAGCATTGATTGTAGTTTCGTCATCTGAAACCGAAGTCCAAGGATCTGTTGTTTCATTTAATAGAGCATACTGTCGACCAAACCCAATATCAAAAGCGCGTTCTTGATTTCCTACCTCAATAGTAATGTTATCATCCATTGGTATTGTTGAAGTCGGAGCAGTGATTGTGTTTCCATTAGTAGCTCTAGTTACTCGATATTGTGAAGTGAAAATTGACAGATAGTGTACAGCTGATAGTTTCATCGAATCAGTGATTTTTTCCTGAGGATCAACAAAAGTAAAGAGTTCTTTCATTTCATGAACTTGTCCGATAGTATACAATGTTTCAGCGTTAACTGAACCATCAGCATTGATCCGAATATCATACTCAACAGTAAGTTCGCTTAGAAGAACTGTATATGCAGGAACAGCTAGTGTGACCCAAAACCAGAAGGGAGCTGAACTAACCAACCGACATGTTAGATTATAATAATGCATGCCAAATCGATAATGGTTGTCTGAAATTTTAGTTGCAGGTATTGGCACAACACTTGGTTGAAAATCGGGCCAAGTATTATCATTTGCAAGAGGTACGACATATATTGCATCATCATGCCCCATATCAGGCAGATTGTTGCTGCCGTAGGTTTCATTGTGAACCAACAAGAATGCAAAGATTGCACCTATGAAGACTTCACGATCTCCAGGTGTTGTATAGTGCATGCCAAACAGCTGATATGGTAAAATCAGTTTTTCTCCAGTACTCATATTGGCGTTGTTGAATGCAATCAAAAATGCTGAAAAATCACCTACATTAACATAGGATGCAGTCATGCTTGCTGTTCCATTATCATTCTCAATCACAATATTGTCATTTGTCCAATATTCTTCGTCAAAGGTATGTCCAAAGATAGCTGCTTCATCACCAGCCTCCCAGGCTTGTGAAATAGGCATTGCGACAAATGGCAATAATAGAAGCATCATTACCCAGAAGGTAACTACTTTACTAATGCTCGTGCGCATAATATCAAACTCCACACTCTTCTATGGATTATCGCATTAAAAGCAAATGTATGATTAATCCATTGATAATTATCAAAAGAAATCAGTGATTTTTGTCTGATGTAAGTAGTCATTATAGAGCTGACTCTTTCCCAGCCAGTTATGCAAGGGATTGCGAAGATACTTTCCAATCTCAGCTGTGGCTTCATCCATGGTCTGAAACTTTTTGATATTCGTATCCAATGCACGCTTTGCAATCTCACGGAACCTCCAGACACCTAGAGGAACCCATTGCTGAGGATCTACTTCCATAAAGACAATTACTCCAGATTGTCTTCTGATCTTCATCAAATACTCTAGAGCAGGAAGACGCGTAGCATAATACGCTCCAACAACTAGCTTGGCATAATCCTTACGACCTTTACCATATTCATAATCATTTATGATCGTAGGATTTAGTCCACCTAACCAAGATTCCAATGCTTCAAATTGCCAACCACTTGGATAGAAGAGGAAAGCAACAGTATTTCCCAAAGCATGATCTACACTTACATGATAGTCATTGATAGCTCTCTTCTGAGTCACCTGTTTGTGGAGTCGTCTACCAACTATATCATCTACTGCAGTGATACTCCACTTTGTTGGCACAAGTCTGCGCTTTTTCCTCTGACCTAGAACTCCTACCGATAACAATCGAGTAATATGTTCCTGACGAATACCATCGTTGAAGAGATCTAGTACTCCACCCACAGCTTTGAGATCAGTATCAGATGTGACTTTATCTACCACTTTCGGAACCTTCGGATTATCATCAAGTCGAAAGGTCTCCAGAGGAGCAGAAGGACCTATGGGAAGTGTCACATCAGAGAAGACTGTAGTAAATGAAGGTCTCTTCAAGAGCGTTGCCTCGGATGAGAGTGGATCCTCAGAAAGAGCAAGTGTCTGTGTTTCCAGCAATTCTCGTGATGGGTCAACTGCAGATTCTACAGGAATGAGTTTCTTTGTTCTGACAAGACTAAATCGAAGAGCCAGAATCTCGTCCAAGGTATTATTCAACCAAAGGTCAGGTCGCTCCATTAATGGTGCTTCATCAATTCGAACTGGCGGAACAAGAGGTCCAGCTAATACTTTTGGATACCCTGAATCTCCAATGAATACAGAGGGCGGAGATGCACCAACTAGATCACGACCAGTAAAAGCGTCATCAATGCGAGCCATTGCTTTTGCTCGCATGAGAAGGGGACATGGCCTTATTCCACAAAGGTGACGATGGCCCATACATTTAGAGCACACTCTCTCATCATAGGAAGGCTGTCTAGCAACCTTTGGAGCGGGTTCTAATGTTGTTTGGGGCATTAACCATCATTCCTAATCTGATAGCACATCTACATGATGTATATGTATGATGTATGGACTAAGACCTATATATGTCGCTCATAACAACCGAGTGATTAGAATGGCTTCAAAAGCCAGATTTGGCGACTTTCATAGAAAACAATTATGATAGCTATGACACTCATGACAATAAACATGAGATCTCCTCCTGTTGGAGGCCATTTTAAGAAGAACACGACATAGAGAACCAACATGGCTGAGAATAACGTTCCAAGAAATAAGAATCGCGGAAGTAATCGTGATCCTAATTTAATGAATAATGAGAGAGATCCAACACGAACAGTGCGTGACACAGAATATATGCCGTGGACATCCTTCTTTACCAAATCAAGCTCTGTAAGTTTTGTGAGATGATGAAGAGCTAAGCTGGGGCTTGAGAATCCTAACTCACGCTGAACCTCACGGACGCCCATTTCACCTTGAGAAAGTAAGAGTGCATAGACACTCATTGTACGACCTTTGAGGAGTTTATCAACAATGTCTTCATCAGAATCGACGCTCATTGATTTACCTCACAAACACACTTCCTAGATATTAGCACCAACTAATAAAATAAAGTGGATGCGCGCAAAGGGCATCACCCAGGGTAGCTTACTTTGGTGGTTATCGTTGTGTATAGACTAAGTAGCGGAGTCTGTAGATGACCGTCTTCAATTAACCAGTAGCCATCTTCAAAAGTAATAGGTTGAGGTCTACCATCGTCCATTACCCAAGTTCCATTTTGAAGGAAAACAAATCCGTCAGAACTAGTGAAACCGAAGAAGAAGTATGTGAAGTCATTGAAGCAAGCATACATGTAGAAGTCAATAGGCCAAATGTGTGGCCAATCACCCGATGGATGACTAGTAGCTTCTTCCATTTGCCCAATACCATCATCAATGAGGGATCCACTAAGACTATTCCATTCAGTTTCTGTCAGAACTCCAGTTCCAACAATATTATCATAGTAGGGATGAAATAAAACATTGATCTGACCACCAGTTTCATTCTCCGTCATTCGTACACCATCTACAAAAGCTCCAGGATGAACACTATCATAATATGTGGAGAGATTCAGGTTTACAAAGGTCGAGTTGCTCATCCAGTAATAGACTACATTATCACGCATTGAATTTAGGTAATCTGCTGCTCTGGCACCTAGACCATTCATCGGTCCTGTTACTGTTGTTGATGTTGTGGTTGTGGGAGTCACACCTCCACCTGGAAGATTCAATCCGACAATAACCACACCAGCAGAAATTACAACTGCTACTATCACTGCGGCATATACTCTACTTGAAATTCCTGTATCATAGTTTCTCACAGAAATCACCTATGAAATATCTTGTACAGAAAGAATATCACTCTACGTTTTGAACACTCTGTTCACTTCATTGTACAGATAATATTTCCAATATTTGTTACATCTGAAATGAATATAGCTATTAAGGTAATCTAAAAAAAGAAAAAGGATGGGCAAAATGCCCATCACTCAGGATAGGATACAGTGCTGGTAATTGTTGTGTAAAGATTCTCTAATGGTAATGTTAGATGGTCCCCAGCATCTAGCCAGAAGCCATCACTCCATGTTTCAATTATTGGTCCACCCTCATCTGTTGGAGAACCGGAGTAAGTTCCATTTCGAATAAATGCAAGTCCATCTGAGCTTGTATAGCCGAAGTAGAAGAATGTACTATCGTTGAAGCACACGAACATGTAGAAATCAACAGGCCATGTGTGTGGCCAATCACCAGTAGGAGGATCTTCAACTGATTCCATCATACCCAATCCATCATCAATTAATGATCCACTCATACTGTTCCATTCGGTTTCTGATAAAGTTCCAGTCCCAACTATATTTTCATAATATGGAGAAAAGAGGAGGTTGATTTCACCACCTGTTTCAGTTTTTTCCATGTAAAGACCATCAAGAAATGCACCTGGGTGTTGAGTATTGTAGTATGAGGTGAGATCCTCATTCACAAACGTCGAGTTTGACATCCAATAATATTCTACGTTATCTCTCATTGATTGGAGATACAAGGCTGCACGAGCGCCTACACCCGTAGGTGTAGCAGGAGGTGCTGGACCTGCACCAGGCGTATTTGTAGCAGCAAGATAGACTCCTGTTGTTACAATCACTGCAATTACAACCGCAGCCATTGCTTTCTTTAAAATTCCAGTTTCATAATTTCTCATTGAAATCACTGAGAAATATCTCGAATAGAAAGAATATCACTCTACGTTTTGTACACTGTGTTCAATTCATTGTACACCCCAGTTGGACATTGCGAAAGTATTTGACTAAACCTCATGTATAAGGTAGACCATGCTAACACGAAGAGAAGAGATTGCAAAACGGCTTGAGGAAGCAGAATACCCACTTACTGCACAAGATCTCTGTGAGATATTAGGTCTTAAGAAAAGGTCAATCATCTATGAAGATATCGACCACATCGCCCGTTCTGTGAGAAATCAAGGGAAACAAGTCATTGTTTCTCCTGCAAGATGCGGAAAATGTCAGTACATATTCAAGAAAATGAAGTCCTCAAAAGCTCCAACAAAATGTCCAAAATGCCGTTCTGAATGGATTATTGCACCTAGTTTTCTAATTAGAGATAAGAAATCAAAGTGAATTAATCATCAAATTTGTAGACTTTTTTGATCCCCGCGCCTTCACGTTTAATGTCAACAACCCTAGTGATAAGAAAATCTGAGAGGCCATACTCATCCTTTTCTACATATCCATGGACAATGACTGGGACTCCCACACGCGGAAGAAATCTACATTTATCCATCACATTAGCGGAAATACGCACAGTATAGATCTTGCCCTCTTCATCTTGAATGACAATCTCTGTTGACCCATACCACTTTTGCGCACTTATCCTAGTAGTACGACTTTTTCCAATCTCTCTTATTACACCCTTTACAACAGTCAACTAGTCACTCTCCCAAGGAGGTAATAATTTGCCATATCGACCACCTCCACCAATCTCATAGGAAGCAGTACCTTTACGATAGAATTCAATCATTTGCGCGACACGTTCATTAAATGCTGCTATTTTTTGAATTGATGATGAGGTTAAGACTGTAGTTTCTGATCCCAAGTGTTCACGAATACTATCATACAAACGAGCAGCTGTTTTAGAAGTTGCAGATTTAACCCCTATGGCAGAAACAATGATATCTAACAATGGTGCAATCCGAAGATAAGGAGGCCGGTGTTTGGGGGACTTGGACTCACCTTCACCGATAGCAGCTGCCCTATCACGGACACCAAGCCTGAGCAATTTGCCATCAGCAGGGCATTTCACACTTCGTTTCGCAATATCAATCAAAAGCTTCTGTGATTCTTTCTCATCTTTACAATTAATGTAAATATTCAAGTCATCGAAACTTGGCGAGTCATTTCCTTTACCAATAAGCAAAGTTCTTCGACATTTCGAACAATAAGAGAGAAAGTATTTTCCAAGGCGGGGATCGAGTCCAACATTCAAAACTGATCTTCGACCTTTCTCTCTTTTTAATGCAAGACAAATCTCATCATAGGTAGGTTCTTTCATCTCTAGTCGAACAAATTCTCTTCCCAATTTGCTTGGATTAGGAGAGTGTGCGTCACTTGATGTTATGTATGTCAAACGATGGAGTTCAGGGATGCAGTCTGCTATTTCTGAGTCTGCAGAGAGACCTAACTCTAAGAAGTGAATGTGTGATGTTTCAGACCCATAACATGACTCGAGACTAGCATGTTTATTCTCACGAAAAATTGCTTTGTACGGAGTGAAGGCATGAGCTGGTCCTATCATCCCACCCACATCACGAATATGACCAGCTATTGCTTCTCCATCTAGATTAACTCGAGGTCTTCCACCCCATTCATGATCAAGATTAGGAGAAGACGGTTTCAGTAATTTTCGTAGGTTTTCCACAGATTCAAAATTAGGAAGTAAAACTACATGATGAATAGACTCAACATCTTCAATTTCAACGGTTGGTACAAATGCTACAGAATCATGTTCGAAGATCTCACCGTTCTTTGTAAGGTGCTTCTTCAAGTGCTTCAGCCATTGAGGTTGAGTGACATCACCAGTTCCGATAAGATGCAAACCCTTCGCTTTTGCACCTTCTGTTAATCTAGGAACCGTCATTACTTTACTAACACCGATAGAGTGTAGTGAGTGGATGTGGAGGTCAACATCAAAAGAATCCATCCAACTTAACCTCTAGATGTTTATGATGACTTTTGTCACAGTTGGTTGAGCCGCGTATTCAAAAGCTTTGTTACCATCCTCAAGTTTGAATTCTTTTGTAATCAACTTCTTGACTTCGATTCTGCCTTTTGCTAGCATTTCAATGGCTTCATCAAAGGGACCTCTACTAGACCCGTAAATAGTAAGCTCCTTTTGAACAATAATCGATGGATCAAATGTGAATTGACATCCATGCATACTCTTCAGCGAAATAATCCCACCATTTCTGACAATATCAAAGGCCATACCTATACCATCAGTATTCCCTGTTGCCTCAATGACTAGACGAGGGCCTACACCGTATGTAATCTTGCGTATAGCAGATTTCCAATCAGTTATCCCTGCATCATATGTATGCTGAAATCCAAGCTGTCGAGCAAGTCCAAGTTGCCATTTATTTCGTCCAACAATGTGAACATTAGCTCCATGCGCATCATACACCTGAGCAAGAAGAAGCGCGAGTTTTCCACTACCCAAAATCGCAACAATCTCATCATCTTCAGGAGGTGCCTGTTGATAGGTTTTAATTGCAGAGGCAAGGGGTTCTACAAAAGTTGCCTCAGCTGTATCAATCCCGAGAGGTAGTGGATGGATGCAATCTGCAGGAACAGAAACATATTCAGACAGACCACCATCTCGAGTAAATCCGAGTACCTTCTTTTCCTTACAATTATGGCGAGCTCCGTTACGGCAATACCAACAACGACCACAGGAAATGTCTATGTCTGTGGTTACCAGCGTACCGGGAAGAATGTCGGGCACTGAACTTTCATGGATGACTCCTGAGAGTTCGTGTCCAAGTACTAATGGCAACTCTGCTTCATAATCACCTTTCCAAATGGCAATATCTGTACCGCATATTCCAACAGATCGTACTTCAATTCGTACATCACCTGGCATTACTGGTGGAATAGGTGTATCAGCAAGCTGGAGTCCATCTGCAGTTAATACTAGAGATTGCATGGCGGTATAATTCCTGAGATTAGGTGGGCTTAAAATCCTTCGATGTAAGGGTGTATTTGCACAGAAAAGCATACTACCATAAAAAGATAGCACTAGGGACTGGAGTAAATTTTACATGCATGCTGTAATAACTAAGAACTAGTACAATGACTACTCCTGTAATGTTCAATCGTAGATTAAGTAAGAGTGAAGTTAATACTTGGATCAAGTTACTTGAAGAAGAAACTGAGGTTGGATATATTGACAGAACTATCGCATCACAGTTTCTTAGACATGAAGACACAATATCATTTGTTTCATCTGTTGAAGACAATATTATTGGAGGAACAGTCATTCATAGAGATAGAATTCGTCTTGGAATGGTTTTGGCATCAGTCTCAGTTAATGAAGAATATAGAGCGAATGGAGCATATAATGTGATCAAATCATCACTCCCATTTTTCAGAACAGTTGCTATAAGAGATATTGACGCACTTATCCCAAATGAGAAAACTGTTCATAGGATTGGATTTCCAATCTCCCTAGAACTGGACTATTGGACAAAGGATGTTCTAAACAGGATTGGATTCCAAGAGAGATCACGACTTTATTATAACGCTATTGAAGTAGCAGAAAGCCATGTACAATCAAATCCTATTCAATATGATAATTCTATAGATATTGAGAAGGCGAAGAACCTTATCTGGGATCAAGGAAAATCTACGGGTCTTACAAATTCGCACATCTGGACCTCATTTGATTTTGCTATTGACGGGAATACACTCAGATCAGTATCGATAGATGGTGACCTCCAAATTGTATTTAGTTATTACAAAATTGGACAAACGGGAATTGTCAGTTTTTTGGTATCAAAGGAAGAGTATTTCGACAGCGGTTTTGCCTCCAGATCCGTATCCGAAATTGTTCGAAGATCCAATGTCAATCAATTGATTTTACCACTTACAGGCGAGGGGCAAAAAGAATTCGTTCAGTCCATAGCGGATGAATTAAGAGGGTCTCTTAAGAGCAGGACAATAACACTGATGCGGAAGAATCTGTAGGAAACGCTTTTGTTGCCACTCGGATTTGAATTGTGAGGTAATAGCATGCCCACATTGAATGTGAAAAAAGTTGGCACCGGATTTCTTTTGAAATACGGTGATGTCAGATTGGCTCTTGATACTGGAATCAAGGGTGAATCGACCCTCCTCTCACATTCACATTCAGATCATATTGGAGGATTAATGAACGCATCTCATATCATCGCTACAGCTGAAACATTCGATACATGGGGAGCTAGAGAATCCAACGCTTTCAAGAATAAGACAGAGATCAAAATTGGAGATATGTTCGGGCAGATTGGTGTGAATATCACAGCTCTAAACTCAGGCCATGTTCTTGGGTCAACAATGTTTCATCTTGAATTTACTGATGGATTGAAGGTACTTTACACTGGAGATTTTAATAATGTAGATAGTTTCATCCACAAAGCCGCTTTGCCAATTGACGCAGATGTTCTTATCACAGAGGCGACTTATGGAAAACCTGAATGGATCTTTCCTGAGAGAAGAGGTGTCTATGACAACATACTGGATACTGCAACTGAAGTTATTGATGAGGGGCGGATTCCTATTTTCATTGCATATTCTTTAGGAAAGTCCCAAGAAGCCATTGCGCTTCTTCAAAGTGGAGGATTCAGGATAATTTCGGGAAATACAAGTATTGACAAGGTCTGCACAGTTTATAGAAAACATGGTGTCGACCTAAGACACAATACATTATCTTCCCCAGGAATTGAAGACATTCTTGAAGAAGGGGCAGTAATCGTAAGTTCCTCGCTTCAACACACACTTCGCAACATAAGAAAGGGCATCAGTAAGAAGATAGCTAAGAATCTTGAGGAAAAGATGGAAAAGTATAGCTTATCTGGATGGACACTTGGTAAGTTTAGCGAACGGGGATTTCCGCTTAGCGCGCATACAGATTTTAACGGACTTATTGAGTTCACAAAAGCTGTAAATCCAAAAGTTGCATATGTCTTCACAGGAAATGCATCTGAGTTTTCAGACCACCTAGCAAAAGAAGGTATCAATGCAGTCCCCCTTGAATAGGTGATTCATTTGGAAGATTTCGAATCAGAAATGGTTGAACCAGTTCATGCATCATCATTCTTCTCTGTGTCAAAGAGTGGAGAGATTCACGAGCAATTGAATTTTGAGTATCTCGATATGGAGGGATATTATCGAAAGGTAATTCGTGATGAGAACCTCCTTGCAGTAGAAGCTGAGAAACTCGCAGCCAATATGCAATACTTCCTAGACAAGGAGAGAGTCGAAATTAATGGACACCGTGTTAGATCACGAGTGGATTTCTGTGATATCTATCTGAAAGGAGACACTGATGTAGTGTCAGTCATCTATCTCATTGATTTCACGGGTAAATTGGTGGTGGGAGAGAATATTATAGAGACCTGGCTGGAAGAAGAGGAGGCACCATATGATTTTGAGATTCTTTGGAGATTTCCAATGGGAACTAAAATCATCGAAGTGGAAACAACAATGGATTATGATATTTATGACGACATTATCAGCCTTTGGGCTACCGAAGGAGATGAAGTCGGAGGTTATGAAAAGATTGTTTTCAAATTATCATAGGTGAAACAAATGCAATCAACATTACTTCTGAGTTTAGGATGGGTCCTTTTGTTCTTAGGTATCATTCTAATTTGCCTTTACGCCATTTCAGGATTTCAAGAGTCCTTTTCGGATGAAACAGAAACGCAAACTCAAAGTAAAGGTATTATTTTCTTAGGACCAATTCCAATAGTATGGGGATATGGGAAGAAGGGATGGATGATTGCAGGAATTCTTGCAGTGGTTTTCTTACTAATCTGGATTGTTTTCTTTATGTGAAATGTCAGATTATATGAATAGATAAAGCAAATTACCGAAATAGAGTGTATTACCTATGCGATACCAATCCTCATAGACAGATAAAACTCATAATTTTGTGGAGAATCTGACAATGTTATTCATTTGCATGTCATGTGGAAAATCAACAGTAGATATCGATATGGTCCTTGAGGGACAATGTAGCTGTGGATGTTCTCATTTCCACTTAGTATCCGAAGATCGTTCAGAACTGCCAAAAGCTCTTGACGCAAAAGAGGAAATTCGCAGAGATTTGCATCGATGGCTCGATCTCAACCTTGATTCGATGTCACCAGACCTTATTGGAAACATTAGTGTTAAATTCGAAATAGAAAGAGATAATCTAACATCCTAATTTGCTGAATTAGTAGATTCATCCTTATTATCAATATTCTCCAGAGGCCGTTCAATCCGAGCTATTTGACCATCTATCTCTACACTAAGATCGGTCTTTCCTGCGACATTTGCAATTCGTTGCACTGCTTTGAGATTATGAATGAGAGAATCAAGCCAGGAGAAGAGGTCTCCGGGATATGCCCAAAGTTCGAATTTATCATGAAGTCTTGCTGCAAGACCAGATGGATTCAATCCCTCTTCTCGTCTATCAACCAGCCAGCGGCCAAGTTTGATCTTTCCGTGGTCACACTCTGGAAAGTCTCGACAACCACAATTAAAGAAGGTCGTAGTCCATTTTCCAAAGACCTCAAACACCCATTGAGGAAGTCTACCAGCACCACTCTTTGGTCGACTGACATCGCTTATCTCGGCAAATACTCCAGAGAATAAGCGAGTAGGCATATGTGTTCGAAAAGCAGAGTTAATCTCTTCCTGCATTTTATTACTTAGATAGACATTCTCGAAAGGTTCGAGCATGATAGCAATGTCAATGACATCAAATGATGCAGTTAGTTTCATCACTTCCAGACCCATGCTCGGACTAAGAAATGACAGGGATGTTGCTTTACCTAATTCTGTAGGATGCGCTCCTCCTTCCTTGACTCTGATCATGTGAGTCTTCACGAGATGCTTCAATGCTTCAGAGGGAGGGACAGACATTGATAACATTCGCATGTATGTTCTCGCAACTGATTTTAGATCAACAAGACCTGTTGAGCAGATTGTTGCAAGTATCTGTTCTGCAGAGGTCTCTTTGTCAGCAAATGGTTCTACATCTTCAATAATCCCATTGAGTAATTTTACTGCAATCTCGTCCTCATAGCCATCTTGTCCACTATGATATTTCCGTTCAGGTTGAACAATGATGTATACCTTACCGCGATCATGTTTACCAAGTCTTCCCGCTCTTCCAAGCATCTGCTCAAATTCAGCAGTAGAGAGCCAGTCAGCTCCCATAGCTAACGATTCAAAGACAACCTGTGAAGCTGGAAGGTCCACTCCAGCACCAAGAGCTGCAGTGGTAACTACACATGCATACCTCTGTTTTTCAAACTGGTGCTCTATACTTCTTCGTTTATTGTAGGAGAGCCCTCCATGATAAACCGTGCTAGACACTCCATGTTCTCGTAACCAGTCATTCAATGCCTGAGCTCTTCTTCGCGAATATGTGAATACAATAGACTGACCCTTATTGTTCGTACTGCTAATATGCCGAAACTCAGTTGTCACAAGTCTTCGAATGATATTTCTCTTTTCTTCATCACTACGAGCAAAGACAAGATGCCGCTCCAAAGGGACAGGACGTCCTTCAAATTCGACAAGCTTCAATCCTAATTCCTTGGCGAGAACATCAGGAGAACCAACTGTTGCGGATAATGCTAGATATTGAGCCTTGGGATAGTGAAATCGCATTCTTGTAAGAATTCCATCCAGTTCAGGACCTCTCTCAGGATCTGAAAGATTTTGAATCTCATCAATTATCACAGTGCCTACATCTCCAAGGTCTTTCGTATTACCTGATCTAAAGAGTAGGTCCAGAGCCTCGTAGGTCGCACAGACAATGTTAGCTTTTGAAATATCAGTATCAATTATTGGTTTTCCCTCTTTTCCTACATCAATTCTTGACATGCCAACTTTGATGCCAGTTCTGAGACCAAGGGGTTTGTATCGCTTTCTGAAAGTATTGTACTTTTCATTTGTTAATGCGACTAAGGGCGACATGTAGATCATCTTCTTTCCCCGCATGGCTTTTGGGACTCCAGCTAACTCGCCAAGAAGAGTTTTCCCTGAAGATGTTGAGGAAACTATTAGCAGATTTTTATCTTTGAAGAGACCGGAAAGGACTGTTTTTTTCTGTATAGGAAGAAGACTTTCTAGGCCTACATCGTATAGTATATTCTTGAACTCATTCGGAATTGGAAGATCTTGTATGTCTTTCTTTGTGCTAAGTTCCTGTGCTCTTATTGTATCAACCAATGTGAGATCAGGTTCGCTTGTTGGGTCAAAACCAGGTGTGAGCATTTCGATCATCCTAGGGATGGATTTGACTCTGGTAACCTGTCGCTCTAATTGGTTCATCATTGTACGAGACATTGTTATGCCTAAGGTCTTCAATTCTGTCTTCAAATCAGACTGGGCACACGACGTACAGGCGACCTGGTCTATAGTAATCTTGACTGCATTCCGTTTTGTTAAAACAGTAAGACGATCCGCACGAAGACAATGTTGACATGTAGGAACTACACGAGGTTCGACCGATTGAATTCCCGCTAGGTATGTCTTGATATCTTTGAGGATATCCGGTTTTTGTTCACGAGGAATAATGATACTTTTCGCTTTTCTCAAGATGTCGTTTGCTTCCTTAGGAACCTGCATGTAGACAGGTTTATTGTACTTTACAAACCAGAAACGTTTGATCTCTATCAATCCAGATTGACGATACCCAAATTCAATCATTCCTCCAAGTGCAGAACGTTGGCGATCACGTAGAACATCAGAGAAAATGTCTACTCTAATTGCATGCTCTTGTTTACTTGACCTTAATACAACTGCATATGGCTTAGCTAGCCGTTTTTGAATATCTGCATCAGCAATTTCTGACAAATTTCCTCATCATGGAGAGAACCGAAGTCCAAAAGACAGTTGTGGTTCTCATATCTCAAAGATGAATTTCTCCCGCTCCTTATCAATTACGTTGAGCGTACGTTCATATTCAGCTGCAATCGCTTCCATGCCAGTCTTTGAATCTTGACCTGCCTTCTCAACAATCATCCAATCGGACATGATTTCTATATCAGAAAAACTAGTAAATTTAGAAAATGGAGCAGCAAGTACTTTGGTTCGTTCAGTTTGTTGACGTACAAGTTTAGGGAAATTCTCTGCAAAAGGACGATAGATTGGACCGTTTGCACCACCAAGTATGAACTTTGCTCTTTGTGCTCCAGAAACATGTGATACTTTGATACGTTTGTACATTTCCTCATAATGAATAGTTTGAGGTATATTAGCTTCTACTTTAACAGTAGCAACAGTATCGCCTGATAGTACATTGCCTCGTTCAGCTACTAGATTACGAATAAGTGTGACAATTTCCTCCATTTTTCTTGTTCCTAGAGGGTCAATCACCTCAGGGGTGACAATGTCAACTTGCGGAAGTGGTTCATCGTATCGAAGCTGAGTAGGATCGAACATTAAACATGAGATTGGTTCGAGTACATCAATTTGAATCCCATTCTTTGAAGCCACTCCTTTGAAAATACCAGGCCCTATCAACATCGAATAGACATCAGTACTGCGAATTATGGACCACAACTGAGAAGACAAAATCAAAACTTTTCCACTTAGATCAGCACCTCGAAAGGCTCCGACTGAGAAATCATAGGTCTCAATTTCAATCAACCAATAGAGTGGTGAAGGGGGATTCATATTGATTTCTCCTCCTTGTATACATTGAGATCGATGAAATCATGGATTATCTCGATTGAGAGAGCATCTCTCTCTGATGGCATTGCATCCGAGAGTTTCTGGTTAGCGTCACTAACAGATTCTTCCAAAGAGACTTCGGAGAGATCAAATCGAGCAATAATTTCTGCAAAGCATTTCTGAACATATTCAGGCGCATCATTTCCTTGATATTTCAGAACTCGAATGACTCTCGCAATATGCTCTGAAATGAATTCCTTTCTATCATCACCCTTTCGTCGTCCACCTAATTTGATGTCGCGTTCTAGATAATCAAATGGCGATGACATATCTGGTTCAGCTTTATTCCCACGAGTAGAAGCAGTACCAATGTCAACATATGGTGTACGATCACCTCTGCCAGTTTGAGATTTAGGAACCATATGAAGGAGCAAATGTGCTACTGCACGAGGAGTCAATTCTTCTAATGGTTGTCCTAGTTCTTCAATCAAGGTGTCAACTCGCTTTATTGAAGAATCTATAGTGAATGAATCAGAGGCAAGATTCATTGCTTGTCTTAGTAATCTAAAAAGTGCTTGATTTCGTTTCTGAATTTGTTTGAATTTACCATTCAAAGTGTTCGGATTCCATTTAGTGATTGCTTGCCCAAAAGCGGTAATGACATCTGCACTAGTGGATTTTACATGATCTTTCTTCCACTCTTCAGTCAATGGCAGAATCACTATTTCTGCAAGCTTCACTCTTTCAGCAATTATCGAAAGAGCTTGTTCTACCTCAAATCGGCTATCGTCAATTGCATCTTCAAGATTTGACAGACTTCTCACTTTGACTTCCAGTTGTCGTGTAAATCTCCCATGAATATGAGATATCCAACGACCTTCATCGAGAGCATACACCATTACATTACCAGGAAGATTTGGTACAGCCTCTCCAACTGAAGCACGCCTTGATAGTTCTGCGGTAAACAGACTTACTGCTTGTCGTAGAGACATTATCCCATCCATATTAATGAGATAAGCAATGATTGCTATTTCATGTGGGCATGATAATTCATCGGATACCTTTCTTGCATCTGCATCAGGGACTCGTTTCACTCGCTCCTGTAGATTTGCATATGTTTCAGCGAATTCCTGAATCAACCTCTGACGACTTTCAACTGCAAGCTTCTGTATGTCAGTTTCAGGTAACACGTTTACAAATCCTCTCGTCAATCAAAAATGCTGTCCACTAGAGAATAGCAGTGATGAATCAACGAGATACTAAATAACGGTTATTCGTACCTAACCATTCAATAAATGCAAGAGAATTGTCTCTTCATCATAGTCCTAATGACAAGAGTAAGAAGTGAATTCCAAATCCAAAGAAGATTGATCCTAAAATCCCTGAAAAAGCTACTTTCGCTCTTGATAGATGTCGTCCATGTTCAATATGTACCACTAGCCAACCAATAGCAAAAATTCCAAAGAATAGGAATATGGCTGAGAAAAGTAGGAAGTTGCTTTCAAAGCTCTGTAGCATTTCATTCGCCTCTTTGTTTCTGTAGGGGGCTCTTTCGTTTCGAAATTAAAGATATCGGTCAGCTAATTCACGATGAATGGATACTCATTAACATAATCAACGCCGTCAATTGTAACTTCTCTAATGAGTTTGCATTTCTTTCGTGCCAGACGCCTCTTTTCGTCAAATGATAGTTTGGGATCTTCTGGAGGTTTGATACCAAGAATCTCGAAATTATTACGAATCCAGATGTCCTTAGTCTTAGGTCCAATTTTATCTTTAAGATCAGTAAGATATGCATCTAATACGAACTCAAGGGTTTCAGGAGTGTTTCCGATTGCACCTTTTGAGAATACTGGATCCTTTGTATCGCCATCCTCCTCCTCTTCTTTTGGCCCACCTTTGGGGAAGGATGTCTTTGTGGCTATCTTCCAGGGTTTAGTACCATCTCTCGGATTGATAGAGAGAAGGTAGAAAGTTGTGGGATCATCACAGTCAAAGAGTGCTTTGATGTCTTCAAGTGGTGCAGACTCATTGACTTTTGATTTGAATACAGGAGCACCTTTACCCTTTGATTGATTCCAAGACAGTGGCATCACAAGTTTCCCAAAGTCTTCAGTTCGGTCTGAATATGTGATTATCATTCCTTTGACTTTATGCTGTCCACTAGGAGCACCCAACAAGTATGCTTTCAGAAATGATTTCTCAAGATCAAGATCTGATTTGATTTTAATACTCGTCTTACTGAGTGAAATGCGTACTCTTGGACCAGGATGTGATCCAAGCCCATATTTCACTAATTTCGCTTTTACAAAATCGTCAGGAGTTCCGTTGATTATCTTGGAGACCCAGCTCACCCTTGTAACCTCGAAGAGCATCCTTGGATTATGAGATTTAAACCCTTCGTGAAATGCAAGGCTGTACTAATTTAGAATGCAACTAGTCCAAATAAGCCCCATAACCATACAACAAGCAGAGTAACAACTAATACTGCTATCAGATCGACAATGAGGCCTGTGGTGATCATCTCGCGCATTTCTACTTTACCAGTACTATATGCAATAGTTGATGGAGGTGTTCCAGTAGGCAAGGCGAAATCCATCGAAACTGCGATTGCAATAACCATGGTAATCAATAGCGGATCAATGCCCAATCCAGTAGCAAGTGGAATTGCCACAGGTATGAGAATGACAGCAGCTCCTGTATTGGACGCCACCATAGTTACAAGTACAGCAATAGTTCCTATTATCACAATTACAACAACTGAAGGAAGTAATCCAAGACCACTCATTTGCTGAGCTAGAAATGCAGATAGACCAGTATCTATCATAGCTCCCCCAAGAGCAATTCCACTCCCGAGAATTAGCAGTGAAGACCAGCTTATATGAGATGATACATCCTTTTCATCCAGTAAACGTAGAATCATTAGTGATGCTCCACCAATCAAGGCAACAATAGCACTATTTATCCCATGACCAGACCATCCAATTGCAGTGGCTACAAAGTCAGGAAGTTCCTCTGTGAACCAGAGAACGATTACACTGACAAAGATTGCAATGACCAGTTTTTGTTCCATTGGCATAGGTCCAAGTCGAAGATATTCTTTTCTTGAGATTTCCCTTAGATCATCCATCTCATCAATATCTTTTGGAATCCTGAATCTAAACATTATCCATTGCCAGATGATAGGAAGCATAATCAAAACAACTGGCAGTCCAAAAGGAATCCAACTCATAAAGGAGAATTGAATTCCAAGGAAGGAATTGATGTAAGTAGCTGCAAGTGGATTCGGTGGAGACCCAACAAGACTTCCTACACCACCAAGTGTTGCTGAGTAGGCGACACCAAGTACCAGTGCTTTTCCATACTTGTTGCGAATCTCAGTATCATGTATCCTTGTGATAACTGCTAGAGCAATAGGAATCATAATCGCAGCAGAAGCAGTATTTGATATCCACATTGAGAGAAATGCTGTAACACTCATCACGATCAGTATGAGAGATCCACCGGATCCTCTTGCATTTGAGAGGATAAGTAATGCGAGACGTTTGTCTAATTCATACTTGGTTAAAGCCCTACCAATTAGGAATCCTCCAAATATCAATGCAACTGCAGGATCGAAGAAAGGTGCTAGGGCTTGTGATGGAGTTCTAATATTAGTAAGAACAATGAGGATTGGAATTAACATAGAAGTTGCGACAAGGCTAATTCCTTCTGTAAACCATAGAATCGCAACAATACCGAGAATCATTACCGCTGCTTGTGAATTTACCAGAGGTTGATATGCAATTGTGAAAACCTGACCTGATTGTTTGGATGGTCGCAAAGTGATGTTGAAGCCATTTTCATTCGTGAGAATGAGGTGGATTGAGTCAGCATTGATTGTATCTCCGGTAGCATTCAAAACAAATTGAATCGGATTATCTGTGGCAATAACTGTTGATAATGGAACAGTAACACCTACATTTGTTGTTGTTCCATTTAATTGAAATGTCGTTTCAGATTCTGTGCCAGAGTCAAGTAATGTTATGTTGTAAGTTGAAGTCGTATTGATGCTTGGCGAATCAATAACTATAGTTGCAGTGTAGTTTCCTGAGCTTATACTAGGTGGAGCTGAGAAGTATAGAAAAATGCCAACAAGGAGAGTTATAGTGAGAATCACGATTGTTTTTCGTGAGCTTTTATTCGGCATTTTCTCAATCCACCGTCAGTAGGCAATCGGGAGCAAGTATCACAAATAAAAAGCAGTGCCCTGTGGCAAAATACCAACCAATCTAATCTACAGGTCTACCTTCGAGTATTTTCTGGAAATCTGCTGTTGGAAGTGAAAATCCTTGAGTTCCAATGATTGTAAGTGACTTCTCTAAGAACCCTTGAGTATGTTCCTCAAGTATTTCAATCAGTTCCTCAAATTTGTCCATTGGACCTTCGTATACTGTAAATCCTGTGTATTCAGTACCAAAGGCGCTAGAGGCTTCTGTGATGATCTTCATTCCTTTTGGTAAATTATTGCGAATCTTACTCCAGGAACTGAACCACTCCCGTTTTTCTTCATCACTCAATGTTTTCAGACGATAGAGAGTCAAATAGATGTAATCTGTGACACCAATTTCCCCAGGAATCCTACTGGTCATAATTTACTATTACGACCTACCAAGCTTATAAACGTAAACTAATGCCCCAGTTCATTATATTGGAGAGTGTATGAATGGGACTGAGAAAATCTGGCCATGCTTTGACACTGATTATGCTATATCTTGTTACTCTGATAATGCGAGCCTCATTCTATGTTACAATCGCAGTAATATCAAGCGACGTCTACATGGATGGTGCCCTTGTTGGATGGGGCGTTGCTATTGTATTAGCAATTTATCCAATTGCTGAATTGAGCACAGTTTCATTCTTTGGATCATACAGTGATAAGATAGGAAGGAAACCAATCCTTACAGCCAGTCTTTTCATCACCGCAGCAGCTGCATTTCTATTTGGAATTTCTACTTTTGAGATTCTTGCGTTTATTCTAGCAGGTCTCTTTGGTATTGGCGCAGCATCTAAAGTCACAACAACCCTCTCAATGATTGCAGATTGTTCCACAGAAGAAAATCGAGCTCGACTCATGGGATACTATGATCTTTCTACTCTAATGGGGCTTGCTGGAGGATTTGGATTAGGAATCATCCTGCTACAATTTGGAATGGAGCCACATCTCCTACTCTTTGCTGCAGCGGCAGCATGTGCTATTGCTGGATTCTTCACCTTGGCCCTTATCAAAGAAACTAGGGTTATCTCTCATGAAGAAGTGAGTGTCTTGGCATTACTACGAGAAGTAGCTGGTGATAGAAATGTACAGAAAATGCTGCCTGTGTACATTCCAATAATTTCTCTCTATGGTCTTGTCATTTCAAAAACCGAGCATATAGTTGATGACTACTTCGACATTTCATCAATGGACTTACTAGTCTTATTCGCAATGCTTGGTATTTCTCTAGTGCTCGGGATCATTACTATGGGCCATCTATCAGACCATGTAAGAAAGAGAAGACCCTTCATCATTGTAGGGTTAATTGGGTTTGGTACTCTAGCCTATCTACTTGTTGGCGTACCATTTGATACCTTCTGGGCGACTGGACTGTGGCCGCTCTTACCAATATTAGGATTCATAGCAGGTTCATTCCCTCCAGCTGCAATGGCGTACCTAACTGACATTTCCAGTGAGGATTCGAGAGGAAGCACAATGGGTGTCTATTCTATCTTCTTTGGATCAGGGATGATCATTGGTCCTCTATCTGCTGAATTTGCATATAGCACGGGAGGTCTTTTCCCTGGTCTAGCATTGCTCGTAATTGCATTCATTGCAATTGCATGCATTGGGACATACTTTCTTGAGGAGGTGGCTCCTCAGCAAGTCGAAGAAATTTAATACTGGAAACGATGGAGTGCAGGACTATCTGAAGATTGATTCTTAACAGGTAGATGGAACTGACGGTTGCAATTCTGACAATTTACATCATTATCATCAGATATCATTGAAGGAAGATACGAATAAATAGCGCCACAATTAGGACATTTTACTCCGCTGATTTTTGCGTGTTTGTGAATCCATGGTGGGAAGGCATCATCTGCAAATGGAGCTCTCGAAAGGGGAGCATCACAATTCATACATCTTGTAGCACTAGGTGTATTTGGATGCATACAATAATCGCATACAAGTGGAGGTATCCCTCTATACTTATCCTTTCTATCCTGGTATTTTTTCCCTTCGTTGGCAGAGAAATAGATTCCAATGCCTATAGCTAATAGTGATATTCCATAGAACAGAAATTCCATAATTCCTGGTCCAATGAAAGCGCCTCCAGAAGCTAAGAGAAAGAAAAGAGGACCAAAGAGAAGACAAGATCCACAGCAGATATAGAAGACTGATGATTGTTTTTTCCGACCCATAGTTGCTGCAGTCATGCATTCTTCAGTGCAAAAAAGACGACCATCTTCAGATGGGATCCACTTGTTACTTTCGGGGCTTCCACACCAACCGCATCTTGCAAGCTTATCTTTCCTTACAATGATTCGATCTGATTCATCAGACAAAACTTCTTCCCCAAATAACAATCAATCTGAGAAGATATAGCCTTTCTGTATGACCTACGAGGAAACATGGCAAAGAGTTATCTAGTAACGTAAACATTGGTGGATTAGTTACTTTGCCTCTTGGAGGAAAGATGAATGGTTAGGCTGACTACGATTGGTAACTTCCTTTCAGGAATTGGGTTGACATTGCTGGGTGGTGCGATTGGTGCAAAAGCGTTACTAGATATTGTAACTGCGACGCCTGATTTGCTTTTGATTCCATTCTATATCTGGTTAATAGCACTAGGTGTGCTTGCGATTGTGTTACTAATAGCAATCATCAACACATTCACTGAGATGACTGGATTTGTGCATCCAGATGATAAAATGATGTCAAATATGCTTGTGTATATGATGTCGATTGCTACTCTTCTTACATATGGACTTCTAGATGGTGTTGATCCCACGACTCAAGGATACCTTTTCGACATGGGCACTATGATTGTCATTGCATATGTATTCCTCTTTGTCTTTGTCTTCTTTGGTAGTCGTATTACTGAAGGAGCAGAAATGGGGCAGACTAAAGAGATGACATCAAGATTCATGATTGTTTCACTCATTTTGGGTGTCATAATGGCAGGAGTCTATCTAACTTCCAGTATCGTTTACGATAATCTCTCATACGGTTGGGCTGCAGGAGTCCTCTTTGGTATTGCAGTAGTACTTGTGTTCAGTATCGTTATATTCCTTGGAAGAAGATACGAACCTGTAGGAGAATAGATATTTTCTTTGGATGGAGAACTCTCCATCCACTTTTTCATTTTTCATTTCCAATACATGATTACTTATACTGGAAAGGCTCTTAAAAGTTCAAAATAACTAGAGTACTAATTGGTGTTAGATATGGGAGATAATAAGCTCTGGCTTGGATTCAAGCTCGACGAAGATGGAAATCGAACTGATGAGAAATTCGAGATAGATACAAACCTATTGCGTCGACATGGAGGGGTTTTCGGTTCCACTGGATCTGGTAAAACCGTACTATCCAAATGTATCCTAGAAGAAGCCGCAATGCAAGGAATTCCTATTATTGCTTTTGATCCACAAGGGGATATTGCATCTCTGATGTTACCTGGAGATCCCAAGGAGCTTTCGTCAAAGGGAGTACCTCCGGAGAGACTGAAAGCGTTTATGGATAAGACCATAGTTCGAGTGTACACACCAGCTAGTAGTAAGGGTTTAGCAATCTCAATCAACCCACTCAAACTCCCAGATAGAAACGCTGATCAAGATGATATAATCCGACTCTTAGATAACTCGGCTAGAACTTTAGTTAAAGTACTCATGAAGGTCGCTGGACTCACCAAATCTTGGGAAGGAAAAGCATTTGCAGCACTTTATGAACTTTTGAGAACTATTTGGGAGAATGAAAGGACCGATATTGATGAATTATCCGAATTAGCAGATATGTTGGTTGCAGATGCAGAGACCGTGGGAGTTGACCTAGAACCTTTCATGAAGTACAGTGAGAGACAGACACTTGCTACAGGAATTAGAAGTCTGACTGTTGGATCCTCACAGTTACTCTTCAAAGAGGAAGGAAGTATCGATTTTGACTTTTTAACCAAACCTGTAAATGGAAAAACACCAGTCAATGTTATCTTTCTGAAGACATTGAGAAGTGAAGAAGAAAAACACTTCTTTATCGCTATAGTCTTGAACCAATTATATTCATGGATGCTTAGACAAGGATACACTGAAGATCCAAGACTGATGATATTCCAGGATGAAGCGGCTCCATTTATTCCAGCCGGAATGAAAGCACCAGGACCAAAAGAAACGTTTCTACTTCTCTTTAGACAGGCACGTAAATATGGCGTTGAATGCCTCATAGCGACACAGAGCCCGAAGGATATTGATTACAAAGCATTCGAGCAATTCAATACAATCTCAGCAGGGAGGATAAGTAGTGAGCAATCTTTGAAGGTGCTGGAGAGAATTCTTGAGCCAATTGCAGGTGAGAAAGAATCTGAGGAAATCATCACTCAACTTCCCGGTCAGCAGACTGCGAACTTCATATTTTCATCTGCGGATCTAAAACCAAAGGTCAATAAAATTGGTGTCCGTTGGCTTTTAACAAAACACATCACTCTTACAGAGAAAGACGTACAGACGCATATGCAGAAGCTTCGAGCAGAACAAGAGAAGGTAATGAAACAGTTAGAGAAAGAACGAGAGGCTCAAGAAAAAGCAGAAGCAGCAGCTAGAGAAAAGGAAAGGCTAGAGAAGCAGAAACAGATTGAAGCAGCCAGAAAAGAGGCAGAGAAGAAGCGGTTAGAAGAAGAAAAGAAACTCGCAGATGAAGCAGCTCGAAAAGAACGTGAGAAAGAACTTGTAGAAAAGAAAACCATGTTTAAGAATGCCTCTGATACAGAAAAGGTCTTTGAGAGTCATGGCAAAGCCGGAATGTTATCTTACGATGATATAGTAAATGGATTCGTAGCCAGAATCGAAGCAATTGCTCGAAGAACATTTGGATTGCAATTCCTTCAGGAACTGGTCAAGAGAGGCGAGTTGCATTATGAGAAGTCCATGTCATATTACCTCACCGAAACTCGAGAAGCACTCAGACAGGGATTAGCAAGAAAAATCAAGAAAGAAATTTCCAAAGGCGGCAAGGCAAAGAAAGTTGATTATCTCAAATACGAGTTCGAGTATATGCTACGACTTGTCATTGAGAGTATGGGTATTAAAGAACCAGACTATGTTGATGAGGCACGATTAAAGAAGCAATTTGAGACGATGGTGAGTAAAGCAAGTAAGAATAATCTACTAGAAAGAATCGTTCTCGGAGAACCCTTCCTTGAGTTCTAAGAGCGAAATATTATCGGTTCGGAAACCTTACAATCAATCCATTGGGTAATCATATCAATAGTCATATTGAGACTTTGCTCCATCAAGTCTTTAGTGATGACCTCAGTACCATAAAGAAGTACCAGAATTGTGTTGGATTCTCTAGTGATCATAGTACTTTGTGAATCGTGAGTGGCGTAACCAAAGCAAACAATCTTTTCATCATCAGCAACAACAATCTCTCTTCCTCGACAGGTAATCGTCTTTCCACCTATCCTTTGGAATGTTTCGCCATTCTGAGCCGTACGGATGACAAGATTGCCTTTTAATTTTGAAACATCAATTAGTCCGATTGGTATCTTGTGGTTTGCAGATGCAAGATTAATCACATCCACAACATCGGAAATCCGCCAGAGGTTCAGTCCCTTGAGAATTCTTCGTAATACTGCTTCACTAGACACTCGGAGTTTTGTGGGATCCATTCCAAAGGTCCAATAGAGGTCGCGATATGAACGAAAGATAGGGTCATCTTTTGCGTCTTCCAAAGTCATTCGAGAGCGAATCTCTTCGAATATCTTCTGTTCGTACTGTTCAAAAGAGGAAGTAGATTTCCCTACTGCGACGTCGTGGAGCAGAATCATTGCTACTCTTAGATTGGGTCTATCAACTTCAAATCGGATCTTTATCCCTTTTGCGGATTCCATGAATTCATACTTCACGTTGAACCCTTTGAGTGTTGTGAGCTGTTTAGAGCTTAGATATCAGTTCATCAAGTGCTTCTACTTTTATTGTTGGAGTGGTATCCAAGTCTCCAGATTCAAAATCAACTATATTATCAGGGCGATGAACAAGCACAGTTGTCATTCCGGCTGCATTTCCTCCTGCAACATCTGAACGAGGATTATCACCCACCATTACGGCATCTTTAACCTTGAAACCCAGAATCTTCACGGTCTCTACAACAATTTCTGGGAGAGGTTTTCCTACAGTAATTGATTGTGCACCTGTAGCATGTTCAATTGCAGCAACAATGGATCGTTCACCAATGTAAATATCTTCAAAACCGAGGTATACTCCGGGGTAGTCACGACTTCCACTTATGCAGATAATAGGCGCCCCATTCTTAACCATCTTTGTTGCGAAATTCAGCTCGTCAAATGTCATGCCTCGGTCCGCTCCCACAGCCACAAAATCAATTGGCGGATTATTTGTTACATCAAGTCCTCTTGCAATGAAATCTTCCTGAGCTCCACCTTCGCCTATAACAAAGCATCTCGCTCCGGGTTTTCGATTATGGATATATGCTGCCGCTGCTGCTCCGGCTGTAAAGACATTTTCAAGAGGTAGACGGAACCCTGCTTTGGAAACAGCTTGATGCACTTGTCGCGATGAGAGTCTTCCAACATTAGTTAGAATAGCTAATGTTACTCCCTTTTCTTCAAGAGCATTCCAAAGTTTTAACGCATCGTCAAATGCAACTGGATGCTCAACGTCATAGATCATGGTGTTATCTACATCAAATACCCAGAGTGTCTTCTTGCTGAGATCCATATTATCAGCTCTAAAAAATAGACACTAAACGGTAAGAGAAAAAGATACCTACTGAATCAGAATCTTTTAGTCATTATTTAGAAGAGGAATCACACATATGAAACGAAACACCTCTTTTCCTTCACGGTTATCATAACCATGAGGTTCGTTAGGAGGAACATAAACAACATCATCCTTCTTCGCAATTCCCTCTTGATTGCCTAGGACCTTTGCTTTTCCATGTAGAATAAAAATCTCATGTTCCTCTTCATGAGTATGTATAGGAACGATTCCACCTGGAGCAATCTCGAATAATCTCATTGCGTATGTCCTAGCGCCAGATTGACGGCCAATAAGCCAGCGCACGGTGACCTTTTGTGAACCAGCCATTTCGACGTCCTTCAACTCACGTTGCTTATAATTAACGACATACATTGATTCATCACTCCAATCAAGTGAGTCCATCTCACTCATTGAAGCAGTTTTTGATTTATTCATAATATTAGTATTAGGTTATGTGCGTTGCAGAATTTTTGGAAGAACACGCTATAGATGGAATAGTAAATCATACAAATCCATAAGAGAAAGTATTATCTTCTGACTGCGTGATTTTCTGCTGTTGCGTGTACTAAACGCTGTACTCCTGACGAGGGTATAACCATGAGTGAAGAAGATACCTACCTAAGAGCGAAATTAACTGAAATCAACGGAGCTATTGAGAGACTGACTCAGATGCTAAATAGAATGATTGATGTCATCTCTAAAATCACAGAAGTTCAGGACGCTCAATCTGAGATCCAGCTAGCTGTTAATGCAAATTCAGAGAAATTAGATGAAATCTTTGAAGCTATCAATAATATCAATATTACAGCTTCAAGTCAACCAAGTGGACCCTCAGTCGCACAGAAAGGTGCTATATCAACCCATCAAGCTGTCCTTGATACACTAGAAACACAGATTCGAGATGGGGTCATTGCAAGTGATTTAGCAACTAAAATCAATGAAGCCGCAGAGATGCTGGAAAGTAAGGGAGTATCTGGTGGACTCATTGTGAAAATGCAACGCTGGACCCGAATTCTCAGAACTTATGGACGTGTTGACACAATAAGTCCTGCTGATATCCAGAAACTCCGCACAGACATCAAGGAATGGAGCAGAGACCTAGCAAAAATGCGATGATCAATTGATATGCTATTTCAGGGTAATTTATAGGTATTCAGACCAAGTATATGTAATGATAATAGGAAAAAGAGGAGAAATCTTGCAAAAGCGCCATTCCTAATATAATATATCAACATTTATTAGGAAAATTTTGTGAGATTAGGTATTCCTCTGCCGGGAAAAAAGAGGTGCAATTTGGAAATGACGACTGATTGGGAATCAAAAATCCGAGCAACAATTGAAGGATTTCCAGAACCACACCGAGAAGAAGTTCGAGATATTTGGATCGAGTGGTTAGAAACAAATCCAGAAGAGCCACTCTATAAGAGTTGGGAAGTATTCTCAGCAAGTGCAGATGATGCAGAAGCACTCTATACAGAACGTCGGGTCTATCTCAAGAGGGTAAAGAATGATCTGAGAGATATGGAAATCCCATTGAAAGGTTGGCAAAAGGTTGCTAAAGCACTTGCAGCAGTTGCTAGTGTGTTTCTAGTGATTTTCTTAGCTATCTCAAGACTCTTTCGAGCTACAGAATAGATGGGTTGACTCTCGTTGTGACAGAGAAGCCTACTTATATTATGGAAATAGATGAGATACTTTAGAGGAAAATGCAAGATATCTTTGAAGTCCTACCTGAATCGATGCTCGAGCTACTCAAAGCTGCTGTTAAATCAACAAAGAATGCCAAGAAAGTGATGGCATTTTCTCATATTGATGCTGATGGAATTTCAGCTCTAGCAATAGTAATCCAAGCACTGGAGTATGAGGAAAAGAAATTCAATTGGAAAAACATCCACCAAATCAACTCGGAGTCAATTATTGATATTAAAACTGAAGTTGAACGATTCAAACCAGATCTTGTGATTTTTAGTGATTTTGGCACTGGTCAAGTGAGTCTCGTCAGAACTCATATTGCCACGCTAGACTTTGTTGATAAAGTAATAATATTGGATCACCATCTACCTCAAGAGGATGCCATTGAAGATGATGAATCATCTCTCAATCATAAGATTATAGAGATCAATCCAAGTCATCATGGTCTAAGTGGTAGCCATGATATCTCTGGTGCGGGTATCGCTTTTCTTTTCGCTCTGGCATTATCACCTGAGAATGTAGGATTAACTGAACTAGCTATTGTAGGCGCTACTGGTGATCTTCAAGATTACTATGGCAAAGGTTTCACAGGAGTGAATGCTGCAATTATTAGACTTGGAGAAGCAGCAGGATTCCTAAGAATCACACGAGACCTAACATTTTTTGGAATTAATACACGACCCCTTCCATATCTCCTTCAGTATGCAACCGATCCTTATCTACCAGGTCTGACAGGAGAAGAAGTAGCCTGTTACACCTTCTTTGAGGAACTTGGAATACCAATGAAAGATTCCTATGACGAATGGCGGACTTGGGTCGATCTTTCTTCACCTGAAAAACAGATTGCAATCCAGAAATTAATTCAATATGTATTCACTATGTACAATGATCCAAAGATTGCCAAGGGACTCATCGGTGATGTGATTATTCTACCAAACAGACCAGAGAAGACAGACATGCGCAGCGCAAAGGAATTCTCTACATTGCTTAATGCATGCGGAAGAAATAAACGTCCTGAAATTGGAGTGGAGATTTGTCGAGGTAATGCTGATGCAATATCTCAAGGAAGGTATCTACTCCAAGAACATCGGAAGAATTTGGCAACAGCCCTGCGGCGGCTTGAAAATGATGGATATAAAACCATGCCTGGATTCTATCTAATTGATGACCCTGAAACACCTGATACAATCATAGGTATTGTTATTGGAATGGCTCAAGGTTCTCGAATAATACCAATTGACAAACCAATCATCGGAATCAGTACAAATACATCCTCAGATAGCCCGCTCGTAAAGCTGTCAGGACGTGCCCACAAGTATCTAGTAAAGAGAGGAGTGAGTCTTAAGGAAACATTTGTCATGGTCGCTGATATAATGAATGAGAAACATGGAACTTTAGTTGCAGAGGCTGGCGGCCATCCGATGGCAGCAGGAGCTTTTATTCAAAAAGACTATGTTAAGGAATTCCTTAAACTAACATCTGAAAACCTAGAAAAGTCTCTAACCTGAGTGAAATTGAAAAAAAGAGCATAGGGGGACAGCGCCCCCAACAGGGTCTCTAAGACTAGTAGTCTTCTGCAGTAAGTGAAGCTCCGATTATGCCAGGAATGAATACGAGTCCAAATGCCACACCGATATCGATTGCCATAGATTGTGCAATGCCAAGCATTGCATTGAAATCAGAAAATCCTCCGAGATTATTCAAAACAAAATAACCAATGAAGAATAAAACGAGGACTAAGATAGATACGAATAACATTCTAACTCCACTCTTAGAAATGAGACCGGCAATAAATCCAGCAACTCCTAAAGCAACCAAGGGTGAGTATACACCTGCTAGGGCTGAAGTGTAAGGAACTAACAGTACACCAAATAGTGCAGCTCCCATTGTCGCTAGATTTTGTTGCATTAGAGGACCAGCATTGATAATCTCATCTTGAATGATTGCCCAATCAAGATTGAGTATTTGGAAAGCTCCGATCAATACTGCTGTTACTAGTGCGATAAGTAGTGCAATTATGGTTCTAAACATTGGATATAACACATCCTTAGTACAAGGGGCAAACCTTTGTATCACCAGCAATAACGGAGATTCTTATATGTATTGGCAATTTCTGAGCAATACATTCTGCAAGTTTATTGTTTCATCATTTCATATATAGTATGCTTAACAGAACTGATGAGATTCCGGACCTCTTGATTCACCATATCTTCAGGGAGATTATCAGGATGAAACCATCCTACTTCGCCATCAGGAAACTCAGGTCGTAATTCACCACCTGTTGAACGAGCAAGATAATGATTGATCAGAAAATGGTACTCAATCCTTTCAGAAGCATCCAGAGTTATGAGATCAATGGTTGAGACCAAATTAATGACTTCACAATGAATTCCAGTTTCTTCGAATACTTCGCGAATGATTGATTCTTTCTGGGTTTCACCGGGTTCAATAGCTCCACCAGGGATACTCCAAAGACCTGTTCCAGGATCTTTGTCTCGACGAGCAAGTAGGATTCCTCTGGGACTCACAACAATCGCACCCACTCCAGGAATTGGATGATCAGGATATCTACGATCATTCATCACGGATACACCATACTCTAGTCAACTGGCAATCCAGCTGGCATGCTTATCTCTGCACCACAAGATTCACAGACACGAGATGAATATACATCAAATCCTTTGATGCTATCATAAGGAATGCGAGTTTCATGTTGGCATTTCAAACATCGAATCTTGACATATCCTCGAAGTTCAAAGACTGTTCTCCAAGCATTGCGTGCGTATTCTAGTCTTCCAAGTCGATCATATTCAGCTGCCAAGACTACCCATGGAGCTGCAGAGTTCTTGTCAGCTTTTGTCCATCGTATAAGGCAATCAAGATATTCCTCACACATCCCAAGCTCGGGATATGCATTACAGAGACCTCGCCAGGATTCGGGATCTCGTCCAAGTTCCATCTCAGCACGACGTAGGTATTCCTTTGATGCCCTGAAATCACGTACATTCCGAGCAATGACTGCAAGACGCGCAAGAGCTTCAATATTGATTGGGTCTTGATCAATTACTTTGCCAAAACACTCTAGAGCACCATCATGATCACCAGATTGGTACCGCAGCTCTCCGAGGAGAATCAGAGAACGATAATCCTCAGAATCAATTACATTTGCATATCCAACAAAAGGTGCAGCTTCGAAAGACCGTTTCTGAAGAAGAAGAATGTATGCATAATTTGAAATTCCTGACATGAGATATGGTTCCATCTCGTGAACTTTTGCCCACTGTGTTGTAGCAGAAGTGTAATCGCCTAATCTATAGAGAGTCAATGCATAGAGAAAGAGTAGACCCACTTCATCCGGGAATTTCCGTAATCCAGTTTCAATGTTATTGAGAGCTTCTCGATATTCACGTCTCTGAAATAGAATTCTGCAAAGGTCAATCCAAGCATCAGGTTGACTTGAATCTAGACGGAGTGCTTCACGTATCCTTTCTTCAGCAGTAACTAGTTTTCCTAGTGCCCAAAGGGCTCTTCCTAGGAATAACTCAATGACATAATGCTGTTCGACCATGTCCTCAGCTTGTTCAAGTATTGCTACAGCCTTCTCAGGATCTTCAACTTGTACATATGCAATACCTAAACAGACCAAAGCATCTACATTTTCATCATCATTATCAACCAAAGGTTCTAAGGCAATAATAGCGTCATGAGGTCTATTCTCTTCTAATGCCTTTTTTGCTGCTTCGAGAATTTTCTCAGTCACGCCTTCGAGCCTTCCTTTCTGATAGATTAGGCTTCTGATATACACCTAATCTCGTGTCTTTTGCCATCATTCTTATTATAAGTAGGATATGATAGGGGAAAAATAATGTCAGATAGAGAGTATGCAACCCCGTTCCCAATTTTACAAGCTGCTAGTCTATTAAGTCATAGATCACGAATAAGGAAATTTCATCAAGCTATCCAGAGAATAGTAACACCTAATGATTATGTGATTGATTTAGGAACAGGAACAGGTATTCTTGCTTTACTTGCAGCACAACAAGGTGCAAGAGTGACTGCAATTGATACTAACAATGAATCATTGAACTATGCTCGTAGAGCAGCTAAATTGAATGGTTATGAAGATAGTATCAGATTCATCAATTCGCATTATGCTGAATTCGAACCAGAAGAGAGAGCAGATGTGGTAATTTGTGAGATGTTATCCTCCATCATGCTTATTGAACAACAGATACCTGCAAGTCAATATGCTATCGAGAATCTTCTCAAATCAGAAGGAAGGCTCATGCCTGAGGAGCTCTCACTCTATGTGGTACCAGTAGAGAATGAAGTTCTGTGGAATCGATTCGAGGTTGAAGACCTCAGATTTCCACGATTACCTCAGACAGTGGATCATGGACAGAGTGTTGATATTGGTAATATCCTTGAATTGGACAACTATGACTTTTCAAGAACATTGCGGACGAATTTACATACAGATAAAACAATAGAATTTGAAGTGATCAAGTCAGGAACCATCCATGGAGTGTTAGGGATGTTCGAAGCCACATTGATTGATGATATTAAATTAACAATGGAGGATGGTTGGAGAGAACTCTTCATACCATTTCCTCAAATCTTAGCTGTGAAGAAGGGGGATATTATCACCTTTAGGATTTCGTTCACACCGGGAGAATACGATTCTCTTCAAATCCAAGTTTTCTAATTTATCCAGGAGCTCTTCTTTCCATGGGTTTTGACCTATCAAGTTCAAACACTACGGGATTCTTCGGATCTGGACATGCATGAAGTTCCTTGCAGTGGTCTTCAGACCAAGGAAAATACGCATTATGCATCATTGCATATGCAACTGGAAGCATGGTGAATAATGCGTTTATGCAGATATCACCCTTTGCACCATAATGGTCAATCTCGATAATATCACCAACCTTGTGTCCTATTGGACAATGCCCTTTCTGGCTTATCACTTTGGCAATTATTTTCCTGGGTTCCTTTCCGACACATTTCTCTTCATTACTCATGATAATCAGAAAATCAGAAGATACAGAACCTATTATTCTTGACTATCAAAATGTGCAAGGGGCACATTTTTATCCAAGTCTTTCTGGAATTCATTTGGTGGCTGAATGTTATGGAACTAAAAGGTCCACTTTGTTATGTCTTAGATTTTGATGACATCTATGACTATGCGTATCAAACTGCAACAAAAGTGAAAAAATCTGGTTGGCGTCCAGAAGTTGTTGTCGGAATTGCTCGTGGCGGATGGGTACATGCACGAATTGCTTGTGACCTGTTAGGCATCAAAGAGCTTTATTCGGTGAAGGTCGATCACTGGGGAGTGACTGCTACAAAAGATGGGAAAGCAAAATTGACTTGCCCACTCACAGTAGATGTGACAGGAAAGAAAGTTCTCGTTGTTGATGACATCACAGATACCGGGGAGAGTCTTACCATGGCAGTCAATCATGTAAAGGAGTGCGGACCATCAGAGGTTAAGAGTGCAGCACTCATGCATATAGCTGGGTCGAAGTTCATACCAGATTATTACGGTGTGGAAGTAACATGGGCTTGGGAAATTTGGCCATGGAATTTCTTTGAGGATCTCACTTCGCTTATATTGAAGATTTTTGAAGGCGAGAAGGTTAACGAACTTGGTACATTGGAATTGAAGAAGCACTTGAGAGAGTACAATAATATTGTACTTGCTGATGACCAACTATCTAAAATTAAATCACACATGGGCTACCTAGGCAAGATCGAATATCCACGAGATATGTCGTGGAAATTAAAAAAATGAGGTTGAGTAAGAATGGCATTTGAAGCTAATCTATCAGTTGTTCCTGTTGATAGGAGTCAGACAGAGGAGTTACATAACATCCTCCCAATTGAGATTGGGATGTTTGGTGGCAGCGGTAATTACGATGCTACCGTCATTGAGAATCCAATTGAAGTAAAAGTATTCACCCCCTATGGGGCACCGTCAGACAATTTTATACTCGGTACAGTCAAGGGCAGAACTTTTGCATTCTTAGCAAGGCATGACCGTGGACATACGATTCCACCTCACTCTATCAACTATCGAGCAAATATCTGGGGAATGAAAGCATTAGGTGTAACACGGATAATCAGTCCAGCTGCAGCAGGAAGTCTACAACCTGCAAAAATCAAGCTTGGTGAATTTGTGATTGCAGACCAGCTATTCGACAGAACCTTTGGCGTTAGGAAAGATACATTCTTTGAAGGAGGTCCAATTGCGCATCTAGCCTTTGCTGAACCATTCTGTCCTGAACTTAGAAAAGTCGCTTCAGATACAGCTCACGAAATCGGGTATAAAGTACATGAAAAAGGAACATATGTTTGCATCAATGGACCACGATTTTCAACACGAGCAGAATCCATGTTCTATCATAACCAAGGATGGGATGTTATAGGCATGACTGCGTACCCAGAGGCGGCACTAGCAAGAGAAGCAGGAATATGTTTCGTCAATATCAGTATGCCAACAGATTATGATGTTCATGGAGAAGAGATTGTTACTCATGAGTTGGTTCTGAAGACAATGTCACAGAATGTTGAACGCGTCAGAAAACTGACATTCGAGATGATTGAGAATATCCCAAAGGATGCAAGTTGTGACTGCCAAACTGCCATGAAGCATGCACTCTTCTAACACTGGAAGAAATCACATCATTGGCTTCCTTGTATTAAGGGAAGTGATATCATATGAGAATAGCCGTTGGTCAGATGGAACCGAAGCTTAACGATAAAGAGGAAAATGTTCTTCGTGTGCAAAACCTCTTGGAAGAGGCAAATGGAAAAGACGTGGAGGTACTAGTTCTCCCTGAACTCTGTAATTCGGGTTATGTCTTCCGAACATCTGAAGAAGCTCGGAACTCTGCAGAACAGATACCTAATGGTCCGATGTCAAACCTCCTGCAAGAATGGACAGAAAAAGACCGTCTTGTTGTTGCAGGCATTTGTGAACAATCTAAGGATGTTCTATACAATTCCGCCGCAGTATTCAGAGATGGTGAATATGTCTTGACATATCGAAAAGTCCATCTCTTTCTTGATGAGGTCGACTGGTTCTCTCCAGGAAAGAAAGAGCCTCCCATTGTTGAGTATCATGGAGTCCAACTTGGAATTATGATCTGTTTTGATTGGATTTTCCCAGAGATGACCAGAGTGTTAGCACTGAAAGGTGCGCAAGTTATCCTGCATCCAGCAAATCTAGTACTACCATACTGTCAAGATGCCATGATAACAAGATCCATTGAGAATAGAGTATTTACAGCGACTGCAAATAGAATTGGTACAGAGAGAGGTGTCAGCTTTTCAGGACTATCTCAAATAACTGATTTCAAAGGAAAGCGATTAATTCAGATGGATGCACAATCAGTTGGAATAGCTTCTGTAGAGATTGATCCAGAACTTGCGAAGGACAAATCAATTACAAAACGGAACGATATTTTCAAAGACCGACAACCGGGAGTATACAGAAGAATCACTCAGGACGATTAAATCTGCTTGGAGCTTTGCTTTTCCAATAATCAATCGGATACTTTTCACGATTCCGCTTCATCTTATCAAAAATTGCTTTAGTGGGGTCAATTCCACAGGTATCAGCAACGCGTAGAAGGTAGACCATGACATCAGCTATTTCAGATGCAAGTTCTTCGCGAAACCGCTCATCTTTAAGAGCGTCAGCCACATCACTATGAGTCTTCCATTGGAATAATTCTAGCAGCTCACCAGCCTCGATTGACATCGAGATGGCTAGATTCATTGGGAGATTGTACTGGTCCCAATCCCTTTCTTTTACGAACTGTCTGATGACCTCAATAATCTCATCAAGGGTCTGAGGGTGTTCGCCCATCAGAGTCACCTTGACTAGCGTGCTTCTGGGTCAAGACTTCTTTGAATCATCCAGAGCATGTAGAGTGAGAAGAATACTAGCATGAAGCATAGGAGTAATAGTGATTGATCCAATCCAGCTACTAAGCCAGTATTGTTGAGCATCCAACTAAGAGTATCAAGAATTCCAACTCCACCCGCAGCTAAGATTACAATTATGTTAACAGGACCAGCCCATTTTAGTCGGTGAGTTCCTGCTCGATTCCAGGTGATAAGTGAGAAGACAATTCCAACAAGACACATTACAATGAGGAAAAAGATTCCAATGATACTGTAACGATGAGGAGCCCAAATTGAATCAGGAGTTAATAGAACAATTCCTAGACCAATAATGGTAATTAGAAATACTATAGGAGACCATGGATCGACAAGGAATTTCGCTAGGCCCGTAAGACCTTCAGTGTCATATGAACGGGCATCCTCAAATTCAATCTCTTCTTCTTCTTCTAAATCTTCTTCCAAGTCTTCATCTTCGACATCTTCATCGGGGAAGGTTGCATCTTCTTCAATATCTTCATCCTCGAAGAAAGTATCATCGTTGCTATTCATTCGATTTTCCTCACTAATCGTATGGTTCAGGTGAGACGGACCTCGTTAAAATCCTTGTTGTCAGAGGAACTTCCAGGTTATAAATGATGGAGCGAAAATAATAGGCATTTGACAGAACAATGATTAAAACTATTTTCACCCGTGGTACAATCATGTCTTTAGATGGTCTCTCAGTCGAAGAATTAATTGCAAAAGCGAGGACTTTACGGGCTCAAGGAATGAATAAGAAAGCAATTGATGCATTTCGACTTATTCTCAAAAAGCAGCCAGAGAACCTTGATGTTCTAAATGAGATGGGCTTAGCACATATTCACATTGGAGAGCAAATGGATGCAATCATTGTCTTTGATTTAGCAATAGATATTGCACCGACAGACTATAGAGGCCATTCAAACAAAGCAGAGGCATATCTGACAGTAGGTGATTTTGAATCAGCAAATACGACAGCAGATGCAGCTCTGAAGATAATACCAAATAATGCAGAGATCTGGATAAAGAAAGCAAGAGCACTTGAGAGTCTTCTTCAAATTCAGGATGCAATAGATGCTTACAATGAAGCTCTAAAACATGATTCAGGAAATCCTGAGACCTGGAAAGCATTAGCACTTTGTTTAGATGCACAAGAGAAATGGGAAGCTGTAGCCAGAGCATATCGTATAGCAGCAAATCTACATGCCAAGCGCGGTGAGATGCAAGATGCTGAGAGCTGCGAAAAATTCGCAGAAATGGCTGAAAGGTCTTAATTTTAAAAAAAAAGAAGAGAAGGGTCCATAGTTGAACCCTTCAGACTCAATAGGATTTATCGTCTTTTCTTAATGCAAAGACCAGCTATTGCGGCAACAACTGCAATTGCGATGTATGGTAGCAATTGAATGATTAGAGCATTGGTATCTTCTGTTGGCGTTGTAGGTGTTGTAGGTGCGGTTGATGTAGGTGTGGTAGGAGATGCAATCGAATCTCGTACTGGGATTACAATTTCAAGACTACTCGACCATTCAGAGGATGAATAAACATATGCTTTCACGGTAATGTTTGTACCATCAGACTGAGGACCAATTTCATAGAAATAATTCTCTGGATCTAATTCTGAAGAATCAAAAACATTCGAAGTTATAGTGTAATTGGTCCAAGATCCACTATTAATTTTAACACTAAGTTTCACTTCATCAACACTATTGTAATATTCATGAGCATATACTGTCACATTAATAGTGGAAGAGCTAGTAGGGATATGAGGATACCAACCTACATTCACATAGTCGGGAGTATCATACCCAGCAATTCCCCAATCATAATCGAATACCGATTGATACCAGGCACCTACACCCTCGTGTTCAACAACTACTCCTGCCTCTCTATTTTCTGAAATACTCTCTTCACTCCAGTTAATACTGCAAATTAATACCATTCGACCATCTGCAATGAATGCTTTATTGTGAAGTTGTGCGAAGAATCGAGTATCCATCCAGTATACAGGAATATTATACTCTGCAAATACTTGACTGACTTCATCGTTATCATTCTCTCCTTCGTTCATGATAATCCGAACAGTCACTCCACGTTGTTTAGCCGCAACAATTGCATCAAGAAGCTCATCAACAACAGTTGAGCTGTTACTTACATAAGGTATTTCGATATCCAGAGTTGCTTGAGCGCTATTAATGACCCAAAGCATTGCTTCAAGACTTGTGTCAGGGCTGAATACTGGTGTAACCTTCATCTGACCAGAGAATTGTTCAGAGTAATTGAAAACTCGTGGGTAGTACGTTTGGCTAAGTGTGCCCCATTCCAAGACAGTACCCGTTCCATCTACACCTTCATTGTAATCAGAACCTATTTGCCAATCATGATCAAACACATCTCTGTAATATTGCGTGACTACTTCATCAGTCATTGCAATATTGAACTCACGATTCCCCTCGTAGTTCTTCAGATGGAATCCTCCAGAAGTTCCCGATTGCCAATCATTCAGTGGAACACTTGGTTTAGCCCAATTACCAGCTTGCACTATAGTTGTATCGTTATCTATGATAACAAATTTCTGATGTGAAAATGTGAAAGTATCTGAAGTCCATCTTACAGGTATTCCGACTTGAGTAAGATTCCACATAGTATAGGTGTTGTAATCACCTAGACTCACAACACGTTCACTAATCATCACCTTGATGTCAATTGAAGGGTTATCGTTATGAATCTCATGAATTAGATCCAGAAGGCCAGGACTTGTGAACTGATATACTTCAACATAGATACTCTCCGTAGCACTTCTTAGAAACTTGGTCAGAGTTTCATTCGAATAATCAGGTCCAACAAATGTTGTAACATTCATGTTCCTATCGAAGGTCTGCAATGTAAATTGAGCAGGTTCATAGGATTCAATAGGGACATTTGGTGTTGCAACAGAAATTGTCGGAAGTGTTAACAAACTAATTATGATTAGAACTGCATAGCGACGCAACAATTCTCACTCTCCATTAGAAGTACCATTACACTATGACTTATGAGTCGTTTGATGAGTGATAAAGTTAGAGGTAGTTGAATTGGCAGACATAAAGATCTATTATGATGTTCCAATAGACATGAAATCTAAAATCCTAGATTCACTAAAAGCAGATTTTAACCTGGATGCAATGGAAGATGAAGATTACATATCCATTCGTGGAGAAGAGGGAACTGGTATTGAAGCTATTAGACTGCGACTTGAGAGAGAAGAGATTAGTGTCCTGGTTGTTCTAACTGATGATTCATTGATCGAAAAGTTCAACTCTATTCTGGGACAGCCAAAGAAAATCAAGGGTCAAAAATCATTACCAGTATAATGGAAAGAGGAAAAGAAAGAATTCACTGACAGGAACGCAGATGCGCTCCTGTCGTAGCACAACTCACTCGAAAGTGAGTTTCAGTTGTTCGACTGAAATTTATGCTTCCTCGATTGCGCCTTCAGGGCACGAATCAACACAAGCATAGCATTCAGTGCATTCATCTGCGCGAGCTTCTTGGTAGACTGCCTTGTCATTGACCACATATAATGTGGGATCAACTGGACATACATCAGCACAAGTGCCGCACGCTGTACAAGCATCTGTTACTTTCCAGATCATTTGAACCACTTCTTTTTTTGGTCTTTATACTCAAGACCGATGTTGCAGACCGCCACTAATGCCCATTTAAACTGTCTGATTTGGTGTGATTTCTAGATTTCAAAGCTTCCTGAAGTAATTTCACAACCTTCAAAAGATATCCAAAGTGACGCCTGAAGATACAGAATCATTGAATTTATCGGACTTATGGTCGTTGATTCCTATGGTAGTTACTCCAGATGATGCACATGGTGACGAGCGATTCGATCGTCGTCTTGGTCTCTTTGGAGCATTATCAATTGGACTTGGTGCAATGCTTGGTGGCGGCATCTATGTCATTTCAGGAGTCGCTGCTGGAATGATAGGACCTGCTTTGGTCTTAGCATATCTCACTACAGGGCTTCTCACAATCTTCACAGCCATAAATTATGCAGAATTAGCATGCTCGATTCCAAAACAAGGGGGAGGGTATACATTTGTCCATGATACGATTGGGGGATTTCCAGCCTTTCTCACAGGTTGGTTCCTCTTTATTGGAAATGTCGTCGCCTGCGGATTGTATGCGTTAGCTGTGGCACACACTATTGGAGTCTTTATACCTGACATTTCCCCAATTACTCTTGGAATTATCGCTATTGTAATCATTATCATTGCATTCATCACAAATTATGTCAGCCTGAAAGGAGTCTCTGGAGTCTTAGGTATCCTTAACATCACACAATCCATGGTTCTTTTTTCTTTCATTTTGATTGGATTGTTTTTTGTGAAACCTGAAAACATATCTCTTGTACATCCAGGTCTTAGCATCTTTAGCTTTCTAGGAACTGTTTCATTCATCTATATCTCCTTTGTTGGATTCGAGTTAATTTCCACTGCATCTGAAGAAATCAAAGAACCAGCCAGAAACATACCAAGGGCAATAATGTTGACACTCCTCATTGCGACATTAATCTACATGGCGGCTGCATTGGTATTAGTGGGAGTAGCTCCATATACCAATATTGCAGATTCCTATGTTCCTATATCTGTGACCTATGAAATTATACTGGGTCCAGTAGCATTCTATTTTGCATTAGCGGGTATGGCTGCATCAAATTATGCTGCATTGAATGCAACATTTCTCGCCACTGCCCGAATTGCATATTCAATGGGTCGCGATCGATACTTTCCTACAATCCTAGAAAGTGTCAGTAAAAAGAGAAAGACACCAATACCTGCACTCATCTTTACTCTAATTCTTGTCATCCTTTTTGCATCTTCAGGTAATGTAGATCTAGTTGCGCATCTATCAGATTTCACCTATTTAGTTGGTCTCTCAATCGTTAATTTTTCAGTCATAATTCTTCGAAGAAAAGGGCTTAGTGTTCCTGGAACTTTCAAGGCACCATTCTTTCCAGCAATTCCAATAATCGGTGTTATTACGTGTTTTATGCTTGTACCAACACTGGATATCTTTGCATTGCAGCTAGGACTAATAGTGACCATAATTGGATTGATTATTTTTCTATTATATGGATGGAATAGGAATAGAAACCATGTAAAAATAGCAATTAATGAATAATTAAGACTGAATTTGAAGGCAGTCAAAACGGATTCACGAATCAACGGTTATGAAGGAAGAGAAATCCTCAGCTAATGGAATTGCAGCTATCTTTTCAATCAGCATACGGTAACCATCTAGATCATCAACCTGAACCATTGCGATGATATCATAGGGACCACTCTCAACTGTACATACATGAGTGACTTCCTTGAATTGTTTCAACATGGTGTGCATTTCCTTTACATGTTTGGGTAATGTATTGACCACCAAGAACACTCTTACAGCCATTTAGATATCCCTCATAGATTGATTACAGGAATATGAGAAACAGAGTACTATTTCATTCTACCGCCGGATATAAAATTAAGAAGAATGTTCCTCATCAAGCCATTTTCTTAGAATTTCTGCTGATCTTTTTGTCATTCCTTCGACACTAGCAAGCTCTTCAATATCTGCTTTTTTTACTCCATCAAAACTTCCAAATTTCTCAAGTAGAGCTTTTCTACGCTTTTGGCCTATTCCAGGGGCTTCTTCAAGAATAGACCCGCTAAATCGCTTTTCACGGAGCTTGTGGTGATACCTCTGGGCGAATCTATGGGCTTCATCCCGAATGTTCTGAATGAGTCGGAGTCCATCTGATCCAATATCTAGTATCACACCATCCAGATTATCTCGTGTGAAAATACGTTCTTCTCGTTTAGCGACTGCAGCAAGCGGGACATATTCTAATCCCAATTCTTTCAAAGCATCTAATGCTACATTGAATTGTCCTTTTCCCCCATCTATCAAAATTAAATCAGGGAGTGAATGCCCTTGCTCAAGGACACCATAATACCTACGATAAACAACCTCATGCATCATTGCATAATCATCGGGGGTTTCCTTGACCCGAACCTTGAACATTCGATATCGCTTGTTTGCGGGTTCACCATTAATGAAAACTACACAGGAACCTGTTGGGTCAGTCCCTTGGATATTGGCTATATCAAATCCTTCAATATGCATTGGAGCTTGAGAGAGACCCAGTGCCACCTTCAATTCTTTTACTCCTTCATCTACAATCTCTTCCTCACTTTCACCAAGAATCAGCATTTTTCTTAGAGCACGATGAGCGTTTTTATTTGCCATCTCCACAAGGTCGCGAGTTCGTGTATCCGAAGCTTTTGATATCTTTACATCATGGCCATTTGTTTCACTCAACCATGAGCCCAAGTCTTTCATATCAGGGATGGTACATGGAATAATGATTTCATCAGGAAGACGTGGAAGTTCAAAATAGAACTGCTCGATGAACGCTGTAAGTACATCAGCATCTTTCACATCCAAGTCAACTTCAAAGTAGAAATTATCCTGACCAATCAAGCGTCCATTCCGAACAATCAACATCTCAATTAATGCAGCTTGCTCAGTTCGAGAGATTCCGAGTATATCTCGATTCGCACCTTCAAACTGTACAACTTTTTGACGACTCATTATAATCTCAATATCCGTGAGTCTATCACGTAGTTCTGCAGCTTTCTCGAACTCCATATTTTCAGAGGCAGTCTGCATGTGTTCTTCTATGAAACTGGTCAAGTCTTCTGTTCGCCCATCTAGATACATACACATCTGTTTAACAAGAAAACAATACTCTTCACTGGAAATGTAATTTTGACAAGGCCCTGAACATCTATCGAGATGATAGTCCATACATGCACGTTTCATCTTCTCTGGTTCTTTACACATGGCGACAGGAATGAGTTTACGAATAGTATCCATGAACCGCTCAAGTCGCTTAGTACTTCCATATGGACCAAAATAGATCGCACCGTCTTTCTCTGCATCTCTAGTGATCTCGAAAGTTGGAATCTTATCAGTTCGGTCAACCCTAATCCATGCATGACGTCTGTCATCCTTCAACGCAATATTGTATCGAGGTTGATGCTTTTTGATTAGTGTCTGTTCTAAAACAAGTGCCTCACGTTCAGTATTGGTGATAATAGTTTCTAGGTCAACTGCTCTTTGCATCATTTCCCACGTTCTACGATAGAGACCACGTTTTCTCAAGTAAGACCCAACACGACGCCTCAACATCTTGGCCTTACCAATGTAGAGGATAGTGCCTTTCTCGTCTTTCCAGAGATAGACTCCTGGCTGGTCTGGCAGATCCCGTACTAGTTTGGTCAAGTCTGACATCTATATTCAAGAGTTTCATCTGTATTTGAGCTACTAAAACTTCTTGGGTCTGGTGTAAGATTAATTGGAATCACGAGATTTCTTTTGATGAATCCTGACAGTACAATAGATAATAACAATTGCAGAAATTGTGCAGGTAGATATGAGCAAAATTGATTCCAATGATAGATTCAAAGCCCCATCTGAAAATGTAGTTGTCACGTTTGTAAGAGATGTGACATTTGTTAGACCTGTTGGTGAAGTAGTGCTGCTTGTTCCATCAGGTTGTTCAGGTAGGTAGTAGAATAGAGGTGAATATCGAAATGTAACAGAATTACTGGGAACATATTCATCCACTAAGAATGGTCCACTTGTCACATGTGGATATGTTGTGTTGATAACCGGGTCCCATTCATTCCATGCTTCATATCCGAGACCATAATCATCATTGAAGATATGTTCTGGAATTATATAGTTAAACGCGAACTTGTCAAGTAACCAATATGATTCTATATCGAATTCAACTACAACTCTTGAGGGAATAGGAGAATACGCTATTACGAGATTCTCAAAGCTAGCACCTGCTGGATTCCCATATGATCCACTCACTAATTCGTAATTGTAGGTGAAGGCGACATCAGCACCAGTCAAGGGAGTTCCATCACTCCAAGTAGCATTATGAATTATATCGATAGTATAGCGTGAATGTCCAACTGGAACACTTGGATTATCTGTATGAGTTTCAAGAATCATACTAGTTGCTAAATCTGGAATTACCTCATTGTTGGGGCCATAATCAAAGAGTGATGAATAAAGAAGGCTAATTGGTGAAGTGGATTGCCTATAATTATTATAGAAGATATTGAAATGAGCGAGGATATTTTCAACACTTATTCGAAGAGTTCCTCCAGTTTCGCTTTCTATTGGATGAATTTTACGTAATGTCCATTCTCCAGAGATTGTACTAGTTTCAGGAGTGAAACCAACAAAGGTATCATCTCTATACATTTGATAGTAAAGATCACCACAGACAATTAGCCTTGGAACATTATAATGCAGGTTCAATTGCATCTCGCGAGATGCGTCATATACATCTGTGTAAGTCAATCCGTATAGTAGCTGGTCTCTCCAATAATCAAACGTATCGTTCCGATATCTACAAAGATTCGTAATATTTGAATTAGCATATCCCGACCAAAAGTCCTCTACAAGCCAATCAGTCGGACTTGAATAATGTGATTCAGTAGACATCATATAATAATCGCCCTCAAAGTACCAAGTATCATCATAGTACATGTCCCGATAGGTTTGATAAGCTGCAATATTTAGTGCAGATAATGTTTCAACTGCGTATTCAGCAATATAGAAACTAGTACTTGATCCAAAGTAATTGACAGTGACATTAATGGGCGTTCCATCAGGCGCTAATCGATACCCTGTTCCAGGATCAACAGTAAAATTGAGAAGGTCCAGCATCGAGTTTGCTAATGCCAAATCAGCATCATAGTAAAAGTAGGGAAAATCATTCTCAACGCAAAATTCACTTGCCATTGGTACGACTGAATCTTGCTCTAGAAAATAATTATAGACTCCGCCGACATGATCAATCCGCATCTTGGTTTTGTTAAAAGCGAAAGCAAATGCCCGTCGAAATCCGCTGATATTAAGCGGATAACGTTCGCAATTTATGTTGATAAAACGTATATCATATCCGTGTATTTCATGGAGTGAAATATCTGAGGGTATAGAGGATAGATACCCTTTTGGAACTAAACCATCAATGGTAGTAAAACCACTAGTAATTGAATCTAATCGATTGAGAAAGGAATAACCCGCATCGTAGTAAATTACTGCATCAATATATGGTCCCTTTTGCAATGACTGTGTTTGATATAAGATTTCGAAAGAATCAGCTCCGGATGCAGATGTTAAAAAAATGAATAACAAGCACAAGCTTATTGCTGAAACTCTCCTCAATCGCTTTCCACCTCCAAAGAAAGTCCAATAAAGAATATTGAACAGACTCAATTTGAATCTGTTGAATCAAGAAGGTAGATTGTGTATTCAAGGACTATCGAAGTTGTTCTTTGACTGATAAATGCCGACTCTTGGCGCGCCATTGAAGTATCAGAGGACAAGTGCCTCCCTTTGAACACCCATAGTAAGAATACTCTGGACAGGAAATGCATGGAGAAGTTTCATCACTTTCAGCCATGCGTTCTAATTGACGAAGATTTTCCAGTTCTTTCTTAATTGCTACCGAAGCACGGCGTGTACCATCATCATAGAGCTGATATGCCTCTTCTATACGACCTTGATCCATTAGGACACGAGCGAGTTCATCCCAGAAATGAATTGGTGTTGGATTGAGAGAGATGGCCCTCCGTAGTGAAGATTCTGCTTCCTCAAGATCACCCGTAGAGCGTAAGAGAGAACCAAGAGAGTACCATGATTGTGCATCTCTCGGGAACGTCTTAAGGCGCATTCGTAAATCCGACTCGCGAACGGTGGAGGGCCTGTCGTTGGTCATCGCTATTGAAGTCTTAGTGTCATCCTCTCGCTGTATCACTGCTGTGTCATTCCTCCCGGCGGAAAATCACGGCGTAGTCGTGTGCAAGCAGATGTAATTGCTATTATTCCTGTAATAAAGAGTCTCAGTATTACATTCGCAAATAATTATGGGCGTATTTAGTGGTTTTAATGGGTTTTAGAGGTATTTGTATTGTCTGAAAAATATAAACGCTTTCGATTTATCGAAATTGAGCGCGCGTTTCACTCATTTTCATAGAAAAAAGGAATTTTCAATTCATCCCAAAAGAGGTCTGAGATGTTTTCCAGTATATGACCTCTTCACCTTCACAATATCTTCAGGAGTTCCTGCTGCAACTAACTCTCCACCACCATCTCCACCTTCTGGACCAAGATCCACAACATAATCTGAGGTCTTCACCACCTCAAGGTTGTGCTCCACAATAACCACTGTGTTTCCCTGATCTACCAGTCGATTGACTACTCCCAGGAGGACATGTACATCCGAAGCCGACAATCCGGTCGTGGGTTCATCCATCAAGTATAGCGTGTTTCCTGTGGCTGTACGTGCGAGTTCCTTTGCGAGTTTCATACGTTGAGCTTCGCCACCGCTGAGTGTAGTAGCAGGTTGACCTAACTGTAAATATCCAAGGCCTACATCGTTCAAGGTTCGGAGTCTATCAGCAACTTTCGGAATATCTGAGAAGAAGTCCAATGCCTCTTCAATGGTCATTGAAAGGACCTGTGTGATGTTCTTCCCCTTGTACAATATCTCAAGGGTCTCTCTATCGAAACGTTTACCCTTGCACACATCGCAGGTCATGAAGACATCTGACATGAAGTGCATCTCAACCTGAAGGACTCCACTTCCCTTACACTTCTCGCATCTACCTTCACGAGTGTTGAAGCTGAAGCGACCAGGACCGTATCCTCGCGCCTTTGCTGCTGGCATCAGAGCAAAGAGATTCCTTATCTCTCCAAAGGTCTGCGTGTAAGTGGCGGGGTTACTCCTAGGCGTTCTTCCGATAGGACTCTGGTCAACCAACACAAGGCGATCTAGATGCTCAATGCCTTCGATCTTATCATGAGGTCCAGGAACAGTGCTCTGACCATTGACAGCACGTGCAAGAGCCTTGTAAAGGGTCTCATGTGTCAGAGAGCTCTTTCCTGCACCGCTGACACCTGTTACGCAGATGAGTGTCCCAAGTGGGAACTCGACATCAATTCCCTTTAGGTTGTTCGCACGAGCATTACGAATGACTATCTTCTGACCTGTGCCAGGTCTTCGTTCTTCAGGGATTGGTATCTTCTTCTTTCCTGCAAGATATTGAGCAGTCAAGGACTTCGGGTCAGCGAGAACTTTTGATGGTGGACCCTCTGCAACAAGCTCGCCACCATGGACACCGGCCTTTGGACCTAGATCAATCAAATGATCTGCGGCTTCAATCGTATCACGGTCGTGCTCTATTACGACAACGGTGTTACCTAAAGAGCGAAGATGATAGAAAGTGTCGATGAGTTTCCCAATATCTCTACTGTGCAAACCGATCGATGGCTCATCTAAGCAGTAGAGTACTCCTGTGAGCGCTGAGCCAATCTGAGTTGCCAGTCGTATTCGTTGACTTTCTCCGCCGCTCAATGTCATTGACAATCTATCTAAACTCAGGTAGTCAAGCCCGACAGCCAAGAGAAAGTTCAGTCGTGCGCGAATCTCCTTCAATACTAGTTCTGCAATCTTCTGGTCTCGTTCTGTGAGGACAATGTCCTTGAAGAATTGAGCTGCCTCGGTGATTGTCATAGTAGTGATTTCATCAATGTGCTTATCCGTCACAGTGACTGCAAGACTCTCAGGTTTTAGCTTTCGACCATTGCACGCCTCACAGGTCGTTTTCCGAGAGAACTCGTTGGCTACTCGTGTTGCCCACCAACGCTGGTAGTTCTTGTCACTACTCTTTCCACGTTCGAACATTTTCTCAAGCCAGGGTATCAGACCATACCATTTTCTAGAGATCTCCCAGGTTGAGTTCTCGTTCTCAGTTACATACTTCAAGGTGTATTCAGGTCGCCCCCAAACTAGGGCATCCTTCTGTTTTTCATTCAATTTAGAGAATGGCGTATCCATGGTAAATCCGATCAATTCGCCTAGTGCAACAAGACGCTCATTCCACCATCTTCGTTCGCCATTATTGATGAGCCGACTAATATCGAATATCGTCATGTTCTCATCAGGGATCACTAAAGCTGGATCAACAGACATTGTGAGACCTAGTCCATTACAGACAGGACATGCACCATCAGGTCTGTTGTATGAGAATGCTTTCGGTCCTAGCTTCTCATATTGAATTCCACACTTCGGACACATTAACTGCTCTGCAAAGGTGAGGTCTTCTGCACCTTCACGAGACACGATAGCTCGACCATCACCAGTCTCAAGGGCGGTCTCAAGAGACCCTATCAGCCGCTCACGATTCTTCTGGCTCAGTTCCAGTCTATCTACGACTACATCGACATCATGCTTCTTTCGAGCGTCGAGGTCAACATCATCGATATCCATAACTTCGCCATCAACACGAACTCGGACGAATCCATTCTTATGAAGTCCCTCAAGGCACTCTTCGTGCTTCCCGACCTCTCCACAGACAACAGGTGCGAGGATGTGTATTCTCTGACCACCATTCTCATCGAGAAGGAGTCGTGCAGCGGTCTCTGCTGTCAATTGCTCCATTGGAAGACCACATTCGACACAGTGTGCAATTCCAATGTTCGCATAGAGGAGTCGAAGATAGTCTTGAATCTCAGTGCTAGTCGCAACTGTAGATCGAGGATTCTTTGTCCTCCCCTTCTGTTCAATTGAGATGGCTGGAGGGAGACCTGTGATCTTCTCTACCTTTGGTTTATCGAGTCTGCCAAGAAATCTTCGAGCGTATGAACTCAGACTCTCAACGTATCGTCTCTGGCCCTCTGCGAATATAGTGTCAAGTACGAGAGTTGACTTGCCTGAACCTGAAGGTCCTGTGACGACTACAAGACGATCTCTGGGAATATCTACATCGATAGATTTGAGGTTGTGTTCCTCAGCCTTTCGAACACTGATGTAGCCGGTCAATTCGTCAACCTCCCAGACTTCTTTGCAACTGCCTTAGTATTGGGATTCAGTAACTCGGTAAGGTACTTACCTGTATAGGAGGTCTCGCAAGCTGCGATATCCTCAGGTGTCCCTTCTGCTACAATGTAGCCTCCTTCATCACCGCCTTCGGGACCAAGGTCAATCACCCAATCTGCAGTCTTGACAACATCAAGCTGATGTTCGATTACTAAAACGCTATTCCCTAATTCTACGAGTTGATGCAAGACCTCAAGGAGCTTCTTGATATCAGCAAAGTGCAAACCTGTGGTCGGCTCATCTAATAATATCAGAGTCTGACCTGTTGCGGGACGTGAGAGAAACTTGCTCAACTTGATTCTTTGAGCTTCTCCGCCGCTAACGGTAGTTGCTGGCTGACCGAGCTTGACGTAACCCATACCTACCTGACACAGGGTTTCTAACTTACGATAGACAGAAGGAACTCCTTCAAAGAACTCGAGAGCCTCATCAATTCGCATGTCGAGAATGTCTGCAATGTTCTTCCCCTTGAATCGTACCTGAAGGGTCTCTCTGTTGTACCGACGGCCCTTGCACTCAGTACAGGTCACCTGAACCGGTGGGAGGAATTGCATCTCGATGACTTCAACTCCTGCACCTTTACAGACCTCACAACGACCACCCTTCACATTGAAGCTAAATCGACCTGGTTTGTAACCACGTACCTTTGATTCAGGAAGTGCTGCAAAGAGGTCTCGCAAGGGAGACCACAAGCCAACGTATGTAGCAGGGTTTGATCTTGGTGTTCTGCCGATCGGGCTCTGGTCGATGACAATGACCTTATCCAGCTGCTCGACTCCAACTATCTCATCATACTTTCCTGGCTTTGCCTCAGCATGATGGAATCGACGTGCAAGTTCACGTTGTAGGGTCTCGACAATCAATGAGGATTTACCTGATCCAGAGACACCAGTCACACTGACAAATAGTCCAAGAGGGATTCTCACATTGATGTTCTTTAGATTGTTATGACGACAGCCCTTTATCTCAATATATCGACCATTAGGTTGACGACGTTCCTCTGGAACTGGTATCTCATCCTCTCTGCGAAGGAACTTTGCAGTTATCGAATCTTTGGACTTCAAGATGTCGTCAAGGGTTCCAGCTACAACAACTTCGCCACCCTCTGCGCCAGCTCCTGGTCCTAGATCCACAATGTAATCGGCACTACGAATAGTCTCCTCATCATGCTCCACAACCAGAACGTTATTGCCAAGGTCTCTGAGTCGCATGAGCGACTTGAGTAGACGCTCGTTGTCTCTTGAGTGCAAACCGATCGAGGGTTCATCACACACATACGTGACTCCAACGAGATTCGAGCCGATCTGGCTGGCTAACCGTATCCTTTGCGCTTCTCCGCCAGCTAAGCTCGGAGCAGAGCGGTCCAGTGTGAGGTACTCTAGTCCCACATCTTCTAGGAATCCGATGCGACCCATTATTTCTCGGAGTATTGGATCTGCGACTGGTTTGAACTGCTTCTTGATCTTCACGGTCTCAAAGAAATCACGAAGTCCTCTGATTGAGAATCCGTTCACATCAGTGATCGACATATCATTGAAGGTGACCGATTGTGATTCAGGTCTCAATCTCTTGCCTTGACACACAGGACATTTCTGTGCAGACATGTACTTCTCGAGGATTCGTCGAGCATAGTCCGACTTTGTGGTCTTGTACACCCGCTTTGCACGCTCGAACCAACCCTCAAAGGGACGATGAAAGGTCCCCTTGAATTGAACTTCGAACTCCTCATTATCGCTCTCCCAAACTGCTTCGAACTTCTTCTTACCAGACCCATAGAGAAGGAGGTCTTTCTGTTTCTTCGTCATATCCTTCCAAGGCGTATCCATGGTGAATCCATAATCTTCGACCACTCTCTTTGTGAAACTACGTTTCACTTTCCACTTGTCAGTCTCAAAGAGACCCTTGTTGAGAGAACGGTTAGGGTCTGTGATGAACAGGTCGGGGTCAAACTCTCTTATGACACCAATCCCTGTACAATGAGGACATGCACCTTGAGGAGTGTTCCAGCTAAAGATACGTGGCTCCATCTCAGGCAGACTAATTCCGCAGTCAACGCATGCGAACTGCTCAGAGAGGGTGAGGTCTCCATCAGGAGTGTTGATGGTGACGACGCGCTCAGCCATGTTGAGAGCGGTCTCCACAGCCTCGGAGATCCGTCCTCGTTCAGATTTCTTTACCGTAATCCTATCAATGACTACCTCTATTGTGTGTTCAAAGTACCTGTCAAGTGAGAGACCCTCTTCTATCTCAATCATCTTACCATCGACACGAGCTCTGATGAATCCCCTTTTGAGGAGGTCACGGAACTCCTTTCGATACTCACCTTTACGACCACGTACGATAGGAGCTAGTATTGCAATCTTTGTACCCTCTTTCAGGCGCAGGATACGATCGACAATCTGCTGTGAGGTCTGAGGTTCGATCTTCTTGTTACACTTCGGACAATGTGGTTCGCCTACACGAGCAAAGAGGAGTCGAAGGTAATCGTAAATCTCAGTGATAGTTCCAACACTCGATCGTGGGTTCCGACTAACACTCTTCTGATCTATTGAGATGGAGGGTGAGAGACCTGACATGAAGTCGACCTTTGGTTTCTCAAGCATACCAAGAAACTGACGGGCATAAGGAGAGAGAGACTCGATGAATCGTCTCTGACCCTCGCTATAGATAGTATCGAAGACCAAAGAGCTCTTTCCAGAACCTGAGAGACCTGTCACCACAGTCATTGTGTTCTTCGGAATGGTGACATCAATATGCTTCAAATTGTGTTCAGCAGCACCTACAACTATTATCGACTTAGGACCCTCTTCCTCAGTCGCTAGGGCATCATTGTGTTTCTTTGTAGTAGTTGTCACTGCGTTCCCTCTATTCTCTTACGTAACACTGCAATCTGATCTCGGAGCTTAGCAGCTTTCTCAAATTCTAGGTTTCGCGCTGCTTCCTTCATCTGCTCCTCTAAATCAATGATGTAATCTGCGAGGTCATCCATTTCCAGTGGGTCAAAGTCCTCAATCTTTGTTTGAACCTCTTTCTCAAATTTGATAATGCCCTGAGCAATGTCCTGTATTCCCTTCTTTATTGATACTGGATTGATTCCATGTTCTTCGTTGTATTTAATTTGATAATTACGGCGTCGATTCGACTCATCGATTGCTGTCTGCATTGCAGTTGAAACATGGTCTCCGTACAGGATTACACGTCCATTCACATTCCTCGCAGCTCGACCCATAGTCTGTATGAGTGCCCAGTCTGTTCGTAGGAAGCCTTCCTTATCTGCATCAAGAATAGCCACCAGAGATACCTCTGGCATATCAAGACCTTCTCTGAGTAGATTAATGCCGACAAGAACATCGAACTTTCCTTGACGGAGTTGACGAATTATCTCAATTCGTTCTACGGTTCCGATATCAGAGTGAAGATACCGAGCCTTTATTCCCGCCTCCACAAGATACTCACTAAGCATCTCTGAAGTCTTCTTTGTGAGTGTCGTAACTAGTGTCCTATCACCCAATTCGGTAGTCTTCCGTATCTCACCCAGAAGATGGTCTACTTGACCGACAACTGGTTTGACTGTAATCTCAGGATCGACTAGACCTGTTGGCCTCACAAGTTGTTCGACTATCTGTGAGCTGTGTTTTTGTTCCCAGGATCCAGGTGTAGCACTTGTGTAAATGACCTGTCTCATGTATTTCTGAAACTCAGGGAACTTCATAGGTCTGTTATCCATAGCTGATGGAAGTCTGAACCCGAAATCAACAAGGTTTTGCTTTCTTGAGAGGTCTCCATGATACATTCCACGAATCTGAGGTATGGTCATATGACTCTCATCAATAATCATTAAGAAATCATCTGGGAAATAATCGAGTAAGGCATAGGGTTTCTCACCCTCGTTTCTACCATCAATCCAACGAGAGTAGTTCTCAATTCCCTGACACATTCCAGTTTCACGGAGCATCTCTAAGTCATAGAGGGTTCTCCGACGGAGTCTGTCAGCCTCAACCAATTTACCTTCTCTCTTGAACCACTCAACACGCTCATGCATCTCCTGCTCAATGCTAGGAAGGACCTCGAGTAGTTTCTCTTGATGTACTACATGATGACGAGCAGGGTAGAGCTCAAACCATTCAGGGGAGTACAATTTACGAGCTGTCAGACCTTCTAGGACAGTTAACCGCTCTACAGTATTTCCGTCGAGTTCTATTCTAACACTATTCTCTGAGGCTGAGGGATATACATCGATAACATCTCCTCGTACTCTAAATACTCCTGGTTTGATGTCCATATCATTACGATCATATTGCATCGCAACTAAACGCTCAAGGAGTTCTCGCCTATCCACTTCTTTTCCAGTCTCAATATACATTCTAAATCGGTCGTATTCGCTGGGATCACCTATCCCGTATATACAGGATACAGAAGCTACAACAACAACATCTCTTCGAGACCTCAATGAGTTAGTTGTAGAGTGTCTCAGACGTTCAATCTCTGCATTTATGTCAGCTTCTTTCTCTATGTACATATCCTTCGATGGCACATATGCCTCTGGTTGATAGTAATCATAGTATGAAACAAAATACTCTACTGCATTTTCAGGAAAGAACTGCTTGTATTCTGAGGCTAATTGTGCTGCTAGAGTTTTATTATGGCTGATAACCAAAGTAGGTCGTTGAACAGATTCAATTACATTTGCCATAGTGAATGTCTTACCACTACCTGTAACACCAAGAAGTGTCTGATGATGAAGACCACTATCTATACCTTCCACTAGTTTTGTAATTGCCTGTGGTTGATCACCAGTGGGTTTGAATGGTGCCTCTAATTTGAAATCGCTCATCCACTCTAGCCTCTTTCATTCAGGACGGCACACACCTTATTGCAAGTAATCTTTGTGGTACCTGCCAAGCCTCGACCTGTCCTCTGGACGTCTCTGATACATATCCTTTCTCGGACATGTCAGTACTACGAAATGTATTGATGGAAAGGGGAGAGATAGTCGAAACTAACACAGATAGTGCCATCGATATAGTGAACCCCGACGCCCCTCTATTAATCTTTGAAGCTCGGAACTTCCGAGAGGAGTTCTACATTCCATTTTCTTTAGTGCGAAATATACTTGGATAGCATGATATCAAACAAGCATATGCTTAATCTTGGAGGTAAGAAACACTCGAAATATGGTTTGAAGCTTAAATCTGAGCTTATTCTCTAAGTTACAGACCGAAACCACTATAACTAGACCAAAAATCGCGCACATGAATCTGCCGGGAGATTCAAGCACTCTGGAGCGCGCAAGAACATATGACCTCAGATTGTCCAGATGGATATTGTAAGAAGAAGATGCAAGCTGTTAACGATGCCTTAGGTTACAAGGCGAATGATTGGTCGGTTCTGCTTGAAGAAACAACTGAATATGAAGATGTGATGAAAGCCTTACGATTCTGCGAAGTCTTCAAGTTAGAAGCAAAGGTCTGCGAGCAAGAGAACGGATTTTCTGTTAAGATTAGAAATGATGCAATGGAGAATTTAAAGACCATATCTAGTAAAACAATAAAGTACGGAAACCTTATTGATAAGCGATAAGAGCATCAAAGTATAATGACCGAATGGGAATCAGAAGAATGGACTTACAGTGCAAGAAGATTGATTGATTGGGTAAAGACTATCGATTCAGAAAAGCCAATCATGTTGATGTTTAGACATTCTCATAGAGAAGTAATGCATACCCATCAAGCCGTAATGGAACAGGGATTAACTGATCTTGGGCGAAGAATGTCAATCGAATTAGGAAAGAGATTACCTACTAATCGGAAAGCTCAGATTTTCCATAGCTTCATATTACGTTGTTATGAGACTGCTGAAGATATCTCAAATGGATTTGGTTCTGAAGGAGGAGAGGTACTCAATATAGACCCTGAACGGACGCTTATGGGACCAGACACTATCGATTCAGAAGTCTGGAAAGAACTCATGCCAGATGGGCAGAATGTCACTGATTTTGTAAATCGGTGGGTAGAAGGTGAATTTGAAAACAGGTTGGAACCGTTTGAGAAATTTGGGAGAGAACTAATCAAAAATACAGTGGGACGTTTGATATCGACTGGTGATAACTCGATGCAAATTCACATCACACATGATCTTTCCCAGATGTGCACATTAAGAATCTTATTTGATAGACCATTGGTTAAGGAGGACAGAGAACCATTCTTGGGAGGTATTGGTGTAATTAGAGAGAATAGAAAGCCAGTTCTATTTGTCAAAGGTGAAATATATCACCTAGATGACTTCCAACTTTAGAGAATCCTTTAGGCTTACAAGATGTCTTATTAAGAATATCAACAAGGGTAGATGGGATAAGAATGCAGATACTAGGTCTCACTAATGACATATTGGGAATCATCCTTGCCCTAGTTACTTCTCTTCTTTGGAACCTTGCTCCAATCATCCAAAAAGAAGCGCTAGAAGAAATAGATGAGATTGATGCAAAGAATCCTTTGAAGCAGACACGCAAACTCTTTTCGAAACCCAGATGGGTTCTTGGCTTTACAATGGCTTTAATTGGCGGGTTGACCTATATGCTGGCAACAAATCTTGCAGGAATTGTTGTTATTCAACCTCTTATGAATGTGGGTCTAATTGCTCTGGTATTCTTTTCATCTCGCCGACTAGGAGAAGTAATTGATACTCCTGCAGCGATTGGGATCATTCTGATGATATTAACGCCTATCTTCATTGCATTTGGTGGTGTAACAGAACCTATCATGTTTACAGATTATTCAGGACTACTTCTCTACAGTGCATCAATGCTCATTGCAATTGGTATTATGGCTGGAGGAACAAAGAGGATTGCGATATTGTGGGCACCTATAACATCACTGTTCCAGGCTCTTGCTTCACAATTCACACAATGGTTCACTCTTGCGCTATTTGGCAATCCTAACATTATTCAGGGATTCTTCGATGCCTTCATACCCCTTATTTTGACTGGAGTGTTTACAGCGATTGCAGCTATATACACGGTCTCTATTGGACTTCAAAGAAATCCTGCATCAAGATTCAATGCAATCACTGGAACTGTTAGCATGTTTGTTGTAATACTTGGAGGTATTATGATATACAGTCAAATCATCACGAATATTCTATTTTACAGTATAGGATTATTGTTTGGAATCATTGGCGTGATACTTCTAAGTAAATATCAAGACGAGCAACTTGAAGAAGAACAAGACATACCAAGTCAAAATTAGGATTCGCATGGGAGATAGATTTCCAAAAGCCCTATTTACGTTCGCGAAAAAGCAAGAACAGTGGCGGAGAACCGTGAGGTCAGTAGATATCGCGTTAGAAAACAGGAGAGTACTTCCAGGAAATAATCTTGCAGGTAAAGTAATAATTAGAGCAGACAAGGCATTCGATTGTAATCGTGTCGTTCTAAAATTAAAAAGCAGAGAGAGAACTACATGCGGCTCAGGCGAACACAGACACGTCGAAGAAAAGACCGTTCTATCGAAAGTATTCATGATAAGTGAAGCAAGAACAATACATGAAGGAAATACTGAGATTCCATTCTCCTACAAACTACCAAGAGGACTTCCCCCATCATATGAGGGATGGAGTGGAAACATAATACATTCTATCGAAGCTGTTGTAGAAGTGGATTGGGCATTAGATCCAAAACTCAAAATTGACTACGCAGTGTTACAACAGAGACCTCCCTACATTCAATTTGCTACTGATACTAAGGTATGGTCAAGAGAGAATGCGGAACTACAAGTGAGATTGGATGATAATATCTTGAGATTGGATAAGGGTATACAGGTTCACTTTATTGTTGATCAGGGAAAGCGGATGAATGCTGTTCGATTAGAAATCAAAAAATTAGAGAATTACAAATGTGGGTGGGGCAATAAATCTCACGAATCCAATGTCAGAGAGAAATACATTGAACTAAATAATGATGATTGGGGGAGATGGAAAGAAACTATCATGGGAGAACAGTGGAAACACCATCTTCCATTTACCTCTCAACTATTCCAAGTTTCGTATTATCTAAAAGTGACTCTTGAAATTGGTTGGGATTTTGATAGGTCTGTCACATTCCCATTGAGATTCTCCGATGTTGCACCCGAAAAAGCAAAAGAATCTGAAGTTGACCTCTTTGACCAAATAGCAATAGATCTTGGAATGGATGATTGGTAGTCCTATCACTCATGTTGTCAAATCCTCATCAAAGTAGTTTTGGAGTGGTAATGTCACACCATACCTTACAAAATACTTGGAGCTACTCTCCGTTCGTGGAGGAAAGCAAGGATGTTTCATCATGGAGTAAAGGATACGCATAGGTGTTTCTTCAACATTGATATGTACTTGAGCACTACTTGTTAATGCGCTTCCTACTATTGGTTGCTCGTACATTCCTACTGGTTGTCTTGTTGAAATCAATGTAACAAGTTCATGAGTAAGCGTGATTGAAAGTAATCGAGCAGCCATATGCGTAACTTGTTGAGCCCTTTCAGAGTCATACCCTTCACCAATGAACAGGTCAGGCAATCCAGGTAGAATCAATAGCTTTGCAGGAAATCTTTCTAAAAAATCATCAAGATGATTGATAACAAGATCATAGGTCTGCGTTGAATTGAACGCCCGAGAAACAAAGATGTTATCTAAAACTGTTTCAATTTCAAGATCATACTCGCTGGCATAATCGTTTAGCTTGATAGTGTCAATTATATTTGAACTGTCGATTATAATTGTAGGAGACTCAAACCCACCACTTGACTTTGGTTTTTGGGACCATACTGCAGCTTTCAAGAGATCGTTCTGAAATATTGGATTCCCATAGAAGAGATACATCAATCCATGTTCATACCCACCCCCGAGTAATCGGTCGAGTGTTTGGTTACCAGTTCCGGTTATAGTATGCAAAAAGTCATCCGCAGTCTTGAATTGAAGAGGGTATTTCATTATACTAGATATACAGAATCATTATGCCTAGTGTGATTTGGTTCCCTACTGAGACAGAAATCGAAGATGAAACACCAAGAAAGCATTACAAATGCTAGAAGTGTCTGTTGAAAATAATATGACCTTAAATTGCATGGACGACTCTATACACGGATTCATCGATTCTTTTACACACACCCATACAATCATATTAATTTACTATTGTTAATATTATAGTGTTCACAGGAGTGCAAACCATTGCCACATACAGGAATCATTGATGAGAGTCTGGAAGGAGAGAAGGAACTCTATATGCGTGCAAAGCTCCACGTAAAAGGAGGTCTTGAGAGATTCTCAGATGGAATGACCGTAGACGCCATAGCGGCAATATATGATGCAATTTCCTCAGCGATGCAAAGATATCTGATCCTAGAGGATGTTGGATGCAATATCCAAATAGAAGCAGGTGATGATATTTCCAGGGATCATGTCCTCTTCGATGTCCTATTGAGATCAGGTTGCTTTGATAAGAATACAACCTCTAAAGATTTTGATTTCATAAAGAAGGCACTTGATGATGCTATTGATAATAGATTAGACTCGTTTGATGAAACCGATTTTCTTGATGTCTCATTGTATATTCTTAAACAACTCGGGATTGAATCCGACATCTAATCCAAATACCAAGTCTATCTTTCAGTAGCTGTAGCTACCACATCAATGATTGGGCCATATATTATTCCAGCAAACCAACCCATCAAATCCAAGATGGTCTCAGATAATAGCAAGGTTGCAGAAGAAACTATTAATCCAATAAGTAGTCCCCTTACAATGGCATTGATGTAGTTCTTGTTCTTGTCACTCTTGATAAGTGTGATACCACCTGCAAGACCCACCATGAGACCCATGAGAACACGATTATACCATACTGCGGTTAGGTATACAATATTTGAATATCCTCCAGGAATTCGAGAGCCTACACCAATTATACATAGGATTCCAAGCAAGGCACCAACAATCAAAGCTATACCAATTCGTCTAGCACTAACCAATTCTATCACTCCGTTCTATAGTAAGCACATCTGATTATTAATATTCTATGTAAAGGGAGTTAATTTCCTGTTCGTCGAAAAATAACAAAGCCGATGATACCAAGTACAGTAAATCCCCCAATAAATCCCATGAACATAATTAGTATTTGATCTGAAATGAAGAAATTCTCAGACACTGTCGTATTATTTACAATTGTATTCGTTGTAGTTGTATCAGTAATTGGAGTAGATGTCACTGGTGGATCAATAGGTGGAGTGTATATCAGAACCTCGTATGTTGTGATATTAAACCAGAATTCACCTACACCTCCAAATGTAGGATTCTCAGTTGGAACTATCATCAGTTCTATCTCATCCCCAGCAATCCAAGGAGACCAGTAATGTTTTGCTCCTTCATTCATCAAATCGATAAACACTCTATGTTCGGAATCCATAACTAACATCTGATCGAATTGAGGTGCTTGGAAAATGTCGAATTTAAAACGTATCATTGATACACCTGTTTCTTCGATTGTAAAGAAGAGAGGTGAATCAGAAGTGCCATTTTCAACAAAAAAAGGTGTATCCAATTCTAATCGTTCAGTCGCTTGAGTTTCTGCTTCAACATGATATAGGAAATAGAATGACTCATCTCCAGTCTGCACACGTAATAAACAGTCAATAGAGCTTGAATAGGAATAATTTAGGAAGTAGGTTCTACGAAAATTATTTTCTAACTCTGATTCCATTTTATTCCATTTGTAGCCATCAAAGTGATAGACTGAATCGATGTCCCGATGACCTGTGTCAGATATGCTGACATTGATAGAGGTCTCATGGAGATACTCGTATTCTCCCAATGATATCTCTGCGCGAACAACAGGCATAGATGAATTAATCATGACATCAGTAAGTAGCTTTGGAGTATTGCTGAGAACCTCGTATCCTGTATCGGTCACTAGCACGGTGTCCTCAACACGAACAGCCCAACCATCTTCAGAATAGATACCAGGTTCAATTGCCAAGACATCACCCTCTTGAAGTGTGACACCAGTAGAACCACCATAGAGCAAAGGATAATCGTGAACATATCTAGTGACTCCATGGCCCCAAATATTTAGAATCTGAAAGCCGCTCATAGCCGAATAGTTGGCTAGCATTGTATCATGAATATTGTCGAGATCTGTAACAAGTACTCCAGGCGCAAGAGCTTCAATGATAGCAATCTCTGTTTCAAGAACTTCTTGGTAAGCGCTAAGCATTTCCTGAGTGGCAGACTCAAAAAAGAACGTGCGGGTAACATCTGTACAGTGACTGAGATACTTGCACCCAATGTCAATCATTACGATGGGTTCATACATCGGACGAATGAAGTGATATCCATCATCAATAGAGTCACCATGTGGTTCCTCTAGTTCTTCTCCAGATATGGTAAGAGTCGGGAAACTTAGACCAGCATCTGCGCCTTCTGCTCGCATGATTGTTTCTAAGGCATGCGAAACTTGGGCTTGCGTTATGTCTTCAGAGTAGGTACGACGAAGTATGTGCTTTGCTTCAATTAGTGCATTGGATGTTATGATTGCGGCTTCGGTAGCTCCAGTATAGCTTACTGAAGGACCCTCTTGGAATTCGATTTTGGAAGCATCAACAGTTGGTAAGCTCACTATGAACAGAAATAACATCAGTATTAGAAGACCATGTCGAACCGTCATCGTACCTCAATAGAGAAGGATTTGATATATCAAGGATTGTGCTGAAGCAATCGCTTATTCCGTGAAATACAGTCAGTATAAAGATCCCACAAAGACTGATCTTCAGGCCGTTGGGGTATTAACTGCTCAAGTAGTTGAAGAACCTCAGGATGATTTCCCCTCTTTGAGAAGATACTGACCAATTGATGTAACACATGCTGATCAGTCGATCCTAATTCGACTGCCATTCGGTATGCTCGTTCTGATTCAAGTACGTCTCCTTTTAGCGTGAGAAGATCTCCCCAGATGGACCAAGTCCAAGCTATACTGGAATCAATATCGAGGGACCTCTCAATTGCATCGTGGGCATTAGATAATTGTCCAGTCATCATATAGACCAATGCAAAGGAGTTCCACATAGTCGGATTCTGAGGTTCCAACATCATAGACCGAAGACATGCATACTCTGGAGTGAGTGGAGGTCCTGATTTCTTACTTGTCGTATCCTGATTGATCGCAGTGACCATCTGTATAGCTGCCTGAAAGTGGCCTAGCACATTCTCCTTTTCAGAGTCGGACCCTGACAGTAGCCCTACCTCCTTTTGTAGTGTTCTTATGGACCATTATAGTATAGCAGTGTGAACTCGATTAGTGGCATTAGCTCCTCTGCTGCGTACTCTGGTTTTCGAATCCTTGCTGGGCGTTCATTGATTTCCATTTTTTCTGGCTTCATTGTATTCTTGCATCCTACAGCAGTCCATTTCAAAACTGCTTGCAAGTGATATCTTGTACAAAACGAATACATTTTTTTCGACAACATAAGATACTCAATATGGATTAGACCCTGTTGAAAAGGAGGAACCATTGCAGGTTTTTTATGCAAAACAAAAGAATGGTACCTTCTCAAATCCAAATTCAAGATGCATATTGAGTTTCTACCTTCACTTTAAACACATTTTGCACTCATTTTCATTTTTTCGTCACTTGTTTTAGGAGTTCAGAAATCTTTTCTAATGCAGGTTCAAGATGCTTAGGGTCACTCCCAAATCCAATTCGTACATACCCCGGAACCTCGAAATGCTCACCAGGAGAAATAAGAACACTCTTCTCGTTCATCAGACGAAGGACCAAGTCATAGGATGACAAGCCTGTATTCTGTTTGATGAAACAAATTGCTGCTGCTTCGGGTGGTACAGCTTCTAGAATATCAGAGTGAGAGTCAATCCATTTCTCCATGATTGCCCAGTTTCGTCGAACGACTTCTCGGGTCCGTTTCTCAATCTTAGCTTGCACTTCGGGATGGAGTGCTATAGTTGCCATCCAGTCACTTGCCTTAGATGGACAGATGGTAGTATAATCAGAGTAGGTCCAGAGCTCTTTCGCAACTTGCTCAGTTGGACAGACAACCCAACCAATCCTGAGACCTGGCAATCCGTATGCCTTTGAAAGACTAGAGGTGATGAGAACCTTATCATACATGCTGTAAACAGAGGGAGCCTTCTCAGGCTTGAGTTCTGCACCTCGATAGATCTCATCAGAAACTATCCAAGCGTCATTGTCAGCAGCGATGTCTATTATGGCTTTCAAGTCCTCAGTACCAATGATAGCACCAGTTGGATTGTTGGGATTACAGATAGCAATTGCACCGGTCTTCTTAGAAACGACAGATTTCAACTGCTCAATATCAGGAGACCATTTTCCTCCTGTCATGCGAAGATTGAACTTCTTGACATCTACGCCCATGTTCCTCCAGATTCCACCAATCTGCATGTAATTTGGCACCATGAAGACAAAATCCCGCTTGCTAGGGTGCTCCTGAAACAACCACCAACTAACAAGGAAGTTTGCTTCAGCACCACCATTTGTAACCATGATATGGTCAGGAGTAGTGCCAGTGTAATAGTGAGAGATTGCTTCGCGTAAACCATCAGTTCCATTTGTCTGAGAGTATCCTAATTGGGTGTTCAAGAGTTGTTCCCGCAGTTCAGGAGTGTCGAGAAGTTCTTTGATCCTTAACGGTTCGACTCCACTCTCACTCAGATTGAACTCAACACGATGTTCGTTCTCAGACTGCATTCTCTCAAGTTCAAATGGTTTCAGATTCATTTTCAATAACTCCAGAAAACGATGAAGAATGCTTGTCGAAGTCCTATTTCAAATCTACCCTAGATACTAGAATTCATCTTCAACTCGTTCATCATCTGGTGCAAGAATGGGAATAACATATGTCTGAATGTAACCTGTGTCTGGATCATACGAAGAACGTTTCAGAGAACTGGCAAACATTCTATCCAGTGGAACATTATCATCAGAACTGGTGAGGATGTTCAATTGTGCTCCTGTTGGTGTAATGAAGAGAGTCGCAGTTTCGACAGTGCCAGACCTCTCAAGTCGACTAATCCCCTCCATGACCTCTGTAGCCAATTCGACTGCAGCAATATACATTGCATCCTTTTCAGGGGATGGTCTCAAATCCTGAATCATGAACTCCATGACTCTAGGATCGACATTCAACTCCATATGCTTGAGTATTACATGATAGTATAAAATCTCCAAGGAAATTAAAGGGAATCAAAACAAGGTGTGAGGAGCACCCGTGTTGGCAGGCACACGGATACCCCTCCTTTATTCGTGAATAGCAATGGCTGATGTTACGACCTCTATCTATTGTAGAGGTAAGCATAAGCCAATGCATCAGTAGTCTGATACTTTTTAGCCCGTTTGAGCTTCCTTCTCTCATTCTTTTCTAGTGCCATCACACTTCACCTCCGTGTTCAAGATCGTAGTACAGGGAATCAAGCGTGTTGAGTCCCGGATTTCCATTCCCTTTCCTGCTGAGGGACTTCAAGTTCTTTGGATCATCAGCCATTTTCCTGCAACTCCTAACCCACGCACTCGACTCTCTCCGAATCGTAATCCGTAAGTATGTATTTTGTAATAGTATTACATGATATAAGTATTGTGTAAGAAAGCGTATGAACAGAATTTTCAAAAATTGTGGTAAAAATTCTCAATGCCAGATCAGAGGTATGTATCTTTACACATATGTAAAAGAAAGAAACGTGAATTTTGAAAATAATAACCAAAAATGGGTGTGAGAAGAACCCGTGACGGCAGGGTCCACGGACTCCTCTCTTGTAAACTTGAATTGCTCCAACAGCAGCCAAGAGATCTAATTTCTGTACATGTAAGCATGAGTAATTGCATCAGTACTCTGGATCTTCCTAGCGTGTTTTCGCTTCTTTATCTCGCTTTTTGAAATCGCCATTTTATCTATCTCCTAACCTACGCACTCGACTCTTTGTGAGTCGTAATACGTAAGTATGTAATTTGTAATACTATTACTTGATATAAGTATTATTAGAGCGAGCTTATGAACAAATAATTATAAAATAGTGAATCAACTGATCTTTCAAAGGGTCAGAAACTGAAAAAAATAGCAGGTCCATAATGGGTCTAAGAATTACCAGAAAACTTCGCAATTTAGTGATTTGTGAACACAATCATCAATGAAAGATTAATCATGAATATTTATTAGATGAAACTAATCATCTTTCGAATTATTAATTGTCAAAAACTGAATTTCTTCAAACGGATGTCTGCAAGGAGGAGGACGACGGATGATGGGAAATAAGAAACTAGGAATCACGCTGATACTGATAGTTCTATTTTCATTATCCGTGAGCAACAATGATACACTAGTGTCTGCACAAACACAGAAAGACTGGAGCCCAGAGATTGGCGAACGATTCAATTGTATGAACACAGTCGCATGGAGTCATGATTATGGTACACTAAACGGTTGGTCATTGCTCTGTGCTGAAACTCTCCCCGAAGTGGGCATTCTCGAGACTTGGAGCGATATTCCAAATCCAAATACTACGTTTTACAATGAGGAGTTTGACTTCATAGGTAGCTCTGTGTTTGAGGCTGTCTTTTCTAGTCACATATTCCAAGGTCAGGATCAGCATTGGTTCAATTACATCCTCCCGAACAGGAATGCATCCGTCTTTGAGTCCCTACTTGAAACACTGACAGTTGGTCCATGGAACCATACAATAAATCCCCAGTATTTTGAAGATGAGGATACACCTTCCCCTACTTATTGGGGATATGACTATTCATTCTCTCATGAGGAATACTCGTATAATGTGAGTGTTACTTACTGGATTACTGCTGGATATGGACCTGAGGAACACTACTCAGGTGTGATACGTGAGGGATGGATCAAAATCTACAATATCTCACTTGGGGAAGAAGTCCAAATGAGACGTATACGATGTTCCCCCGGTGGTCCAGCAATTACCAGCCAAAGGTTCTATCATTCTGGAGAGTTGATAGGACAGGATGACATTGGAGAATATACCGAGGGTGAGATCAATAACATACTAAGTTGGGGCCCGATATTCCTACCAAACGGTGTCACAGCAAGTTATAGCATACGTATGAACGGGACAGTTGTCTTTCCTGAACAAACACATTTAATGTCACCCCACTGGACGATGTTAGATGCATCGTCGGTGAACTTCTCTGTAGATGGTCTTGACGCAGGTGTCTATAACTTCACTATTTTAGTGAGAGACTATACTCACAACATGTGCACGAGCACATTCATCCTCACGGTAAAGCCATACCTGTATACAAATGAAATCATCACTGGATTCAGCATAGTGGCACTGATTGGTATAGGTGTCTACTATTTCAGGAGAAGACAAACCTAATCATTGGTTATCTTCGACGACTAACCAAGATTCCGGAATAAGACAAAAAAGAGATGAGTCCTTGAAGGACTCAAGATTCTGCTAGAAGTCACCCTCTTCTTCCACAGTCTTCTTCACACCGGTATAGATTGAGCTATAACTAGTAAGTTTCCACTGTCCAGAGGAGTTCTTTTCCAGTGACACTGGAGTGGGCATGTCTTTACCACCACTCTGAATGAAGATCTTTAGACCTTTGCCTTTTTCCTCTTTCTTGACAACGGTCATTGTCAAATTGCTTTTGTCAAACTTGTAACTGTTGGTATTTGTTCCACCAACATACGAGCGAGCTATGTTCCTATTGTTCTGAAATTGACCAATGCCATATCTGGAAGTAGTTCCGAGTTTTAGTCCAGAGGGAGAACTCCCTGATTCAACGCAATGACGCTTTGATACAACAACTGTCATCATTGCATCTGCAAGCTCGGGATCCTTTTCGATATTCAGAGCTGCAATCAGATAGTACATGATTGCGTCCTCTGGTTTTCCTGCATCCTTCTCCCATTCAGACTTAAACTTGGAAAATGAAGTAATCATTGATTTTGTAACTTTTCCCATGTCAAATCACTGTAGTTTTGTGAACGTCTACATAAAAAAAGGTTAGGCGCTTCTATACCTAGACAATGTCGATGAGAACTCTATCCCCTCTGACTAATCCCCAGCTAAGAAACTTTAGTTGAGCCCACCGTTCGTAAGCAATGTTCCAGAAATGTGTGAGTGAGCTGAAGTATAATGTCAGAATAATGCCATGAGAAACAACGAGAATGTCTTTGTTGTCAAACATGAGGTTGATTCGTCGGATTCCTTCAAAAAAACGGCTCAGTGCATCTTCTCCGGACTCCCAGTCTGGTACATTCTTTTCCCAGTCTATTAATGTCTGAAGAACACGAGCTCGATATTCTTTATTCGTGAGTTGAGTCTTATGGTCTCGATGAAGCTCATCCAACTCTGGGAGTTCATATGTCTGTACCTGCAATTCATTTGCAATTATATCTGCAGTCTGCCTTGCTTTGGTTTCACTCGAGTGAATAATACCATCCATCTTACTGAAAACCTGAGACTTTGATAATTCCAAAGTGCTATTTCGTCCGGCATCGGTAATTTCCCAGTCTCTAACTGGTTTGGTCAGATCAATACCGGTCTCCGCATGACGAAGTAGGTACATTGAGTTTGTCATGACTCTTCTCTCCGAGTTCTCTTGTTACATCAACAAAAAACATACGACTTCAAAAGGGGCGGATGACAACAAAGAACCAATTGGGTGTGGTAACTGATGATAGTTAGTTACCATGATTCCTCATCGACATCCGCATTTCTGTGATGTATTCATTGTACTAAAGCCTTCGCATCCTTGTAAGAAGAGAGTTTTTTACCTAATGATTCCAATTATTCATCAGAAAGTGGTACAATCTGATTGGAGTGGCGAAATGTGCAAATACGTGAGAAGTCAAAGAAAATGGCTTCAGTTTTGTCAGCTCTGCTAGTCCATGGATTTCTTTTATTGAGCGTTACAGCTATTCCTGGCTTCCAATTTCCCTTCTCTCTCTTTTTTTCTCTTTTCTACTTCTATTATCCAATACTGTTGTATACACTAATTCTTGGTACATTTATTATGAGCACTATAATGGGGGTTTTGCAGTACATAGCATCAAAATATGTGTGGAACAGGAATATTGTTCGAAGGTGGATTCCGATGCTGGGATCAGGTTTAGGGTTAACAATTATACTCCAACCACTTTACATTACAATCTATTTCTACCTCTTTGATTTTTACACCTATTATTATGCCATCAGATACATACTCGCTTACTTCTTGATTCTAGGATACATATTCCTTTTCGGTTTCATTGGCTGGATATTTTCGAGATTTTACGAAGAAGAAGGGGTTGAAAAGATGAAACCACAGGTAATTAGGAAACCTCACTTTGAAGAAGGAACACTCAGTGTATGTAATAGATGTGGAGCATCGCATCATTATATGAAAAAGGACATCTCCAATAATGGAATAGTCAAATGTTTTAGCTGTGGGAAGGAATTTATGATTTCTAGCACTGATAAATTACTGGAGAGGCTAGAAAAGTCAAGTGAATCAATTGAATTATGAATAATCGTTTATCAAGCATGGATACGTACAACTGACTCAAATTCACTGACAACATAGTAGCTATCGATATCCACACAGATGATTGCGCAATCAGGTGAGTTAACAAAATCGGTGAGAGAAGGATGTCGCTCTAGTAATAATGATGTGTACTTTTCTCTATCATCACCTGTGGTATCCACTGCAGATCCTACAGCTGTAATAGAGGTTGTTTCATTGAAGCTGCTATCATAGACATCTCTATCATCAATGATGAGCGTCACCCGTGGATTAGCCATCATATTTTGATACTTCAACCTCTGTCGCATTGTTGCAAAAAACAGTTTGTCCAATTTTTCTGCAAATGCAAAAGACACTAGACAGGAATATGGTTCATCATTCTTGGATGTACCTAACACTGCAATCTTTTGACCCTTCAGGACTCTGATGATTCGCTCTCGCACTTCAGGTTTAATCTTCATGATGATCAGCTCTAACTATTACTAATCAAGGATAAGAATCATTTCTTAATTGTGTGATGATAAACCACACCTAAAAATTAATAACAATAGTTAACATATTAGTCTTGGTGTGGGGCATTTTGCAATTTCCAAAAATCAAAGCTGAGAATTTAAACAAGGAAGAAATAGAGATTCCAGACCAATTGACTGGAGATCCACGACTACTGATTGTTGCATTTCAACAATGGCACCAGCGAGTGGTTGATAGTTGGATTCCATATCTATTGGAACTTGTCAAAGAGTTTCCGGGTTTTGATTTTTATGAACTCCCAACAATTCGAAAAATGAATTATCTCTATAGAAGATTTATTGATGGAGGAATGAGAGCTGGTATCCCATCAAGAGAAACTAGGAGAAGAACAGTCACACTCTACATTGACAAAGAACCATTCAAAGAGGCTCTTGATATTACAACTGAAGAAACAATCTATCTCTTTCTAATTGATTCCGAAGGAATGGTCACTTGGAATAGTGATAGTGAAATTTCTAGAGAGAAAGCACTGAGTCTTAGAGAAGCTATCAGTAAAATGCAAACTGAAAAGTGAAATAAAAACGAGTGGCGGGATGGTCCCGCCATCATCGAGTATTATGCAGCTTTACTACCAGGGGGAACTCCGTCAAGTTTGACAGGAAGCCATCTTCCTGGTTCATCGCCTTTCTCAATAGCAATGATCATTCCATGACTCTCGATTCCACCGATTTTCTTGGGTTCGAGATTAGTTAGGAATAATGCAGTCATCCCAGTCAGCTCTTCAGGTTTATACAATTCTGCAAGACCTGTCACAATGGTACGTTTTTCAGTTCCAATATCGACCTCAAGAAGAAGGAGTTTGTCCTTCTTGGGAACTTTCTCACAGGTCAGTATTTTTCCTGCACGCAAGTCGAGTTTCTGGAAGTAATCAAATGAAATCATTTCTTTCTCAGTCATTTCAGGTTCACCTTTCTCTTTTGCTTCTGCACGTTTTATCCTATCATCAATGGTTTTTTTCAATGTAGCTAAAAGGTCGTCATCTATCTTCGAGATCACAGGGGTTGGTTTGATAATCTCTGTTCCTACTGGAATGGGGATTAACGCATCCTCAAGAGGAACTGTGTGAATATCAGAACCGGTCTGTCCAAGCTGTTTCCAAATGATCTTTGCAGTATTTGGTAAGATAGGTTCGATAAGTATTGTGAGTGCTTTGACCAATGCAATAGCATTGAAGAGTACTTCACCACACTTCTCTTTGTCTTCTTTGACAAGTGCCCATGGTTGATTAGACTGGAAGTATTCGTTTCCCACTGATGCTATTCTGAGAATCTCATCAGTGACCTTCTTGAGTTCATACTCATTGACAGCATCAACAATGGTCGCCAATGCGGTCTCAACTTCTTTCTTTAGCTTTTCATCAAAGGTTCCCTTCGGAACTGTGCCATAGTGTTTCTTTGTGAAGTGAAGAGTACGATAGATGAAGTTGCCAAGCGTTCCTACCAGCTCTGTGTTCACTTTGTCTGCAAAGGTAGTCCAGCTGAAGTCAAGGTCTCTCGTGTGACCTGTAAATGACACCATATAGTACCGGAGGTAATCAGGTTCAAGTCCTTTGTCTAGATAGTCTTCTAGAATCCACACTACGTAACCTCGACCGCGACTGAAATTGTGTCCTCTTATTTTGACCATTCCAGAGGCAACAATTGAATCGGGGAGATTGTATCCACTTCCCTTTAGCATTGCAGGCCAGAAGAGGCAATGATGATACACTATGTCTTGGCCAATATAATGGACCAGACGACCATTTCCTGGAAGCCAGAATTTCTTCCACTCGTCAGGTTTTTTGATCTTCTTCGCCCATTCCTCTGTACTCGACATATAGTGTATTGGAGCATCAACCCAGACATAGAGGGTTAGATCTTCATCACCAGGATAAGGAATTCCCCATCCGAGATCTCTCGTGATACACCAGTCCTTGAGACCCTCGTTCACCCAACCCAGAGCATAATTCTTTGCTATCTTTGTGCCACCTACGCCTTCCAAGTACTCTTTGAGGAAGCCCTCGAATTCTGAGAGTCTAAAGTAGTAGTGTGTTCTAGTGATTGTTCTTGTTGGAGACCCACAGATTGCACACCTAGGATTCAGAATCTCACCAGGTTCAAGGTATCGACCACAACCTTGGTCACATTCATCCCCACGAGCGTCGCTGTGACAGTGAGGACATTCTCCACGAACATAGCGATCTGGAAGAGATCGACCGCAGTTATCGCAATATGGAGAATCTAGTTCCTTCGGGTAGATATGACCATTCTTCTGAAGTTCTTTTACCAACTGCAGGGTCCGATCAATATTTTCCTTGTCATCAGTAGTTCCATAGTTATCAAACTCAATGTTCAGTTTGGGGAATGTCTCGAGGTAATGCTTGTGGTACTTCTGATAGAGTTCCTTAGGACTGACGCCAGCAGCCTCTGCAGCTGTAAGTACGGGAGTACCGTGGGTGTCTGAGCCACAGACGAAAGTGACGTCTACTCGCATCTTCTTCAGGAGTCTCACAAAAACGTCCGCGGGCACGTAGGTCCGAAGATGACCGATGTGCATCTGCCCACTAGCGTATGGTAGTCCGCATGTTACAAGTACTGGGTCTTCAGTGGGATATTTACTCATTTTGTTCAACTCCTTTTAATAATTCATGAAACCTACTTGCTTCTGATTGCGGTATAATCTGCAGAAAAGAAAGATACTCTACTCTATAGTATCCTGTATAGGCAACCGTTGAAGTACGTGTTATGTTTCTTTTTTCTCTGAGCTTGTTTCCCGCCTTCAATGAGTAGGTTAACGCATGTCTGCAACCTTTGAATATAACTCTAACGATGAAAGGTAAGAAATTGGGATTTCCCTTCATCTGTGTCTTCTTCGTTTAGAGAGAATAGTGTCCGCAGGGAGTGTACCTTCTTGCACCCATTTTTCCTTCATTGCCAATGCATCTCTATGAAGAAAACGCATTGCACTATTATCTGTCATTTCAATAACTGAGTCTAAAAGATCCCCAGCCTCACCATGTCTTCCCTGACGCATTCTAAGTTCTGATTGTGATAAAAGAAATCTACCATAAAAGCCAGGAATGTCATTAATTTCAACTTCTTTAGCAAATCGTTTCATCCATGGTCCCGAATATTCATTATTGCGATTCATTTTGGTTGGAATAAACATCTCTAGCTCGATTTCCATTAGTCTCTTCAAACATAAACGTACCCGTAGTTGCCTACTTGCTCGTTCATTGATATCAAGAGCTTTTTGAATAATATCCATCGCAGACTCAAAATTACACTTCGCAGCCTCCAGATCTCCTTCTATACGATAAAGACGACCAAGTGTTGGTTCTATACCATCAGCAAATGTCAATTCTCTTGCGTGGTCTAAGAGTTTCTCTGCTGTAGTTAGATTTCCAGTCGAAATATAGTATTCTATATCTGGGAAAACTGCGTAAGCTCCAAATTCATCCTCAGAAGCTCGTACCATAGTGTATAGCTCACGTGCACTCTTTTCATCACCGCTCACTAAATACAGCCCAGCCATATTGGAAGCCGCAGCTACATTGACATCGCCAATTTCTCCCTGCATTTGTATAGATTCTAATTGACAATCATACGCCTCTCCAAGTTCATAACGACTGTATGCAAAAGCGCACATGGTTTGGAGAGTATTAGCGAGACCAGCCTTATCATTGATTTCTCGACAGAGAGCGACAGCCTCTCCCAAGTATTTCTTAGCATCAGAATATGTAGACAGTCCTTTCCGATATTGACCAGCTACTTCTCCAAGTAATGTCAAAAGACTGATTTGATGCCATTTATCACCGGACTCTCTCGCCAATTCAAGAGCCTCCATCATCATATCGAAACTCTCCTGAGGTCGCCCAGTAACTTTTTGGCGATAACCAGCATGACCGATATAGTCTGCACTGTGGAGTTTCAATTGAGGATGTTCTTTCAATAAGTTCTCTATCAATTGAGTTGCTTCTTCTTCTTCGGGACTTCCTATTTCAGAAGTTCGAAAGAGCCTCATTAACATATAGAACGTAATTACAGGATTCTTGTTGAGTTCGATTACTCTCTCGATTACTAGCCTATCATGGTAATAGTCATTTCCTGATGGAAAATAGAATGGAAAAGGAATGGGTAATTGTGAATTAGTTTCCATTACTTTATGTAATACTTGCGTGTTCTGAAGTCGTGAAAGATGGTAGATAGCGAGATAGGTTAGATTTAGATGGGTACTAGGATTGAGTACTTCTACTGCAAGCTTCTCTGCAAAGTCCCAGTAATCCTTGGTCTTCTTGAGGATTGACTCCATCACATTCCTATTACTTTCATCTAGGAAGGGAAAATCCTTGGTGACATATCCTCTCTCATTCACCATCCGAATCAAGAAAACAATGTACAAATGACTAAATCTGTTTTTTGCTTATAAAATCAAGAAAAGAAAAAAGAAACGCCAGTGAAGAAGACCTGCTTTTGGAGATCTTCAAATTATATGTGAATCTCAGAAACGAAAAGTACTTCTTATTTCTAATGGAATAGATTTCAGCTTAGATAATTCAAGTGGGTTGACCTTGAAGCCAATCGGTACAATCACAATGGATTTCGCATTCATCCAGCCAAGTACGAAGAAAGTCTTAGAGGAAATAATGAAAATATCAAAAGATTACTCTGATTTCACTCTGTCACTCTTCAATAAAGCTGTTGATGTATCAGCAAGTGATGAAATTGTTATCCTTGCATTACGTCATGCATCAAATTTAAGCTATAGTGAACATGAATGGAAGATACTTGATATCCATAAAGAGCGCATTGTGGTTCAACCATTCTATCATGCAAAAAAGGCATCAGAAGATCTCGACTGGGATACTGCAATTCAAGTTTTACAGAATACGATAGAGAATTGTCAGTCAGAATGGCTTTCATTGCTGTATCTCTTGAAACTTTATTGGATAGCAACATCAAGAAAGATTGGTAGTAGTTTGGAAGAATCAACCAAAGAGCAGATTGTCAATCTGATATCAAAAGATTCGAAATTTCAATGCTATTCATCAGAACTCTATTACTACCAAACAACGAGATTACGACAGGAAGGAGATTTTGAGAGTAGTCTAGAAGTGTGTGAGATGGGAATTAGACAGTCGAAAAGATGCGATGACCAACTTTTTACTTGTCGTCTCATATGGCTGAAAGCTGAGCTTCTTGGAATCTTTTTCTTTAAGCAAGGTTCCATAGCAAGGGCAAAGAAACTCCTGAAAGTTGCAAGAGAAATTGCAGAAACCCTCAACGACTCTATGGGAATAATCCAAATACAGAGTCTGATTCAAGTTATGTCTCATCTTCGCAGCGAATACTCAATGGCACTGGAGTTAAACTTTGATAATATTCGTAGGTTTGAGTTAATAGGGGAACAACCAGATGTGGAATTACACAATGTATCTGTAATGTATAATGAAATGGGAAATGGTAAAGAAGCTCTGGAGTGGGCATTCGTGGCTCAAGAAGGGTCCAGAAATTATCCGCTACTGCATGCATACACATTCTTTGATGTTGCTTGGGCATATATCAATCTCAACAAATTGGATGAAGCAATTCACTATCTTAACTTGGGAAGAGAAAAACTGCTTCGAGAAGGAATCGAATCAATGATTGCGATTGAATACACGGTGAATGGTTTATTGGAACGAGCTAGAGGAAATTACGCATCAGCATTTGATAGTCTTGAAAGAGCGATGGAGATCAATAGAAGGAATGGACGTCATAATCGCGTCATCTCATGCTTGATTAAACTTGCAGAAACAGAGGTACTTGCATTTCAATTTAATTCAGGAAATTATCTGAATGAGGTATCTGGCAAGTGGATGGCAAAATTAGAAAAATGCGCAAATAAGATGGATCTACCAGGAGTAAAAGGACTCGTCAAATATCTCTTGGGAGAATTAAGGCTCAAACAGGGACGTCTTATTGAAGCTCAGGAGCGCATTGAGGAAGTCTTGAGGTTATCAGACCAACCAGGATTAGAATATCTGAAAGATAAAAAACTAGTGCAAGAATTATTAGTTCATCAATAAAGAGAGGAGGTTGGTTCTTGCCCCTTAGAAACCGAGTTAATTTATTGAATTAATTTGTGATTTGATAATTAGCTGAAGAAGAGAAAAAAGAAAAGCCAGTGAAGACGACGTACCCGTGGAAATCATCACTGGCTATTTCATTACTTAGATAAAATACATTCGATTGTTGTTTCCTTCATCAAGCAACATGTTACTTGAGCCTTTGAATAGACCCCAACAATCGGAAGTTCCTGATCCCATCCAGATTGCCGCTACATCAGCAGTAAGGTCAGATAGATCGTTCAAAACCATCTTCCAACCACTTACCGAATCACCCCAAATCCCTGTAACGATTCCAGCCTCTCCATATCCACTAATTGTGTTTTGGACTAACATAACATCTTGGACACCGTAACCGAAAATCCCCCAGCTATAGGGATCATCTATAACAATGTCATTATGGTGTGCCAGTACGGACAGGCCCTCAAAATCGTCTGTAGCCAGATAATCCTCAAGCCAGATACCAGTCGCTCCAGGACCACAATCAATGTTATTATGATGAATTGAAACTCTACCTGGCTCAAGGCTTGTACCTCCGATACCATGTGCAACATAGGTACCAAACCAAGCACAACCAGAGACATCATTAAACGCAATTTCTCCTCGGGAGTTACTGAGCTCATACATCTCAGGACCAATCAGAGCTCCATCGTAGGTGTTTCGAAGAATCCTAACATGAGAATCCACGAATGATCCAAACATAGCACTTGAACCAAGACTATTTTGGAAATAACATCCCTCAACCAAGTAGTTTCCACTAATTGGTTCATTCCAAGCATCACCCCACTGACCTTGAATTATTAGAGCATTTTGGATACTTAATCCAAATGGACCGTACTCTTCACCAACATCACCAAGGAATTCAACATTCATAATTGTAGTATCAAAGTATGAAACTTCTTCACTATCAGAAATCATACCATAGATGTCGATTGTGTTCATTGCCCTAAAGCCACCATATTCAGGCAACCACACTTCAGTTGGTTGATCCACATTGATAGTGAAGTCACATAGCTTGATTTTGTAGGGGTTCTCAGCTGTGCTAATCGAGTACTCGTCCTGATAAAACATCAGCATTCTTGGATTTCCAAGACCAAGATTACCAGTATCTTGAGCAGGGAAGTTCTCGACACTATGGAGAACTGTTTCTCCACGACCAGCACCTTTTAGGTTTCCATCGAAGTTGACTCCTACTAATGTTTCACATATGTAGAAGTCACCCTCTTCCAGATAGACTGTACTTCCTTTTCCAGCCTCAATTGCAGAGTCTATTGCTAATTGAATGTTCGCGGTATCTGTTGATCCTGACATATCACCAGATGGTGCAACCACGAACACTCCATTTTTCGAGTGTGCTGCGGTAAGGCCAGCTATCGACATGCCAAGTATAAAACACAAGACAAACGCGAAAAGAATCATTTTCTTTTTGTTCACATTCTCTCCTCCATACTTTACTGCATTACAGTAAATGTAATGACGTGTAATATAATTACTTTTATATAAAACTTACGCGTCATATAATAATCATTACGGAGGATGTGATGGAGAATTTAGCTGTGATAAAAAGGGACTTAATTCGTTCGACAAGAGACTCATTAAGAGAACAGATTATCGGCAATTTTGAAGATAGTGAATTTAATATTGAAAAACGGGATGTCAATGTCACAACACGTCTAAGTAACCAAATAATCACCGTGCTAGACGCGCTTATTACTTTGAATGTCTTCAAGAGCAGGTCCGAAGTAGTTTCCTCATTAGTGGAAAGTTCGATTCTTTCTAATACTAATCTTTTCAAAAGATTGATCAAGAAAGCAGACGAAGTAACAGATCTTCGAGAAACTGCAATGGATTCTATTTTAGAAAATCTTTGAAAATGTTGGATCAATCACAGTGTGTCACATTGATAATATGACGTGTCATAAAATTGAAATAAAAGTAAAGTGTAATATAAAACAAGATTAAATAGTGCATGTGCAGGAGAACAAGTAACTGATTGGGGATAGATTCTTGTCGAAGAAAAAAGCACCTAGTACAACTCGTGAATCTTTGCGTGAACAGATTATGGGAAGAAGAGAAGAATCGGACTTCAATGTTGATAAACGTGAGATTCATATCATGACGCGTTTGAGTACTCAAATTGTTGAAGCACTAGATGCTTTAATTGCTTTGAATGTCTTCAAAAGCAGATCAGAAGCTGTTGCTGCCTATGTTGAAAATTCAATAATTAATAACAGTGAGCTCTATGAGAAGCTAATTAAGAAAGCAAAAGAAGTTTCAGAGATTCGAGATACTGCTATGGATTCAATTCTACAAACTCTTCAAGATTGAGTTTTGTGAAAAATACATTTGATTATCATTATTCTATTGTATTGAAATCGGTATGAGGTACTAAATAATTGAAAAAAAAGTGCCATCACAGTTCGATTTTTCATTTTCATAATCAATGCTAAGATGACCTGATGTCAAAAAGCGAAAAGTAAATCTCTGTAAATCATCATTATTTTGATTCCAATTGAAGGTGTAGATTGGTTTGAAACCAATTGGTACAATATCAATGGATTTCCAATTTGTAAGTGGAAATACTAACGAAATACTCAAGGAACTCATGAATGCTTCGTATAATTATGCTGAATACACTTCGATGTTGTGTAAGAAAGCCCTGTTAGAATCATCTAGTGATGAGATTATCATATTGGCCTTATGGCATTCTTCCTTGCTTAGTCTTAAGAAGATTGAGAGAAGTATTATTGATACACATAAAGATCGGAGAACAATTATTCCATATCATCTATCAGATCAAGCTTTGGACAACGAAGATTGGGAATTAGCAATTAATGCCTTAGAAGAAGCAATTGAAAAGAACGAATCAGAATGGCAATCATTTCTGTATCTCTTGAAATTATATCAGATCGCTACGACTCATAAAATTGGTAGTATTCTCGAAGATACTACAAAATCGCGTATTGAGAAAGTTGTGGACAGAAATCCAGATTTAAAGTGCTACTCCTCTAAATTTTACTTGTACCATGCAATTAGATTAAGACAGGAAGGTGACACTGAAGGGGCAGGAGATGCATGTAACCAAGGTTTAATGATTGCGGAGAGTTATGATGATAAGTTACATGAAGCACGACTCATGTGGGAGAAAGGTGAGCTTGAGGGAATTTACAAATTTGGAAAAAAATCTACAATTAATGCAAAACAGATATTGATCAAAGCCAAAATGATATGTGAAGAGCTTGGCGATATTCGAGGATTAATGCTAATCAAAAGTCTGATACAAGTCATAAGTCACATGCGTGGAGAATACACAGAAGCATTGAATATTAATTTTGAAAATCTAGAGAGTCTAGAATTGATTGGTGAAAAACCTGTAGTAGATTTACATAATGTTGCGTTTATGTATAACGAGATCGGAGATGGTAACGAAGCACTGGAATGGGCAAAGCTTGCAGTAGATAACGCAAAAAACTATCCAATAAACTATCCTTATGCGCTTCTGGACTATACATGGGCATTAATTAATCTGAATAGATTGAAGGAAGCAACTGAGTATCTAGATCTTGCTAGAAAATTAATTTTCAAATCGGGAATTGAAGCAATAATTGCGTTTGAATATTTAGTGACTGGTCTACTTGAGAGAGCTCAAGGTGATTATGACTCTGCATTTGAAAGTTTCAAAAATTCATTAGACATCAATATTAGAAATGGGCGTAACAATAGAGTTTCCTCTTGTTTGATTAAATTGGCAGAAACAGAAGTACAAACATTTGAACCGACGATTAAAAATCGAGATGAGAATTTTGCTGGATATTGGCATGAAAGATTGGAAAAACATGCTAATGAAATGGAACTACCTGGAGTGATAGGTATTGAATTGGTTATCAGGGGAGAACTTAGGCTCAAACAGGGTCGAGAAGATGAAGCTCATGGATGCATCCAACAAGTACTTGAGATGTCTGAATGGCCAGGCTTAGATTTTCTGAAGAAAATGGCACATTCTTTGTACCAGAAATCACCTAAATTTAATTTCTAGAATTAATGAATCTACTACTTATTGGAAGATTTACAGTTATCAAGAATACAAAATAGTTTGAAAGTATTTAGTCACTATTTCCTATTCTTTAGGAGTGTAGACCAGTCAACCGATATGTTTTACAGCCATCTGACGAAAGAGCAATGAAGCAAGCAATAGATCAATCATAAAGCTGAGATTCCTAAATATCAAGAACGATGGTTCAATGATAGCTATCACTCCAAAGATGACATAGAGTCCGAGAAGCACTACAAAGATGAGTTTGAAAGCTTTGAACTCGGGTGGATCACTCAGGGAAAGGACCAGTAAAATGATGAAAGTGTATCCAGCCATGTAACTGGAGATGTCCTTTACAAACATCACTAGCCACATCGAAGAGAAGACTGAGTCAAAAGGCACCCATCCATTTGGGACTCCTGTCAATAGTGCTACTTGAAATGCATTTTCCACTATGTCTGAAGCAAAGGTAAGACTACCCAGTGCAAAAGCTACCTTTGCAATAAGTTCCTCTTTTTCTCTGGTCAATATGAGAAGCCCATAGAAAATAGCTAGGTACCCTATCATGAAGAAATTATCAAACACCAGACCTGCTAGTTTAATGTTGATATCTTGAGCAGAAGCGGCAACAAGGTCTGCAATTACGTTGGCAATTGGCCTCAGTTCATAGAGGTTCCCGCCACCAGGATTGAGGAGTGTTGTGGCAGTCATTCCCAGTGTCATGAGGAAACCAAAGAAGATGAAGAAGGAAACTACCTTCAGTCTTGATCCGATAGTGTCTGTCATTCTAACACCTACAGTAAATGTAGCATAAGAGTATGTAATGAGGACCTTAAGCCTGTCGAATATTAGAACACGTGTTCTAACAATTAATACTCTTATATGGTTTCAAGAAAAAAAGGCTACAGGGAAAATTGATGGCAGATTGGAATCCTCTAATTCTTGGAGTTTCTTTTATCATTGCAGTGCTTGTGATATCAGAACTTGTTGATAGAAGCAGGAAGAAGCACAAAGGTGATGTTCCGTCTTCAGCCTTGGAAAGACGAGAAAAGATGAGTCCCTATTTGATGCCCAATGGAATGAAAGTGAAACCAAGCGGAATGTATTCTGGACATATGGATTATTCATTACCCGTTCCCGAATCTCTGAAAGATGATATTGAGAAGAATAGAGAACGATAATGCCTAGTTTATCTGACACAAACGAGAATGTATAACTTCTACGGCTTGGCTCGGGTTTCCGAGTATGTAAAAATTAACGCCTGGTCTTGAGCCGTCTACGAATCGTCAAATCAGCTTTTAGACGGTGCTTTCTTAGAATAGTGGATGTTCCCTTTGAACGATCCAGTTTAGTTTTGTTAGCTACGGTCATGTTAATCATCTCATATTGGAGAAGGTGTGGGGAACAAGCCTAGGGAGCCTGTCCCCACTGTGTCTCTGATGCCGGGAGGTGCACGGAGACAGCGAATTTGACCTCATTGGTAAATGAGGAGCGTAATGTTGTCAGGAACTTGCGTACAGGTATCGAAGACTCAATGCGTCTTGATCTGTTGGTTCACGGTCCGAATCGAGAAGTCCATACAGGGTATGTAATACTTCGGCATTCTTCTGAAGGGTGGATGAAGGTCGTGTTCGTTCGGTCATTTTCGCATTCTCCGTTATATTCATGTTATGTGATACAACTCACCTCTATTTCCACTAAGTCTTCTAATAAGGTTAAGTAAAATGTACCCAGTACGTACGTATTACTTACGTAAGACAGAGAGATGATATGGACAATATGCCCACAGAATGAGCGCTAATAGCGTGAACGGGCTGTGTATTGCACCCCAGAATTCCAGTTCCACAAGAAGGTAAGGGGAGAGGGGGGTCGCTAAAAATTCCAACAGATACATTAGGAGCATAATGACGGGCAGCATTTGCTCATTTGAGGTTAGGAACAATGCAACATGAAAAGATGACTACAGAAACGCAGACATTGGTGGTATATCCAATATCCGCAGCCATAAGAAAAGCAGAAGAATTTCTCGAGAGAGTCGAAAGTACCTCTGTATCTAATGAGACTCAGAGGAAATTTCTTGATCAAATCCATGCATACTGTAAGGGAGATATTGACCGAATCAAAGAGATAGAGAGTATTGCAGACACGAATCACAAGAACATCAACAAGTGGCTTGCAGAGAGAGGATTCCAGATTCAACTGGGTGATTTTGGACCGGGTGGATTTGGTGTAGCAAGCATGCTAGACCTTTTGGGAGAGTGGGCAATCAAAGGTAAGAAGTGGTCTGTAAAGACAGAAGATGATGAATACTATCCCGGCATCAAGATGACAAATTATGGGAAGGAATTCTATCGTGTGAAGGAGAATCCAAATTACATCATTGAGATTGAAACAAAGGAGAATGATCTTGTGTATCTCATGATGGTTGATGAAGTTCCCACAGGACTTGGGCTGTTAGACTTCGTTGAAAAGATACACAAGGAAAAGCACAAAGCGCTATTCGATTATGATGGTTTCATCTTTCCAAAGATTGACCTTGATGAACAGATTACCTTGGATTGGCTACTCGATCTTCAGTTTGAAACTCCAAAAGGCAAAGAACCATTCTATGTAATTTCTCAAGCTCTGCAACAGACTAAGTTGAAGATGAATGAAGAGGGATTCCGAGTCAAGAGTGCTGTTGCCTTGGGAATACTGGCTGGAGCAGCACCTGTGAAGAAAGAGCCATATGAAATCAATCGACCATTCCTCATGTGGATAACAAGAGAGGGACTCTCGAAGCCACTGTTTATTGCGTATTTGAACAAGGATGTCTGGAAAGATCCGAAGAATCTAGACATGTAGCATTTTCTGAAATGAGAAGAGAACATAGAGTGTGAGAAGGCACTCTATGCACTCTCTTAGATTATTTATACTAAGGACTTCGCCTCATCAATCCATTTCTGGATTTGCTCAACACTAAATTTGTAACCAGCAGGAACTCGTACATCACCTTCAGCTAAGGCATGCTTGATCTTCTTGTAAAGATCCTCAGCATTTGCTTCACTTAGACTCTTTAGATCCTCCATGCCAGTGGCAAAAACGATAGCTTCAGCATCTTCTTCAGACACTGTATCAAGCCAAGAGAATCGACCCATCGCAATCCATCGCTCCGCTTGCTCTACATTCACATCACAAACATCTGCGATGTTTTGAGGATCAGCAGCTAGTAATTCTTCAACTGTTGGAATGCCTGCGTTACGCAGTCTCTTCCCGTAGACAGGACCGATTCCTTCAATTGATTCAATAGGAAGGTCAGTAAGTGGTGCAGCTGGTTTTTCAGCAGCTGGGACATGCATCTCAGCATGTTCCTCAGGTTCTGCGACTTCAGGCTTTGGTTCGTCTTTGGATACAGCTTTTGGCCTAGGAACAGAATCATCAACAAATTCGTCTGCAGTATCTAATATGCACCAAATGAAGAACAAAGCGCAAGCTACTCCGAACACTCCAAGAGATAGATTGTAGTCAATCGGTCTCACAAATACATAAGCTATGATTGCAAGAGGTATAGCAATGATTAATGCAGCTACACCTCTCTTATCACTAAATAATCCGGGACTCATGGACGTGGCCTCCACTAATGTATGGATACAATGATAGTTATCAATGCACCTGTAATGAATCCAATCTTAGTACGGAGACTCATCATCTTCTCGTGTTTCGAAATCATCAAGACCCAGTATCTCTTTGATATCAGAAGGAGGCGCAGGAATATCACTCTCATGGTTAGTTTCTTTCGTCATTTCTATGAGGTCGTCATCAATTGCATCCATTACAAGTTTGTAAGCATGAGACTCCTCAATACCGCAAGATGCCATTCCTTTTGCAAGATCTTCAAGTTTGAATCCTTCTCCATTTTCGAGTTGATGAGCCGTATTGACCAGACAGGTCATGGATTTTGGAAACTCTGCATCTTTAGTAGTGTGGAATCGTTCTATGAGGTAACCATCAAGAAGATCATAGAATAATGTATCAAGAACCTCTGTCTGAGATTCATCAACAATTCCGACTCTACTATCAGCTAGTATCTCGTCAAACAGAGCTCCAGTCGCTCTTCCAAAAGCAGCCATGGAAGTCTCCTGAAACTTCGACGGAGGACGCACAGTGATGAATGCTACAATAAGGCTCTTCGTTGGAACAGCACTGATAATATCTGAAATTGGAATTATATTGAATTCCCAATGTTTTTCATCCATCTGGAATTCTGATCTGAAATGAGTGATAGCAGTGATAAATGCAGAGACCATTGCTTCTTCGAATCCGCCTTTGATCATCTTTGAATACACGGGGAGACCAGTATTCTTGTGGAGAACAATGATTCCTAGAATATTAGATACATCATCAAACCGTTTCTTCACCTGCAGTGCCTCTAGGTTCCGTCTCCTTTTGCGTGTGTTGTAGACACGTAAACCAACAGCCATACCAATAATAAGAGAAATCGAAATCCCTGAAACAGAAATTACCGGAGTCCATCTTAAGATATCATTATTTCCCTTTAAAATGGTAAATGTAATTGAAGCTCCAAGTAATTCATAGTTCTCCTTATCGACCCGGACTTCAACGGTATACTCTGTGGTATCAAGATATAGTGGAATAGTGAAAGTTCCTGAATAAATTCCTGGAGTTTGAGATTCTTCCAAACCGATGAATTGACCAGTTCCTGTTGATGAAATTCTGTAAGATACAGAAGCATTTCTAATAGGGGTCTGAGTTCCTTGAATTGTCAATCTGAGCGAAACTTCAAACGGTGTGCCTTCCATAACTGAACGCTCAGATAGATATTCAACTGAAATCGGAATTGGAGTAATATCTAGAATGAACTGAATGGAGCTAATTGCATAGTTCGTCCTATTTGCAGTAATTGTTAATGTCCAACGTCCAGTCCGGTTAGAGTTGATTGTAAGGAGATATCCAGTAGAAAGGTCCTCAACAGACCAAGAGAGCCCAATTGTGGGAGATGATTTGAGATCAATACTTGCTAGTGATACATTTTGATTCAAATCAGTTCGTTCATAGAAAATAGGTAATTCATATTGATTTGAATACATCACTGAATCTCTTGAGACACCACCATCTGTCCGTAATTCCGTTTGAATGATCGTTGCAGTTAATGTAAATCCGGCATAATCTAGTTGATATCCATCTTTTTGGGCTCTAAATACTATATCAAATGTTCCAATAATTAGAGGTGTAAGAGTAACTCGGTAAACTCCGTTTCCAAGTTCTTCGAATAGAGAGTAATCGATACCGGAAGGTGGATTAAGTATGCCAAGAATTGCATTTTCAAGAGCAGTACTATCCTCATCCTGGAATTCTAAATAAACCGTGCAATATTGATCAACAGCAATGGAAGTACTCAAATTGAGTGTAACCAGAGTAGTTGGGATTGCAGTCACTGTAAGTGTAAAGAATACAATCTTAGTTTGGTGGTTTAACAATGATGCTTGAACTACTAATGAAAATGAATCCGAAACTAGCGGAGTTAATAAAATCGAATAGATACCAGGTGTGACCATTTCTGCATCATCCCAGCTTATTCCTGGATCAGCATCAACAACGGATACATTTGCACCACTCAAGCCATACCCTGACCCATTTTGATAACTGACAAAGAAACGATAATCATGCCCAAAACCTACCAAAGCGCCAGTCCCATTTAAAGAAGCAAATGTAGTTGAAATATCTCGGACAACAAGAAGGAATGATCCAGCAGTGCCTTGATGAAATTGCTTGGTTGCACTAATAGTAACAAGATAGCTACCTGCAAGAGTTGCTGTGAAATGAATACTATAATTACCTAGACCATTGGAAGAAACCAATGAGCTAATTGCTGGAAGAGAACCCGAGTGTACAACCTGAATAGTCGCATCTTCTATTCCTGTACCATTGTCCATCTCATAAAGAATGGTCATTTCATAAGTATCAGTTAGTCCCATATCAACACTGCTGCCTACTGACAACTGAAGATTCGTGGGAATGTTTTTCACTATTAATGAAAAAGAGTGAGCGGCCTGCTGATAATATTGTTTAGAGGCTATAATTGTAATTACATATGTAGCAGGAAGACCAGCAGCAAACTGGATTGTATAATTCCCAGATAGAGTCTCACTGATATTCCAACTGAGATAACTCGCAGGTCCAGAATAAATCACAGATATATCTGCATTTTCAATCCCAGTACCATTGAACATATCGTATCTAAGTGTAGTATTGTAAGTATCTGAGAGATCAATCTCAATAGTTGGAACTGAATATATTTCAAGATTGGTGACTACATCGTTAACAAGTAAGACAAAAACTGTGCTTGCAGGTTCGACATCATCACCAGTCGATACGAATCGAATCGTAAAAACAGTGGGTGAAAATGGAGTGACAGTTAGTGAATAATTGCCTTCCTCTCCGCTAACTGCCTGAATAGAAGTGTGACTTAATCCGCTTGAAGGTGTTATGCTGTCGATTACAATATTGGCTGTTTGGACCGGATTCCCACTTTCATCCGAATATCTCATCTTAATGACTCTGGGTTCTTCTATATCTACTCTATCAGAAGAACCGCCAAATATGACTAGAGAACTCGCCATCGGTGAAACAATTAGAGTGAGGAACAATTCTTGAGACTCGTGATTTGGTTTTGTGAAGTTGAAGCCCAACAGATAAGTTCCAGAAGGAAGTGCAGATGTATCAATGTCAAATAAATAGATACCAGGAGTAGAATCTTCAGAAACATTCCAATATCCAACAGTCCAGTTCACTATTGCACTTACATCACTATTATTTACAACAGGACCCCAACTACTTGATCCATAGTCATAGACTTCAAAATTAAAGGTCAAAGTAACTTTGGAACCCCATTTAGCTGATGTCCAAGGAGCGTTAGGTGAATTTAGTCGCGTCACATTAGTTGAAACGATGAGTATCTCACAACTAGCCGGATCGAAATATGGTCTTAAAGCATCAACATGAACAATAAACGAACCAGCTCCAATATCGCCTGTATTGAGACCAACCTCCCACCAGTTTTTAACAGGATTTGGATCAAAGAATATTGTTGATAGTGACCAATTACCTGAAACCGTTGTTAGTTCATCAGTGATGTAAGCTCCAGTATCTCCGTCACTAAATCTCACAATTGCAGTGATTAATTCTCCTGCATCAACTGGTATGATCTCAGGATTCCCAATAAGAACAGAAGAATGGTGCACCTCGAATAATGCAATGTCATATGCAACTTCTGTACCATTAACCCATAGAATTTCGACATTCCACTCTCCAGCAGGTGATGTTCCAGATGAAAATGTATGAGAACTACCTGTTACAACTCCAGCAACTCCACCATTGAGAGATTCATTTACCCATTCCCCACCATTGGGATAGAGCCATGAAACATTCACACTATTAATAGTAATTGGCGTTTCGAAGGCAGTGCCAATAGTTACTTTAGTACGAGTGCTATTCCCTATTCGATAGATACTCTCGACAGTCCAATCTGTCATGTCAGAATCGTACTTTTCAACCACTATTGATTTTGCGTAATTAGGTGATTCAAACTTAATCTCCCACCAACCAAGATATGTGATTATTTCAGTTGGAATAGTGAAGAAATCACTATATACTGTACAGAAGGAGGTCTGATCTGTCAGAAAGGGGTCTGATACTGTCACATTCTCCCAATCACTGGGAAAGTTTACAGTCATCATAGGATCCTCATAATCTCCCAAGTAACCTACATAAGTATAGAGAAGCAGGTTTGCACTTTTTCCTCGTTCAATAGAATATCTTACACCGGTACTAGCAATGTCAGTCCTCCAATTTGAATTAGTGAATCTATGACTGAATAACCTAGTCTTGTAATCAAATGATATACTTGCATTTGCAGAAAGACTTACTGGTACTATTGCAGCAGACCAATAGGATGAATTTAGAATTGATGCGGCATAAACTCCAAGTGAACCTGATAGAAGTTCTGAAACGCCTCCTGTTGAAAATTGAAGGTCCACTTGATCTGGTGTTGGTGGTGTTTCTTTAACAAAAGCTACGTCATCCAAATACACTGTTATGTATGCAGCATTAGCGACCCCATCTGCAACGCCATTATTATCATAATCCCATCGAATGTCAAGATATTGGTCAATTGGGATATCAAGTCCAATAGCAAAGTCAAAGGAGCTAGGAGCGCCAGGTATTGAAACATGAATGGAACCTGTACTAGTCCAAACTCCTCGCTCTGCGAGGTCCTTAAGATTGAAGCTCCATATCGTAGACCCATCAACGAAAACTGAGATGTTAATATCTCCGGTTATCGGATGTGCGGGATCATAATCTAGTGGTCCTCGAACATAGAAATAATCAAAACTGAGAAGGAAATCTTCTGAATATGGCGTATTATCGACATGCTGCGTCCAAACTATCCGTGTTCCCCCATCATGAGTGTAGCCTTGTTGACCAGTTTTTCCGCCTATACTTTCTACAACCACAAATTTTCGACCTGTATCATCATAGGAGGCAATTTGTAAATCATCAGGGAAATCACCTCCATCAGTACTATTAGCTGACCAACCGAGAGGATACGCATCAATCGTTCCATTGGGATTAATATTAATTCCAGCAATTCCATGGCTGAAACTTCCATTTAGGGCATATTGTCGTTGAAGATTCCAGACTGATACCTCAGCTTGATCGGCCACCCAGCTATGTGTGGTATCCAATGGAAGATCATAGACAAGGTTTTCATAGGTATCTGTTCTAGCAGAGATATTTCCAGATGTGACATATCCTGATTGTTCAACAGCAACGGGGTTCAAAACTCCATCATATGGATCACCATTACTTGATAGAATCGAGTTATCATTTTTTAATTGTTCATTTTGAAGGGGATCTTCAATTTCAGTGTTCGGAGTCACAGGTGATGTTTCATTTCTCTCTGTATTCGTGGGAGCTCCAAAAGAACCAACTTCAGGTACAAATGTAATAGTTACAAGAAACAAGGATAAAATAAACATTGCACCTAGAATTTTTTTATCTAGCACCCTCATCATCACCTGACATCACTCTCTTTTTGATTTGATAATTTCCACATCTGTGTTGTGAACTTTAAGGTAATATCAAGAACCATCTTATGATGATTATGATATGGCGTTGCTTTTTACCTCTCACACCTGGAAATAACCACCCTCCTATGTACAGAATGGATACAAGTATCTTCTGCGTACTAACTCTCATCAATTTCTGATGCTGTATCTCCGTTGAATGGATAGATAGGGACAATGATTTCCTTCTCAATTGCATCCATAACAAGTAGGTATGCATCATCCTCTGAAAATCCAGCAGTTTCAAGATTACGAATCAATCTATTAAGTCGGAATGTTTCATTTGAATCATCTTTTTGCATAACTGAACTTAAAGCCTTGAATCTTCTTGGTAGTTCCTCTTTAGCAAACTGGTATTTTCGAATCAACCCGCCATCGACAAAATCATCAAAATACCATTCAAGGGTCTTTGCAGTTTTTACATCAACCACCTGTGTAGGTCTGTGAGATAATATGTCATCCAATGTCATACCAATAGCTCGTGCATACCCAACCATTTTTTCCTCCTGTTCGGGAGAAGAGGAAGAAATAGTAATGAAAGCACAGATGAGATTCTGTGTTGGAATAGCACGGATAATATCCGATATTGGCAAAATATGGTAATCATCATGAGCCTCACGAGCAGTGTCAAATTCGGATCTAAAATGCATAATAGCTGATATGAATGCGGAGAGCATTCCTTCCTCGAATCCACCTTTCATGATCTTAGAATAGATTGGAATGCCACTTAATTTGTGTAACACAATGATTCCAAGAAGGTTATTCGCATCATCAAAACGGGATTTTATTGCCTTTGCTTTCATTCGTTTAGCGAGCTGCTTCTTTGAATAGAATCTCTGGCTAGCAACTATTCCTACAAATCCAACCAATCCTACAAATACTGGCAAGGAGTATTGCGCTATTTGTTCTGCAAGTCGAGCATCTGCATCAAATGTCGGAACAAGTGTATCCTTATAGGTCTGTGCCAATTCGTAATTGTCTTTGGACACTTGGATGTAGATACTATAAGTAATTTGACCAGCAAGTGGCATAGTGATGGTGGAAATATAATGGCCAGGTGAGGTTTCATTCATTTGCTCCGAGAAATAGGCAGTACCAAGACTGGAAACAATACTTAATGTAACGTTAGCATCTGGAACTAAGATACTTGTTTCAGTTTCTAATATATCAACTTCGATATCAAGTGGTGCTAATTCTTCACCTGTAAGCAATGAAGTCAAATTGACTTCGATAGGTACTTTGTCAACGAGGAATGATAGAACATATGTCTGGTTCTCATAACCAACTTTAGAAAAAGTAACTCGCACATTTTTATCTAGAAGGCCCATGGGAGTTAGTGTGATATTATAATGTCCATCACCAATTGGTGCTGTAGTTATCCAATCTGAACCATCTCCTGAAAGTGTGATTGTAGCCCCATCAATTCCGGAATTATCATAAATCGAAGAATATCGAAAAGTGAAGTTATAGGCTCTACCATAAACAAGAGCATCTAACGGACCTTGGGTATCTAGATTGGTTGCATATTCTGAGATTATCGTAGCATAAGCAGGAGTAGTTTCATAGATAGGACTTGACGAGTTTAATGTGACCACAAAATTACCCGCACCCATTATTGTTGTATCAAAGACTGCTTCCCACCAGTTTTTCACAAGGTTGAGCTCGAATTCTACAACACCTCCAGCCCAGGTTCCACTAATTGAGGCTCCATTACTAGTAAGAAGCATGCCATTTTCTGAGTCATAAAAACTAAGTTGGATAGTAAGAGGAGGATCACCAACATTTGTTTCCAAATCGCTTGGATTTGTAATCACTATAATCGATGCTTGATGGTGGAGTTCAAATTGAACTGACCCATAAGCCATTTCCGTACCATTGGTCCAGAAGTAGGATATATACCACACACCAGCAGATGTGTTTGTAGCACCAAAAGTTGTGGATGTGCTTGTAATTGAACCAAGTAATCCTCCAACACTTACAGACTCGTGCCAAATAGTGTAATTTGGCAATCCCCATTTGAAGGTAACTCCATCCAGTAAAGACGGAATATTACCCTGTGAACTAATATTCGCAGAAATTCGTATCCTATCGCCAGTATGATAGATTGTATCCTCTACCCAATTTCCTATATCATTATCATATCTTTGAATCTGTGCCCCAGCTGCATAATTTGGAGACTGAGCAGATATCTTCCACCATCCAAGAATATCCAATATATTTGTAGGAATTTCAATAAATCCATCATAATGAATACAACTTGATGTGACATCTGACAAGAATGGATCATGAACTGTGATATTCTGCCAATCAGGAGGCACATATATCCGAAGAGTGAAGTTATCGTAGATTCCGATTATACCAAGATATGTATAGAATGACAAACCTGCTGAGTTTCCCGATAATAACGAGTACTGCACTCCATCACTAGAAATATCAGTTGTCCATCTGGAATTAATGAATCGATGATTCAGGACATCTATACAATACTCAAAAGAAATAGTTGAGTTGGAATATATTGAGAAATTTAAAGGACTTAACGCCCAATAATCTGGATTTGTCACTATACCATGACCAGCTCCACCTTCACCTAGAATTCCAGCAGCAATCCCATTAATTGAGAACCCTAGGTCAACAACATCACAATTTGGAGGTGTTTGAGCAATAAAGGATAAGTCATCAAAATAGATAGTGATATACTGAGTGTGAATCGTCCCATCAGCAATTCCATTATTATCATAGTCGTACCTTTTGTCCAGTACGAGGGTTTCATCAATTTCCAAACCAATATCAAGATTGAATGAGGCAGGAGCTGCAGTTACGTGAATTGGAACGACACCTATATCGGTCCATACGCCTCGCTCAGATAAGGTGAGTAGACTCATATTCCATATTGGAACCCCATCAATGTATACATAGATACTACAATTCCCTGTGATTGGGACAGGCACAGATGGATTCAAGTTAAGTGGACCTCGCAAGTAGAAGAAATCAAAATTTAGTAAGAAATCTTCAGTATATGGAAGATTTTCTATAGTCTGCGACCAGATAACCTGAGTGCCAATGTCATGGCCAAAGGCATTCTGTCCTACTTTTCCTCCTTGATTCTCTACTGCAACATATGTACGGTCAGCATCATCATAGATAGATAGCTGTACATCATCAGAATATGTTAGTGTATCTATACTGCTTGAATTCCATCCAAATGGATAATAATCCACTGTTCCATTAGGCTGGATATTGATACCAGACACACCTTCATCAAACGTTCCATTCAGAGCATAGAGTTGTTTGAGATTCCAGACACTAACTTCAGCACTACTGGTGATCCAGTCATGCTCAGTATCAAATCCCAGTTCCTGTTGTGTATTCTGTAGTGTGTCAGTGCGTGCAGAAATGTTACCTGTACAGGAATATCCAGATTGTTCTATTGTCCTAGGATTTAGCAATCCATTCTCTGAATCGATAGCAGGATTTACTTCTTCACTATATATGGCATTAAACTCTGGATCTATTTGACCTATATCCTGCTTAATTTGACCAGGATTAGATTCAACTTCATCCAGGTGAATCTTGGAAATTTCATTTTGTTGAAACTCAGGATTTGAATTATATTGTGGAGGAGAATATGACATCGTGAGTATAATTACAGTAACCACTGCAACTAGTCTCAAGAATTTCATATCCTGCACCCATCTATATTTAGCTAGTAGCTAATCCTCTATCTAGGGATATGAATTTTAAAAACTCTATATAATATTACGCTGGTTATTGTAGTTTCTAAATATCGTTACCGTTGGTCACTATTCGACCCTGAGCAATCACATCATGCTTGTGAATACTCTCTAGAGACCGAGCTTCTGCAAACATCTCCAAGTCCCTATCTTGGAAGGTATCTTTTGCATGTTGCAAGATATTTCTGCAGACATCTTCAACTAGAAGTGGATTCTCATGCATATGTTTTGTCACATACATCTCGTCTTCTAATTTCAAGAGTGAATATGTCTTACTAGAGAATGAACTCTCAATAACTTCAATCATAGAGCCATAGGTTGGAATCTGGTCTGTTTCACCAACAATACGTAGTTTCCCAAGAGCTCGCTGAATGTGAGTTAAACCTTCATTATTTGCCATACAATGAGGGCAGACAGTGTTGCCAATTACCTGGACTTCAACTTCATGGATGAAAGGATTATCATTCATTTTTCGTGTAATTGCAGAAATGTCACAGACTTCCCAAGTTCGCTTGTCAGAAACTGGTGTTCTTGTAGTGTAACCAAACTCAAAATCAAATCGAATCTCGCCACGACTAAAAGGGTGTTTCTGGGCAAGCCCTTCTAGAATCTTGATCTGGAGTGCCTCAATTGATGGATGAACTCTAAATTGATCACTAAGTTCTTCAGTCATTGATTCTACTAATCGTGACATATGAACGCCTTTCAAATCGCCAGGTAAATCTATAGTAATCTCTACTTTTGGTACAATGTGGTGCCTAATTCCACTTCTCTCTGTCACGACGAAAGTCTTGAGATTCTTAACACCTACTTTACTCAGATGAATTCGGTGTTTTGGTTTTTCATTCTGTGTTTCAACGACCAAGTCTTGAGTCTCCGCAAATCGTAGTTTCCTTAATTCTCATAACAACCAGTAGAACCAGCGCTTTCACTAACGCACACTTTCACTTGATAGTCCGTAGAGAATTTGATGTGCCCATGAATATATCTAGCTAGTAGCTCAGTAGTAGTCGCTTCAATCTCAAGAACAACACAGTCTTGCTCAGGAAAGACGTACCTCTTATCACCCACAATAACTTCGACGAATTCGTCTTCATTAACAACATTAATCGTTTTCGAGCTTGCTGGCAACATTACTTTGTGATCTAGAGTCTTGCAGATTTTTACAGCCATTTCTTTTACTTCACTGAAATCGATTACCATTCCATCCTCGTTGAGAGGACCAATAATAATGACCTCTACTGAGTAATTGTGTCCGTGAAGCTTCTCACAATCTCCACAGAAACGAAGGAAATGTGATGCGCTGAAATGCATTCTCTGATCTTTGACGTGTACACTGTACAACGGGAAGCCTCCAGATAATTACTGTGCCTGAACTATCTTTGCATGTAAAATTGTCGGAAGGGAAGGATTCTACTCTTTTTTACTACGTTGCCTTTCAAAGGCTTCAATTAGATCATCAACTGTCGTTGCTTGTGTAGGATCTTTATCATCACGCCATTTTCCTGTAAATCGTGGAAAACGAATAGCTAGACCACCTTCACCTTTCAGTCGTCCCTTCCCTGCAGTATGTGTCGGACTGGATGTTATCTCATCGCCCAACACCTCGATAACTTCAACAGGCTCAAACCAAACGTCTGCTTCGATATCGCTAATTACCTTAGGATTTCGGATTTCCAACTTATGTTCCTCTAGTCGCTCTTTAAACTCTTCAAGCATCTCTTCGGTAAATCCAGTTCCAATCTTACAGACAGTGGGATATGTATCAGTCATGTCATCATATGCGGCAGCAAGAATTGCACCATAAAGACCAGTCCTCTTTCCACGACCATGTATAGCCCCAACAATCACAAGATCTGCTGAATCTGCTAATCCTTCAGTATAAGATGCTTTCAACTTAATCCATAACCAACTTCTTGCTCCAGCCTGATAACTGGAGTTTTCATGGATTGCTTTCGCCATGACACCTTCATATCCAGTATTGATAGCATCCTCAAAGATCTCATAGAGTCTGCCTGGTTCTTCTGTAAGTTCACCAGTGGTTAGGTGAACTCTATCATTAACTGAGATGATATTCTCCATCAGTGCGCGACGATCAAGCATCGAATGAGATGTCACATCTTCACCATTCAAGTAGAGAATATCAAAGACAAAAAGAGCTACAGGAACCTCATCTTGCATATTCTCAATGTCCGTCTTTCTCCTTCTTCGCATAAGTTCTTGGAATGGCTTCATCTTGCCAGTCTCAGGGTCAATGGCTACACACTCACCTTCGAGAACACAAGTTTCAGCTTTGACATTATTCAGAATCAGTTCTACTACATCAGGATACTGATGAGTAATGACTTCCTGTCTTCTCGAATAAAGGATGACTTCACTTCCATTCTTATGTGCTTGAACACGCTCGCCATCATACTTGAATTCGATAAAGGCTTTCTTTCCAATCTTCTCCATAATTTCATTTGCATTAGAGAGTTTCTTCGCAGCCATCATCCGAATTGGGATTCCAACTTCAGTGTGAATTGATCGGACTGCTTCAATACCTCGTTCAGCTAAGACCTTCGCAACATATCCAAGGTCACTGCAGACATTGAATGCAGCTTCGATATCACCTCTGACATCGCGATTCCCTGTGAACGCAGTAGATAGCCCATCTATGATCCCCATATCTCCAAGACCAAGTCGGAGAGACCCTGTAAGAGTTCTCAGAATGTAACGAGCTTCGATTGGTTCTGCATCTGTAAGTAGCCCAGCTAATTTAGAGACCTTTGCTTTGTTGCTTCCAGAGCCACTGAGTTTTGCAGTTTCATCAAGAGCATCAAAAACCGCGCATACGGTAAGATCCTCTGCAAATAATGTTGCTTGAGCACTCTCCTGAAGGAGTGATTCTCCAGTACTACCAATATCGCCAGTCTTTCGAAGTTCCTCCAAAACAATCCCTTCAGGAACAGATGCAGCCGTGGCAACCACTTGCACTGCCATCTTTTCAGCAATCCCAATTTCAGGTTCACCTTTCCAATCAGGATGTAATTTGCCCATGGTTAAAGCAACAATTTTATCGACATCTTTAGCTTTAGATTCTTTGAGCATATTAGAATAGAGTTGAATCTTGTCAAGGGTGCCTGATGTGGATTCAATCTCATCATATGCCTGTGCAAGTTTGAGATAGAGCATTAGAAATGACCCCCTAATTTAGTGGCTAATCAAATGCTTTATAAACACAGCCAAGAGCACTGCTGCAATTACTGAACAACTACGGTGAGAAAAATTGGGTAGTATTAGACCAAGATACATCAAGAACGCTGCTAAGAATCTCTTAGCCCTCTATCCAGATACCTTTACAGATGACTTTGAAACCAACAAACGTTTGGTTGAACAACTCACCGATACAAAATCCAAAAATGTTCGTAACAGAATTGCAGGATATCTTGTTGGGTTAGTCAAAATTGGTGTTGCCCGAGAAGCATTTGAGGCAGCAGAACCTGGTGAAGAAGTAATCGACGATACTGAACTGTAATTTAAGTATCATTTGCATTTTCTTTTTGAGTCAGGTGATTCACTGTTTGCTGATGGTGTGGTCACCACTTATTTCGGAAAGGAGTCATAAGGGAGTATGTTTTACTTTCAGGTATGGACTCTGAAAAGAACTTGTTATTCAAGGGAGATTGTCTCGACGTAATCCGAAAGAGATTACAGGATTATAAAAACAAGTTCAAATTAATCTACATTGATCCTCCTTTTCTTTCAGGTACCGAATATTCGATAAAAGAGAGAACAGGAGGGAATGCACAGAGCTCAAGTGATCTCTCAGAGACCTTCACTTATAGCGATAAATGGGGAAGTAATCAAGAATATCTTGACTTCATGAGACCTAGATTAGAAGCAATGAAGGATTTGCTATCTCACAATGGAAGTCTATGGGTTCATCTTGATTGGCATATTTCTCACTATGTCAAAGTAATTCTCGATGACATTTTTGGTTATGATAACTTTGTGAATGAGATAATCTGGAAACGTACGAACAGTCCAAAGGCACAGAGTAAGGGATTTGGTGCTCAACATGATGTAATACTTCTTTATGCTACAAACGCTCAGAATTTTCAGATACAACCAATATACAGAGAACATGATAGTAAGTCTATGAAACCTTATAGCTATAAGGATGATAAAGGAAGATTCAGACTCATTGAGATAGAAGCACAGGGAATCCAAAGGACTCCTGATAGAAAACAATTCGAATGGAGAGGGAGAACCGCACCGTATCTCTATAGACAGGAAACTCTGGATGAGTGGTGGGAGCAAGGTATAATCTATAGAAGTAGGAACGGCAGATATACGAAGAAGCAGTATCTCAAAGATTCTCCTGGAATATTGGTATCCGATCTCTGGCATGATATAGCTCCAGTGCAAGGGGCTTCGAAGGAAAATACTGGATTTCTGACGCAGAAACCAGAAGCTCTACTTGAACGAGTAATCTCATCAGCAACAGAGGAAGGAGACCTTGTGGGTGATTTCTTTGCTGGTTCAGGAACGACTGCAATCGCATCAGAAAAGCTGAATCGTAGATGGGTGTTGTGTGACCAGTCTGAATCATCACTTGATGTCATTAGGAAACGTTTCGAAGGTTTTGAGGAAAAAGTGAATTATGAAGAAGTATTATGACTATCCGTTCTCAAATGTAAAAGGGTATATAGGAATTTAATCAATGTAAGTATAGGAACGTGATTGAGCATGCAACAACTGATTGATTTTATGGGTGTCATCATCGCAACTGCTATATTTTGGGGTTTGATCATTCTCTACTTAGGCGCTGATAGAGTAGGCCTTAGATCACGCGAACACGTCGATAGACCATCAGATATGTCAAGCTCAGATAAACTCCGCATGTCAAAAGCAGATGGCTTCTTTGATGGCGAGTCTGAAGATTATGCAGAGCATATGTCTCGTTTGCGACAGTACGGTGGAGCTTGAGATTCTGTCCTAGAGATTCTTCAACTTTCGAATTGCTCCGCCAGGAGCAACACCCTTAGGACATGCCTTAACGCAGTTCATAATGAGATCACAGAGTGGAACTCCGTTTAGTACATTTGCTGCTTCGATATACCTCTCAGGATTCTTTACTCTACTATCTTCAGCAAACCGCCAAGCCTTAGCAAGAGCAGCAGGACCAATGTATTCAGGTTGTTCTGCATTTACCGGACATGAGCCATAGCAGATAGCACAGAGAATGCAGTTCACATAACGTTCAATCTTCTTTCGATCATCAGGATTCTGTAACCGTGCCTCGTCACCCTCTTCTGCATCAACCCACAATTTCATACTTTCAAGTGAGTGATAGAACTTGGTCATATCAACAACAAGATCTTTTTCTATTGGCATATTGGGTAATGGTTCAATAAGGATCTCCTCCTCATAATTCCAACCCTGAGGAGATGAAGTGAGTGCGGGGAATTCTTTGAGCTTCATAGATTGATTACGCACCTCACTCACCTGCGTTCTACATGCAAGTCGAGGTTCCTTGTTTATGAGCATTGAACAACTGCCACACACAGCTCCACGACAGGAATATCTGAAGGAGAGCGATGGATCCATCTTATCTTGAACTTGAAAGAGTGCATCAAGAATTGTCATTCCTTTTCTTAGTTCAAACTTATAGAGATCGTAGTGTGTAATTTTGCCACCATGTCGACTACGAGCGATTCTCAATTTCATTAGTAAGATCTCTCCTTCACTTCGAATTTTCCAAGATTCACATCGATATATTCGGTCTTGATATAATCTTCAATTTTTGTGAATAATGAGTGTTTCAAGAAATTCTCATCATCACGCTCTGGATAATCGGTACGCCAATGTGCACCGCGACTTTCACGGCGCATAAGAGCTCCCATTGTTATCACTTCAGCGAGTTCGATCATATTCTCAAGTTCGAGAATCCGGATTAGTGAGTAATTGAATCGTTTTTCACTGTGGCCTGCATAGACCTTCTTGAATCGTTCCTTTAGTTCGCGAATCATGTTTAAAGCAGCTTTTAGATCAGACTCTTGTCGATAAACTCCTACAAGACTATCCATGGTACTGCCCAACACTTCACGAATCTCCGCCGGGGACTCTCCCGTTTCTTTTAATACCAATTCCTGAAGTTTCTCACGAATTCTGAAAGCCTCATCATCAACACAATTAGAATCAGGTTCGGGAAATGAAGGCAGGTATGCACCTATCTTTTCACCTACAACTCTCCCAAACACAAGGGTCTCAAGGAGCGAGTTACCACCCAAGCGATTCGCTCCATGGACACTCATGCAGGATGCTTCACCAACAGAATATAGTCCAATTATCGGAGTCTCTCCATGCTTGTTTGTATGAACTCCTCCCATAGAGTAATGTTGTCCTGGTTTAATGGGAATTGGTTCGTCAATTGGATCAACTCCAGCAAAATAGATTGATATTTCACGTATTCCAGGAAGTCGTTCAAGAATTTTCTCTCGCCCCAGATGTCTTAGGTCAAGATGCACATATTCACCATTGATACCACGCCCCTCATTGATTTCAGTTCTTATAGCGCGAGCTACAATATCTCTTGGAGCCAATTCCATTTTTTCTGGAGCATATTTGTCCATGAATCGATTGCCATCAGAATTTACGAGGTAGCCACCTTCTCCACGAGCACCTTCACTCATCAGGATACTAGATCCATGAAGGGTAGTGGGATGGAACTGAATGAATTCCATATCTTTCAAAGGAGCACCAATTCGAAAGGCAAGTGCACATCCATCACCCGTATTAATGAGCGCGTTTGTTGAATGACCATATACTCGACCGAACCCACCAGTTGCAACAACAACAGATTTTCCAATAAAACTGTGAACTTCACCAGTAGCAATATCAAGAGCAGTTAGACCGCAGATGTGGTCTTTGTCTTTGACAAGTGAGGTAACAAACCACTCGTTGTAGAATGTCACTCCACTCTTGAGCGCTTGCTCGAATGTTGTATGAAGCAGATTATGACCTGTTCTGTCAGCCGCATAACAGGTTCTTGGATATGCTGCACCTCCAAAGGGTCTCTGAGCAATCCTCCCATCTTCTGTTCGAGAGAATGCTGTTCCCCAACGTTCATTTTCAATAACTACAGCAGGTGCCTCTTTTGCAAGAAGCTCAACCACATCTTGATCTGCCAGATAATCAGACCCTTTGACAGTATCAAATGCATGACTCTCCCATGAGTCACCCTCTCCTAACGATGCATTGATACCCCCCTGTGCTGCAACTGAGTGTGACCGTAGTGGGTGCACTTTAGATAAAACAGCTACATTGAATTTACCTGCAAGTTGAATGGCGACTCTAAGTCCAGATAGACCAGCCCCAATAATGAGCACATCATGTTTGTGTTGGGTTATTGTTGACACCTCAGATTATTCATTACATACCCTTCGTTATATTCTGTTCCCTAGACCATCTTTGATGGGTCAAGTAGTTCATTAAGATTCTCAATTTCTAGTTCTTCTTCTTCAACAACCTCACGAATTGTCTTTCCCTCTCTAAGAGCCTTCTTTGCTATCTCTGCTGCTTTATCATACCCAATCACAGGAGCCAATCGTGTGGCAAGCATTAGACTCTGGTCAAGATGTTGTTTAATCCCCTCTTGATTGGCTTTGAGACCCTTCAGGCAATTATTTGCAAAAGATTCAATTCCAGCCCCCAAAAGATTCATCGATTCCAAGAGATTTACAATCATAACAGGCTTGGCTACATTGAGATCCAATATACTTCCATGAGCCTCAGCTGCTGCGATAGTTGCATCATTACCAATAACCTGAAGACAGACTTGAATGAGAGCCTCAGATTGAGTTGGATTGACTTTTCCTGGCATGATTGAAGATCCAGGTTCATTCTCAGGAAGTAACAACTCACCCAATCCAGCACGAGGGCCACTGCCCATCCATCTGATATCATTAGCCATCTTTAAACAAATCAATGCTAAACTTCTCATTGCAGAACTTGCACGTACAATAGCTTTGTGAGAGGATATACCTTCTGCTGGCACAGGATTAGCAGTGAACTCATATCCGGAAATCCATTTTTCAAAGTTGGTAATTCTGTTAAGTTCCTCAATTGCTAAATTGGTAAATCCTTTCGGAGTATTGAGTCCTGTTCCAAGAGCAGTACCTCCGATTGGAACAACCATCAATCCTTCAACAACTGCAACCAAGTCTTTCTTTCTCCAGGTTTCGATTTGTTCAAGATAGACTTCAAACTCAGTACTAAGTGGAATTGGCACTGCATCCATAAGATGTGTTCGACCAACTTTCACAATGCCACGAAATTCCTCTATTTTGTCCTTTAGAGCGGCATAAAGAGAAACAAGAGATTTTGTTATGTTCCTTTTAATTGCATCAAGAGTAGCGAGATGCATTGCAGTTGGGATGACATCATTTGAGGATTGAGAAGCATTAGCGTGATCATTGGGGTGAACAGGGGTTTTCGTACCTTTAGGATATCCAAGAATTTCATTTGCTCTGTTACTTAGAACCTCATTCATATTGACATTTGTCTGTGTTCCAGAACCAGTCTGAAATACATCAATAGGAAACTGGTCGAGATATTTACCTTCATTAATGATCTCGTCAACCGCTTGAAGTAATGCACCTCCGATAGTGCTGTCTATCTTACCCTTACGCATGTTTGCTAGTAAGCATGCTTTCTTAACCTGAGCTAGAGCAATAATGAAGTCTTTTGGAAAGATCTTCCCACTGATTTTGAAGTTCATCAATGCTCGTTGAGTATTGATGCCCCAGTACACATCAGTAGGAACTTCTAGTTCTCCAATCGAATCCTTCTCGCTTCTCATTGAACCCATTCGTTTCATCCTCGCTATTAGGATGACAGTGACACTACTATAGCATCATGTCATCAATTATTTTTTGGACATCCTTGAGATCTGTAATATGATCTTTCAGAGTGCCATTTTCTGGGAGTGCAATACCTGATGCAAGGTCTGGCCGCTCAACCTTATAGAAGACTCCAACAGGATAACGGTCTCCATTCTCCATCGCTTTCTGCAGCGCTTGGAACTTGTCTGTGATATCATGCCCACCTTCCTGTAGGGAATATGTATGTTCGTTGTAATATTTCCAAGTTAATTGTCGATTCCAAGTTACACAGGGCTGTAGGATGTCAATAACAGCAAACCCTTTGTGCTGCATAGCTTCGACCATGAGTTTCACGAGACCCTTCTGGTCGCCCGAGAATCCGCGAGCTACGTACGTTGCTCCAGCAGTTATTGCTTGTGCAGCTGGATTCACTGGGTCCATTGGAGAACCAGGTGGAGGAGGAGATGTCTTTGAAACGTATCCTCGTGGTGCTGATGGTGAGAATTGCCCTTTGGTTAGTCCATTGACTCCATTATTATGAATGAAAACTGCCAAGTTTACATTTCTTCTTGCAGCATGAACAAAATGTCCGAGACCTTCAGCTAAGCAATCACCATCACCGGTATGAACGATGACTTGTAAGTCTGTATTCACAAGATGGATTCCTGTAGCAATCGGAATGGGACGACCATGAAGAGTATGTATACTATTCACTCCACCAATATAGTGGGGGATCTTACTCGAACATCCAATTCCAGAGGAGATTGTAATCTCGTGAATAGGTCTGCCTAGTTCGATGACTGCTTTCTTCAGTGCAGCCAAGATTCCAAAATTACCGCAACCTGTGCACCAAGTGACTTTTTGTGGTTCTTCGAGCATCTCTGGTGTAATCATGCAATACCTGCCTCCTTTAGTTCATTGATTATCCATCTTGGTGTCATGGGTCTTCCATCATACTTGTTGATATGTTGAGTGACTTCTAATCCAGTTTGCATCTTAGCAAGTTGAGCAAACTGAGAAGTTATGTTCTGTTCAACAGCTATTACCTGCTTCGATGAAGCAAATACCTCTCTGAGTTTGACAGTACGGAGAGGATAGACATCACAAAAGTGTAATTGATTGATTGACAATCCGTTAGATGCAAGTGTTTCCATTGCTTCATTTGCTGCACCCCAAGTAGAACCCCAGGTGAGGAGAGTCGTTTCTGCCTTTTCTTCACCGTATATCTTTGGTGGTTCTAAATCAGCCATGATGGCAGGTATCTTGTTCATAAATTTCTCAACCATTAGTTTCCTAGTTTCCTGATCTTCGACTATATGACCATCTTCACGATGAACATTTCCAGATGCAACAATTGTTTTACCTTCATCTCCTGGAAAGGCGCGAGGGGAGATTCCATCCTTTGTCAATAGATATCGCTTATAGTCAGGATCAGGTCCATCCTTAGCTAATTTACCATAATCTCGTTTAACACCTGAAACATCGATTCTTGGAAGATTCATTGATGTGTCTGCGAAATATTGATCACCCATAATCATAACAGGAATCTGGAATTTATCAGCAAGATTGAAAGCTCTAGTGCCAACATCGAATCCTTCAATTGGATCTTTTGGAGCGAGGATAATTCGAGGGAATTCTCCCTGACTCGCAAAAGTCATGAAAAGGAGATCAGCTTGTTCTGTTCTTGTGGGCAGACCTGTACTAGGACCAGGTCTCTGAGCATTATAGATAACAACAGGAGTCTCAGTCATGGCAGCTAATCCAAGAGCTTCGACCATCAAAGAGAATCCACCACCAGAAGTTGTAACCATCGAGCGTGCCCCTGCGTAAGATGCTCCGATCGCCATTCCTAATGATGCAATCTCATCCTCTGTCTGGAGTGTTCCAATTTTCAATTCAAATGCATGATCAACAATGTCCTGAAAAGCAGAAGTTGAAGGACTCATTGGATATGATGAGATCCATTTCACGTTTGCTGCAAGGGCTCCAAGTGCTAGTGCTTGATTTCCAGTAAGTATCAGCCGATCCTTGCAGGGACCTTGTTTAACGGTCTCAAGATTAGAACTACAAGTTCCTGTGAAATTATCCTTTGTCAAATCATAAAGAGCTTTTGCAACTTTGATATTTCCTTGGACAATTTTTTCACCCTTTCTTCCAAAGATTCCAGTCAGAGCTTCTTCAGCAAGTGAGAATGGAAAATTAATGACAGAAAGTGCTGCACCTAATGCTGCAGCATTCATCATGCGAGCGTTACCTCCTACATCACGTGCAGTTTTTTCAAGAGGTGCAGGAAAATGACATTCCTCTAAATCATTAAATTCAATCCCTTCATCTAATATGATGACACCCCCATCTTGAAGGTTCTCACGTTTATCAGTAACTGCATCTTTTGATAGAGCAATGATTATGTCTATATGATCAACTGAGGCATGAATTGGTTTGTCACTGACACGAATCTGAGTGAAGTTATATCCACCCCGAATTCTTGATTGAAAATCCTTTATCGTAAAGGTATAGAAGCCAGCTTGCACAAACACCTGAGTGAGTAAATCACCAATAGTGTCAATTCCTTGACCAGCTTCTCCACCAATATTAAAACTAATATCCATTGTCACTCTTCGCTCCCAGAATTACCCTTGGTTAGTTGTAGTCATTCTTATGTGCTTCGCTAGGACATTAATGGATGTTAGATACTACTCAGGTTCAAATCATTCGTTATCTACATCTGTCTTTTCCTTCAGTGGAGATTCATCTATATATGAAGGAAATATACGTGACCACCATTCAGGCCGTTTTGGTTTCCACCATGAGCGATCTTCTAAATCGCCCCTCCATGGAGAGGTCATCTCAGGGCCAGGAACCTTATACAAGAAGATCAGACCTGCAATGAACTGAAGAGGAATTGGTCCTACAAATAACCATCCACCTGTAGGACTAAGTATACTCGTCGTTGCAAGAGCAATGAGAGCAGGTAAGGTTATGCTTAGTAGTCCAACCCAAACTACACTATATCTGGTACATTGACCTCGATAGTAGCGAATCATCTTCCAGATGTATGCAATATTAAAAATAGTCAGAGGGAGTGTAAACCAGATATTGAATAAGAAGAATAAAGGCATCAAACTGAAGGGAATCCAGAATTCCGGAATGTAGATCCAAATAAGAGAATACATCATGAAGTTCACCGGAGCATATCCACCAAGAACGATGAATGCGTTAAACGGAATAATGCCCATAGGAACAATGAGTGAAATTAGGATCATAAAGAACGCAATGACACCAGGACTGGTCCCATATAACTCGTAATCAGAATCTTCTTCATTCATTACTCTCTTCCTCCTCGTTATCACCAGTGAATGATGACAAAGTTGGAATATCAACTATTGGTCCAGGTACACGATACAGCATAATTAATCCAATAATCAACATTAAGGGATATGGCCCGTAGTATGATTCAGTGAATGCACCTTCTATACTGAAATACCCACAAAGGAACAGATCTATACCTAGGGGAAAGAGAAAGCTAAAGATTCCTACTGCTATCGTATCCCACTTTGATGCAATTGCATTATAGTATCTAACTATAAACAAGATGAATATGATATTGAGAATAATAGTTGGCGTGACATGGAGCAGGAAATTATAATCAAACCATGCGAAATTCAGTTCGAATTGAGTACCTATCAAAGTCCAGAAGATACCATAAACCATGGGAACATAATAGAACCATTCCAAATCGAATGGCACTGGAACTAGAACTGGTATTGCTCCTAGAGGAACGACAATCATAAGAAAGAACAAAATCTGACCCATCATCAATGGACTAACACCTACCAACTCTGATTCGAATTCGTGTTGTGGTGTCATTATTGTTACTCCCTCATGTGCCAATTTAGATACTGCATTAAAAAGGAAATCGAAAGTGAAATGGATGTACATATCCATAGGCGATGCTGTTATATCTTCTTTTTACACGGAAACTCAGAGCCATGGAACCCTCAATGAACACCGAAACGAGACAAGTGGATGCCTATCTCTCGATATTGACGACAATCAACAAAGGCATAGTAGAATTACTCGGTCCAGCATCAAAGGGGCTGATCTTTGGAACTGGAGTAGAAGAAGGAAAACGACTTGCAGATGGTCTTGAGAAAACAGATACGATTCAGAAAGCAATAAAGACACTCAATGAGGTTTATCATGGTGTTTGGGGCATCGAGTTGCACCATAAAGAGGGAGAGTCATATTTCTACATGGACGACCTTGGACAACCATCATTCAATATAATGATACGCGAGTGTCCAATAAGACCAGCAGTGAAACTCAAAGGATTGGAACAATGTGGACCAATCTGTTATCTAACAAATGGATATCTCTGCGGTATGTTAGGAGAGATATTAGGAGAGAAAGTGGGTATGGAGATAGTCCATGCTGGACCTCTTGCTTGCAAAAAGAGGATATTCTTCAGGAACTAAATCCATCATCCCTTCAATTATTCATCATAGCTCTCTAACCAATCTGCATCATGTTCTCTTAGCAAGTTTGTGATATTGATGACCTTTGGATCAGGATCATGGATTGAATGGCGAAGACGAATCCACCAGGACCAATCCAGATAGAAGCCTTTCCAAGGAGAAATCACTTCTGGTTCTCGATACTTGTAAAGGAGAACTATACCTGCAAAGAACTGAATGGGAATAGGTGTGATCACAAATGGTATATCGTACATCGCCCACAATGCTACTGTTATGATACTTGGTAAGATCATACTTGCTACACCAAGTGTCAATGCAATATCACGAGAGGTCTTCCCTTGAAAGAACCGATTGACCTGGCGGATAAAGAGTAAATTAAATCCACAGAGAGGAATAGTCACCCAGAGTGCTGGAAATAGTTGCCCAGGTCTGAAGAAGAAATATGAAGTATATTCTCCACCCAATAGCCAGAATCCGCTATAGATGTAACCTGGAACCAATTGATAATCTTGATAGATATTGATGATACCTACTGGAAGAAATATTGTAACAAGAATCATTAGAATTCCTATAACCCGTGGGCTTGTTCCATAGAGTTCTTCTTCCTCGTCGGGGTAGGTCTTATAATTCTTCATGAAATTACCAATCAGTGCAACAACTCTATGCTCCAGACTCCCTTTCTCTTTGGACGCTCGGTCATTATCATTTTGCAAAGTGGTCAACCCCTCATTATACATTGCATATTGTCGCCTAAAAAAGAAGACGACTGTAGAACTAACGTACCTAAATAGCCAAAATACAGACAGTTGGTAAGTTTTAAAAGCGAAGAGCTAGCACAGTTTTATTAGTGGTACAAGCCGAAGTGCTTGTACAGTTTTAGCAAATGAATAGCAGACTACTTTGGAATAGGTATCAAAGTGGCTTGCGAAAAATTAACCTTAAGGGGAATAACAATGGCACAGTTGTCAGGTACACCCGTCCTCATTCTTAAGGAGGGTACCAATCGAACACGCGGTAAAACCGCTCAACAGAACAACATCATGGCAGGTATTGTTATCTCTGATGCTGTAAAATCAACTCTGGGTCCTCGTGGAATGGACAAGATGTTGGTGGACAGTCTTGGAGATGTGACAATCACCAATGACGGTGCTTCAATCCTAAAAGAGATTGACGTACAGCACCCAGCCGCAAAGATGCTTGTTGAAGTCGCAAAGAGCCAAGACCAGGAAACTGGTGACGGTACAACAACCTCAGTTGTCATCGCTGGAGAACTTTTGAAGAGAGCCCAGGAACTGCTTGAGAAGAAAATTCATCCCACAATTCTTGTTGGTGGTTATCAGAAGGCTGCTGAAGAGGCAACCAAGATACTCAATGAGATAGCAGTACCCATGGAAGGAATGGACAAGAAAACCTTGACCAAGATTGCTGCTACTTCAATGAACAGCAAGTCAGTTGTTGGTGCGAAAGACCACTTTGCAAAGATTGCAGTCGACTCAGTCCTTCAGATTTCTGAGGACAGAAATGGCAAGGTCAAAGCAGATATTGACATGATTGAGATCATCAAGAAGCAAGGTAAGAGCCTAATTGAAACAGAGCTTGTTACTGGTATGGTCATTGACAAAGAGATCGTTCATGCATCCATGCCACGAAAAGTAGAAGGTGCAAAGATCGCTCTTGTTGATGCAGCTATTGAAGTCGAGAAGACCGAGTTCGATGCAGAGATTAGAATTGACAGTCCTGAACAGATTCAGGCTTTCCTCAATGAAGAAGAACGCATGCTCCGCAGCATGGTCGAGAAGATCGTTGCCTCTGGTGCAAATGTCCTCGTCTGTCAGAAAGGAATTGATGATGTGGCTCAACACTATTTGGCCAAGGAAGGCATTGTTGCAATCCGTAGAGCCAAGAAGAGCACATTAGAGAAACTAGGTAAAGCCACTGGTGCAAAGACAGCCACTAACTTGGATGAGCTTGATGACAGCTACCTCGGTTCAGCAGGTGTTGTTGAAGAGGTCAGAATTGGTGACGACAAGCTTGTCTACGTGAGAGACTGCAAAGATCCTAAGGCCGTATCCATCGTCATTCGCGGTGGTACTGAGCACGTAGTTGATGAAGCAGATAGAGCACTCCATGATGCACTCTGTGTTGTTAGGAATGTTGTCGAGGATGGAACTTACGTTGCTGGTGGTGGCTCAACAGAGGCAGAGATTGCCAGACGCTTAGAGACCTTCGCTAACAAGGTTGGCGGTCGTGAGCAACTAGCAATAGAGGCTTTCGCTGAATCACTTAGAATCGTTCCAAAGACCCTTGCTGAGAATGGTGGTCATGACCCCATTGACATCATCGCTGACCTTAACAAAGACCACTCTGGTGAAAGTGGCCTCTGGTTCGGCGTAGATGTTGAAAAGGGTAAAAGCAGTGACATGATGAAAGCAGGAGTAATAGAACCTGCTCGTGTCAAGAGCCAAGCAATCCGTTCAGCTGCAGAGGCTGCACAGATGATCCTTCGTATCGACGATGTCATCGCAGCAAAAGCAACCGCAGGTCCACCGCCAGGTGCTGGTGGCATGGGTGGTATGGGCGGAATGGGCGGCATGCCTGGAATGATGTAGTAAAAGCACATAAAGACTTAGATGAATTGGAGCCGCAAGGCTCCTCTCACTTTCTTTTTTTCAGAGGTTTAACACGTGACTAGAATCTTGATAGTAGGAGCACAAACATTCGACTCAGGCAAGACTCAATTTGCTATAGAACTCGGACGGTTCCTGCAAGATTCTGGTCAGTCAGTGACTTATTTCAAACCAGTCAGTGGACATAACTACTGGTACAATTATGAGCACACAAAGATATGCCTAAAGAGAGGTCAATTAATCTCAAAGGATGCTAGACGAGCAATAGAAGAACTTGGAATCACCTCAGGCCCATATCTAATCAATCCAATTCATAGTCTATTTGTTCCAGCAAGGATTGAGAGACCCCTTCAGAACTTACATTCTAGCCTAGGTCTTGCTGGTGCAAGCTCGATTCTGGTTATGCAAAGATTTAGCAAGCCAGAGGGTGATGGGTTTGATACAACAATGCTCGTTGCTGATGAACTTGTGGAAGAAGAGAGAGTGATGATTGGTCTTGATGAAGTAGGTAAATTATCTCACGAAGCAAGTATTTACTCAGCAGACAGTTTGGAGACTTTTCAAGAATTTGAAAATCAGCATTTTGAAAATTATGTTACAAAGGCATTTTCACAGATTGAAAAGACTGCTGATAATGTGATTGTTGAATCATTCAATGATTCTGCATGGCCCTGGGAGAATCTCTTGGAAGTCGATCATGTTCTTGTGGTGTCACCGGGACATGTTTTCAGCTATGATCCAGAACGGTTCCGGAAAGGAACTTTCCTCTATCATCGAGGGCATTTTCCAATTCGTGAAGTGACATTTGGTAAGATGTCAGACCTGTTAAAACCAAGTAGTAGACTCGACTTGAAACCAGACACTCATCTGGATGCTCAAAATGCTAAGGAGCTGGGTATTGAGTACCACACAGGAAAGAATGATTAAGCACAAAATGATGTTTTCACACAGCACAACAGGGACCAAAGGAATGGAGAAACAAAAGTGACAGAAGACTTAGACTGGGAATTGATTATCATTGGTGGTGGACCTGCTGGAATGACAGCGGCTATCTACGGGGCTAGATATGGACTCAAGACTCTTCTACTTGAGGGAAAGGTCCTTGGTGGTGCACAAGCGACTAGCCCAGGTATAGAGAACTATCCTGGTTACACATACATTGTTGGAATAGAGCTTGCTACAAAAATGAAAGAGCAAGTGAAGAAGTGTGGTGCAATCATCAAAGAGATCACTGATGTGCGTTCAATTGAACGTGAAGGGGACAATGGTGATTTCCTTTTAGATACTCGGCGAGGTGTCTACCGAGCAAAAGCAATCGTTATTGCAACTGGGGGTGGGCATAAACATCTTGGTGTCCCAGGAGAAGAGAAGCTTACTGGTCGAGGTGTGAGTTTTTGTGCCACGTGCGATGGTCCGCTATTCCGAGACAAAACAGTCGCAGTTGTAGGTGGAGGTAACACTGCTGTTACTGAAGCGCTCTATCTAGCAGAATTGACAAAGAAGGTCTATCTGATTCATCGTAGAGATGAACTCAGAGCAGAGAAAATAGTTCAGGATTATGTCTTCAAATCGGATGTTGAGATTATCTGGAATTCTGTTGTGAAAGAGATCAAGGGAGAGGATCTCATTAACGCACTTGTTCTTGAAAACGTGAAGACAGGTGAACAGAAAACACTAGAAGTCGATGGTGCCTTTATCGCTCTTGGTTCAAAACCTGAAAGTGCACTTGCAAAGAGCATCGGTGTTGAAACAAATGAAAGAGGAGAAATCCTTGTCAATGCAAAACAAGCAACCAACATCGTTGGAGTCTTTGCAGCTGGAGATGTAGTGGAGTCAATGAAGCAGATTGCTGTTGCTGTGGGCCATGGCGCAATTGCTGCAGACTCTGCCTATTCATACATTAGACAACTTCAGAGAGGACCAATTGGATATGCATAGAGAATGAGTGGCAAGTCTCAGCTGCTCACCGTTTCGTCATTGCGTTATGCTCCGATTATAGTAATGGCCTCATCGACTGCCATAGATGATGAGGCATGAATTCCTTATCAGTCTGTGGAATGAGTCTCGTATTCATTATAAGCCCATTTACTTCTCAAAAACGAAATCCCAAGATACACACAAATAATTCCCTCAATAATTAGAGAACAAGCGAAAACAAGGGCTTCGATGTCAGGAAGAGTCCATGTGTTGGCGAGGTCAAATATGTATACTACTGAGAAAACTGCAGAATATAGGTATATAGTCAAAAGGGGTAGATAGAGGATTAAAGCTATTTTTTTCTTCAATAGAATAAAGACACCACTTAGTAACTCTATAGAGGAGAATATCAAAGTAATAATCACAAGAGGGTTTCCAAATATTGCAAAAGAATAGAGAAAGGGTATTATTGATATGAGAAGTCTTGAGAAGAGAGCAAATCGAAGCAGATGAAGATATCCTACGAAACGTACATATTTTATCTGTTCTACGAAAAACGTTCTATTTTGGTCATCCAATTTTGAATATCTCCCTCCACAATAACTACAATACCATTTTTCTCAAACTTGGATAAAAGTAAGATGGTCACATACGGTGGAATGAATTAGTAAGAAGAGTTACGGATCCTCCTTTCTTGATGAATAATTAGAAACAGAAGTAATATTATTTCTATCAAATTCAAGGCACCAATCATTAATTCGATAGAAAGCCAAGGAGGAACAAATCCATAGTTTGCAATGTTGGGGAGAATAAAAACAAGATATCGTAGTGATCTATCAATGGGATGAGCGGCTAGTATTCCAGTCGCAAAATAGAGAAGTGCGAGGTATATAACCCGAAACCTTCTCGTTAAGAACATAAATCCAATCAACATTTCAACGAACATTGAAGTGATATACACAATAATAATCAAAAAATAAGTTTCACCTGAGATAACTGTAAGCGATGTCGCTAATTCATAAATTATCACAATACAGCGTATGAAATGTAAGGTGGCAAGTGCTTGAAAAGCCCAAATTCTATCTGTTTGCCAAGTTCGTTTCGTTGCGTCCTGATTTTGATTCTCCAATTCCGAATTGCTCTCTCCACAATAACTACAATACCATTTTCCTCAAACTTGGATAAAAGTAGAATGGTCACTGTCTGTAGAATGAGTTTTCTAAGTATCAGAAACCCAATTACTTCTAATCCACGATATTCCTAGATATATACATAGAATTCCCTCGACTAGTACTGATCCAAATGGAATCAATTGCCAAAGGTTATGCAGAAACCAATTCCACATCAATAGAATATACAGGCATTGGATGAAAAGAAAGGGAAGAGAAATAATTAGAGCGAGTTTTTTCCTCATTAGAATGAGAATTCCTACTAGCATCTCTACCAGAGAAATAATGAAAGTAGGGTCTAGTGTAATTGTGCCGACTAGACTTGGACTTGGGATAAAAAGAATTGAGTAAGTAAAAAAATATATGACCGAAAGAAATGCAGAATTGCGATTAGATTGATAGACCAACGATTAGATTCTATAAACCAATTCTTGCTTTTTAGAGCTGTTTGGTTGGTCTCCATTATATACTACTCTCACATAACGATGGTAACTACCTCAACATAATAGGTGACCTTCGTTAAAAGTAGTGTGTATCCGTAGATAGTACGATTCCGTAGTAATGGGAAACGTTAATAACGCCACCCTAGTCCGATGCTCAACACGCTGAGTACACCTTCTCAGCAGCATTAAAATCTGACCGGGATGTCGACATGAAAAGGGTCAAGGTAATTTCAATTGCATTAGCATTTATGTTCGTGTTAGTGGCAGTTTCAGTACAACCTGTATCTGCTGCAAGTAGATCTGATTCACTTAGATCCTATATCAGTGATAGATTTGATACTGTAAGAGGTGGATATAGTCCTCCTTCTGATGATGTTGTTCGAGTTGACGCAACATATGGAGCTGTTCTAGCCCAGTATGAACTGGGACTTCTCAGCACTAGACCTCCGCCGGTCAACCTTACGAAAGTTCTCAATAGTATTGCTTTGCGACAGTGGCTCACAAACGATCCTGACAATGATTTAGATCAGAAGAGATACGGTGGTTTCGGCGAGTACTTGGTTGGACCTGTTACAATGTCCATGACATTGAAAGGTGTACAGGCTATTGAGATGCTTGAAGAACAGGCAGATTACCCTGGAGTTACATCCATCGAGATTGATGAAGAAGCCTTGCTTTCATATGTCAATAGAAGCTTATCCGATTCTGGAGGATTCAGCAGTATTCCTGGTAATAGTCCAGATATCGTTTCAACCTATCAAGCTCTATACATCCTAGACTACCTTGATACAACCTATGGTCTAAATATCGAAGATACATGGAATGAAACAGCTACACTAGAATGGATCAATGAATGCCGAGTCGTTCAAACCTTCAAGCTTAGTCCTACTTCAGATACAGTCGGAGTGACAGCAACTAGTGCGGGTATTCTTGCACTCAGCCTACATCCTAGTGATCCAGCAATTACGCAACTTCAGGAAGCTGTTAATTGGGTATTAGATAGACAAATCCTAGATGGCCCGGATGATAGATTTGTTGGTGGATTTGAGGAAGGAATTCAGACCGATGATGTGAATTTTCAGACAACATATAACGCATTGAAATTGTTAGATTTCGCAAATGCGCTCGTTTCAGTCAATGAAACACTTGTTGTCGATTTTATCCTGAATTGCCAAGTCGAGGATGGTTCATGGGGATTTGTTCCAGATGCTACTGTAGGAACTTTAGTTTATGCAGGACAAGCATGTGAATTACTAAACATGTTTGGAAATGCAGCCAACATTCTTGCAAGCTCAGAAGACCCCTACAGTCCAGGTGGATTCGAATTGGACTGGAGATATCTCCTCTTCGGTGGTATTATAGTGCTCGCACTTGTGATAGCAATAATAATGGTCAGGAGAGATTGAGACAAACCTTTATCACATCTCTGCTATAACTAGCCAATGTGGCCAATACAGGCCACATTCAGGTGCGATTCATGGCGTATTCCAAAATAGATGAAGATTCAATTCCACGTTACAAACGGGGATACGAGTGGTTCTCCCACTTAGCAAATTCACATACATCTAAAAAGCAATGGAGACGTCTTGGTCTATTTTCATTTTATGACGCACCTTATGCCGAGAGTGATCTGCTCTATCTGTCACCAAAGCAAGTTATGCTTACAATGGCGAAAATTGCCAAGAAACGTGAGTCTGGACTAATATTAGTGGTTGATGCATTAGATAAGGGAGAGATGGGGCTTAGTACAAGATCCGGTTTTGATCAATTCATGGAGATTTTCAGTGGACTTTTCCCTGATGCTATCAAATACTACTTCGGACCAAAAGAATCAGAACGAAATTGGCTGCACGAGTATCAGAGTCTGAAGATACCATTAAGCTGGTTAGCTAAGCGTCCCAATATATTCTCAGAAGTTCTATCAGATGCTTCACCGGTAGGAGAAAATATTGGTCCTGCTGATGCTTCATTTGAAAACTTTGAAGGGATGATTGAGGTCCTAATAGAAAAATTAGGTCCACCATCATTGACAGAAGAAGTTATGGGCAAAATACGTAGTGCTGAAGCAAGCGAATATGCAGGTGAGGCAGTAGGACTTATGACTGTCTTCATCAGTCCGACTACAGCAGTCTCTCGTGGAGTGAAGTATCTTGGCAAATTCATGAGTATGGTCAAGGATCGAAGAAAACAGGAAATGAAAGAAGTCTACCAAGAATGGACTGAGAGAGTGGAAAAGGGCTATTCTGAGGAAAATCTCAGGAAGTTCTTTGACGACTCTCCAGATTTCACTTCAGGTCTTATTGAAGCAGTTAGTTCTTTCAAACCAATTCTATTAGTAACAGAAACAAGGGGTACGCTGTACGATCTTTTCCTTCCATTGATATTACAACACCTCGTTGAAGAAATTGGTTATATTCCACCCCACCGTCGACCTAAACACATCGACGATGCAAAGAAGAAAGACAAGAAAAGAAGTGATATCGATGATGAAGACATGTCCTATGAGTCATTAGATGATATCTCAGAAGAAGATCTTCCCCCTGTAACAGACCAACTCATTCAGACTATAATAGAAAAGGATGAGGATATAGATGAATCAGGTATTGACATGTCAGAGGACGAATTCGAAGGAAAGCCTGAGACAATCCTCTTCTTGGATGCTGCAACGCATCTCTCAAAATTCAATAGATCGTTTAATTTTGCTCTAAATATTCCTGAGAAGTTTCCCAATATGTCAGTAGCAGCTTCATTCTTCACTGATAGGGAGAAAATCAGTAGTGCCTTACAAGAAGGAGTACTTGAATACATGAAGGACCGAGCACTCATTTTTGATTTACATCCATCCCTCTTTGATATGGCTACAATACGGATGCCTGTATCCCGAAAAGCATGGCTCAATGGAAAACTCCAAGAGATGGAGAAAATTAGATCCGGAGGCGAAGTAGCCTTTCTAGAATACTGCCATGATGAGACTCCCAAATGGCATCTACGAGTGGTAGAGAAACCAGAGATGGAAGCATTGACTAGAATTCGAAGATGGTTTGGCTCAAGGGAATGATTTTTCAGTCGACCCACAAGAGATATAATCAAGACGTACAAAGTGCGTAATGACTGTCCGGAGGCAGATATGTTTGACCAAAGGCGATATGACTCAAGCAAGAGTTCTAAAAATTGAGAAGGGTGACACTATCACTCTCCCAGCAGAGTTCATTGAGAAAATCGGTCATAAATATGGTTTGACCATTCTCATTATGAAAGATGGCAATGTGAAAATGTACCCGGTTGATAGCGCGCATGTTATGTACCTAAAACTCGTGATTGATAAACTCAGTAAAAGCTTCCTTGAAGAGCTCACAATGGTCTTTATGGAGGTAGGGCTTGAGGATATTCTATTCACTAGCGGTATCTGTCAAGCGGCAGACCAGTGTTATTATGAGTGCTATTTTACTCCACAACAATTGACAGTTGAAGTGGACGCCTTCAATAGAAGACTGAATAAAATAACAGGTGTCAATCAGGTCATACTCCAAGATGTTCCTAAATAATCAAACATCAGTTCATTCAGGTACATGAGTTATACAAACGCTTAGGGGACATTTCGTTCATATGACAGGTCTTGCAACGCGACCGGAAGTACAGCGTGATGCAGACCCAGTTCAAATCTTGAAACTTTTACATAGGCATCTGAAAGATGCTTTCAAACCCATAGAGAACAAGACTAGATGCGCAGTCCTCTTTTCCGGTGGTGTTGATAGTTCTCTTGCTGCTATGATGACAAAGAAAGTGTGTGATAATACATTACTAATCACTGCCCGTGCAGAGAACTCGCATGATGCTAAAAATGCTATTCGTGCAGCAAGATTGATGAATTTACCACTTGTGGAAATCGAACTTACTTCGAGAATGATTTGGAACATACTGCCTGAAATAATGAAGGAAATTGATAGTAGGAAGAGAATGGATATAGAGATAGTAATCCCCTTCTTTGTTGCAGCGAGAGAGGCGAAATCAAGAGGTTATGAACTTCTGGTGTCAGGACAAGGTCCAGATGAAATATTCGGGGGATATGCAAGATACGAGAAGATGATGGTTGAAAAAGGTCCACAGGCTGTAGAGATGGCACTCTGGGCAGATTTCTCCATTACTGATCAAGTCAATCTAACACGAGACTCGAAAGCTGTCAAGGCACATGGAATCGATGTGTTTTTCCCATACTCGTATACAGAGTTTGCTAGGACTGCTTTGACTATACCAGCTTCTTTGAACATCATTCCATCTAAGCGACCTTCCAGAAAACTAGTCTTTCGTGAATTAGCAATGAATCTCGGAGTGCCTGCGGAGGTTGCGCTCACTCCAAAGAAAGCAACACAGTACAGTTCAGGTTCTGCACGACTATTAGAACAAGCTATTCGTGATAATGTATATGCAATGAGAGGATTAACAAAGAGAGAGTTATCTTCTGCAATTCAAGATTTTCTGGATTCATTTATCTAAGATCTTAGCCGCCAGCAATTCTCGGTAGAATTACAACGCTTTCATTTTCATCTAGCTGAAAGTCCAAGGGAACACTCTTTCCATCAACTAAGACAACGTGATCAGTGGATAGACCAAGATCAATAAGCAATTGAGCAACCGTCTTCGCTTCTTCCAAGGTGATCTTTTGAATTCGTTTTTCCTTGAGTGTATCCGACAAATGTTCCACCAAATGAATATACACGTCCGGCCTTATGAGGTTAATTCACACAGCATTCTTCGACAAAGAGCTAAGGAGAAATCAGCAATCAGCGTTGTTCTGTCGTTAGGAATAAATAGTATAACGAGCTCAAAATCCTGTCGGCATTAACCGAAGGAGATAGAGAATAATCGGTGATAGTCGTTACAAAACTATCGGCTTCAACGCAATATTCATAAGAACCTTGCCAGAACCACCTTAAAATAATGACGTAACGCAATTCGACGTTCACCGATTTGTTATACAAGGAGAGAATTGCCTATGGTTGGTATTATTGGATATGGAGTCTACATCCCACGCTATCGGATAAAAACTACAGACATTGCGGAAGTCTGGGGTGATTTTAGTGGGACTATCGGAAAAGGACTTGGTGTCTTTGAAAAATCAGTTCCAGGACCCGATGAAGATGTTGCCACAATTTCTGTAGAGGCAGCACGCAATGCAGTAAAACGCGCAGAGATAGATCCTAGAGAAATTGGAGCAGTATATGTTGGGTCTGAGTCTCATCCCTACGCGGTAAAACCCACAGGAACAATTGTTGCTGAAGCAATTGGAACAACTCATGATATGACATGTGCAGATTTGGAATTCGCATGTAAAGCCGGTACCGCGGGTATTCAGATGGCAATGGGACTTGTGCAATCTAAGATGATTAAGATCGGCTTGGCAATTGGCTCAGATACAGCACAGGGAAGACCTGGTGATGCACTAGAATATTCAGCAGCAGCAGGTGGCGCAGCTTTTCTGATTGGGATGAAAAAGCCACTAGCGACAATCAATGAAACAGTATCGTTTACCACTGATACTCCAGACTTTTGGAGAAGAGAAGGTGAGGACTATCCATCACATGGCGCGCGATTTACTGGGGAACCAGCTTACTTTCGACATGTTGAAGCAGGTGCAAAATCCTTGTTGAAGAAAACAAAGACGACAATTGACGATTATGATTACTTTGTATTCCACATGCCAAATGGAAAATTCCCAGTCGCAATGGGTGCACAATTAGGTGTCCCCGCAGCGAAGCTTGAAGATAGTCTTGTTGTACGTCAGATTGGCAATACCTATTCAGGTTCTGCTATGATGGGATTGGCACGACTTTTGGATATTGCTAAACCTGGATCAAGAATCTTTATGGTAGCCTATGGTTCAGGTGCAGGAAGTGATGCTTTCTCAATAACAGTTGAAGATGATATAGAAGAGAGGAGAGGAGAAGTTCCTACCGTTGATGATTATATCAATCGTAAGACCTACGTAGATTATGCAACATATGCAAAGTACCGGAGGAAAATCAAAGCACTTGGTTAAGGAGGTCTAAGAATGGGAAATAGAGTAGCAATTGCTGGAGTTGGAATGGCAAAGTTTGGAGAACTTTGGGACAAAAATATTAGAGACCTCTCTCTAGAGGCTGGAATGTATGCAATTTTTGACGCGGGAGTACCTGGGTCAGATATTGATGGTATGGTCATAGGAAACATGAGTGCGGGTAGATTCACTGGCCAAGAGCATCTTGGTGCCCTTGCTGTGGATATGGGGGGTCTTGGCGATATTCCTGCGTACAGTGTTGAAGCTGCTTGTGCTAGCGGCGGTGCAGCTGTCAGGCAAGCCTACATGGCAATCAAATCAGGTGAACATGATGTCATGCTTGTTCTTGGTAGCGAAAAGATGAGTGATGTCAATCAGACTGAAGCAATGAATACAATTTCTGTTGCTAGTGATTGGGAATGGGAAGGCATGTTTGGTGCAACATTCCCTGCACTTTATGCATTTATGGCACGAAGACATATGCACGAGTTTGGAACCACTGAGGAACATCTAGCACTACCTACAGTGAAAAATCATGCAAATGCGGTACATAATGAATTTGCTCAGTTTCAAAAAGCAGTACCACTTGAAGTTGTGATGAAATCTGGAATGCTTGCAGACCCTCTGCGAGTACTACATTCTTCTCCAGTTACTGATGGAGCTGCAGGTCTTGTGATGTGCAGAGAGGATCTAGCTAGGAAATACACAGATACTCCTGTCTATATTGAATCATCAGAACAACGTAGTGATACTCTTGCATTGCATGATAGAAAATCCATCACTAGAATGGATGCAGTTGTGACCTCAACCAAAAATGCACTCAAAGAAGCAAATCTCGAAATCAAGGATATAGATGTTCTTGAGTTGCACGATAGTTTCTCCATAGGTGAGATCATACTGACTGAAGATGTTGGAATCTGTCCAAAGGGTGAAGGTGGAAAAACCCTACAAGAAGGTATCACTGAGATAGGTGGTAAATTCCCTGTCAACACATCTGGCGGTCTCAAGGCTCGCGGTCACCCAGTAGGTGCGACAGGAGTGGCACAGATAGTCGAGATAGCTTTGCAGCTCAGAGGTGATGCGGATAAGCGTCAAGTCGATGGAGCAGAGAAAGGACTCGCAGTGAACATAGGTGGTACAGGTGCCACCAGTATAGTTCACATTATTGGGAGATGATATCAAATGGCAGAACAAGGTGTTGCTCAAGTCTGGCGACGAATACATTCAATGTACAGGATTGAAGGAAATATGTGTGAAACATGTAGTACCCACTTCTTCCCTCCACGTCCCGTATGTCCAGAATGTAGAAGAAAAGGAAAACTAGTCGATTTCACTTTCAAGGGATTGGGTAAAATCTACTCATTCTCCATAGTGCGTCAAGCTCCTGAAGATTTCAAACGACAAATCCCGTATGTCGTTGCTCAAGTCGAACTCGATGAAGGTACTCGATTGACAGCGCAAGTTGTTAATATTGATCCTGAAGATGTCAAAATTGGAATGCGCGTCCGTGCTTGCTTCCGAAAAATCAAGGAATTTGGTCAAGGTGGGATTATTGTCTACGGGTACAAGTTCGAGCCTGTAATGAAAGTCACAGGACATGAGTAGACTCAAAGATTAATCTCAGTAATGGATCCTACTGTTGGTAGAGCCACGTTAAATACCGGCGTGGACTCTACTACAACTTTGTTTTCTATTGAATCATGAATATGCCCATGCACAATTAATGAGGGTCTATGATTTTCTATCGCCTTTCCAAACCACCAAGAGAATGATAATTCATTTTCTGCAAGAGGACTATAATGGGATAAGATGATTACTTCAGATGCAAAAGCAGCTAGTTCTTTGAGGGATTGCGAAATCCATCGAGTCTGTTTTTCAAACACAGAACGAATGGCAGAAACCTCCTTTACCCGCCCACTAACAATGGATACTCCTACAATTCCGATGTTTGAATCCTTTATTGAAAAAGAGGTCGATTCGTTGTCAAGGAATATCACACGTCTTCCGACCAAGTTCACAATTTGTTGTTCATTATGGGATATATTGTAGTCTTCATTTCCAAAGCAGGCTACGATTGGAATCCCTCTGAAGTATGAATCGATTGCATCGATAACAATTGGATAACCCTCTGAATTCCCTCGATTTACAATATCTCCTGCTAAAAGGAAAATATCAGGTCTGTCTATATTTTTGAGAGAATTCTCAAATTGAGAGAAGAACCGAGGATAGTGAATGTCAGCCACTGCTGCAATTTTCATGTGTTTCATTCCCAGATGTCTAATTCAGTGATTCTACCAACAGCTGGTAGAGACACGTTATGAATCAATGTATTTCCAATCATTGCCTTGTGTATCTTTGAATTGTGCACATGTCCATGGATGACCAAATCTGGTTGATAGTCCCTAACAACTCTGTAGAATTTTCTACTCCCTAACCAGGAGAATGCTCGTTCATCCTCACCTTCACATGTTTCTAGACAGGGGCTATAATGCATTAGAAGAATTTTCTTGTCAATGGATTCATCCATCTTCTTAAGAAGTGAAGCCGCTCTTCTAGCCCGTCTCTCGAATACTCCCTTAACTCTAGGCATATTTCTTCGTTGCCAGCTTGTTGCTTTATCGAGAGACCCTTGTGTGCCAATTATTCCAAGTTTTAACGAGTCAATTTCAATAGTTGTTGATTTTTCATCAAGAAAGACCATCCTATCCCCAATCAAGGAGAGTATCTCTTTTCGTACCTCATTATACTCCTCATTTCCAAAACAAGCAACTATGGGAAAACCAGTACCTAATTTCTCCTCGATTAGGTCAAGGATCGTCAAATATTCTTCAGCTTTACCTCTATTGATCATGTCACCAGCAAAGAAGAAGACCTCAGGTGCACTGAATTGCTCTAGAGATTGCTTGAATTCAGGAAGGAATCTCGGACAATGTACATCTGCGACAGCTAGCATCTTCACTAGTTAATACATCCCTTTTCGTTGAAACTTGAAAGGAAACCAATTATATTAAGTGTTCCAATTTCGGTTAATTATAGCGTGAGTGATATGGTAACATGGGCTTTGAATCTCTTTGATCGTCTTCATCTTGGGCATCAGATCATGATTGATCGGTTAGCAGAAATGCCAGACCCCGTTGCTGGTGTGACTGATGGTGATCTAATCAGCAGAGATTTAGAACTAGAAAGTCTAATTCAACCACTTGATATACGTATCAAGCGACTTAAGGAGTATATCACAGATTGCAAATTAGATGGGATAATAGAGGTTAGAGGTATCACAAAGAACGAAGAGCTACTCTCCTTGGATGAAGATGCAGTATTTTTGATGTACGAAGGACCATGCTGTACAGAGATTCAATCAGGTGCTTTGGATTTCAGAAAGAAGAAACTTGGTGTTGAAGATAGTATCGAATTTTTACTACCTGTTCGTGCTCATGATGGTGACAAACTGGCATCAGCTAGAATCAGAAATGGACAAATTGATCGACTCGGAAGGAAACTAAGGGGAACCCAAGAACCACCTCGGCTTCTTCAATTCGGAGGACGAGCGGGATTAGCTACACCAAAAGGAGATGTTTATGATGCCAAGGATGGACCTCCAGAGAAACGAGTCGTCAAAAGAATAGAAGACGAGTCTCCAAAGATGGTGATTGCAGTTGGCGACGTAACAGTTGCAACAATTCTAGACCTAGGGTACACACCTCATGTAATGATAATTGACGGTATTACAAAGAGAGGAACATATCAAAGAGAATTCCAAGCACCGTGTGAGTACCTCATCTATAATCCTGCAGCAGTCATTTATCCTGAAGCTTGGTCGACAATTGATACAGCAATACAGAATGAAGAGACCACACTTGTGAAAGTTGATGGAGAAGAAGACCTACTTGGTTTTCCTGCAGTTTTATTAGCTCCAGAAGGTTCTGTTTTACTCTATGGTCAGCCAGATGTTGGTATAGTTTGGGTTCCAATCACTAAGGAAAATAAGATTCTAGCTCGCGACCTTCTTGAACAGATGCCCATCATTGAGTAGTTGTAGGATAGGTTGACCTAGAATTTTAAGAATACATCAGGTATCTTCTCGATGCAATCGGTGGCAACAATGTGTTCTCCCTTTTCACCTGCAGCTAATTCACCAGCTACACCAGATACAAAAGCTCCGGCAGAGGCTGCTTGAAATGCATTGCCCCTTCTAGAGAGAAGAGATGCGATTATACCAGTCAATACATCACCAGTACCTCCGACTGTCATCGCAGGTACACCAGTTCTGTTGAGTTTTGTTGTTCCATCAGGATACGCAATGACATCTACATGACCTTTAAGTAAAACTACGCTTTCATATTGCATGGCGGCATCCAGAGCTCGCTGTGTACGATTTTCAAGGTCATTAGACTCACCAATATCTGCGTGCATTATGATCTTCAATTCACCCCAATGCGGCGTCAAAACAGTTCTATCGGGATGTAGTTTAATCTGTGATTTTTCAAGAGCCTTGAGACCATCTGCATCAATAACCATGGGTTTCTGAAGTTCGACCATCCTAGCAATGAAAGTTTGTACAGCAACATAGGTCTCGGGATGTTCTCCTAGACCAGGACCGATGACTGTCACATCATTTTTCATAGCCAGATCAATAGCCAGGTCGACTGATTCTGGTTGGAAAATTTTTGTTCCCAGACTGGTGACCATCAAGTTTGGATTGTATTCACGAATTGCAGGAACAACGGGTTCTGGAGCGAGAATGCTAACTAAATCAGATCCGGTTCTCAATGCTGCCATCCCGGAGAGCGCAGGAGCTCCTGAATATACATCGCTCCCACCGATGACCAGAATTTTGCCTGAGTCACCTTTCTTAGCAGTTGTGCTGCGGGGGTAATTATATGCCGCCAAATCACCTGGTCCGCATGTATATGATGCTTCCCTCGGAATTCCTATTGTTACGATGTGGATTTTACCTGAATGCTCCTTAGCATGCAAAACACCAATTTTTGTTGCATGAAGAGAGATTGTATGATCAGCTTTTACAGCATCACCATGGACTGCTCCTGTATCAGAATCAATACCTGTAGGTACATCGATAGAATATTTGGTTGCTTTTGATTTGTTAATGAATTTCACTGCAGTTAGGAGAGGTTCCCTAAGTTTTGAATGCAGTCCAAATCCCATTATTCCATCAATGAGAATATCTGCTCTTTCAATAGATTTGCAAGATTTAACATCAGACTCAGTTTTGAGAGTGGCAATGGATATGCGTTTTAGATTTTTGAGAATATTCCAGTTTGTGGCTGTGTCTTCATTTGAGATAGTCTTCTCATGACCTAAGAGGAAGACCTCGACATGGGCACCTACCTCATCAAGATACCTTGCTGCAACAATGCCATCTCCACCATTTCCACCAAGACCAGACATAATTACTATTGATTTATGCTCAACCTGTTCATTATCAATGATTACTCGAGCAACCTCTCTGCCAGCAATCTGCATTAGAATACTATGCGAAACTCCAAGATATTTAGCATTCAGTTCAAGAGACCTCATCTCTTGAGTGGAAATCGGGAGTGAATCCATAACAAGTCACGCTCTTTCTATATTCTGTTTAGGTAAACTTGGTATTTCAATGCAGTTATTCCAAGTCTGATTAAAGAATAAAATTCATTTGATGATAAACGAAACGTAAGTTGGGATTAATCGTGGAAAATAAGGTCGATAATAGGAGCACTAGCTTTTACATCCTACGATTTGTAAAAGTATCAAGAATCATCTTCTTTGGAAGTTCGATAGGGATTTTAGCTTACTTTACCCTATCAAGTGGAATCGTGGATTATCTATCATCAATAGCAGGACCATGTTTCATAATTATAATGGATCTGTTAATGTTTAACAGAAGTAGAAATCATTTCAAGGAATTCTATCTGGTTTCTATCATCATATGCCTAATGGCATTGGGTATAACCATGGTGACACTTTTACCGCTCATGCTATTTCTCTACATATCGAATTTTATTGTAGCCCTTTTCTATCTCATTGGTCTCGGTGTAATGGGTGTTTCATTTATTGAACTATTCACACTCATCTATCTTACTCGTCCTCAAGAAGATTACAGTGAACCTGTCTGGGAAGAGAAGGATGAGGTCTGGGATAAGAAAAAGGATACTATCGACATTCAATGAGAAAACATAACTAGAATTGACACCTGAGATAGGTCAGAATGAGTCACTACTACTCTCAGAAGTTGTCATCAGACCGACTAAAGAGATGTTATGATATCGCACCTCTAAGAGTCCAAAAGTATCTCACTGCGGAGATTGATTTTGTTCTAAGTCATGTAGAAAAATCAGATTGCGTTTTGGAATTGGGATGTGGGTATGGACGAGTGCTAGAGAAATTAATTCCAAAGAGTTTCAAGATTATTGGAATCGATGTATCCCAAGATAGTTTGACACTAGCAAAGGAATACACTGCACTCAATCCAAAGTTACATTTAATCCAAGCCAATGCAAAATGCCTTCCGTTCCCAAAAGAAGTTTTTGACAAGGTAATATGCATCCAGAATGGAATTTCTGCATTCAAGATAAATCCGCAAATCCTCATACAAGAAAGTGTAAGAATCACAAGACCAGGTGGCAAGTGTATATTTTCGAGTTATTCCGATAAATTCTGGGAGTCTCGCCTACAATGGTTCGAGATGCAATCTAACGAGGGGCTCCTTGGAAAAATTGATTGGGAGAAGACAAAGAACGGAGTTATTGTTTGCGATGACGGATTTACAGCTACTACCTTCAATCAAACTGATTTTGAGGAGTTATCCACAAATCTCGATCTGGATATGGAATTAATTGAGGTTGATAATTCGAGTGTGTTTTGTATCATCTCTGTCTGAATATTGAAACATCTAGTCATACTTCTGGATTCCGAGAGCTATAACTGCAAATCCACCAGACCCAATAAAAAGTGTCAATAACGCCTGCAAAGTGTTAAGAAGACTCGGACTCGTTACATACGGGCTCAGGGAACTTGTTGGTAATGAAGCATATACAGAAAGATATTGAATCTTTGCAGCAGCTGTCCACCGAGACTGCACTGTCGAACTATATGCTGAGTCATATGTCATGTCGTGATTTATTCTCAAGGCATAATCAAGTGTGAATTTCTCTAAGACGGAGGTTTTGGGATCCGTAATTGAAACTGGGTCGCCCATCTGACTTGCATACATGTCAAGCTCTGATTTTGTGATAGTACCAAGATAATACTGTTCAACAATACCTTGCCAGCAATTTACCAGCTCCACATGTGAATCAGTTAGGACTGATTCATAATATCGTGCAAAGGGTAAGGAGGTCAATAAAGACTGAGTTTGGTTAATCGCGAATGAAATACTTCTTGCAGTCTGATTAAATATTGAATAGAGGTCTTCAACTCCTGTAACTCCTGACACCTTGAAAGCATCTCGCATTATAGGCAACCGTTGGATATCTTCATCAAACCAAAGAGATTGACCATAGGGGGAGAGAACAAAGTCAATGAATCCCTCAGCCATTGTCTTGTTAGCTGTTGAGTTAGCAATTGCAATCGGATCAGGAGAGATTACGGTCCCATCACATGGGACAATGTACTCACAGGAAGGATTGTTTGATTGAGTCCTAAATCCATAATAGTCGATACAAGGAATAATACCTCTCTCTCCATTCTCAACAGCCATCTGAGCTTCAATACTCCCACCATAAATAGCAGCATTCCCTGCCATTCTACTTAGATGAATCCATCCATCATCCCAACCCATTAGTTGTACAATCATATCATAGATGTACTTGTGAGATGCAGAATCTGGAGCATTAGCCATTGCGATTGATGGCACAGTAGGGAGTAGACTTCCATAGATTGGTTCTGAAAGATTAGCCCAAGCTGTTGGAACAGGTAATGAAAATGACTCTAAGAAATCATGATTCACGGTGAATCCAAAGGAGGAGATCTCGGATCCAATCCAGACTAATTGGTCAGCTGTATTGTTACGTTTTGCTGGCATTCCTGCAATAGTATCGTTGACTCTGGATTCAACTTCTTGCATCAGTGGACTAGTGAGGGGAGATAAATAATTACCAGTAATAAGCCAATCAAATAGTTCTGAACCCCCACCCCAACAGACATCAATAGTTCCAGCTTCGATAAGGTCATCCCAGTATTCATCAGCAGGTGTCCGCCAAGTTATACCATCAATATTATTCTCGATAGCAAAGGATGAAGCAAGAAATGCAGATTCAAAGACATCTTGAACTGATATATCATGTCGTGACAAAACTACTAACGTGTAAGGTTCTTGAGTAGTTGTTGTCGTTGTCGTTGTGGTCCCTGTCGTGGTGGTAGTTGTACCAGTAGTAGTCGTTGTTGTATCAGTGGTCGTAGGGGTAGTTCCTGTTGTGATTGTATCTGTAATAGTTGATGTTGTAGTATCTGTTGTACTCGTTGTATCTGTGGTTGAAGTTGTTGTGTCAGTAGTTGAAGTTGTTGTACTAGTTGTCGTAGTTGTTCCAGGGTTTAAATTTTGAAAGATACCCATTGTAATAAGAAGACCACCAATTCCAATTATGATGACAGCACAAACAGCGACCATTTGATTAGTTCGTTGGCTCACTCAATTCAACTCCCATTGAGGTAAAATCCTCATATAGTAGTAGCAACTAGTGTAGAAAAAAGTTGTTAAAATTAGAAAAGAAAATACAGGGGTCACCATGACCCCTCTCACTTCTTATTTACTCAGGTAATCGTGAATTCCTCGAGCTGCACGTTTTCCAGCACCCATAGCTGAAATAACTGTTGCAGCACCAGTCACAATATCTCCACCAGCAAATACTCCTGAAACGTCAGTCATGCCGGTTTCCTCATTAATCTCGATGGTTCCCCATTTTGATATCTTGAGACCGGGTGTGGTCTCAGGAATGATGGGATTCGGAGAATTACCAATAGCGACAATCACCATATCAACATCAAAATCAAATTCAGAACCCTCAACAGGCTCGGGTCGCTGTCTGCCAGAAGCATCAGGTTCACCAAGCTCCATACGAATGCATCTCATTCCCTTAACAGAACCTTTCTCATCTCCAAGTACTTCAATTGGATTCACCAAGAAGTTGAACTTGACTCCTTCTTCTTCTGCATGATGCACCTCTTCTAAACGGGCGGGTAATTGCTCACGAGCCCTTCTGTAGATAATAATGACCTCATCTGCACCAAGCCGTAGAGATGTTCTTGCAGCATCCATAGCTACGTTCCCTCCACCGATGACTGCTACTCTCTTACCAATCTTTACTGGTGTATCATAGTCAGGAAATTCGTAAGCTTTCATGAGATTTACACGAGTAAGGAATTCGTTGGCGGAGAAGACATTGATCAAGTTCATTCCATCGATGGGCATGAAGTTTGGAGCACCAGCGCCGCTCCCAATGAAGACCGCCTCATAGTCATCTTCTTTCATGAGTTCTTCGATAGTTCTAATCTTCCCAATTACATGGTTTAGTTTAACCTCAACACCAAGTTTCTCCAGAAAATCTACTTCTGCCATGACAATGTCTTTTGGAAGTCGGAATTCTGGGATTCCATAGACCAGAACACCACCTGGTTTGTGAAAGGCTTCATAGATTGTGACATCATAACCCATATTGATGAGGTCTCCAGCACAGGTTAAACCAGCAGGACCTGCACCAACAACAGCAACCCTCTTTCCAATCTTAGGCGGAAGTTCTGGTAGAGGCTCACCGTGCTCACGTGCATAATCTGCAACAAAGCGTTCAAGCCTACCAATTGCAATTGGTTCATTACGAATACCATAGATGCAGGATGCTTCACACTGGGTCTCCTGAGGGCAGACACGACCGCAGACAGCAGGAAGACTGTTTGTCTCCTTGATCTTAGCAGCAGCTTCCATGAATTTACCTTCTTTGACAAGATTCACGAAATCTTTGATTGGTACTTCAACGGGGCATCCGCTTATGCATTTAGGATTTCTGCACTGCATACACTTCTCTGCTTCTTCTACTGCCTGTTTTGCTGAATATCCAAGAGCAACTTCATTGAAATTATGAGCTCGTTTCTTGGCATTTTGTTCAGGCATTGGAACTTTCTTTGTCGGAGGTTTTCGCTCTTTCTTTGGTTTTTCTGCGTCAGTCATTCTTAGGCACCTCCCTGTTCCTTCTTCCATCTTTCATTCGCTATTTTTTCTTGCTCAACATAAGCATTCAATCGGGACAGCAATTCGTTGAAGTCAACCTTATGACCATCGAACTCTGGTCCATCAACACAAGCGAACTTCATCTTTCCATCAACACTGACTCTGCAAGCCCCGCACATTCCAGTTCCATCCACCATTATGGAGTTTAGACTGACCAATGTGTGAATCTTAGCTTCTTCGGTTGTCTTTGCAACAAACTTCATCATTGGGGCGGGTCCAACTGCAAACACGAGGTCTATCTTTCTGCCTTGTTTTATCAAATCGCCAAGAACAGTCGTAACAAATCCATGAGTACCACAGGTACCATCATCAGTGGTTTCGTACCACTCATCACTAATTTCCTTGAGTTGGTCTCGATAGAGGAGGAGATCCATTGTCCTTGCACCATTAATTGTAATGAGTGTGTTTCCTGCCTCTTTGAATGCTCTAGCAACAGGATAGACAATCGCACTTCCGCAACCACCACCAACAGCAACGACAGTTCCATAAACCTTGTCTACTGGAGAAGGTTTGCCTAGCGGACCAACAAAGTCCATGATATAATCACCAACGTTCAGGCTACCGAGTAGTCTTGTAGACTTACCAACCTCTTGGAAAGTGATTGTCACTGTTTCTTTTTCACGGTCAAAATCAGCCACTGTTAGGGGAAATCGTTCACCAGTTTCATTAACACGAATCATGACAAATTGACCTGGTTTACAGACTCTCGATACATCAGGAGCCCTTACAACCATCATCTTTGTAACATCGTTGAGAATTTTCTTGTCGAGAACCTCGTACATGAATAAAGACCTCTAAGGAGCCCTCTAAGTAGTGAGGGTAACGAACTGATTCCCGCGGCATGCACGAGATAAAAGTTTCTGTGGAGCAAATCACCTATTTTTTCCTGTAAACAGAACGAACTTCACGGACTACTAATCCTGGCAGATCTTTCACAGATTTAATCGGATAGACTGAAGCCCCAGCTTTGACCAATGACTCGTGTATCTTTTTTGTTCGATTGCTTGTTCCTGCACCAATATGGAACATGAAGAGTTTATGTTCCTGCATTGATAATCGATTGATTGTGCTGACCATCTGCTTCCAGTTTGCTACCTCAGCGTCAGTGATGAGAAGAGTTATGACTTTGGATTCAGCCTTTGCACATGCATCAATGATTTTTTGTGTAGGCGCTACAGTACCTCCACCCTGATATGTCAAGAGAACTCGTTCTACAGGTGCACGTTCATTGGACCAATCACTCGTCTGAGTTCCATCGCTGAAATTAATAGCGGATACTCTACACCCACGGCGAAATGCAAACTCCATAGCCGCAAAAGCAGCAACCAATGCTGTATGATAGCTACCTGAGATCTTTTTATTGCTAGTTGACCAAGTCATCGATCCAGATGAGTCGATAACTATCAACATATCAGGCATCGATTTTCTAGCCTCTAAGCTTGTTGTCTCGAACTGCTGCCATTTACGGGTTGTTCTGTTTGGAATAAGAACTGGAAATGCCTGAAGCGATTGCACGATATCTAACTCATCCATAGGATCTCCCAATCGCCAAGTATCAGGTGTAAGAGGTACTGCACTAGTTTTTCGGACTTTCTCAACCTCGAATCTAATCTCACCACGTGCTTTTGCTCTGTACCAAAATCGTATCCAAGCAGCTCGCTCATCCCCGATACCTGCAGTCAGGTAAACACCTTGTAGATCTTCGAGATCTCCACCGAGACGTTCTACCTCTATTGCAAGACGCCCCATCTCTTCTTCGGTATCTGATGACTTTGTGTTTTCATTGCACTTGGATGCACGGTCACCATTACGTATCTCAATAGGATTGCCCATTATTGCATCTACATCAATTGGTATTTCTAATCTTTCAGATGACCCATCCAGATTTTCCTTTACTACATTCTTGGAATCCCCTGGACTGGAACCAGGAAGACCACTCTCATTCTCAGGCAACACATCGGAGATGATCTTTGCAATCTTCTGACAGGCCTTAGGCCAGCGGTGCTCTTGGTCTATTGACTTTCTTGCAAGAGCTATTATTTTTGTTGCCACATCAAAGATGGATTGGTCTATACTGATTGTAGGTGGAATTGGAAATCCCCACATCACTCTATAACAAGCAACAATCAGTTTCCAAAGGTCACTATGGTCATGAATTCGTACAGCAGAATCATGGATTGATGAATTAATCCGCTGATGTGTGAGAGTTGGAAATCTTTTCAGAAGATTAGAATCAACAACAAGGTCTGCATATAAATTACAGATAAACATCGCAGTCGCATCATTGACATGCTTACGAGCAGCTGTGAACATTCGCCCGTTCATAATACCATCAAAAGGACACAGAAGATAGTGTTGAATCTCATGATGACATACAGATGTTAGATATTGTTCTGCATCCGATGATATCATATGAACTGGAACACCTGCAGTATTCAGATGAACTGTCCAGCTCTCCGAGTCTATATAGAAGAAACTTGATGCATTGTGGTCATGTTCAACCACAGGTTCTGGGAGTGGTGGATAATAGAAATCTTGAATTGCTTGAGACCATGCATTTCCAGCAACCAATCTGAGGGTATCACTACCAGTAGATTCGTTGCTTATTGTATCCATTAGTTCGACTCCTATGATTTTAATTGATTCTCTAAATCCTGTTTTAATTTCATTGCCTCAGAACCTCCTGATATTTCCAAAAATACTGGTGACTCTGGTGATTTACCTGTAACATAGATTACAAGGGTGAGACCATCTATTCTGAGGACTTTCCGTTTCGGGGGTTCAAGGGTCTCCTTGAGCACGGGTGTTAATTTTGGATAAGTGATACCAATAGAACTCCAAATGTCTTCCCACTGATCAAAGGTTAATTCGAATTGAGTCAGTGTTAATTTATGGAGCGCATCGGTTGTCTGTTTTAATAGCATACTTCTATTTGGAAAATCAGTATCAAGAAGCAGTTGATCTCGTAACTCTGAGAGTCTATCGATGTTCTTGCTTTTGATTCCCTTTTCTATATCTTGTACGGTCTTTGTATACTTTGATTTTCCGAGGTCCTTTGCAAATTGAGCATAATCAAGACGAACAAGAAGATCGCTCTTTGCCATTTCTTTGAGCTCATCTAACGATTCCTTCGATTGTTTTCCAATCTTCATATTTTCTATAATTTCGATTGCAGGACTCCTCTGTGCAAACCTAGAAGTAGCTAATTCAACAAGATGTTGTGTAAAAGCATAGATATCGCCATAGTAAGGAGACCGTTCAAGTTCATCCCGGATATATCGGGTTCGATGCCAGAATACAAGGGGTGCTAAAGACTTCACAATTTCAATTGAAACCTCTTGGGCACCAACCAGCCATGCTGCAGCCTTTGCATACCTGTTCAAATCCTTTACAGCACGTACACTTAATGGAATGATTACTTTGTTACATACACTCTTTGCAGTATTGAAGTGACAACCATCACAGAGACCCGTTTCAACGGTTAAGCCAGAGGATTGACTCTTATCGCCGCGTATACAAGCACCAAACTCTCGAACTAGTGACCTCATATACTCAGAGGCTTCTGTAGAAACAGGAATCTTATCTGCAAGATTCCATATGGTCAAAAGGTTCTCCTCGGTTAGAAGAGCTGGAACTTGCCACAATTCATCATATCCAAACAATCGATCATCACGCGAAGCAAGAATAAGTTCCAAGTCACTAACTGTAGGCATCGTAATTGGTACAGCCATTCCAAATCTATCAAGGAACGGAGGTCCTATGTCAAATGTACCCACATCTGCAGGATTCAGTGTAGCATACAGACAGAATTCATCACATCTCTTTACTTCATCATAATACTTGACTTCACCTTCAGCTAGTAGAGAAAGTAAGATATTCTGAGAATGGGGTGTAAGACGATTAACCTCATCTATTATCTTCCAGAAACCGGTCACAAATGAACGCCAAACAACAACTTCAATCCCCTCTTTCATTAGTGGACCCGGACGTAGAGTGGCAACCATCTTCTCTTCGGTCAGTTGTGGGTGTCCACGCAGAATTCCATTATCAATCTCCTCAAGACCTTTACTGGTCATCATCCGACCTAGAACTTTTGCCAATGTCGTCTTACCGCCCCCATGTCCACCTACAAGTAGTATTGCAGACCGGGGAACGAGCGCATTAAGAACACAGGAGCCAACAATTAGCGGCAATCTAGTTGTCTGTACTTTGTTCGTTGTACCATCTGTATACTTGATTTCTAAATCAGTTGAGTGAACAAAGAGACCTCTACTCTCCACGGTTGTAATCACAGAATTGACAAGTTCTCTTAGCTTAGCTGAAGGAATACTCATTGTAACACGACCATACATCTGTAATGCTATAATGCTTATGAACTTCGTAACAGGCGGCGCGGAACAATAACCTTACTCTTCATGATATTAGGACGTTAATCATGTTAATTTAAATGGAAAAAAGCCTTCGCAACATCCTCATAAAACTAGATTTCAACGTGAAGGGGGAAAAATATGGAATGCAGGAGCTAATTATTGAGTTCTGTTTGGTAGCATTTCTATCATTTATAATCGGGATTGGTGCATCCATGGTTGGAATCAGTGGAGGAGCTTTCAAGACCCCAGTATTGATTATAGTATTTGGATTAGGGGCGCATTTCTCAACAGGAGTCTCTCTTTTCTCAGCACTCTTTCTAGCAATTCCTAGTACAATCGAGTATAATAGAAATCAGAGGAAACCAATAATGTTCAAAGTTGGAATAATCATTGCTCTGATCTCAATCCCAGGATTATATGTTGGAGTTCTTCTAAAAGCGTTGATAACGGATGATTTCATTTTCCGAATAGTCTTCGGCGTGTGCCTATTTCCTATAGCTTTGATGATGCTATTCTCTCGAAAGAAGCAAAATGGAGAAAATACATTCTATGAGATTAGGAAATACCAACTCCCACTTAATGACAAATCTAAGTTAGCGTTTGCAGGAGCGGGATTCTTCATCACGGGGATTGCAGCAGGATTACTTGGAATAGGCGGTGGAATACTCTATGTTCCGATCATGTGTCTTGTTCTTGGAATGCCTATGCTTGTTGCAGCAGCTACATCTGTTTTTATAATGATCTTCTCATCATCTGCTGGTACAATCATTAATTTGATACTCATGCCAGAAGTTTTCAATACTTACCTCTTCTTGTTCTACAGCTCTGCATTAGGAATTGGCTTTGTATTTGGCTCAAAAATAGGCGTAGATTATGCCTGCTCAATTGATAGCATTAGACTCAAGAGGTTCTTTGGAGGAATTCTTGTATTTCCATTAGTTCATCTAATGAAACTTGGTCAGATATGGCTCGATCCACAAGGAGTTGATGTTCTTGTAGCTACTCTGGGAGACCTTCTAATCTGGTCCTTCATCATCCTTGCGTCAGGAATCATCTGGATGAGATGGAGAGGACAAGAAAAAGATTCATAGTCTTTCGTGTTCTATCTTATGACTGAACCGCGCGCCATATGTACTCGCTCCGAAGCTGTAATATGGGTTCATGAAAAAATTCCAGAGGCCTATAAGTGGGGTTGCAAGTTGAGCGGAAAAGAAAGTTTTGCAGAAGCAGTCACGCTGACAGAACCAGAAAAGTTACCAGCTGAGAGAATAAGTCAATACTCAGTCGTAACGAAAGCCATGGAGTATCATTCCTTAATGAACAGGTATGATACGCTGAAACAGAGTTTCTCAGAAATGGTTCTAGAATTTGGTGGAAGAGTGCTTCTTATTGGTCCACCAGGAATGGATTTTGAATCATTTTCTCATCATCTTTGTCGGGAGGTGCCATTGAAACTTGTGCGATTAAAGATGAATGAAATTCTAAATGAGGATAAAAGAGGTTCAGGGTTACTAAGAGTAGGGTTTGAGTTCGCAAGGAGGAACTCTCCTTCTGTTATGTTAGTAGAGAGGGTGGATGCAATCGCACCTAGCAATACTGACCAGTCCGCAATACTTCTAGAAGAGATAACTCGTACAAGTTGGGATCTAGATGAGGTCTTAGTAATCGGTACTACTACTCGACCAGGCGAAATTGATGCAGAGTTGTTATCATCATTTGATAATACATATGTCTTCGAAGGAACTTCATTAGAAGACAGGGTTCGAGTTCTTGAGCAAGTTCTGCGTAACCGAGAAGATATTGATCCAACCGTAGTTGCTGAACTTACAGAAGGATGGAGTTTTGCAAGTATGAAGCGATTAGCAGTATCACTCTTCATGTTAGAATCGACGGACTCAGCACAGATTCCTCGGGAACAAATTGAGGACCTAATTGGAAAAAGCGGAGTCATCCCATTGAATAATCCGCGATATCTTGATGCAATAATGCGAAAGACCACAGGGACAACCCAACCACAATTAGACAAACTCAGTGGACAGTATCCTGATGATTTCTTGGACCAACTCTACCTTATGGCAGTTGGAGAAGATTATACGGGAACTCAGCGAATCATAGAAGTACTGAATGATGGGATGCCTCTCTCTAAAGAGGATCATGATTTCCTTGCAAGACATCCATACCTCTTGAATGGCTCTCCAGAAGATCGACTTACAAGATTACTGAGAGCAAAGAAGAGCAGTGATAGACTTCAGAGAATAATGGGTCGTTAACTAGGGGAACGATAGTGAGCACAGTAAGAGCATATATTGAATCTGCAAAGTTGGATAACTTCCTCTCATTCTACTCGGGAGTAGTTCAATTTGACAAAGGCCTTACAGTGCTTGCTGGCCCGAATGGGTCCGGTAAGACATCAATCTTTCATGCCCTTAAATTTGCTTTAGGCTCTAATCAACGAGAGAACCGTTATTCGAAGTGGAGTGATTTCATTAGACACGGAGCCAGTACAGCTCAAGTAGAAGTATCTGTAAAAGTGAATGGACAAAATAGAAAATTCCTTCGGAAAATTGACAGAGATGGAATCCCTCGAGCTTATGTTGATGGACGTAGAGTTAAAGCTGCAGAACTCCGTCACATCGTTTCGTCATTTGGATTAGATACTGATAATCCACTTGTCTTCATTCCTCAAGAGAGAATCAATGCTTTACGAGACATGAATCCTCATGAAGTACGACGATTGATTGAAGAAGGAACTGGACTTGATTCGCTGAGGGATAGGATTGTACTTCAAGAAACAGAAGTCATCCAGAGTAGGCAAAGATTAGAAACTGCCTTAGCCGAATCAAAATCTGTTGAACGAGAATTGGAATTACTTCAACATGACCTGAGTAGACTGGAGAAAAAGAGAGCACTACTAGAGCAGGAAAAAGAACTGGAATTTGAATTGAAGTGGTCGTCTTTTGACGATCTTTCTGAAAAAGTATCCAGTATTAAAACAGAGATTGATGGTAAAGAATCGGGATTAGTAGGAATACTTGAAGAACAGACTCAAGTAGAAATAAGCATAGAAGAAAATGAAAGAGAAACAGAGAACCTCAATCAATCATTATCGGGCATTCAGGTAGAAATGGGTAGAATTGATGCAAAGATAGAAGAAGAGGAAAGAAATCTAGCTCGATTGGAAGGGGATTCTAAACATCGTGTCACTGAACTTCGAGAATTAGAAAGACAGGTCAAGTCAAGTAAAAGTCGAAAAGAAAAACTGCGAGACGACATCGATAGAATAGTTGCAACCAAAGAAGGGACCATGGAAAAGCAAAGAGAACTCCAGGAAGAAATTCAATCTATTGAAGAAGAAAGAACAAAACTGAGAGATGAACTCGAAGCCTTTGCGGATTGGAATACAAAGAGAGCAGAGGCACATGGCAAGTATAAAGCACTCCAGGTAGAGATCGAGGGAAAAGATTTACTCCTCCGTAGTGTTAGAGAGAGACTACAAATCGAAGAAGCTGAGTTAGAATCCATCGAGAGTAAGTGGTCCAATGTTTGGACAATAATGGAGAAAACTGATGAGAAAGAACTAGTCCTAAGAAAAGGCCAGCTAGAGAGAGAACTCGCATCATTGAATGAGGAACGGTTCACTCAGAGTAGTCTTGTATCATCACTACAAAAAGAGATTGACGAATTAAATCTAAGATTATCAGAAACCTCAAAGAGGATTCCTGAAAGTGTTAGAGAATTAAAAGATGCAATTGCAGAGCACAAATTGGAGTCAGTAACAGGACCACTAATTGAAATATTTTCAGCAGATGACACAATTGCTTCTGCAGTTGAAGCCGTGCTTTCCAATAACCTAGCTATGGCATTCATTGTAAAAGAGGAATCAGATTTTCAAATACTTCAGAAACTAAGAGATAATGCAGATGCGCCTTCACCAATAATTCTTCTACAAGATAATGGGAAAGATGCTGAACGACCTACTCTCAAAGTGACAGCAGGAATTGAAGGGTGGCTCTGGGATATGCTAAATATTGATTCTGAATCACAGATTCTTCTACAGAGAGCAATTGGAGATTTCGTACTTACAAAAACGCCAAAGATTGCAACGAGACTAGCTACTAAAGAAAATCTCAGAGCAGTATCAATGGATGGTAGTATCGTCATACCAGAGGATGGAAAGATTACGAGTAATCCAAAAATAATTCCATCAGGAATGGTTTCAACAGCTCCACTTCAGAATAGATTATCACGAGCATCAAAAGAATTGACCATTGCACGAAAACAACTCACTGATATTGTTACACATCTAGATACTCTCACTTCCCAAAGAGAAGAGATTCTAGATCTTATCAGTCAGATGACAAGATGGGGAGGCACCTGGGAAAGAAGAAAGAAATTGCTCGAATCAATTCCAAAACAGGAAGAACGTATTGTCGGAATAGATGATGAATTAAAATCACTACAAGCGGAATTAGAAAAAGCTGAACGAGAATTGAGAAAACTTGACAATTCACAACCTCCTGAGAGAAGCAGACTGGTTGGACAGGATTCTGCTTTGAGAATCAAACACAGAAGATTACAGACTGAACTTACAAAGGTTGATAGTAGAGCAAATGCCGCAGAACGCGATGAGGAAATAAAACGACAAGATTTGACCAGAATCTCTGAATCATTAGATATGCTTTCTAGTAGCCTAGAAGATCTTCGTAAAGAGATTAAGGAGTCACAGAATGCATCTTCAGAGATACTTGAAAAGATCGAAGCTCTAAAAGATAGTCAAGAACAAACAAAGAAAAAACGTACATCCATCCTTGAGGAGTTATCAGAACTCAGAGAATCAAATCGTGCAATGAGTAAAAGATTGGTAGAACTTAATTTGATGGTTAAAGAACGCAAGATGCAAGTCCTGCAAGCAAAAAGGCAACTAACCAATATGACATATGAATTAGAGAATCTACAGTCTGAACTCGAAGGATTGGAAAGACCTCCTTCTATAAAGCCGCTAGACACAGTAAGAAATGAACTCGTCAAATTACGTCACATACTTGATGATTATCAAGATGTATCAGAGAGCGTTGCTCACACTGAAAACCAACTCAAAAGTCGATTATTGACACTTGTGGAGAGAGTTTCAGAGCTAAAGGAAGAACTTGATGAAGCAGAATCTGCTGTGAAAAACATTAGAGAGCAATATCATAATGGTATGAACGAAACGCTTCGTAAAGTAGAGAAACAGGTCAATGAGGTACTTGGAAGTGTACAGTTTCCAGGAAGTGTACGATTTGAATTAGCTCTACGCGAAGGCGATTATGGAGTTGAGTTCAAGTCAAGAATTAAGGCAGAGGGTTTTGGTGATATCAGTGCAGGGTCAGGGGGAGAAAAGTCGCTCATTGCAATTTCATTAATCCTAGCACTCCAAAGATTCAACCCTGCCCCCGTCTATGTTCTTGATGAAGTAGATACATTTCTTGATGCTACCAACACCGAGCTTGTTAGCAGATTATTCCATGATGCATCAAGAAGAAGCCAATTTGTTCTGTTGACACCCGCGAAAAGTACACATCTTTTGAAACATGCAGACAAGCTACTTGGTGTTGTTTCTCCAAATGGAACAGAACCTTCAATTATAATTGAAAGCCCGAAGTTCAAGGGGCAGTAGGAGGAAATGAGCTTGACTGAGAATACGACTCTCGCAGAAAAAGTGTATCAAATTGTTCAGGCAGCTCGTTCTGGTGATATAGATCCACTTGAGATAAGACTCCTCGAGCCATACAAAGAACTTCAGGCACTAGTTGAAAAAATCGATAATAGAATTGATATTGATGAGATGTTGAATGAAATTCTTAGTTCAAAGGTCAATCGTGTTCAGGAGCTTGCGCGAGTCCTTGCCTCTCCAGAAGTTTATGTTGCAAAATTGAAGAGAAAGTCCACAAATCAACTTGCCAAGTTATTAGTTGCTAGACAACCTGTTGTTATAGGACATCTTGAACATGAAGCACTTGGAGGTTCTCTTGAACGCGTTGTGCAACTCATCGAGGCACTATCTAAAGAACCACCCGAAGAAAAGATTCCTGAGATGACACCCTTACCTAAGGGTTTTGCACTTGATACTGAAGATTCTGTTTTCCTAGAAGATCTCGATAAATTCCTGAAAACAATACCAAATGATGGAAAGATTATCTTCGATAATTTAGTGGACAATCAGGAGTTTGATGTTTTCCTAAAGCACTTTCTTTACGTCATAATTCTGGTTTCAAAAGGAAGATTGCTCTACAATCCGGTGACACGAGAGATCTGGAGACCTCAGGTGCCTGAAGCAACCTGAGGTCGAGTTGTGAAAACTATTATGCAATAATCTCGACGGGTTCAATGTCTATTTCTTGAACCTCGTCTTTTTGACTATCAACCTTCTTTTCAGGAAGACGTGAGTGCAGTTTGAAGACAGCCACAGCTGCAAATCCAATCAATGCAACTACGACAAGTCCAATCCCAGCTCCAATCATTGGTGGAGCTGTAGAACCAGCAGTTTCGGCCCAAACACCACCAATACCCATTCCAACAACTTGGAATGCTGTAAAGGCAACATTGAGGAGAGCAAATACACGACCTCTCAATTCATCGCTAACTAACTCTTGCATCAGAACAGTGAGAGGAATGTTCAGCATAACATCGACTGCACCAATCATTGCCCATGATAACATGACTGTTACAAGGTCGAATGCAAGAACCATAGCAAAGACAGCTACACCAGCAAGAAGTCCTGCAATTGCAACAACGTATAGTGGCTTGTCTATGTTCTGTTTTCGGCTAAAGTAGATTGCAGTGACTGCTCCAGTGGCAGCCCCAGCACTTAGAACAAGTCCAATCTGTGCTGAACCTAATCCTAACTCGCCCTCAAAATAAGGCATGAGCAATGCATTGAGTATTCCTGAAGATACTGCGAGCATCATTGCAAATACAAACAGGAATGAGAGGATTGCATTACCTATAACAAATCTGCCACCTTCAATGATTTGGGAACGAAGAGTTTCCTTATCCAAATCAAATCGAGTAGGAATGAGATTCGTTTCAATTCCACGAAGTGCAACAGCTGAGAAGAGGAATGTTGATGCGGTTATAGCAAATGCCAGGAAATAATCAGGGGCAAGGAGTGCAACAAGAATACCACCAATGGGAGGAACAACTAGTTGAACAACTTGGAAAGTCATCTGAGATAGAGAGTTTGCAGCTACAAGTTCATCCCCTTCAACAAGATTGGGAATCGATGCGCTCCTTGCCGGAAAGAACCACGCATTGGCTGAAGCGTAGATAAATGTGAGAATGTATACCCAATATATTGTGGGTAAGAAAGATGGAAAGTATATTGTCAGAGGAATCAGAAGGATAGTTACTGCGCGAATGAGATCAGAAGCAACCATGATTTTCTTTCGGTTCCATTGATCAACATAGACTCCAACAAATCCGGCGAAAATAACTACTGGTGCAGTTTGAACCATAGCCAAAATAGCCATTGCCATTGCAGAGCCAGTCAATCCAAAGGCATAGAACATCAGTGCCAGTGAAGAGATACCTGTGCCTATATTAGACACTAGTTGACCAGACCAGAGACGCGCATAATCACGATGTGCAAGAACAGCTCTGAATCCTTTGGATTCGATCAAGTCTTCGGAAGGTTCAACAAGAACTTCAGTCACTTCATTTACCTCCTGAAGAATACCATTGCAATAGCATCTGTGGAAATCTTGCGTTTTTCACTGTTTAATTTTCGACGAGCTGGATTTAACTTTGCCAAAGCCATAATATCACCTCAATGAAGAAGAGTGAGAAAGTGTCAAGAGCTCAGAGGTCAATACTCTGATGTCCCTGTGTTCCATTGACAATCGGATCATCCGAGAATTATCATCTTGATTCATTTTTAATCACAAACTCCTATACGTTGGTCACAGGATATGGTGTTTCTGAGACTGACTGACCATTTCTTTGGTCACTTGGTGACCATCGATTCGCTTCAGGTAGTAGCCAAGTAACTGAGCGTTCAGTGTAACTCATCGGAATTACCTCACAACGGTCAAGTAAGCATAAGCAACTGCATCAGTTGATACATTGCGTTTGTTCTTCATTGCGATGTTAGTTCGGTTGTTAGTTGTTAGAGCCATAATAGTTCACAAGAATTACTGCTCAAATTTAGTATATATACCGAAGCCACTTGTTAGGGTCACAAGTAAGAGTCACATATTGTGACTATGTTGAAGGCGCTTCTACCGGGCAGAAAGCCAGACTTTAAACAGGTATACGATGATTGATAGATACCTCATGAACGAATATGCAGTCTTGGTAAAATTGCTAACAAGAACAGGAACGCCAATTGGGGCAAGCATAGAGGATATGCTAGATGCGTTAGGACTTCCTGAAGATACTGGACGATACTTATTGTTTCAGAAACTCGGAAGTCTTCACAAGCAAATCTCTCTTCTCGGTCTTTATGTGAAACATAATCCTGTTGAAGGCGTATTCTACTTAGACACTTCTGATGAAGTGACCCTTGCACATGATGGAGCTGCACTTCCAGACAGGTTGGCAGCAACACTTCTTATTGTCATTACCCTTGCATACCAAGAGGGGGGATGGGTCTCTGTAGATCGAGTGCGTGAGTTCAGGAAGAAGGCTCTAAAAGGTGTAATGGCAGACCTCCGAGAACTACAGGGTCAGGGATATGTTGAGATAGATTCAGATAAGAAACATGTACGTCTAGGAACCCGAGTACCCTTTGAGATTGATTATGAATCATTCTTCAAAGAACTTGCAGATAGTTAGGGTCCCTATGGAATTTCTATGCGTCTTCGCTAGTTTTATCAATAGTTCATTTTTCCTTCAAACTTGGTCGAAATCAATGTCAAACAGACGAACACTAAGATTCTCGAAGACGACATGCCCAATCTGTGGTAGCAAGGAAGTCGCCCGAGATGATCATAAGGGAGACCTTCTCTGTACAAACTGCGGTCACATTATAATCCGTACTGAATCAAGAGCGGTTGGGAAATTCGACATCGCTCAACATCTCAAGCGTAATGGAAAGATGAACTTCACACGTCTGAAGGAAGTAACAGGAGCATCTGATGACAAGCTCTATGGTGTTCTTCAGAACATGGAAGATATGGACTTGGTGATGCAAATTAGTGGCAACTGGTCCCTCACTAAGAAGGGCCAGCGTTGGTATCGTCAGAGATTAGGTCAAGAGTGGGGATACTAAAATCCCAGGGGACACAACCCCTGCTCATTAGTGGACACTATCTTTCTTCCAGAACTGCTCAATTGAGACCTTAATTCTCTTATTTTTTCAGAATTTGTCGATGAAACATTCGGCGTTATTATTATAATTTTTACAATAAAAACAATATTTATTAAGCCACCAGTTCCGGTTGACTCAGGATTCGATTCACTAATTCCTTAGTTCTTCAATCTCCCTCCTAACCACGCGATAAGAACGTGCTACCTCGGTAGCATCTCATTGATCTCGAATCGAATTCCTACTTTTCCTTCCTAGTCACTTGGATAGAAGAAATTATTTTGGTCCATCTAGATTCATGCCAGGGAAATAAAAATGGTAGGAAAAATTGGAAAAGCATCAGCAGTAATAGCTTCAGTTGCTTGGGGGCTTTTTGTTGTGCCTGGTTTCTTTTTGTGTATGCCAGCTGCCATAGCAACGAGTTTTCATGAATCACCGCTGTGTCCATTTATTGAAAGATCAGCAATTTTTCTAATACCCATCTTTGCTCTCTTCACTGGGATATTCATTCTCTCTATCGTTTGTGATGATTCTCAATCAGAAAAGGAGATGCATCGTCAAATCGAATTAGAGAAGCAAAAAGAGGCTCAGAGTAAGACTAGAAAACAACTCGATTGACTTATTCTATTTCTCTGCATAAGAGATTATGAAAACCATAAATGAGTATTTACTCAAAGATAATTATTCTTAATGTACCTAACAAATACTTAATATATCATCTGAAAAGAAACGGTCATAGGGTTCGGTGAAGAGATATTCAAACTCCCCTCCTAACCACGCGAATATCCTACAGCAGTAGGATCTACTTTCCCTAATTTTCTCCGATCCGGGCCCATATTATCTTTTTATCCAATCAATCCTTTAGAAACATTCATACCTATCTTTTACAAAATGAAAGACGAACACTGATGAGAAGACCAGCAGTACGACCGAAACCTCCCCGAGGGACTAAGAGAATTAGACCGAGAGTAATTCAAGGATTGATGCGGGTTGCTGTTGGTCCTGCAATAGTTTACCTTGCTGCTGGTACCAATAATGCATACAAGCTCACAAGAGAGAATGTCGAGATTCTTGAGGTAGATACAAGAAAAATGGTAGAAGAACTCACCGAGGATGAAGTCAGAAAAACAATGGATAAGTTAAATGTAAAATCACTGCCATTAACAGATGATGAAGAGCAAATTGTGAGATTAGCTTCAAAGTATGTTCTTGCAGGATACTTCATCCTGAAGGAATAGCATCACTACTTTTTGATTACTAAATGTGGGCCATCGATCTTGACTGGCATTTCAGGTGGCAGATCGAGCAACCAATCTTCAAGTTCTTCCAGACTCTCGAATCGTAATAAGGTAGCAAGTCTCAACAAGGGAAGGGTCTCGTAGCGAGTCATAACCTTCTTCAGCTGTACCATTCTGAAGGCCTCAAGTTCAGCTTTTGCTTCTTCAGCAAGTTCTTTGGATGAATCAATCCATGGACTGTTCAAATCAAAATCCCAGACCTGAATCAATCCGTCAATATTCCCAGTAATTACATGACGACAATCCTTTGTAATAGTAAGTGCATGAACATTCTCCGTGTGTGTGAGGTTTGCAAGAAGTACACCTCCTCTCAAGACCCACACTCGAACAGTGCCATCTGGCGAACCAGTAATTACGTGTTGACCATCATATGAAATATGAATTTTCAGAATTGGGGCATTGTGACCAGACATTGTTTTAATTAACGTACCAGTTTCGAGATCCCACAGGTAGACATTGCCATGCTGGTCTCCTGAAAGAATGTACTTGGAATCTGCAGTCATTGTTATTGCAGTAACATGGCCCTTATGACCACTAAGGGTATGAATCAGAGTATCAAGTTCGAAATCACGAACCCATACCACTCCAGGATATCGCTCACCAGGAATTCGTCGACTTCCCACTAGCAAGTGTCTTCCATCAGGACTGATTGTCATGGAATATATTCCATATTCATGCTCTGTCTTTCTGAGTAGAACACCTCTATCAACATCCCATGTACGAACAAGACCATCTTCTCCACCAGTCACTATAAATCGCTGGTCAGGACTTACTGCAACCGCAGCAATATGAGCTGAATTTGGAGCAAGGGAACTGACAAGCTCACGTTTATGAATATCCCAAATCTTCACAGCGAGGTCTTTGTCAGCAACAGATACCAGATGTTTCCCATCAGGCATCATTGCCATGTTATAGACAGGACCTTCGTGCCCGACAAATCGGTGGAGTTCTTTTCCACTTGAAAAATCCCAGAGACGAATAGTTGCATCCTGCCCTCCAGAAATGATCATTTGTCCTGTGGGAGTAGTAACAAGTGACCATATTGTAAATTCATGGCCTTCCATCTGATTACTAGGCGTTAGTTCACTATCCAAGTCTTGACGCCCCCTCAAGTTTACTGGCGCAGTAAACACGTATGAAATGAATCAACAAAAGGTTGTCGTTTGTTGCTAGAACAAAAAAGAAGAGAGGTGGGTGGTAACAAGTACCACCACCTTAGACTATTGATTTTACTCTATATTGCTTCTGCAGCTACTTCTTCACCAACACCAAAGTCAGCGGGTTTCATGCTCTTGCGGATTGACCAGAGGGTCAGCAAGAAGAGTAACAGAAGAGCTAACAAAGCAGGGACCATCATTCCTATCCAGTCGTTCTCAATCATGACGAGAACAGGAGCAAGAATTAAAGCTAGTAGATTAACTACCTTAATCATTGGGTTGAGTGCTGGACCAGCGGTGTCCTTCAATGGGTCACCTACAGTATCACCAACAACTCCACACTTATGACGCTCTGAGCCTTTACCTGTATTATGCTCTGGATCGCATACTTCATCTTCGATGGCTTTCTTAGCGTTATCGTATGCACCACCAGTGTTGGACATAAAGACAGCGAGTAACTGACCAGACACGATGATTCCACCAAGGAAACCACCAAGAGATGCGACCCCGAATAGGATTCCAACAATAATTGGAATGCTAACAGTCATAGCTGCTAGGGAAATGAGTTCCTTCTGAGCAGCTGTTGTAGAGATATCGACAGCTCTATCATAGTCAGGTTCCTTAGTACCTTCAAGAATTCCAGGGATCTTAAACTGTCTCCGAACCTCTTTGACCATTTCTCCTGCAGCACGAGTAACTGCTTTGATATTCACTGCTGAGAACAGCCATGGAAGTGCAGCACCCAAGAGGAGTCCTGAGAAGACTCTGGGGTCATCAAGGAACAAGTGCGCCACTGGAGTAGCTAATCTATGGAGGGCAACTACCACAAAGCTATCGAAGAGGCTTACAGCTGCAATGACTGCAGAAGCGATTGCAACACCCTTAGTGATAGCCTTGGTTGTGTTACCAACAGCATCTAGCTCTGCCATTGTTTTCATAGATTCTTTGTCAAAGTCACCAGGTGAGAGTTCACCAATACCAGCTGCATTGTCTGAGATTGGCCCGAAGCTGTCCATAGCTACGTTATTACCAGTATGTGAAAGCATACCAATACCAATCAGAGCAATTCCATAGAGAGTCCAGAGTGTACCACTCATAGCAGCAACAGTGAACGGAAGCGCAATTATTCCTGAGAAGAGGAACCAAGCAATTCCAAATGTTGCAACAATTACAATAACAGCCGCAACTGCTGACTCGTATCCGGCAACTAATCCTGAGAGAATCATGGTTGCAGTACCAGTATCTGTTGCCTTGACAATCTCCTGAACCGGAGGTTTCTTGAGTGAAGTGAAGTAACTTGTAATTGGATTGAATGATACAGCTAGCATAACACCTACTGCGATGAGTATTCCAAATCGGATATCACCAACATATAACCAAGACAACAACATTGTAAGAACTATAGTAAAGATACTTGATGCTTCATATGAGAGAAACATTGCCTTCTCTGCGTAGACTGCACGCTTCTTGAGCAGTTTTGGCCATACTGGTACCATCACAGTACCAATCATTGAACTAATGACACCTACTGCTCTAACAAAGAGTGGGAACACAACAACTGCGAGTGCTCCACCAGGGAGAAGAGATGCATTGTGTGCAGGGTCAATGTATAGGACAATAGCAAGAATCAAGGCAGAAACAATAGTGACTTCATATGATTCGAAGATGTCTGCTGCCATTCCAGCACAGTCTCCAACGTTGTCACCAACAAGATCAGCAATAACTGCTGCATTTCTTGGGTCATCTTCTGGAAGTCCCTGTTCAACCTTGCCAACTAAGTCTGCACCAACATCAGCGGCCTTTGTGTAAATACCACCACCAACTCTCATGAAAAGAGCAAGAAGTGTACCACCAAGACCAAATCCAAGGAGTGCATCTGGTGCGGCTATACCATAGATAATGAATATCATAGTACCACCAAGCAGACCAAGACCATCGGTCAGCATTCCAGTGAATGTTCCTCCACGGTAGGAGATGGTTAGTGCTCGATTATATCTATTAGTACCTTCTCGAGTAGCCTGAGCAACACGTATGTTTGATTCAACTGCGATACGCATACCAAGTTGACCAACCATAAGTGAGAAGCTAGCACCTAATACAAATGCTATTGATCGACCGATACCAACTATTATTCTTGCATTCTCAAGAGCAATTGGATCTGCTCCGATATCTTCAAGATCAATACCAAAAAGTGCTGCAGTTCCTGCCTCAGGAATTGTGATGTATACAGTGAAGAAGAGAAGGAATGCTAGAACAACTAGAATTGGAATGATTGTCTTAAGCTGCCTATCAAGATAAGACAAGGCACCTTCACGAATACCATTCCAGACCTTCTGCATCTGCTCTGTACCCTTTGGTTGGGCCATTACGCCTTTCCTGAGCCACCAGGCATACGCGAGACTTACGAATGCTGCTGCTACGACAATCCAAATCATGACTTGTTCGTACCAATGCATTCCCAAGAATGTCTCGAATAATTGCATAGTTCATTTCACCATCCCGTCTCTCTAGGCATGTAGATACTTTCGGTAGCACAAATGTGCAAGCCTAGATTCCGGTATGAATTGACACTCAAGCCAAAAAAACCACTTCTTAAGGGTATCCTTGAAGGATTAATGAGTATTCGATAGTAGGAAGTTTTTTAGAATACTTTACCATGGTAACTTCAACCAATCTGTGAATTGAGGGAAATAGATGGCTAATCAAACCAGATTACTGAGTCTTTTTGTAGTGTCCATTATGCTTCTGGGATTGTTCGTTGGTCAATCAATAGATATCACATCCAATACGCAATCAAAAGTTGAGGAAAGCTATGATAGTGCTGCTCTATCTTGGAAAGTAGCAGTAGTATTCTCAACTGCGGGATTAGGAGATGACAGTTGGAACGATCAAGTATACAAAGGATTGGTTGAAGCCAAAAATAGATGGCGTATTGACTTTGAATATTCTGAACCAAGTCAAATCAGCCAATATGAATCACACCTTCGTAACTTTCTTGAAAATCCTAGTTATTCAGAACCATATGATCTTGTAATCTGTGTTGGTTATGACCAACAAGTTGCTCTAGAATCAGTAGCTGCGGACTATCCAAGTCAATACTTTGCAATTGTGGAAGCAACTCCAGATACCATAACTTATCCAAATATAGCGGCTTTACGATTTGATGTGGCTGAAGGAGCAGCCTTGGTTGGAGCTATGGCAGGTTTGATGACCGTTGCCAATAATGTAAGCTTCATTGGTGGATTCAATGTTCCATGGGTCAACTTGAACAGAGATGGTTTCATTTTTGGTGCGGAGTATTACAATCCAACAATAATCAGTAATTATGAATATACTAATGATTGGGTGGATACCACAACTGCGCAGAACCTTGCTGATGAACTGTATTCAGGTGGAACCGATATCATCTATACATTTGCTGGACGTGCTGAGGAAGGTGTCTTTACAAGTGCCAAGAACAACAATGGAACACCGGGTTTTGATAATCCATTGTGGGTCATAGGATCAGATACACGAAGGATGTACCTAGGTTGTGCAGATCCTGAAAACCCAACCGCTCCAACTGTTGCACTTACTACTATGATAATGAATGCAACACCTGGAATAGTGAGTGTTATCAGTCATGTTCTAAATGGAACATTCACAGGAGGAATAAAGGTACAAAATGCTGAATCCAAAGGAGTCCACATTGAGATTCGTTCAGAATTGCTTGAAATCCCTCAAAACATACTCGATGAAGTTGAAGATTTCAGACAAGGCATCATCAATGGAAGCATAACTGTACCAGGAAGTCTCGGTGGAACAACACTGACAGAGAAAGATGTTAGTAATTTCAAACCGATCACATTCAAAACAATAACAAATGATATGAATATGACAACTTTTGCATCTCCAGATGGAAGTCGAGATGCTCTTTGGAAATTCCTGAATGCAGCGAATGAGAGCATCTATGTTGAAGTTTTCGGGATAAATCATCCGGATATTCTAGAACTTGTTAAAGATATACATACAACAAAACCATGGATCGATATGAAATTCCTGATTGGATGGAATAGTATTGGATATTATAGTCCGAATGATTATGTCGCAAATAATCTAACACTTGCAGGAATTCCTGTCAAGTGGACTAATTCTTCTGACTTCACTTATGCTCATCAGAAGTTCGTTGTTATAGACAACAAAACTACCATAGTGCATTCAGGCAATTGGGCAAAGACAAGCTTCCCAGACCTAACGTATGATGCAAACAGAGAATGGAATATTGCATTAACAGACACTGAAGTTGCGGATTGCTATCTCTCAGTATTTCACAAAGATTGGAATAGAGGAACTGACTACAATGCGACTCTTCATGGAACAGGGTCACCTCTGACTGATCCAACTGCAACAAGTACCTATCCAAGGCCTTTTGCTACTGCAGGTGAATTCAGTGGTGTTACCTCAGTCACACCGATTTTCAGCCCAGAAACTAGTCTTGAGGGAATTCTATGGTGTATAAATCAGGCAAGATTTACACTTGATATCCAGATTCCTTACTTTACAAATGTTGGAGATGGAGGACAAGTCGATGAGATTGTCAATGCCATTCTCGCAGCAAAGGATCGAGGAGTGACTGTTCGTGTTATTTCAGAAGAGAGTTATGATTGGGTAGAGATAGAGCAGATTCTAGTCGAGCATGGTATTCCAATTGTTTGGATGGACACAAGATGGTTCACAGCGAATCATAACAAAGGAATTATCGTTGATGGATCAATAGTTCTTGTTAGTAGTATCAACTATAGTGACAACAGTATTGTAGATAATCGTGAGGCAGGCATTATTATACAACATGAAGGAGTTGCGCAGTGGTTCCAAGATATATTCGATTTCGATTGGGGAATCGCAGATGCTGATGGAATGGAGCAAGTCAATCTGTATTGGTCACCGAACATTCCAACTAGTACTGATACAACAAATGTCACAGTTTATACTCAGCAACTCTACTCAGATGTGACAGAAGTCATTCTAGGTGTCAAAATAGGGAGTGGAATTTGGACCAATCATACCATTACATCAAATGTCTATCCATCTTCTGAAGGACAGTTAGAAAATTACTATTATGAGATTGCACCACAACCCCATGGAACTAGAATACTCGTACAAGCATTTGTACAAGCTCTAGGTGTGTGGCACAAAGGGCTCAATATGACAATTCATGTCCTTGATAGCACAATAGATTATTGTGATGTTGATAATCCATCAGATATCTACTATGAAGAGGGAACAATCGGAAATGAAATCGTCTGGTCGCCTAGTGCCTTGACACCGGACAAGTATATCATTTTCCAAGATAATGTTTCAATAGATTCAGGTGATTGGGACGGGTCTCAAATTAGCTGGATAATAGATGGACTGGTTGTAGATACTTACAACTTTACAATAATGGTAAACGACACACTTGGTGATACAGCAATCAGTACTGTCTGGGTTAATGTCTTACCTCCTGAGGCACCAATAATCACGGGTCCTAGCGACCTTGAAATGGAAATTGGGACAACAGGATGGGTAGTTGAATGGGAGGGTGAAGATGTTACACCGCACAGCTATGAGATCTTTAGAAATGATACATCTCAAATATCCAATTCCTGGAGTGCCTCACCTTGGACATTCAATTTCTCATTAGACGGACTAGAATTGGGAGTGTATAACTTCACACTCTATCTGGAAGATGGACTTGGCAATAGTGCTTCAGATACAATCTGGGTCACAGTGGTCGATACAACAGATCCAACATTTATAGGAATTCCAGTTGGTTTTACCTATGAATACGGTTCAACACCATCATATCTGCGCTGGTATGCAGACGATTTAACATTAGATAGTTTTGAACTCTTACTGAATAGTGTTCATGAAATGGGTGGGGATTTGACAGCTCCTATGGATTCCATCACTTATTACATTGACACACTTCAACCCAATGAATACAATATCACCGTAATTATTTGGGATGTAGCAGGGAATAGTAATAGTCATACTGTCTATACGACAATTGTAGACACAACAGATCCTACTGTTTCCCATCCGGATGATATAAGCTTCGTAGTCGGTACAACTGGGCAATCAATAACTTGGTCAGGTAATGACCTTCTGACATGGAATTATTCGGTTTATAGAGATACAGTTCAAATCATGTCAAATCAATGGAATTCTTCAAGCGAGAGTATAACAGTCGATCTCGATGACTTGGCTGTCGGTGAATACACGTTTACTCTCACTCTGTGGGATACAAGTGGCAATAGTGTCACCGATACTGTGATTGTTACTGTCACTGAAGAAATCATCACAACGACCTCCTCATCGACAACAAGTACCACAACAAATACAACCACAGGTACTTACACTGGAACATCCGAAGGAACACCTTTAGAACAGATTGTCATGATTGCCATCGGGGCTGTTGTAGTTCTCATTGGGATATTATGTGGAGTAAAGAAAAAACGGTAAGAAGAGGCGACACATTCCATCGTATCTATCTTCGAGTCTGCAGCTGTAGAAGAGGAGATAAGCATCTGTATCATTGTATTTTGGTAGAATGCATTAGAAGCTTGAAAAATTGGATAGCAACTAATGCATCAATCTATACAGGAGCGAAATTTTTCATGATTCAGTGCAATAGATGTAAGAAGAAGATTAGAGGAGAACCAACCTATGTTGGGTCTTCAAAGAGTCCCTACTGCAAAACTTGTGCAGGTAAGCTAACGAAATAAGTATGTTAGTAGGAGGGGAACTCTATGGACAAATATCCGTATGAAGGGCAATACGGAAACCCACACCCACGATGTGATTGGTGTGGTAGACTCTTCGAGCATAGTATCTTAGACCCATTAGGGCAGATACCATATTGCTCATATGAGTGTAGAATGGCAGGATATTATGAACTAGGAAAAGGATTACTTGGAATATTCATATGTCTTGCAGTTCTCACAACAATACCATTCATTGATGTCATTCTGAGGCATGGCCTTGTTTACATCCCGATCATTCCAATCTTTTTGTGGATAACTGTCGCTTATTTCTGGAGAGGTGTGAAGATCGCTCGTAAGATGAGAGGTATGACTAATTAGAAATAGTGGTGGACCGGGCGTGATTTGAACACGCGGCCTCATGGATGCAAACCATGCGATCTGCCGGGCTAATCTACCGGCCCACTGTTATTGAGGACTCTGAATGAGTGATTTTTAACCCTTGTGCTCTGAATAGTCTTCCCGTAGAGTATCAACCCAGAAGGGTGCACCTTTCAATTTTGATGCTTGTTCTGTAGTCAGTTCCTCGTATTTCACTAATGTCATATCATCTGGCAGAATTCCACTCACACCTGCAGGGTCTTCCATAATTAGAGTAAAGGAGAATTCGCCCTTGATTGCCATCTCCATTTGATTGAGAATCTCATAGGCCCGGTCTTTCTCAGATTCATCATCTGCAAAATTTGCAGCGGTCTCAATGACCGAACGAACTCTGTAGAGAAGACCTTCAATATTTGTTATGAAAGATTCAGCCATTGGACCAGGTTCTACATCTATTCCCCATTCAAGGAATCTATACGTACAAGAACCTGATCTTATCACTCTGATATTAAGATGTGAGACATCGTTGACATGCATTGTGAACCTACTAGGTTTGCGTTGCTCAGCAGAGAAGACATCACTATGACGGAATCCGCACTCAGGGCATTCCATATGGAACATGGCCAATTCATTGAAGAATGGAACGCTATAGAGCATAGATTGTATTCTCAACTTACCCTTGCCACATGCAGGACATATAGAAGCGATTTCATCCTCTGACGACATTCTGACCGATTTTCTCCTAAAAGCTGGTCCTATAAGGCTGACCATCTGGCAGTAGAGGTCTCATTGAGTAGGGAATACATCACTAAAATCCTCAAAAGGAACTAGGATTTACATAATATAGTGCACGCTAGCACTTGTGACAGGCCTAACAGAAGATGCATGACAGAGGATGTAAGGCAGAGACGAGAGGAGTGTGAATAATGGACATCAATAGTATCTACATCATAAAACGAGATACTGGGATGTGCATGTACTATAAAGACTTCTCAGGAACTGCATTTGATCCTCAGCTTCTCTCGTCGTTCCTTGTTGCTATGACATCGTTCTTTGATGAAGCTACAAGATCAGTGAAGTCTCAAGCTCGAGCATTTGAAGGGGCAGATTACACAATTCTTGTTGAATTTGGAGAATGGACTCTGGGAGCCATTTCAACTAAGGGAGATAGTGCAAATATTCGTAAGAAATTGAAAAGAACCATCGAGAAATTTGAAGAGCAATTCAGTGTTCTCAAGTGGGTAGACCTAGATCTTGCTGTACAGACCAGATTTGAACAACGAGTCATCGACGAATTCATTCGAGAACGGATAAGTCCTGAAACTTTGATTACAGTCAAAGGAGAATGGGAACATTATACCCGTAGACCAGATGTTGTATCATTTCTACGACTTATTCCTGCAATTTGTGCAGTAAAAGATGCTGCAGAATTCCTTGAGGTTCCTGTTGAGATTGCACTCAACCTTGCAGCAGAAGCATTATGGGAAGGAGCAATTCAAGTAGCAAACCCAGTGAAGCCGGATGATATTTACCAGACGACCTCATTGACTCATGATGAAAGTGCATTAGAGGGACTCTCTCCTGAAGCAGCAAGAGCATTAACAGAGCTCGACGGAGAAACACCTTTGTCTATTGCTGCTGAACGGCTAAAAACAATTGATCTAAAACGTTTCCTAGAAGAAGTCGCATTCTTAGAGCAACGAAAGATGGTTGAGCTTGTGACTCCATCACAAGCAGTGATAGTACGATATTCATCAGCACTTCAAGGATTACTAAAAAGATTTGGAAACATTATTGGATTCCAAGCGATGCGTGACATCTTTTTTGATGCGAGGACAGAATTAGTCGAAAACTATCCATGGCTTGGTTTTGTCACATTGGAGGATGGAGTAGATATTGAGATGAGAAGCTCTCTTTTGTCTGCTACATTGAAAGGATCAATTGAACCAGATATATTGGAAGACGGTCTGCGTGTTTTAACTCAATTCATCACACGCAGAGTCAAGGATTTGATGGGAAAGGATCCTGTAAATAGAGTGCTCTCAAAGACTAAAAGTGAAATAGAACTTCGTTTCCCAAGTACTGTGTATCACATTGAATGGGAAACCTTCAATGTATAATATTGGGATTTAGATACAACATAAGCACAATATACAAAACAGAGAATTGTCGTTTTCGAATAACTACTAGTTAGGAGCAGGAAATACTTGAGAAGGATAGACTGGCAGAATACTCTTGTTATCGTCAGTCTTGGTCTTCTATATCTAGTAGTAAGCATTCTATTGATTACTACAGGCTTTGGAAGTTCTCTATTAGGAGTCAATGGAATATTAACTCCTCTAGTAGCACTCTTCCTTGGAGTTATGGGAATTAGAATTTACGGGAGAGATTATACCGCAAGAGCAGACAAATTTTACACCATGAATTTATGGTTTGCAATTGGTTTAATCATGCTAAGCCTTGCTGAAATTGCAAAGTCAATAATCAGCTTCACGTTAAACTTGAGTGGAATGATATCGATTGTCGCACTCATTCAACTTCCAGGACTTTTGTTGTGGGGAATAGGAATTATTCAGTATCTTCGCTCATTAAATTCAGCGATGGATTATTTTCCAACGAATACGTTTTGGACAATTCTCTTCATCATTATTACTATTGCAACAGCAGGATTCATTGTAAGTAATGCAATGTTATTTCCAACAATAGGTATCTTCGAAAATATCGTTCTATCACCAATTATTGTGGGTCTAATGCTATTCAGTGTAAGCAATGCTATCTTAGTATGGATTTTCAGAAAGGGAAGTCTGGCTCAACCACTATTCCTAATATTTGGCGCACTCGGTCTCTATCTAGTAAGATGTATCCTTTGGCTATTCATGAACACTGCATTAGAAACACCAACAGATGGTCTGATAGCTATTGAATCATTCATACTATGTGGTGCAGCACTTCAACTAGCTAGAGACCTATGAAGAATTGACACAAAGACCTGTCAATCCGTCTGGATTATTCTCCTTCCTTCTCAAGCATCTTCTCGAAATGGCTATGCATATGAGCTGGAACGGAGCTTGGATCTTTCTTGTATTGCTCTAAGAGTCGCTTCATCATCTCTGGAGAAGGTCTACCAGAGCCAATGGGGCCTCCATGACCGACAGTTTCACTAGCATGTACTTTTCCAGACTCGTCCTTTTCTTTATTCTCTACCATTTTTTTAATCATCTCTCTCATTGGTTCAGGAATAGACTCAGGATCAGACTTGTATCTTTCCATTATCTTTTCCATCATTTCGGGTGATGGTTGCATTCCAGCCATCATTCCCATTCCACCCATTCCCATCATCATTCCATGACTAGGAGCGGTAGTTTCTGTCACACCATACTTCTCAACTTCTTCCTTTGCAACCTCAGCAACTTCTTCAGAGATCTCTCCAATTCCCTGATGGGAATAATAGGTCTCATAGAGTGCTTTGAATTGACCTCCTAAATTGAGAAGTTCTTCATGTGTTCCTTCCTCAATTAATTCACCGTGATCGAACATCAAGATTCTGGATGCATTTGCAATTGTAGTAAGACGATGAGCAATCACAATTGTGGTTCTATCCGAAAAGAGTCGCTCCTGTGCATCTTGAACTAGTGATTCGCTGTATGCATCTAACCTGCTTGTAGCCTCATCTAAAATGAGTATTTTTGGATCAGCAAGCATAGTACGGGCGATTGTAATCATCTGGCGTTGGCCAGCACTAAGATTCTTACCATTTTGAATTATCTTTGTTTGATAACCATCGGCGAGAACTTCAATGAACTCATCTGCACCTAATAGCCTACATAATTCTATAATCTCTTCATCAGTAGCGCTAAGTTTCCCGTATCTGATATTCTCCATTATTGTGTCATCAAATAGATAGGGTTCTTGAGGAATCAAGGACATCGATTGATGAAGGGAGTGTAATTTTACATTACGAATATTTTGATCACCAATATAGATTGCACCGCTTGTAGGGTCATAAAATCGATTCACTAAAGCTGCAATTGTTGTCTTTCCAGCTCCAGTATGACCAACAATAGCTACGGTCTCACTGGGATTAATCGAGAAATTCACATTTTTCAAGACTTGTGTATCTTTGACATATTCAAATGAAACATCTTTGAAGTAGATACCATCATTTTCGGGTTGCAGCTCAATTGCATCATCACTATCAGTAATTGCAGGTTTTGATTCGAGAACATCTGAGACTCGATCCATTGCGGCTAATGATGCTTGAACCTGAGTTGCCATCATACTCAATCCTAGAAGAGGAAAGAGGATACCTCTAACTAGAGAGACTCCAAGGAAGATGTCTCCAAGAGAGAGAATGGGTAATGTACCTACAGCAAGCGTACCTGCAACAAATAACATGGCAGCAATTGCAAACTGACCAATAGACATCATCAATGGCTGCATAGATGTCATGAGAATCATGAATCTGAACCCAAAACGGTATGATTTCTGATTAAGCTCCAGTAAATCCTCTGCAAGTTCGTCTTCTCGATTGAATGCCTTGGCTACATGAATTCCACCAAGATTCTCTGCAATTTGCCCTGACACTTCTCCTGCAGCTCGTTGGGATGCAAGCATGATCCTCTGTCCTACTGTACCAAACAATCCAGCAATAAAGAGGATACCAGGAACAACTACCAGAGATGTTAAGGCAAGGAATGGCGACATCAACCATAGAATCACAAAGGATGCAACAAGGGTGAGGATTTGACCTGCAAAGTGTATCAATACCTGAATTCCAGTACTCAGACTGGTTGAATCATTTGTAACTCTAGAAGTAACATTACCTGCTTGTTCAGCCTTATGATATGAAAGATCTGCTTGGACTAGATGTTTATAGACATCCTCTTGAACAGATTGAACTAATCCAGCTTGTGCGATTGACATTATCCATGTATTAACACCATTCATTATCCATGTAATAACGGATAGAATCAGGAAGATTGTAGTCAACAGGATTAAGATATTGACAGAGCCAACTTGATAGACTGAATTGATACCATCTCTCAGGATAAGTGGAGTAATCACTCCAACAATGGTTGCCACCAGTGATAGAATAGCTCCAATAGCTGTAATTCGTTTGAATTTTCCAAGGTAACCAACCATCTTTCCCAATAAGACTCGCACTGGTCGGCTACGTTTCTCTTTCTTTCCCATCATTCCGCGAGGACCACGTCCTCTTCCAGGGCCTCCAGGTCCATGCATCATCTTACATGCCACCTCCAGATGCAGAAACAGTCGCTAGTAATTCCTGTGCTCCAGGAAGTCTTTCAAAGACACGACGATAATGTTCAGAGTCCCTAAGTAATTCTTCATGAGTTCCAGCTGCTACAAGTTGACCTTTGTCTAAGATAATCACCATATCTGATTCCATCAGTGTTCGTAACCGCTGGGTAACTGTAATACTTGTCCTTCCTCTCATGACCTCGTCCAGTGCTTTTCTCATCAAAAATTCAGTCTGAGCATCAACCGCACTTACTGAATCGTCCAAAAGCAGAATCTTTGGATCTTGAACTATTGCTCTAGCGATAGCCAATCGCTGTCGTTGGCCACCGCTTAGTGTCATTCCTCGTTCACCAATTTCTGTATCATACTTTTCTGGCAAATCTAGAATGAATTCCTCTGCTTGTGCACGTCTGGCAGCACTGACAATTTCATCTTCAGAGGCATTTGATCTACCAAATGCAATATTCTCACGTACACTCATTCTAAAGAGAAAGATATCCTGCTCGACTAATCCGACAACATCTCGGACAGATTTTGTCGATACATCACGAAGATTTACACCTCCGACACGAATTTCTCCTTTTGTCGGATCATAAAGGCGCAACATGAGCTTGAGGACTGTACTCTTGCCAGCTCCTGGGCCTCCAATTAATGCGACTCTAGAGCCTCCAGGGATTCTAATTGAGAGGTCTTTAATTGCATAGTGCGGATTATTATTTTCTTCATGACCATATCTAAAACTTACTTGATCAAAGACAATTTCGCCAGTCCATTCAACATCAGGAATTTCCTGCTCGGGTTCTGACATGGGGTCTTGCCAATTGAGGATATCTACAATTCGTTGAGCATTTACATACCCTCCTCTCAACATGAGGAGCATCATAGGAAACTGGAAATTAAGACCAACTAATGAAGTCAGTAGACCCAGAACAGTAATCATCTGACCAGGGGTCAGGATTCCTGCGATGACTGCATAACCAGCATACCAGAATGCAACAGTTGTCATCCCTGCAAGAATTAGAGCTGGAAGATAGAAAGCAGAGAGTTTTCCTTCCCTTGCTGTGAGGTCTTCTTGTTCTTTACTTACATCATGGAATTTCTTTACTTCGAGATCTTCAGCATCAAAAGCCCTTACAACCTCGATTCCCTGAAACACACCTTGTGTAACAGATGATAATGCTTCATTGTTCTCAGAACGCATTCGCCTCACAGGTTCAATTGAATTCGCATAACGATATGAGAAGTAGAAATATATCGGTGCACCAATTATCATAATTAGACTAAATCCAAAAACAGGCAAAGTGTAACTTCCAAGTTGGATCTGGAACATTGTACTCAAGCCTGGGAGAAAGTCTGTCTGTATCAATAAGACAGCAGTAACAAAGAAGGATGCAAGACCGCTTGCAATATTCCTCATTGCAGGATTGAGCGAGAAACGAACCCAGGAGATATCCTGCATTGCTACAGCAAGTAATCTCTTACTATCATACTCGTCATGAAAGGTCATACTATATACCTGAAGAGCTTCAAAGAAATCCTGTCGGGCATCTCGTTCCCAACGGAGAGTGAGGATTGCCCATACCCAGCCTCCAACAAAGAAGAGTGCCATATAGATGAGGGCAAAGATTACAATCAACCAAACATATGTCATAAATTGAGCAGTTATTGCTGCTGTTGTCTGTATCTCATTTACTGCTAAACCAATGAATACAGATGGAAATACAGTAAGGATTGTTGAAAACATTGTTAGGGTTAGACCTACTAATGCCACTGCTTTATTCCGAGTCATTCCACTAAGCATGTATCGCCAGGGACTCTTTCGAATAGTTGCGCCACCGTTATTTCGTGCCATTCTATGATACACCAGTTCTAAGTTTGTCAATGATAGTTGTTAATTGATCAGCCATCCTTTCGAGTTGCTGAAGTAGCTGTTTTTGTTGCTTCTTGTCCAACGAACCTATGACTGATTCAAAGGAGTCAATTGAATGAAGCATTCCATGCAGATGAAATCTGATTCGTTCATCAGGTTCTAGAAGTTGTTCCCAAATCCTTGGTCCCAACCGAGTCTTCTGTCCAACTTCACTTGTCATCCTTTTGATGGCTTTTAGCATCTGTTTCTTGCCTTCTTCAGTAAGACAATAGGTCTTACTTCGACCTTCAGTAGTTGCAGCCTCAATGACTCCTTCAACCTCTAATGAGGAGAGTAGCGGATAAATTGTTCCGGGGCTTGGATTCCATTGATTCTCAGTGATCTCACTTAATCGCTGCATAATGTCAGTTCCAGTCATTTCCTGTCTGTACAACAATCTAGGGATTATGTGACGAAGCAGCCCACGTGGTATTGACTGAGGCATCTCCATATGCTCACAATCAGATTTTGATGGGTCTTCTGCCATGTTCCAAGTCTCCAGTATTATCGGATGCGATATCGAATACGATATCGGATGCGATATAAAGCTTTTCTTCCAACCAAACAACTGACGACTAAAGACAAGTTTGATAAGACACAGGATTGACGGAACCAAAACACAAGAGAGTGACTTCGAAGTGGGAGAAAAAGCAAAAGTAAAGGAAACCGTGCGGCTGTATACCAAGGTATGGCAATTACCAACCTATAGACAGATACTCAGTATTCTTGCTTTGTTAACAATCTGTACTTCGTTACTAGCAGCTGCAGCCAAGACTCTCACGATGATTTCTACAGATTTTCTTGGTACATGGTTTTGCTATCTAATTCTACTTGGTGTTCCTGTATTTCTCGGGACCACTCTCCTCTATCTAATTGCCAGAGATAAAGGGTCACCAATGGATGCAAGGAGAACTGCAGGAGCTGTAATGTTTGGTCTTATCTTCTGGTTCATCTTTGGGATGATTGGAGTGATTGTTGATGGTGTTCTAGGAACATCAGGATATGAAACGAAATTTCTCTTCCTCGGAGCAAGTATTGCATATTTCATGTTTGCATTTCTCACAAATGGTCTCAGTGATCATTCGATGATTCGGAATTTCATAGGTGCTTTGAGTCCCGTCATCCTTTGGCTACTCCTTGAAATTTATTTACCAACTGTAAACCATGCACTTCCAAGCTTGGGAACATACTGGTATATCACGATTATATTGCTAGTTCTAATTCCGTCGATTGTGGTATGGTATATCTATCGAGCTGTGAGTGTCCCATTCGAGAGAGACCTTGGAATTAATGGACCACAATTGCTTCGCGCATTTGGTCACGATTATCTGGCAGATAACTCAGAACCTCTTGAAACAATTCTGACGAAGATATCTACAATTCAAAGTGTGCCTATGGAGATTATCATCTTCAAAGATGAGACTGAAGCTATTGCTTGCGGAATAATAGAATATGTGCATCCGGGCCCTTTCAGAGATATTGGTAGTAGTTCATTACCATCAACCATAATGAAACATATCAGAGAAAAGCATGGGATTCCAGCGTTTGTGCTACATGGTAGTTGCACGCATCATCAGAATCTCACTACGAAGAATGATTTTCCGAAGGTCCTAAATGAGATCGATAGGTTGATTGAGGAAACAGAGACCTATCCCACAATTTCTGGTCCACATTGGACAGATGGTGATAAGTTCAAAGTATGGACATTATTTGCAGGTCCAGATGTTTTAACTATAAGTACCAGTGCTCCAGAGTTTACAGATGATATTTCCTTAGAAGTCGGATATGATACTGCAAATATGATTCGACAACAGAGTCCAGAGATTAAAGGAATCTCAATTGTTGATGCACACAATTGTATCAATGATGATGCAGTATCAGTAATGAGAGGAGATTCTGAAGCAAGTGAGTATGTTGGAA
>PJER01000002.1 GCA_002825465.1 Candidatus Thorarchaeota archaeon MP8T_1
ATCTCCGAGCCTGATATTCGACTCTTCGATTCCATGTACTACACATGCTAGAGGTTCAGTAAGAGCTGCATCTCTGAAAGAGAGTGAATCTGGGATTGGATGCGTATTCCATTTGACGACTGGTGCTGGAACTCGAATATACTCCGCGAAAGCTCCAGTCACTAATGAATCCTTACGGTCCGGACATAGATTAGGCATATCTCTCTTACAATAGAAGCACGTCCCACAAGGTGCTGAATTTGTTGCTACTACGCGCATTCCAGCTGTGAAGTTCTTTACTCCATCACCAACTGCCTCAATAGTTCCTGCATATTCATGACCAAATAGTGCTGGAATGTTCTTGATTAGGACTGGATGCCCTCTCTTGTATGTCTTAACATCAGTACCGCAGGTAAGAGCAGTACCAACTTTTACAAGAAGCTCACCAGGTCCAATCTCTGGAATATCGGCTTCTTCGTATCGGACATCCCCGATTCCGTAGTACATTGCTGCTCGCATCTTTTGAGTCATGGCAATCCCTTGAGTAGCTCTCAATCCGTGTTTAAATGACTTACTCAATAGTCAAACCGTAATGCTAATCTCCAATTATGAACCGACAAGTCTTGGCGTTCTAGATGCATCTTAAACCAAAGTATCCAGAAAAGATGGAATATCATGCCTCATCAGAATGGGATGGCATGACTGGTGGTATTGCGACAGTTTCGAATGGTCGAACAATAGTCTTTGATACCCCTAAGACCTACGATGGTCGAGGTGAAGGTATCTGTCCAGATGAATTGTTCGTATCTGCAATTCTTGGATGTCTGAGTAATACATTCCTTGATTTTCAGCGTAAATTTGAGATGGTCCTCAAACGATTCTCATTGAAAGGAAAAGCTAATGCAATCTTTGATGGTGAGGGGTACAAGATAACTAGAGTCAGTATTTCAGGTGAGGTCATCGTTGGTGAGGATGAACTTGAAACCGGGAAGAGATGTGTTCATTTGATGAAGGAGTTCTGTCACCTGACAAGGACAATCAAGAATAGTATTCCATTTGAATACGATATCACAGTGCAAGAAGAGTGACCTATGTTGACATCTCTTGCATTATTTCTCCAATCTTGTCCATATATTCTTCAATATTGATCCATTGTCCACCCTTGAAGAATACACTCTTGCAATATTTGCATAACCAGAACTCATTGTAGTAATCATATGTTTGTTCCAGAACGAAGGACTTGATTTTCTCTTTCTCTTCTTCCCCGATGTACTCTAATTCTCCATTGCATTTAGTACAGCGTGAGATTGAGGCATCTGCAAAAGGTTCTATCCCATATTTCAAAAAGACGCTGGCTACTTCCTCATCTACGGAACCTCTGACCAGCATTGTTTCTGCTCCTGCATCAACAGCTCGCTGATAGAGCCCTTCATCTGAAGTGAGGAGAACTCTTCCTGTATCAATGGCAATTCTGAGAAATTCGTCATCATGAATTTTCGTTGAGAACATGGCATCATTTCCAGTCAGTCTCAACCATGTAGCAAGTTTTCCTAACATTGAATCAACAACAAACGATTTCATGTGATCTCTCCAAAGAAAAATGGCAATACAAGCATTGTCAACCTTCACTCTGTTCTTCCTCATGAGGGCGATTAAAGTTACTGTTTTCTCTCCTGATTTGCTCCGCCTTCATTCGTAGTTTATCGATTATTTCTATTGGGCTTCCCACACTCCCAAGTTCAAAGTGCCCATCATCTCCATGGAAATCACTACCTCCTGTAGCGATAAGGCCAAGATCGGCTGTTATTACTCTGACATCTTCAATCTGGTCTATCAATTCTTGTTTTCGATACCCATATTCTACTTCAACGCCATCAATCCCAAAATCCTTCAAGGCTTGAATGAATTCTCTCATATCCTTATTCTTTGATAATAGTGGGTGCGCAAGTACAGGGACAGCTCCTGAATCTTTGAGAAGACGAATCGCCTCCTCAATATCGACCTTTTCACGACTAACATATGCTGGTTTTCCTGTTGCTAGATATTCTTTGAACGCCTCTCGAATATCACTGACAACTCCGCTCTCAATAAGAATACGAGCAAGGTGTGGCCTTCCTGGTGATTCGACATCTTGTATAATTCTCTGAACCTCGCCTTCATCAATCTCTATTCCCATGTCTCTCAGTTTCTGTACCATTTTCGGAAATCGAGTCCTTCTAGATTCTCTAATTGCTTTGAGTCGCATTTCAATAGGTGATTCTCCATATGGAACAAAGTATCCTAGGATGTGAACCTCTTTTCCTTGATATTTTGTACTCACCTCAACTCCGGGAACTCTAACTAGGTTTGATGTGGTAGGAGTTTCCATGAACTCACGAAGACCATCTAATGTATCATGGTCGGTCAGTGCAAGACCTCCCAACCCTCTCTGCTCTGCTAACATAACCAATTCACTGGGTGATTGAAGACCATCTGATCGTTCTGAGTGAACATGTAAATCAGCAAGGGCTTTCATTATGGGATGCCTCTTTTCTAAGGGTCTCTACAAGCTTTCTTACTTTGTGACACACCTTTCTTATTTCTTCTCTACTGACTGTTTCTATAGATGGACAGTCTGAATCAAGAACACATTTTCTCTTTCGAGCATCATAGATTATTGGATAGTATTTACAGCCTTCTGGTCTATGTTCGTAAATTATGCACTCTTTCGAATCGGGGTTGTAAAAATAACAGTGTCCACCAATATTCCGTAATTCGCAGAATCCCGCCATGACACGTACCAAAAAGTCCCTTCTATCATACCCAAGTGCCTCAATTCGTTCTGCATCCTTGCGAGTTAGAGTCATCTCCGTTTCAGTACAGCAAAGACGGACCTCTTCACAGGACCCATCATGATTGCAGACAAAGGGGCTCAATATCAGAAATTCTCCTGGATAAATGAGATGATAATGTCGGTCAGACTGCGGTTCAATGTTCATCACGCTTGATAGGTCGTTCACATCCCTACTTCGTCATCATCCCGATGACGCGTAACGTAGGAAATTTAGCTAAAAACCCTTTCTCAGTAGTCTTCGGGAAGGAGAAATTGAATCAGTCAAGTCTTCAGCACTAGATTTTGGCAGTGAAATAGTTGGAAGGGTCTTTCCTGTTAGCTTCAAGTATGTCTGCGCTCGAATTGCATATAGGGTTGCCATGATATCATTGGGTTGATCGATTGCTCCAATCCTGAGTGCGCGTCTTCTTCCAAAAATATCAAACAAACGGTCTAGTATTTTCATCGTATTCTATCCAATTCTATTTTCTACAAGATTACTGAAAAGGCTTTCCAACTGGTCATGAATTACATATACAGAATTTGGTATGATTTGGGTGAGAATAGGGTTTGATTTCGGACATTGATTATATACAATTCATGACTCGACTTCATTTGACAGACCTGAAACCACAGGTGTTAGGTTGTATTGAAATGGCTGAGAATACGATACAAGACGACAATCAACGAATCCTCTCTTCAAGACATCTCCGTAGGTACGTTCTCTTTTCTACAATACTTGTTGTCATTGTTGGTCTGTACTATGTAATTTCCATGAATCTTTTTGCAATCATAAGACAAACTCCTTTTCCCCCAGGTACCGGACGACCTGGGCAAGGTCCCATTGGAATGTCCAATGCATTAGGACAGATGTTCAACATATGGCCCCTCTGGGGAACGTTGGTTACTCCTTCATTAGAAGGAATCTTCATTGCATCTGGAACCATTTTTCTTCTCATTGGTTTCGTTCTAATCTTGAGAAGACGCGAGTACAAACTACCAGCTCTGCCACTTCTTGTGGTTACAGGTCTTGTTCTTCTTTTTTTGACAAACCTGATCCAAGGTTGGGCTGTGGGTATTGAATCTACAATTGGGGGAATGAGTGAGATTTACTGGGACATCTCAAAAGTGCTAGATCCCATCTCCTTTATTTCAAACTACAATACACTTCAAGAGAGCCTCTCACTCCATGCCCAAACCCAACCACCTGGAGCTGTACTAACAATATATCTGCTCAATTTGATTTTCCAAGAACCTGCAATCGTAGCAATTGGATTGAGTATTATCGCTGGAGTAGTTTCTGCATTCTTTGTTAATGGACTCTACAGGCAGTTATTTGATGGTGAGAATGCAAGATACGGTACATTTCTCTATCTGCTTCTTCCTGCCATTCAAGTCTATTATCTTGCAAATATCTATGCAATAGTAGCAACATTGGCGGCAGGGTCTCTTTACTTCTACTTTCACTCCAATAGAATTGTGAAATATGTAGGAACATGTATTTTCATTTTCCTTGGAACATTCATTTCATTCCTCTTTGTTTACATTCCTCTAGTACTTCTCATCTACGAGATTCTAAGGTCTCTTCTGATTTCAAGGGATTTTGAATGGTCTAAGCGTCTTGGCGATATTATATCTTCGATCAGTGGCATTATCGTGATTGGACTTGGAATTGTTCTAATCTATCTCGTCCTGTATCTGGGCTTGGGATTCAATTATGTTGAAGCCTTTCTCTATGCTAGCTCCTTAGAGAATCCAAATGGATTCATGCTGTTATCAAACCCAGGAGAATACTTCCTCACCAGATTGCAAGACATCATGGACATCTTAGTTTTCTTTGGTCCCTTCCTTGCAGTTCTAGCCTATGAAGGGATTCGATCGATGAGAATGAACTTGAGTGATGAAAGGACAGTGGTTAGTTATTCTCTCACAATGTCTTCCATCATCTCCCTCCTTCTGCTCTTCCTAACTGGAGCGCCTAAGAAAGGTGAGACTGCTCGTATCTGCATGTTTGCGTTGCCACTATTCCTCATTCCAGTGCTCTTCTATCTGACAAAGAATGATTTTTCCAGAAAAGAGAAGATGAAGTTGCTTTTGCTTGTGTTTGCACAGGCAGTAATTATGCAACTCATTGCGACCTATATCTGGTAGGAGTAGTAGGAAGTGACTAAGCCAAAGCGCTAAATAGGCACATTCAGCACCCCCGTACAGCTCTTCAATGGGTGTTGAAAATAAAATGCGAATTGCTATAGTGGATAAGGAACGCTGCAGACCGAAAGACTGCACACATGAGTGCCAGAGGTTCTGTCCTCGTGTACGTACTGGTGATGAGACCGTAGTCTTTCCGGATGGTCCCGATAAGCCTCCAGTCATAGTGGAGGCTCTCTGTTCTGGCGAGGCCATCTGCGTCAAGAAGTGTCCTTACAATGTGATCCAAATTGTGAACCTACCAGAAGAGCTGGAAACAGACACAAGCCATCGGTATAGTATAAACGGCTTCAAGTTATTCAGAATGCCAATTCCCAAGGAGGGCCAGGTATTAGGTCTGATTGGTCCTAATGGTGTGGGTAAGACCACTGCTGTCCGTATGCTTGCTGGCGAGATTCGACCTAATCTTGGTCGGGTAGAAAATCCTCCTGAGTGGGATGAAGTGATCAGAGCATATCGTGGATCTGAGCTTCAGCCATTCTTTGAGAAGGTGCAGACAGGTGATGTTGTTCCAATACTTAAACCTCAGACCATCACAGACCTTCCTAAGGTGAAGGCTATTGCTGACAAACCAATCAGTGATCTACTTGAGAACGCTGACTCCTCTGGGCGTTTGAAAGAATTGAAGGCAGACATGAATCTTGATGACATCTGGGACCGTCCAGTGAAGTTCCTCAGTGGCGGAGAATTACAAAGAGTTGCTGTTACCGCAGCCATCATTCGTGAAGGTACTATATACTTCTTCGATGAACCAACTGCCTATCTAGATGTTCGTGAGCGACTCCGAATTGGTCGTGCAATCAGACAATTATCTGAACTGGGCAAGACTGTTGTAGTTGTAGAGCACGATCTATCTATTCTTGACTATGTTTCTGATCTTGTCTGTATGTTCTATGGTTCCCCTGGAGTCTATGGTATCGTATCTCATCCTCATGGAACAAGAGTCGGTGTGAATATCTTTCTAGATGGCTACATTCCCGATGAGAATATGAGATTCAGAGACACATCGATATCTTTCAAGGGAATGCGTGCTGAAGATGAGGAATTTTCATCTGGTGAGACCCTGCTAGAGTACGGTGACCTGAAGAAGAACTTTGAAGATTTTTCTCTTGAAGCGAAAGGCGGTCGAGTATCTAAGGGTCAGGTCATCGGAATTCTGGGGGCTAATGGAATTGGAAAAACAACATTCGTGCGAATGCTTGCTGGTGAATTAGAACCAGATGTGGGAGAAGTTCCTACAAAGACGATAACTGGTCTTGATCTAAAGATTAGTTACAAACCACAATACATCTCTGCTGACTTTGATGGAAACTTACGGATGTACCTTCGAGAGGCTGGAGGTCAGAAAGTTGACTCTGCTGATTTCAAGACGTCTGTCATCAAGAAACTTGAACTTGAACATCTGTTAGAACATCAGGTGAAAGACTTGAGTGGCGGCGAATTACAACGAGCCGCAATAACCGCGTGTCTTGCACGAGAAGCTGATATTTACCTGCTAGATGAACCATCAGCGTTCCTAGACATTGAACAGAGGTTGGCAAGTTCAAGGGCAATTCGAAGACTTGTGAGAAACGATATGAAGACCGCCTTCATTGTTGAACATTCAATTCTCATGGCCGACTATCTAAGTGATAGCATGATGGTCTTTAGTGGTGTACCTGGAAAATCAGGAAAAGCATCATCCATTCGTACCTTAAAAAGTGGAATGAACATGTTTCTAAAAGAAATGGGTGTGACCTTTAGAAGAGACCCCCAGACAGGAAGACCTCGTGTCAACAAAGATGGTTCCCAACTAGATACACAACAGAAAGCTTCTGGAGATTACTACTACGTTGGAAAAGGTAAGTAATTCAAAAAGAAAAGAGAGAGGTCAAGTCCTGGAGAATACCAGAACTGACCTACATCTTTGAGTTAGTTTAAGCTCGTTTCTTCACAATGATAATTATCACAATGATAGCTGCACCTATGCCACCTGCAATAATGATGGTCATAGGAATTCCAAAGAGGTCTTCCTCCCACCATTGTGCAACATCAACACGTCGGTCTGCAAATACAGCAGAAATCGTGTACCTTGCAGATCCACCCCAATTCTCCATGTCATCTGGAGCGAATGAAGCAAGAGTTGCGTTGAAGTAGCAGAGAATCGCAGGAACTTCTACGAATGTGCCTATTGATTCTGGTGAATAGCTACAGGTGACTTCCCATGTTGCTCCAGCTGCCAGAGAAGCACGGTTCCAGTAATACTGCTTGTCAGTATTGAATCCTGTAGTAACTCCATCGAGAATCTTTAGGTCATAAGCTGCAGCGTCTCCAATATTCTCCACGGTGATAGTGACTGTGACGTTGCTTCCTAGTTTCATTACCTGCGGGACAGACTTTCGAATGGTACAGTGGGGACCGCTAAAGTCCATTGTAGAGAGATCCAAATCAAATGTTAGGACAATATCATCAGCACTTATCCAGAGTAACGCTGGCTCCCAGGGCTCTGATGCGCCCATAATTGGAAGTTCGAAATTCACCGCCATCTTGTAATCGTACTCAGAAATCATTGCAGAATACATGTCTGCCATGAAGTAAGGTACTGTTTCTATGGCTAAGTGTTCTGGATCGATCATAGCTTGGACTGCAGTCTTGATATTTGTTGTATCACCAGTGAAATCTGCCATTGCATCCCATAATCCCTGTAGAACAAGTCCAAAGTGATCCTCAATTAGTGCTGCAAAGGCTTCCTTTGTTGCATATGAGGATGGAAGTTCTACGCCAGTGAAGTTTGCAATGAATATACCGATGTCTTCGATGTAATCATTGAGAAATCCTTCTAGAACGTAGGGATTAGAGTACGTGGTGTTTTCTAGGATATCTAGAAGATGATAGCTGTCAACAGTAGAAATGAACGCTTCAATCAGTGCTTGCATTGGATTCTCTTCGATTAGGGTCTCATTGACCTTACTCATTAGAGAATCTGGAGTGATTCCTGCTTGTTCCATAATCATTCTCAAGGCATCTTGATTGAGTTCCTCAAATGGAAAACCTGTGAATACCATAGACCAATCAAAATCTAATATTTCCTCACGGAGATCTGGGAATGGTCCTGGTGACATCCAGAGGTTGTCAATGAAGTAATCAAACATATTCGGATTCAATGTTGAGATTGACATGTTCAACATTGTTGCGAATGCAAACGGATAACTCACAGTCATAGCATGAATGATCTCTTCTGCTGTTGAATTGGCTGAAATCGTTCCACCTGTTGGGAGATAGAAATCTCCAGTACCGTTCATTCTCCAATCCTTGCCTACAGTATCCCAATCAGTCGGAATTCCACTGAATTCGAGATGACTTGGAGTGACTGCAACAATCGAAGAAATAGAATTCATCGTAGTGTCTTGGAACATCTTACTCTCGATATCTCCAGTGTACCCAATGTGCTGTTTCAACGAATAGGTTTCGTCTCCTGCGCCGTCTGTGATGTAATCTGGCTCATCAAATCCAGCAACACCGAGTATTCCTGTTTGTACAGTTTCAATGTAGTCTGGAAATGAGGCATCAGCTCTAACATAGGCATACATCACTGATGGGTACATGTATAGCGGATTGTAATAGGGTGGAGTGTAGTACCAAGACTCTTCAGAACTATGGGAGAAGAAGATTGTTTCTGCGAAACTTGTCCGCTCGAGTGGCCATCCTGTCCCATCAAGTAGGTCCATAAAACCACCGAGTTCACCCAGTCGTGTCCTCATGTTCCCCATTGCAGTATCAGCATCTGTTTCATCTGGGAAGCTAACATACTGTAGAAGATAACCATCTCCCGTGGTATAGCTACTATTGAAACTAATGGATACATACTGTCTGTAGGTAGTAAGTCTAGTAAACTCGATGAGGAGGTCTGTTTCATATATCGCAACAAACTCATCAGCAAGTTCCTGTGCCTCAGCTAGAGTTGGTTCACTTAAATACCAAGATGCTGGAGCGGCTGGGAGTACTATAATTGGATTAACAATAAGCGTCAACATTGCGAATGCGTCACCAATGCGGCCGGTTGGATAAACAGCTCTTCCAGCAATTTCAAGCTGAGCTGCTGCAACATAACCTGTACCTGTAGCCATTTGACCTTCTGCCGCAGCTTGATAATCTGCGGTGTAGGTAATTCCATAATAACTCGCATTTTGAAACGATCCAATTGCATTTCTAACGCTACCTTCAGGATCTATCTGAGTGACAATCCCCTCAAAAGCCCCGATTCTTTCGAAGTCTTCACTCTGTGAAAGAGAGCTCCGATTTTCTGTCGGTGACTTAAGATCCATTGGTGGATTACTAGCAGTTATAGCTGCAATGGGCATCGATAACAAACATGCGAAGAAAATCACGATTAGCAATTTACTCTTCATATATTGGCCCTCGTAATAGCATCATTTACTGATGCATACTAAACATCAACTGTCAATGTATGAATAAAAGGTTAGTGGGAATATTCTTTGAGAAGCATTAATTACATATGCTGGAAAATAATGCCTATTCAATATAGAATGCAATGAGATTCGGGGTTTGTTTGTGATGATGGGGTATGTTAGTCTTGGTGTAAAGTTTGCATTAAGACGAAGACATGTAGCAATTTTCACAATAATCTCTATTGCAATCTCAGTCAGTCTCCTACTTTCATCATTCTCTATAGGAACATCAATCAGGATGAGTACAAATGACTATGTTAAAAATTCGACATCTCCTGTAGACATAACAATCTCATCAACAAAATGGAGTTCTCCGATTTCATCTGAGATGATATCAAGGATATCTCAATCAAACTATGTGGATAAAACCATTCCACGAATCGAGGAAACAGTTCAAGTTCAAAATGGGTCAAATTGGTTACATTTCATTCTCATCGGATTAGATCCATCTCTAGAGAGTGATGTTGGTAGCTTTAGTGTATCCAATGGGACTTCATCTATCAATGGTTCCTATTGTTTCATTTCGGATTCTGCATTGCAACTGACAAACCTGTCAATTGGTGATACAATACAATTACACACCTCTGCTGGAATTCACTTTTTTGAAATTGTAGGCTCAGGTAATGCGCTTGACAAAGGCATATTCGGTCCTAATGTCTTCATACACATTAATGAAGCATGGGACATCTACAGTATAAGATATCCAGATAATTCATCAAACAAGTTACTTGTAGAAGTTAACAACATATTTGCTATCCCCTCAATTGTAGAATCTTTTAGAACTACTTATGGTTCTGATTTCATCGTATCAAATCACAAGGCACATGAACTATGGTTTGTTTCCCTCTTCCTTGCTCAGACTGATCTTATTCTTGGTGCATTGAGTATGGGGGCTATCTTTGTAGCAACCCTTCGTGTTTTTTCTTCATATTCGTTGATCTTTGCACAACGAAAATTCGAGACTGGACTTATGCGCGCATTTGGAGCATCAGCACCTCAAATTGTTATGGTGTTGTTAGCTGAGATTGGTGTTGTTGGTCTTATTGGGTCCATTGTCGGTCTCATAATTGGAGCTTCAACAAGTACTCTCATGTCTCAACTCGTCAACTCAATTCTCGTGATTCAAAATCCAATTGAAGCTGAACAATTCTTCCAGCCTACAATCATCCTCGATCCTCTGATGTACCTTATTGCAGGTGCTCTCGGAGTTTTACTATCACTTGCCGCTGGGTCTATTCCAGCCATTACAGCAACTAGGGATGTTGTTGCAGAGAGCCTTCGGAATGCCCATTCAGGGGTGGCAAGTCCCGTAAGAGTTTCATCTAGGTTTAGCAATATATCAAGAAGAGCACTCCAATTAATTGGGATTCTAATGACCATATTGGTATTGATGCAGATAGCATCAGACTACTTTCGATTGGGTCTTATTCGTAACGACTGGGTTCGTGCAATTGCAATTCCTGCATTAATTATTCTAGTAGCTGGTTTCTCGGATAGGATTGCAAGACCCTCTATCCTAGTCAATACCATCAAAATTCGAACAAAACCTGTCATTCGCAAGATGTTCTCTACCAGTCTACGACGTCGATCAACTGGTGCTTTTCTTGTCTTCAATTTATTCTTGGCAGTAACTGTAGTGTTGTTATTTTCCACTAATGTGACATATTCAATTACAAATTCATGGGAGAGTACTCTGGGTTGGCAAACCTCTTCCACGAATGTTGTGGCTTTCATCGATGATTCAGCAAGTGCAAATGCTATTGAGCAGGTTAAGAATCAAGTCAACATCTCTAGTTCAACTGAACTCTCAAGTGAGTATCAATTACTTAATTATCAGGACCATGTTGATCTTGGGCTCATCTTTGGAATTGAACCGCAATCCTTTGAAAATCTCGCATCAGTCGGACTTGTGCAAACTCCAGATCCTACTCTTGGATTTTCAATACTAAATCAGGAAACTAACTCTTGCATTATTTCAAAACATGCTTCAGATGTTTTTGGAGTGTCTATTGGAGATCAAATTGGCGCTGCTGATAGAATTAATCTCACAATTGTTGCAATATGTGAGTCCTCTGCACCTATCTTTCTTTTTACTTTCATCAACCCAATCTTTGTTTTTGTGAACTACGACACTTGGGCATATTTTACTGGTGAGTCATTCAAACCTACAGGCATTTTGATTGAGAGTCGGTCTCCTGAATCTACAGTTTCAAATCTCTCGAATATCACTGGTGTATTTCCTGTGTTGGTTTCCTCTGTCTTTCATGATTATACCCGTGCACTCGACTCATTCAAACTAACACTTGACATTAGCATTGGTTTTCTACTGGCTACTGTGATAATCAGCGCGATTCTAAGTGGTCTATCTGCAGCAACAGCACGGCGTCGTGAAATTGGAATGATGAGAGCTCTTGGAATGGAAGGAGAGGATGTTTCAAAGATATTGACACTTGAAGGGTCTGTCCCTATGCTTAGTGGAATTATAGTTGGAATGGTGGTAGGGGTCTTAGCAAATCTATCCCTATCTGATGTCATTATGCGATTATCAGGAGGGCAATTCACGATAATTGATTTTCGAACTCTTGTCCTCCTAGCTGTTTCAATGGTAGTGTCTATCTTTGCTTCATATTATGCCAGCCTTAGGGCAACCAAAGTTCCTACAATAGATCTTCTTTCTGATCGATAAGAAATATGATTCGCAGCTCGATCCTCAACAGAAAGCTTTTGGGGATTACTACCACAGAGAAAAAAGAATGCAGTCACAATCAATTGGTTCTCATTGTTTCAAAACAATAAGTTTGCATTTGGGGCATCGTCTTCCTTTAATATTTGCAAAACTCACAAAACTGCGGGCGAGTTGAATGTTGCCATCCTTTTTAGTCAATGCTAATTTTGGAATTTTCTTGGTCCACCAAATTTGTGCCCCTCCAACTATGAATCCATCTTCCATTATTTCTTCACAATCTGGGCAAGAATTTGAATCCCTCAACGTTTTCGACTCCAATACTTCTTTTCTCCTTTCTCGGTATCCATGTCTACCAGGATTTTAACAGCCTCGTTTCCACACTTGATAACATCAGATTCACCTTTTACTGCAAACTCATCTCGAACTCTATTTGCATAGACTGCACATGCTGCACCCGTTCTAAATCCGTAGATATTACCTAGTGTGAATAATGTTGCAGCTTCCATCTCAAAATTAGCTACATTTGCTTTGGTCAAGTCCTTGATCAGGGTCTCACTCATACTCTGTGTATATCCTCTAAAACCTGGTCGAGACTGACCAAGATAGAATGAATCAGTAGATGCAGATATTCCAAGATGATAATTCAGTCCTATCGATTCTGCAGCCTCAATGAAGGCAAGCACCACTTCATATGATGCGGATGCTGGATACTCAGGTCTTACATATTGCTTGCTTGTCCCATCCAATCTTACTGCAGCAGTTGATATGATGATGTCTCCAATCTCAATCTCTTCCTTCAATGTGGCGCATGAGCCTATACGTAGAAATGTATTTGCACCAACATTAGCTAATTCCTCAATGACAATTGCTGTTCCTGGACCACCAATCCCTGTGGAACACGCAGAAATGTCAGCTCCCTTGTATTTTCCTGTGTGAGTTACAAATTGTCGATGCTTTGCAACCTCTTTTACCGAGTCCCAGAGCGAGCTAATTCTCTCAACTCGTTGAGGGTCTCCAGGAATTAGAACGGACTTTGCTACATCACCTTCTTTCACTTCAAGATGGTATTGCTCTCTATCCTCGGTTACAGGTCGGGTTGCGGAAACCTTTTTGTCTTTCATTTAAATCACTCTTTTTGAACTATCATCGAATTATTTACCGTTTTCGCAACCGTAAGTTTAACTTGATATTGTTACTTTCACAGGAAATGTGATGGTTGAGGTTGGATATGATGTCAAAACTTGATGAACTACTACATTTGAACTTGGGAAAAAGAACACGTTTACACAGGTTGATGTATGAGCACGGCCCTGGGAATGGACATATGCTAATACTCCCAATTGATCAGGGATTGGAACATGGTCCTGTTGATTTCTTTCCTAATCCTCCCTCTGCTGACCCAGAATTTCAATTCAAGTTGGCTGTCAAAGGTGGGTATTCAGGTATAGCCCTACATCTCGGTCTAGCTGAAAAATATGCACCAAAGTATGCTGGGAAGATTCCAATCGTTTTGAAAATCAATGGAAAAACCCGTATCCCTGATGCATCACAACCAGTTTCGCCAATGACTGGATCTGTTGAAGATGCTGTACGTATTGGTGCTGATGCCATCGGTTACACACTCTATGTAGGAAGTCCAGATCAACATACAGACTTCACGCAATTCCGACAAGTCAAAGCAGATGCTGAACGATACGGTATGCCAATAATCATGTGGGCTTATCCTCGAGGTGAAGATGTCGACAAGAAAGGTGGTCGCGACTCTCTCTTTGCAATAGATTATGCTGCCCGTGTTGCTGATGAATTAGGTGCAGATGTAGTTAAGCTCAACGTTCCTGTGGATGATCCGAAGACACGTTCACTCCAAAGAGCTCCTTATGACAAATTGGAACTGAGTTACGAAGAAGGAGTAGCAAAAGTCGTGAAGACTGCAGGAAAATGCTTGGTTCTCTTCTCGGGCGGTGGAAAGATGAGTGATGAAGAAGTCATTCATAGAGCCAAAGCTTGCTTAGAACAGGGTGCTACAGGTCTCATCTTCGGTCGTAATATGTGGCAACGAGAATGGGATGATGCACTTGCTATGACCAAGAAGCTAAAGGACATGATGAAATCGATTTAGTTACAGTCCGTATTCTTTCATTCTTTGCTCTGACTGAATGGGAACTATTATATGTATAAAGAATAGTCGAAGGTCTCAGCGGGGGCCTTTTTTTTTCCGGCTCTTGTGAATCAAAAATTATGATTGAAGGAGCGAAATGCAAATGGTTGAGACTACCATTAGCGTAATTAAAGCAGATATTGGATCACTTGCTGGACATGTAATTGTTCCCGATTTCCTGTTTGAACTTGCCAGAAAGGAAATGAAGAAAGCAGTCGAGGGGAAGATCATCAATGACTTCTATGTTTCAAATGCTGGTGACGACCTCGAACTTATCATGACTCACAATAAAGGCGAAGGATGTGAAGAAGTCCACAAGCTTGCTTGGGATACTTTCATCAAAGGTACTAAACTTGCCCGTGAGAAGAAAATTTATGCGGCTGGACAGGATATTCTTTCTGATACATTCAGTGGTAATGTTAAAGGAATGGGTCCTGGTTCTGCTGAGATGACTTTTGAAGAACGTAAATCTGAACCCATTGCAGTCTTTATGGCAGACAAGACTGAACCTGGTGCGTATAATCTACCATTGTTCAAGATATTTGCTGACCCATTCAATACCGCAGGGCTTGTAATCGATCCTAATCTACATGATGGATTTCGATTCGTGATTCAAGACATTATGAAAAATGTTCCCTGCTTCATTGATATGAAAGCGCCTGAAGAAATGTACGATATTCTTGCCCTCCTTGGTAGTACTGGTAGGTACACTATCAAGAAGATTTACCGAAATGATGGGATGGTGACAGCTTCAGTTAGTACTGACAAGCTCCATGCAGTAGCAGGCAAGTACGTTGGAAAAGACGACCCAGTGGCAATTGTTCGTGCACACTCAGGTCTTCCAGCTATGGGCGAAGTTCTTGAGGCATTCACACTACCACACCTAGTGTCTGGATGGATGAGAGGTTCACATGCTGGACCCTTACTCCCTGTTGGTCTGAAAGACTCTCGTTGTACAAGATTCGATGGTCCTCCACGAGTTGTCGGACTTGGTTTCCAAGTTTCCAATGGAATGCTTGTTGGCCCTGTTGACCTATTCGATGATGTAGCCTTTGATATCAGTCGACAACGCGGCATGGAAATGGCTGATTATCTTCGAAGACATGGTCCATTCCAACCTCACAGACTCAGTGATGACCAGATGGAGTATACCACACTACCTAAGGTCCTTACACGCTGTGCAAATCGATTTGTGGAAGAAGAAATCGTTCCAAAGGGTAAAGCAAAAGACACCTCTGGTTCTGCAGAGTAGTCATCTAGAAATATTAGCGGGATATTGAATCCCGCCTTTCTTTCATTTTGGATTCATACATATGTTTATGAACTCTGGATAATGTCATCTTCTAGGGGATATCTTTTCGTAATGAATCGAAATAATATTACAGCTTTCTCTCTAGTACTATTAGCTCTAATAATTCAAAGTTGGTTGAGCATTTTTAGCCTTGCAACCGATGACATTTCAGTTCTCCCGATGGGATTGTTTAGTGCGAGTGTCGTCTTATTCATTTCTGGAAGTGTCATTTTTGCAAGTGCGAATGTCCAATCATTATACACAATCCATCCACGAATCAATTACATATTCTCAATAATTGGTCTTGTTGGCTCTGGTTTACTTCTCGTATTTGTAATACCTCTTGAGAGCCTACTCTTTCCAAGAACTATGGTGATCTATTGTCTAATCATTGATTTCTTCTGGATCTTCCTTCTCGGACTACTATTGAATAGATTTAGAGCTACGATAAAATAAGAATTCAGCGAACTGAGGGAATTGACCCTCAGTTTTTTTCTATGCTGTACGTTTGATAATATGATATCCAAACTTAGTTTTCACTGGATCTGTGGTCATTGCACCAACACTTAGGTTGAATGCTGCTCTCTCAAACTCGGGAACCATCTGTCCTTTTCCAAAGAAACCAAGGTCACCACCTTTCTTCTTGGATGGGCATGTACTAAAATCTCTAGCAACCTTCGCAAAATCATCGCCATCACGGATTTTACTAATCAATGCGAGTGCTTGACTATGTTTATCGACTAAAATGTGACTTGCACGTACTTGTCCTGGTTTTCCTTTTGCCATTCGATTCACCTGTAATTAGCTCGTCTGAACAATGTCTTAAAAATGACCCGTCTTAAACTTGTGCAAATATGAACCAAACCGAGGCTTTATGTCGCTTTGTGCAATACAATCAATGTTCTGGTGAACTTGATGAAGGCTACTGTTTTTCATGAGCATGGTGGACCTGAAGTCCTCTCATACGAGGATATTGATGTACCTCATGTGAATCCAGATCAGGTTCTGGTCAATGTGAAGTACGTTGCACTAAATCATCTTGATCTCTTTGTTCGAGGTGGACTTCCAAACCTCAAGCTTGAGATGCCCCACGTTCTTGGTAGTGATATCAGTGGAGAGATATCTGAGGTCGGGAACAAAGTTCGAGATCAATTTGAAGTAGGTGAGAAAGTAATAGTTGACCCGGGTGTATCGTGTGGAACTTGTGAATTCTGTATACGGGGACAAGAATCACTCTGTTCTTCATATGGGATAATTGGTGAGCACTACAGAGGTGGATATGCGGAGTATCTCAATGTGGATGCAAAGAACATCATCCCAATTCCTAAAGAGAGTGGTCTCGATTTGGCTGGTGCTGCAGCGATTCCCTTAACGCTCATGACTGCATGGAGAATGCTCGTAACCAAAGCCCAAGTTAAGCCCGGCGATGATGTCTTAATAATTGGAATTGGTGGGGGAGTAGCTTTAGCTGGACTACAGATTGCAAAAGCAGCTGGTGCACGCGTTATTGTCACAAGCTCGTCAGATGATAAATTAAACAAGGCGTATGTTCTTGGTGCTGATATTGGTATCAACCACAACGAGACCCCAGACTACCACAAGGAGATTCTCAGGATAACAAACAATCGCGGTGTCGATATTGTACTTGATTCTGTTGGACAGGCAACTTGGAATCGAAGCCTAAGGAGTCTAAGAAAAGGTGGGAAATTAGTTACCTGCGGAGCTACATCGGGTCCAATAGTTGAAACAAATGTGAATCTGCTCTTTTGGAAGCAGCTTGAGATTCTGGGGTCGACAATGGGAAGTCGAGATGAGCTTCGAACGGCGCTAAAGCTCGTTTGGAATCAGACGATCAGACCTGCTGTTGATCGTATCCTCCCACTATCAAAAGCACAAGAAGCACATGAAATTCTTGAAAAGGGCCAGCAGATGGGCAAACTAGTTCTAAAAACATGAAAAGCTTGTAATACCGTGATACGCATCCCAATCAGACACCCCTTCATTATGGTGTTTGTAATGAAAGTACTCGGTGTGCAATGAGAGTCGTCACAATCTGTATGCCTGAATCTTACGTGAAAGGCGTCGATGAACTAATAGATCAGAACAAATATCCCAATCGCTCAGAAGTCATACGGATCGCTATTCGAGATTTACTTGTAGAAGAGCTGTGGGGCGAACGTAAGGTATCTGGTGGACTTCCATTGGTAGCTCAATTAGAACAAATGGCCCTCCAAGATACACCGCCTCCCAACCCTCAACAATAATGGGTACAGCTGAACTATCTTTTTCTATGTCTGAGTAAGATTTGTAGAGGAGCATAGGATACCAGAGTAGCGCAAATCTGTTTTCATATGCCAATTCCTCATAGGAGCGAATCAAAAAATGTCAAGATTCTTTCGACGTAAAAAAGATGAGAAAAGTGATGAAGGGACCGAAGAAGATGAATCAGTAGAAACTGTTGAATCTGAGGGTGAACAAGAAGAAGAAACCATTGAAGCTCCAGAAGCTGTGGAAGAACCAGTAGATGAAGAAGAAACAACAGCTGAGGAAAGTCCTCCAGTTGGTAAGCATACTATACCATACCATTCTGAGATCAAAAATAGGCTCATGTACATGTTCAATGATTCTGGTATGGGTGCAGGGATTGAAGGCACCGATGAATTCTATATTGAATTCATGGCAATGGGTGAGCGTTTCTGGATCGGAAAAGCTCCGCTAGGCGAGATTTCACTAAAAACTGGATCAATGACTGATCAGGATGCACATATACGAATATCAAACGATGTGGTAGCTGATCTTCTATCTGCTGCAAACTTTCAGGAGTTTACCAAAATCTACCTTGAATACTACAAGAATCCTGAAGCTGGGAAATTCATAAAAATCGAAGTCCGAAAACCAATTACTGATTTGAACAGACGAGGATATGCACGAGTTCCTGTCATGAAACTCCTCATTGGATCTGCTCGATAATCAATCAACAATGATCCCTGATGTGTCTAGCAATAGTTATAATGAGGCCTGATGTTGCCAGACACATTCAGGTGGGATAAAGGATTGACAAAGATTAACACTCCTGTAGTTATTATCAATCTGAAAACATACCGGCAAGCTACTGGTGAGAAGGCAGTTCTTCTTGCACAAGCTTGCGAAAGGGTATCAAATGAATACGATGTACCGATAGTTGTTGCACCTCAAATAGCTGACATTTACCGTGTTTCAAAGGCAGTTGAGATTCCTGTATTCTCACAGCACATGGATGCTGGAGAACCTGGACAATTTACAGGTCACACACTTGGTGAAACCATTGTAGAAGCAGGTGCTGCTGGCACTCTACTAAATCATTCTGAGAAGAGAATGCAAATTGCAGATATAGAGGCTTCTATCGATAAATCAAACGCACTTCATCTCTACACAGTTGTATGTACAAATAATATCCTTGTCAGTGTTGCTGCTGCAACAATGAAACCCTGGGCTGTAGCAGTAGAGCCCCCAGAGCTCATCGGCTCTGGAATTTCGGTTTCTCAAGCACAACCAGAAATCATCTCTGGAACAGTTGATAAGATACGTAAAGTAAACAAAGATGTAGTGATCCTTTGTGGCGCTGGAATCAGTAATGGTGATGATGTCAAATCTGCCATCAAATTAGGTGCTCAAGGAGTACTCCTTGCATCCGCTGTAGCAAAATCACCTAAACCCGAAGATGTCTTGGCTGATCTTGTTACACCTCTAAGCAAATAGTCCATTCCGCTTCATTTTTCATTGATTCGGATAGGATTCTGTGCAGGCGATATCAGATGAAAGTATCATTGGAGTGTGCACACTGTCTTCTTGAAAGAGCAATTAACCAAGTAAGATTAGCCACAGATGATCCAGAACTCCAAATGAAAGTCATTACAGCAATGACAAAATTTCTTGGTGAGAACTACAACAAGAATTCAGTTCCTAGTTTTATTGGCACTGACAGAGACCTACTAGTTCAGCATATGACAGGAACTGACCCCTATAGGGATTTGAAGCACGAATCCAATGTTATGGCACTCAATATTCTTCCAGAACTACTACAACTTGTTGATGAAGCTGGAGACGCACACTCTATGTTTCGTACTGCTACATTAATTGCAGCCGCTGCAAATGCCATAGAATTTGATGTGTCTGGTAGAGATTTTAGCCTCGATGAACTCAAGCACATCCTCAACAATGTTGAAACAGATTTGGCGATTGATCAGGTAGACGAATTGCGCTCCTTATGCGAAAATGCCAATGAAGTATTATTTCTACATGACAATGCGGGAGAAGTAGTTCTTGATATGATCCTTATCCGCGAAATCAGACGGCTAGGACCTAAGGTCATTGCTGCTGTTAAGGGGGGACCAATCCTTAATGATGCAACAATGGTAGACGCAGAAGAAGTCAAGCTTGCAGATTTTGCAGACAGAGTAATAGATACTGGAGCCTCAGCTATAGGAGTAAATCTAGATCGTAATTCCAAAGAGTTTCTTGATGTCTTTCAATCTGCTGAATTGATTATTGCAAAAGGAATGGGTAACTTCGAATCGCTAACAGAATATGAGCCTACAGCTCCAACAGTTCATATCATGAGGACGAAGTGTATGCCTGTCGCAAACCACGTAGGTGCACCTAAGAACAAGAATGTAGTTCTAATCCGCTATCCTTCTGAATAAATAGTGACACATGACTTTCTATGCCATCTCATCCTTGTAAGCTTTCAATCCCTGCGTTACGGGATTCGTGGTGATGAAATCAATCTTCAATTCTGGATATTCAAGACTAATACTATCCCGCAGACGTTTCATCCCCGGGTCTTCGGTTACGAATGCACCAAGTTCCAGAGTATTCATACCCTCTTCATGAGCGAAGAGTCTGAGCTCTGGAGATAATTCCCCTGTGACAAGAGTCTTGATGTCCTGACGTTGAGCATTGATGATGTCTGGCATATCAATATGTGAACCAGCACTTACAAGTACATCTCCAACTTCATCATCAAGGTCTCCTGTGAACATCACCATACTCGATTTAATTTTAGAAGCAAGATAATTTACGAAACCTGAATGATTCTTTACACCTGGTGGCTTTACCACTCTCCCGATTGCCGCAAGTTGTCCAAAATCGCTCTCTGTATTAAACTGGCTAATGCGTTTAAGATCTAGGACTTCTGTTAGAGCATCATTTAATCCATCTCGTGCACATAACCATCCACTGCCTATCACATATGTTGAGATATAGTTTTTAGAAAGAAGCCTCACTCTTACAAGATCCAATCCCGACAGTCTGTCAATAGCATAGGGGAAAAGTGGTCGGTACGTTACAAGTAGGTTTGATTTATCCTGGGATGCTTTGGTGACCACCCGAGCTGAAGGATAAGTGGCAATCAATACTCTGTTGATTGTAGTATTCGTCTGATCTGTTTCAGTTTGAGGTCCAATTTCAACACGGCTCTGTAGCCCCTGTATTGTCATCTCAAGAGGAGCTAGCTCCTGTAGACGTTTCAATATCTGAAGAAGAGTGGTCATAATCCTGCCTTCTACTTAGTCAGTTTGCAGACTGAATAGAGAACTTCCATCAGTCTTATTCTTTTGGATACTTGAGAAATATAGATGCAATGAGATTATTCTGAGGTCTCTTCAACCTCGTCATCATCTAATTCATCATCCAGTTCTTCGTCATATGAGTAGAGGTCTTCGAGTTCTTCATCGATTTCCTCGGTCTCTGGCTCATCCTCAATGACTTCTAATTCTGGTTCATCCTCAACAATTTCAAGTTCTGGTTCTTTCTCCTTCTTCTTCTTCTCTTTCTCTGGCTTTGGCTTCTTGGTGTCTTTCTTTCCAACCACTGGTTTCCTAGCAGAAACGCCTCGCTTCTTTAATTTCCAGAACTCTGTCTTAGCAGTTCGGACCTTGTCCATTTTCTTGAAGTCGACTTGCTGCGGATTCTGACTCTTTCTGAGTCTTGCACGTTCACGCTTGAGGGCTTTCATCTTGTTAGTCATTGACTATCACCGTTGCGTTCACCGACGACCCTCCGCTTTGTTTTATAACTGTGTCGTAAGCAACAAGTTTGCGGAATTTCGAGCTGGAACAAATTCTTTAAGACACTACAACATCTTGTCCCTTGGGGCCGTAGTCTAGCCTGGATAAGGCACCAGCCTCCGGAGTTGGGTATCCCCGGTTCAAATCCGGGCGGTCCCGCCATTTTTCATAAAATCGGACTTTATATGCCTCTCTTCGACAAGAAATTATGAATTGAGGTTTCAAAAATGAGCGTAATCGGGGATCCGACTAGTGCAGAAGAAAGAGTTGTAGCTCGTTTCACACGATATCTTAACGGACCTATGGGTAAGACTGTTTTAGATAATCTTGATGAGGGTGAAAGTTTCATTCTGCAAACTTCTGAACACACTTTACGAATAACAAAAGTACGAGGTCGAGCAGTAGTAAAACCACTTCCATTTTCACTTGCATAATCTTCGTTGACGAAGAATTTTACCAGTTTATTTAACTTACAAAAACACCTGTTTTAATTTAGTTGGTGTTAGGCGTGAGTGAGGTTCACAAATATAGGGCTAATACCGAGAACGGGGAGAAAGCAGCGGAGAAGTTTCAGAAGTATCTGAACAGCCCTATGGGGAAGGTTGTACTTGATACCATAGGTGAAGGAGAGATCTTCACTATCGAAAATCAGGAACATATTCTTCAGATCAAGAAAGAAAAAGGTCAATGTCTTGTTGATTTTATCGGGTATGTAGACGATAAGAAACAATTCTAACCCATTTTCTGCAGTTTCGAAGTCAACAACGAAGACTCTATAAGCCAAAATTTGCCCCACGAAGAATGGGGCCGTAGTCTAGCCTGGATAAGGCACCAGCCTGCGGAGTTGGTAATCCCCGGTTCGAATCCGGGCGGTCCCGCCACTCTTTTTGAAAAATTTGGCGAGAACACTCCTGACCCGAAGCTTAAATTAGCTACTGAAATCGTTGGTGATGTATCATGCAGTTCACACCGCAACGTCTAGATCGAGTATATCGAGCAATGCGTCGAGAAGAAATCGATGCTCTAGTGATAACTAGACGTCAAGATGTTCAATATCTGACTGGATATCGGTGTACTGGGCATAGTGTTCCCGTTGCATGTATCATCTCTGAGAATCATCAACCACAATTGATTATTTCCGAATTCAGGGAAGACACTCTTATTGGTGAATCAATTCTAGCGAAAGTTCATACATTTAGTTCGAGCCTCTCTGATGATTGGTATCGCGCTCAAGGGCATAGTTACTGGAAGGCAATAATCAATGCAATTAATGAACTGCATTTAACAAAAGCAATGATAGGCCTTCAGTTTGATTGGCTTTCTGTACGAGAACTCGATACACTAAGGACTAAGCTCCCTGATGCTGGATTTCGGGATTTTTCACAGGCACTTTGGAAACTACGATATATCAAAGATGCTGCTGAAATCGATGCTATACGTCAGGCTGTAGACATTGCAGAGATAGGCATTCGAACCGCCCTAGAATCTGTTGCAGCTGGAAAATCAGAAGACCAGGCATCTCTGGAGATAGAATCTGCAATGCGAGTAGCTGGTGGTCAGCGTCGTGGTATTCGTGCAGCTGTTCTATCTGGAGACCGTGCGCGATATCCCTTCGCTCAACCTAGTACAGATAGGATTGGAACGACTGATTTTGTAGTCCTAGATATTACAGTGAGTCATTCTGGATATTTTGCAGAGGTTGCTCGAACAATTCACTTGGGCCAGCCAACCGATTCTCAACGCAAGTTGTTCGAATATGTACTTAATTCAATGAAGATTGTTGAGAAAGCAATGAAACCAGAGATTACATATGAAGATTTGACCAAGCAAATCGTCAAGAAATCTGGCAGGTCTTTTCCACAGGAGACTTTGATTCAGCCATTAGGAAGTTCAATTGGTCTTGACTTGCGCGAGCCCCCATACCTCACTTCTGATAACCCATTTTCACTCAAAGAAGGAATGGTCTTCACCTTTCATCCTACAGGATATGCTCCTGAGGTTGGAACTGTAAAATTAGCTGATGTTTTTCTCGTCACTGCGAAAGGTGTTGAGAATCTGGGGTCTCTTGCTCGAGAAACAATGTGATATACTCAATTACATCCAACGCTTGAGTTTAGTAAATACTTGCGCAATCGCTTCAGTTCTTTCATTATGTTTTTCGACTTCATCTCTTGAGATTTCACGAATCTGAGCAGCGGGAACTCCTGAGTGTAAGCTTCTTGGTGGAATTACCACATTTGCCGGTACAATACTTCCGGGAGCAAGCATTACTCCTTCTCCAAGTGTTGCTCCATCAAATATGACACACCCCTCACCGATATTTGCACTATCTCCAATATACACTCCATGGATGACAGCTGCTGTACCAATAATCACGCTGTTTCCAATGATAGTTGGGTTTTCTTCACTATGTGCATGGATGACTGCACTGTCTTGTATACATACACGCTCACCAATTCGCACTGTGGCGTGGTCTCCACGAATAACTGCCCCTGGCCAAACATTAGCTCTGGGACCAATTTCCACATCTCCTACAAGTGTTGCTTGAGGACTTACAAAAGCTTGTGGATCTATTCTTGGGTTCTTATCTCCGAATGGTAGTATTGGCATCTCTAACACCTCGTTGCCTACTACATTGCTGTCGTGTTATCTAATAAAACATCATGTGCTTAATTAGAATCTCAATTTCTATTGAGTAAAGTGCTAATTGTGTACTCATAATGTTCTGCTGGACGTAACCCTATCAATCTATCAACATAGGATACCTCTCCAGTTTCGGGGTTTTCGATAGGAAGCTTAGCTGGTTCACCATCCATAAAAATGAGCACACAGGGAATTCCATGGATACTGTTTTCTCGGGCAAAATCACGGTGGTTATCTGTGTTGACTTTCAGGAAACCTACTTCTGAATCATCCTTGTACTTGTCTTCGAGTTCATCAAGAATTGGTCCTAGTGCTTGACACGGACCACACCAAGGTGCCCAACAGTCAACAAAAAGGAGTTTTGTTTTCTTCATCTCTTTTTCAATATCAGATGGCGTTACATCTCTCACCATGTATTTTACACCTGCGCCTTCAATTTCCTAGAGCCCTATATCTGTTGCCTAAGATGTAAAACAAAAATGAATCACTCCCACGAGGAAGGAATGACCTTCCTCAAGGGTGTTTGATAGAAAAATTATGCAGCAGATTCAGCGAGGAGATTATCTGCAATCTGTTCGTATACTTCCATTGGCATAACGCCAACAAGCTTATCGGTCTTCTTACCATGGCCATCATCAAAAATGACACGCTTGCCATCTGCATAGACGAGAACACTTGGAACACCTGTAATGTTGTTCTGCATACTGAACTCGCGGTTCTGATCAACGTCAATCTTGACGACTCTTAGTCCGCGCTCATGGTATTTCTCATGAACTTCTTCAAGCATTGGACCTAAGGTCCTGCAGGGCATACACCAAACTGCGTGTGCATCCACGAATACTACTTTATTCTCTGAAAGAACTTTGTCTAAATCATTTGAGCTGATTTCTTCTACCATTATTATCAAACTCCATCGCTGAGTGCGAGTCGGTTGTGCAAATTTCTTACACTACCGTTATAAAGATTGTGCTATAACTACCTATATTCTAATGGACTTTCCACAGTTTTGGCATGTTACTTCATTATCTGATATTACCTTCGGGTTGTAGGCGTATGATGCACCACAAGAAACACATTTGATCTTAGTGAGGATTTCAGTATTATCAAGTTCCTCTTCTTTTACTTCAGAAGATACATCAAAGAGATATTGCTTTGGCCATATAAGAACGAAGAATTGAATGCAAATTACGATTGGTAGTGTTAGAAAGAATCTCATTGGTAGTAAGACAGTCACGATAAGAATGGACCATAGAATATCGATAATTCTGATATTAAACTCCCATTTTGGTCTAATGAACCAGAATAGCAGGAATATGATCAAATCACCAAGAAAGAACAGAAAGTAAATTGCATTCAAAGGAAAATGCCACCAGAAGTTCCAGTTAATTAAAGATGACTCCAAAAGAAGCATCAATCTAGCAAAATGAGTTGCAATTACCACAATTAGTAAATTGTTTCTATACTGACTGGACAAGAAATCCCTCCAATGGGAGTATTAGTATTCGAAAGTATATCAATTCACCTAGAAACATCTTGTCTTGAAATTGTGCCAAAGTTTGATAAGCCGCGCATTCTCCACATGCTAGAAATCGGTGTTTATGGTGCCAGTCTTACATTGCCCTAAGTGTGGCTCACGACTTGACTTCAATAAAGTAGAAGCAGGTTGGTATATTGGTTGCTCTACATGTAATATTGAGGTACTAGTTGATGGAAAGGACAAGGACCTTTTCGATGCTTATGAGGGGTATAGTGAAGAGATCAAACGTAGTGCATTTGATACTGATGCTGCAAAGACAGCAATAAGACGAGAAAAATATCTTGGGACTGGAGCTGGTAAGCAAAGGAAGAAACAACGGCGAGACCGTATGTCTAGAGTACAATCAGAGGCTGCAATAGAGAAGCTTGTTGAAGAAGGTGGTCGAGCCATTTCTGATCTACCCGAAACATTACACAATTTGATTACAGCTGGTCGGGATTATCTGGTCAAGTATGAATACATGCCTGCTACAGATGCGGAATATGGTTGCGATGTTTCTTCACTTGGGATACCAAAACGCTTGGTGGAAAAGCTGCATGCGAAAGGAATCAAGACACTCTACAAATTCCAAGAAGACTCCTATAATGCAATAAACAATGGAGAAGATGTGGTCATTGCCGCACCTACTGCCCAAGGGAAGACTGAGGGATTCATATTACCAATTATCCGAGAGCTACTCCTTTCTGTACAAGAGTCCTTTGCCAGTCCTGGTGTGCGAGCACTGCTAATATATCCAACAAAAGCACTAGCACGAGACCAATACGATAAGGTCAAACAGCTTGGAAGAGCAGCAAGTCTCAGCGTTGCAATCTTTGACGGAGATGTCTCTCAGAACGAACGAAGTAAAATCTATGAGAAGCCTCCTGACATTCTCCTTACAAATCCAGATGTTCTACATTATCACTTGGGGTGGATGCAATCTCGCCTTGTTCCTCTACTTGCTACAGTGAAATTCGTTGTTCTGGATGAGATTCACCTGTATACAGGGTCAATGGGGACTAATGTATACTATATCTTGAAACGTTTAGAAATGGAGTCCGGCCGATTCCAGAAGATTGGAGCCTCTGCAACCATAGCTAACCCAAAAGAATTTGCAGAGATGCTATTTGATACCGATGTAAAACTAATCGAGTCAACTACTGCAAAACGTGGTCCAATTCACTTCCTGATGTACTATCCCGGAATGAGAAGCAAATACAGTATGATTGTAGACCTGGTAGGGATGTTGCAGACAGGTGATTTCAAGACACTTGTATTTGGAAATACGCACTCTGAAGCAGAAGTATTGAATATGCTCCTTGGAGATATTGGAGTCAAGTCCATGGTTCATCGAGCAGGGCTCTCAAAGAAATATCGAGGAGAGGTTGAGGATGATTTCAGGTCTGGGGATTTGCCTGTTATTGTATCAACTCCGACCTTAGAGCTCGGGATAGATATTGGAGACCTCAATAGTGTGGTAAGTATGATAGTATCAATTACTCGATTGACACAACGTATTGGACGTGCTGGTCGTAAAGGCCAGGAAAGTGTAGCTATTCTTGCTCTTAGAGAGAAAGATCCCATCTCATCCTTCTATCGCCATGACCCTGACAAATATTTCACTGACATTGATGCAGCATATCTTGAACCTGAGAACGAAGTCGTCGGATACTACCAACTGATTGCGGCTGCAATGGGTGGGAAACTAAAGGTCTCTCAATTTCAACGCCACAAGAACATCATCAATAAATTGGTTGAGGATGATATTGTTAGGATTCATGATGATGCTGTAAAAGTAGTCGATGCTGACAATGCACGAAAAGCTTGGCGGGGCTATAGTATTCGTGGTATTGGAGATACTGTACAGATACGACTTGAGAAGAAGAGTCTTGGAGAACGTTCAATGCCAATGGCAGCACAAGAACTGCATCCTGGCGCGATCTATTTGCATGGTGGAAAAAACTACATGTCAGTTGATTTCAAGCACACCCCTGGATTGGGTCGGGCCACTGTTGTACCATACAAGAACCGAAGTATCTATACAAAACCGCTCTACTATACAATGCCCAAGATAATCGAGATTCTTGAAAAAAGTAAGATCCTAGGTCTCAACGCGGTATATTGCACTCTTGAAATGACACAGACAGTTGAGGGTTATGTCAAGAAAGAAACTAGGTCTGGCGACATCGTTGGACGGGCAGACCTATCCACACCTTTGGTATATACATACCAAACACGCGGGTTTGCAATAACTGCTCCTGAGCCGGTGAAATCAGTCAATGATTACATTGCAGGGAAATATGCACATCTAGATGGTCCACAGATGACTCCTGGAAATCTGTATGGTGGGTCATTCCATGCATTAGAGCATGTGCTCATAGAATCTAGTGACATGCTCACCGGTGGCGGCACCCGTGAGATTGGAGGCGTTTCTATGGGTGACTCTGGAATCATCTTTGTCTATGATGGAAGCCCAGGCGGTAATGGGGCATCGAAACTGCTCTTTGGAAAGCTAGATGAGGCATTTAGGAGAACAAAGACAATACTTGAGAAGTGTGAATGCAACACTATAGATGGATGTCCGCTATGCACCTATTCATATCAGTGTGGTAACAACAACAGTCCATTATACAAGTTAGGTGCTCTTGAGAGTGTAGAATTGATTCTCTCGAAAGTTGAGACTACCGTCGATACAGATGGATATGCTGGGTACCAACCACTTGTTTAAAATGAGGATGAAGAGAATGACAGAGTTTCGAGTCGGTCGAGGTCATGATGGTCCTGCAAGAGTTGGAGAGTATATCATGGGTGACACTACCTTTGAGACTCCTCTTCTCATAGGTCCTGTGATATCAGGAGCAATTCCACTCCATTATAGAGCATTAGGGCGTGATTCAGGATCAACAAGTCCGATGATTGTATCTGTTCCATTTAGTATGAAACCCGAAGAATTAGTTGATGCTGAAGTGAGTGATTCTGATTCAATACTATTACCATCTCTTCCATCCTTTGCTTCTCTGGCTGAAGATGCAGGTATCCTACTTCTACGATATCAACTTGAATTCATTGATAAAATTCAAGACAGGTTTGATACATCAAGTCTGATTATTAGAGTTCCCGAAGTGATTCATTTGGAGGAATTCAAATTATACATTCAGGAGTTCCATTCCAGGGGAATTCGTGCAGCAGCTTTCACCTTTGATGGACTTCTAGGAGCTTCAGACTTACAGTCTATTGCCGCGAGAAGCGTTCTGCCAACCTCTTGGTTATCCATCGCCCTCGGGAAAATTCCTCCTTCACTTCTTCCTCTTCTCTATTACGTTGGATTTGATATCATAGATAGTGGTTATGCATTAGAGGCTGCAGCAACTCGATTCCGTCTTTGGAGAAATGACATTGAACTCATCGAACAAGGAAAATCCCATCGATATTGTTCATGTATCAACTGCGTTTCATTTACTGATGAAACAGAGTCTAGGCTTGTAGAAACTCTGCAGAATCACAATTTAGATACTTTTTCTGAAGTTCAATCTGAGACCCTTCATGCAATGGAAAAGGGACGCCTTCGCTGGCTGGTTGAGTCTACGACTCATGTGAATCCAAATCATGCGTCTTTCCTACGGGAAGTCGACAAACAAAGCTACGATTTCCTCGAAGAATTCACACCGACTACTGGAGCTGATGTCGTTCCCCTAATTGGACCTGAATCATATAATTCTCCAGTAGTTCGTAGATATCGTGAATATCTCGAATCTCGATACTCCCCGCCACCCGGGAAGAAAATTGTACTACTCCTTCCATGTTCTGCGAAAAAACCATATTCCGATTCCAAATCCCATCGTCGTTTTCTAGAAACGATAGAAGGTGCACTTGGAAATACTGTAGGGAATGTAGCACAGGTAATTCTCACATCTCCCCTTGGAATGGTGCCAAGAGAGCTTGAACGAATTTTCCCAGCTGCAAATTATGATATTCCAGTGACTGGGGACTGGGATGCAGAGGAGACCCAACTTGGTGCTGATGCACTGGTCTCATATCTGAATAAAATGGACTCTGACGTTACTGTAGTAGCTCATGTTTCTGGGGGCTATCTTGGAATTGTTAGAGCTGCTGAAGGTAGGATCTCTCAGAGTATAATCTACACTACTCCTGACACCTCTGCCTCCAGTAAGGTTTCCCGTCAAGCGTTATTTGAAACACTGGTCGACCTCAAAGATATACTAGATCTCAAGGGAAAGCCTCCTTCCCAACTTGAAGAGATAATGCGCGCTACAGCTGATTTCCAGTTCGGTTCTGGAGCAGGTAAATTACTAATTCCTGACAATGCTAAGCTAGGTGGAAAACCATACCGTCAGATAGTCTGTAGAATAGATAGAGAACAAGTTTGCTCATTTATTGCTGATGTTGGCTCAATATCTTTGACATTGGGTGGTGCCAAATTATTAGCCCCTCTAAAGCGGTATTGGGTCCGATTGGATGCATCGCAAGTAAAGGGTGGGTCTATCTTTGCTGTTGGAATTAGCGAAGCGGACCCTGATATCCGACCAGGTGATGAGGTAATCATCCTGAATAATGATAACCATGTCGTTGCTGTTGGTAAGAGTGAGATGTCTGGGAGGGAGATGTGTGAACTCCCACGTGGACGCGCGGTTACTGTTCGACACAAACTGGAGGGCTGAGAATGAGTGATATACTAGAAGAAATGCAGGTCCTTGTAAAGGAAGTCGCATCAAAGTCACGAGGTAGTTCGATAAGTAAAAGACGAGTCAAGAATCCAAATCGGCCAGCTGCTGCATGGACTACAACAGCCAGAATTGGAAAAGAAACAGGTACAGCGCTTTCGATTGTGTTATCCACACAAGGATGTGCTCATGCTCGTGGGAGTGAAGGAGGGTGTACAATGTGTAGTTACCTACTTGATGGTACCGGGACAAATCCTTCTCCTGATGAGCTCTATAATCAATTCCTAGAATCAATGAAGAAAGTTGAGCAAGCGATTTCACCTCTGTCGATCAAAATCTATACAAGTGGCAGCTTTCTTGATATTGATGAGATTCCATCTAATGCGCGCAATCGAATATTATCTGTGATAGCAAATGATGCTCGTGTTAAGGAAGTCGTTCTAGAATCACGTCCTGAGTACGTTCATGATTCCATCTTAAAGGATGTACGAGAGACTCTCGGAGACCGTACAATAGAATTAGCTATGGGTCTTGAGAGCAGTAGTGACTTGGTAAGGTCTCTGTGTATCAACAAGAATTTCGATTTTGCATCGTTCAAAGAAGCTGTAGACTTGGGCAAGAAATATGATCTGGGAACTCGCGCGTATGTACTTTTGAAACCTCCATTTCTCACAGAACGTGATGCCATTATTGATTCCAGGAAAACAATAACTGATGCAATCAACGCTGGAGTTTCAACCATTTCACTGAATCCAGTTAACGTTCAGAGAAACACACTTGTTGAAATTTTATGGAAAAGTCAGAATTATCGACCACCTTGGCTTTGGTCAATTATCGAAGTTCTCAGCCATGCCCACTCAATATCGAATGGAAAGGTCAATATTGTATGCGATCCAGTTGCTGCAGGTAAAATACGTGGTACACATAATTGTGGCAAATGTGATGATACAGTGGTTAGTGCAATTCGTAAGTTCTCTCTAGATCAGAACATATCTGCTTTTGATGGATTACATTGTGAGTGCCAAACTCTATGGAATCATATCCTAAAACACGAAGATGTTTCACTACATGTACATCGGTAGACTAATCACAAAAGTCATAAACTAACTAAATTGCGATGCATCAGTCTGGGATAATTTGAGGTGGATAATAATGTCTAGATACGAGACCCGTGTTAAGGTATGGTTTTACAGTGAAGGTGCTTCACCCTCTGTAATTGTAAAGAAACTACTTGCTCTTGGATTCAAACCTCTACGAGGTGCCTATGATTTTGTCTACTTACATTCTGAAGAGGATATGACTGAGGAAGATATAGGCTCAGCTATTCTTGAGATATCAGATGCGCTTCACAAGGCACTGAATGGGTTTAAGGTTCTATATAATCTGGACACACGCATTGCCGAAGATGATTCCGATATCATCCCCTTAGAGGCAATTGATGCTGAACTTGAAGAGACTCGAAAAGAACTCGAAAGTTTGGGAGAATAATTTTTCAAAATGAAAATTTGCTGCGGGGATTTTCCCGCAGCAATCTTGTTTTCACACACTAGATTGAGGTTACTTCTGGCTCGCGACGTGTGTATTCGCCTTCGCCTTGTACAGTAACCTTCATTTTCTTCTTGTCACCTGGGTTCATTCGAGCCCATTTCCAGACCATATTATTTCCATCTGCAACACTAACAATTTCTGGCTGGTCGTCTTCAGGATCAGTTTCAACATACTCGAAACCTGAAGGAATCCAATCTGTCATTACAATGTTCTCTGCAGTGACTTCTCCATTATTGGAAACCACAAGAACAATGATGTACTCACCTGCACCAGAACCCTTGTTGATTGCTTTCTTAGTTGAGATTGCACGCTTCTTGTAAATGACTCCAAGCTTATGTCCATCTTCTGGACTCGCTGCTTCAGCTGGAATCCCTGTAGGATCGATATTAGCAGTGCACTTGATTGGAGATGGGTATTCTTTCTCTGGTCGGTTTCTCCACGCCATAACCGCATAATTGATCTTGACACTCTCGCCAGGTTCAAGTTCTCCAACAGAGTTCTTCAAATCCTCGATCCGGAAGGTTATCCTATGAGGCTCCTCTGGATCTTGGTCTTCAGGATCAATAGTGAACTCATATGGGCCTGTGAATTCTTTGCCCTTTACCCAAACACTGATGTGTTCGGTAGTAGGAGGCATGACATCATCAGGGAGATTATCCTCTATAAGGATATCATTGAGTTTCGCTGTACCAGAATTAGTTACTTCGATGGTGACCTCTACAGGTGTCTTATCAAAACTGTTCACTGCTGGTGGGTCGAACTCTTTAGTGTAATCAATCTTGTAAACTGGGATTTTCTGCGAGGCTTTCTCGGTGGTTCCCAAAACTCTCTTTTTAATTACTCTGACCGGGGTGTATAGAATTTCTTGAGTGCATTTTGGAGTCTCTTTGCTTTCAGTCTGGAATGATGCTGACCATTCCTGATCTGGTTCAAGCTCGACACTGGGTGCAGCATCAATCATCTTTACCTTTTGCCCGCCTCCCTCTGGAGTGAGATAGACCTCTGCTTTGTCTAATCTAACAACCATATCACTCTCATTTGAACATTCAAGGGTGCATTCCCACTGATTTGGTTCAGTTTCAGCAGTTTCAATTCCCATGAGAAATTCGGTAAGCGCAGTTAAATCAGGATTTAATTTGGATCTTTGTTGGCCTTCCCCTCTGTATGAGAGAACAATCTCACCAGCGCTCTTAGGTTCAGTATCAAATACTTGACCTGTCGCTCCAATGACCAGATTGGTGTCTTCATGAGGGTAGATTACGAAATCTTTCCAGAAGATTTGCTTTGTTCCTTCATCATATTCAGCCTCACCTGATTTTGCTGAAAGAATTTCGATGTTAGAAAGCTCGGGAGGGATTGTCTTATTGAGAATGATATTGTCAATCTCGCCATCAGTCTTATTCTTGATTGTGATGGTGATTTTAACAGGATTGTCCTTTTTATGCACATACGCTCCATGTGGTTTATCTGAGTCAACATCACCACAGGTGTCAAAGACTTCTGTTAGAGTCACAATTGGTGCTTTCACATTTACACCATATCCGCTTTCCCAAGTTCCACCAACATCAATTTCTCCAGCTGATAATGACTCTTTATTGATGTCTGTTGCATCTCTGGAATCATCAAGGTGGACTTTGACGTTCCAGATTCTACTTCTCTCTGAAACGTTGATGACACTCAATTTACCGGTGACTTCGACTTTATCAAGCTCACTGAATTCTCCCAGTGTAGTCTTTTCAGACTCCTCAAGGTCGATAATCACGTTCTTTTTTGTTTTCTCACTCATCTAATGCACCCATTGTCATTTTTCACTCAGTCAGGGAGTTTACTGGCCTCCATATTCATCTCGCTGATGAATATCAGTTTAGCTCGTATCGAAACTCGTTACCTGCGGCCCATTGAACAGTTAGAACTTGGTTAGGTTCCATTACAACTGGTGTGGTTCCTTTACTAAATTGTTCAAGGTATTTTGCAAATTTCTTTGGTTGATCCTCTTCAGTCCAACGCATTGGAATCCCAATACGTGGCTTAGCATCAATGCAAAGACTAACTGCATCTTTCACCTGGAAAGTAGCTCCACCTCCAACTGGGACTATAAGCAAATCCATTTCCAGACGTTCAAACAGACCGCGAATAGTGCTATCGCCAAGATAGCCTATCCTCATGCCTCCCATTTCAATGATGAGACCAAGATTATCAATATGTCCTCCGGTTGCTTCATCAATTCGAGAGAGTGCGTAACCAGTAATCGTTATGTCTGGTACCTCATAGGGTACTTCAGGTTCAAGAATATGGAGTAACCATGGTTTAACACCTTGTTCTCCTGCTTTGTCTGCGGTGCCCTTGTTTCCGAGGAACCAGGCTTTCGAGTTGACTGCAATTGTTGCTGCATTACCAATGGCATCATCTACATGATTAGTGGCAATTACTATCCTAGCTTGAAAATCATCAGGGACTATAGGTTTGTCATCTATAATTCCTGGGTTCAAAAGAACTGTGTTTCCTTTTGCTTCCAATGCAAATGATGTGTGTCCGAAGTATGTAATGTTAAGCAAACAATCACTTCCCGTCATCAGCTCTAATACACGGTCGAGCCAGAATCACTGCTGCTATAATTTCTGAAGAAATAATTCATAATAAGGAAATTGCGTCTAAATGCATCCGTAGGAGGTTCCAAAGCGCTCTTTTTATTATCTCTTCTCCACCGAGTGCTACCTTTTTATGATTGGGCTAGGACAAGTTGTTGATGGATTCTAGGTCCTTGCAAGCCTGTGTGGAGTGAGTTGTATTCTATGCTAGACAAGATTCTCACGGAGAACTTCAGAAGAACACTAAAAGCGACATTTACAGATATTCAGAACCATCAAGACCGTCGTGATGAACTAGAATTTGCTAAGGATGAAATCCGTATCAAAGAACGTCTTCTTGATACGTTTACAACCTACAGTTCAGATGTTATCTTAGATAATGATTTTCGAATTGCTGCTATTGATGGGTCTGGCACTGATAGTCTTATGACACTTGATGATATCCGAATCCACATGCTGAGTACAGCTACAGTTGTTGTTGATACTAATACCCAATCTGAGAATTTGTTTTGTCCTATAGATAGAGAATCACTCGAACAAGAGTTAGGGGAGCAACCACATATTGATACACACTGGCACTCTGGTGTCCGGGGTGATGCCACCGAAAAACTAGCTGAGACTCTGTCTAATATCTATCCGCAGAAAGATATGATAAATCTCATTCTACCCTTCTTCAAGGACCATTCAAAAGGTGAGATCTCAGCTCTATCTGATTTTACTGAGACTGAATATGAGAAGAATCTACCACATCTTCGAGAGATGAGGTCTCTGATTTCCAGAGAACAGATATTAACTAATCCTATTGTCCATGAAGAGATTCGAAAGGTAAGTGAATATGCTGCAGCAAGGAATGTATTGATGAGTGATATCTGTCCAAAGTATCTACTCCTTGATGGTGCGTTGTCCGTCTTTATGCACTTTGTACGCCATTATCCTTCTATGCCGAGTGGATTCATGTTAAGAGAACTCTGCGCATTGGCCCGTCAAAAGAATGTAATTCTGTGTGCTATCAGTAAGAATCATACAATCCCATTTGCGCATCGTATAGCAGGTATGGCACGGGATGTATTTGGTGAAAGTGCCAAGTGGTTCTGTCATCTTCCTAGTAAAGAGGATCCAGATGGAGGTCTTCATATCTATGAGGATCGAACTTACATACCCCCTATGCTTGCGGTTCCATATCTCTATAGTTTTTCACGAGATAATAGACCGTCACGCATTGATTTTGATAGAATATGGTGGTTGGAGAACATCTTCGTCCCAGGGAATCCAGATGCTACACGTGCGAATGAAAAATCGCTTTTTGCAGAGCTTGAATTCATGTCTCGTGATGCTCGTTGGTATGGTTATCCTGTAGCTTTAGCACTTGCACATGAGGCTTGCAAATTGAGTTATGAAGACCTCCGATTAGCAAAGGAGGTTTGTAGTGATGTACGAACAGAGATGGGTTTGGATCAGAAGAAATCTGAAGATCTTCGAGCTGATTATAATCTGTGATATGAGGAATGAAAAATGAAAGTTGACAAAGACAAACTTGGTGAACACTATGGAAAGGTTGGCGTGGGAAATCAAACCACTCTTGGCATCATGGGACAGAATCGTGATGTTAGTGTTGGCGAGATCTTCATGATTTATTCTGATCGTGGAACTCATGAGCGAGTATTCTTCTTTCGAGTTTTGGGCCTTGAGAATTATCTTCGGCAGGTAGATGATATTGCTAAGGTTGCAAGTACACTCATGGTTGAGGGGGATTCATATCTCTCTGGAATTCAAAGAAATATGCTCCTCTCAGTAGGAGGTAAAATGCTTGGATATGCGGAGAAGAATGGGAAAGGAAAGTGGACTTTCAAATCGCCTCGACGTTTGCCTGACCATCTCGCCTCTGTCTACAGACCAATACCTGGCACCTCCGATGAGTATGTTAGAGAGATGCTTGCTTGCCAGACTGATGGTGAAGTGTATGTTGGAGACCTACAAGTAGGTGAAGACACTCTTGATGTCCCAATAAAAATCCCAACCATGTATCTCCCAATGCATGTTGGAATATTTGGATCAACAGGATCAGGTAAGAGTAATCTAATGATGGTTCTGATTAAATCAATAATAGATACTAACCTCGATGCGATACGGAAGCCAAATGCTAACAAATCTCGACTATCTGCATTCTGCATAGACCCTCATGATGAGTTTGCAAAAGGTGTCGACAAGTATGGCATTCAGACCATCGTTTCAGATATGAGTCAATCAACTCGTTCTGATGTGATTGGTGATTTCTATTATCTTACTACTCACAAAGGTGCAACCACCCGTGACATAAGAGCATACACTAAAGAGATTCGTATTCTCTGGTCGGAGATTCAACCACGTGACCTTTACTCAATCAGAGAATTCACCTCTGAAATGTCATCTTTCATTGATTCCCAATATTCAGCCGCTGGAGAGGATTGGATTGACTCAATTCTCTCAATGACCGAGGAAACTTCTCCAGTTCCAGTCGGAACCCTACGAGCAGTAAAGAGAAGGTTAGGTTTCCTTCAAAGATCTCCAATTTTCATAGACTCTGGTACTTCGATTCTGGATGAGATCTTCTATGCCATGGAAACTGGCAGAATACTTGTTGTGAATACAAGCTTGATGAGTGATATGGAACAGTTTCTCCTTACTACAATCGTGACACGAACATTGTCTGATATGCGCAGAGCATTGAAGAGTAGTGGTAATCTTGGGGATTTTGACCGACAAGGGCAGATGCGATTACCGAATAGTTTCTTCAATAAGGTGAAACAAAAGGCTAGATCTTTCTATGGTGCTGATGGAGTAGCAGATACATCCGAAGTCCGCGACCCAAGAAAACTACCAGTAATCCAAGTCACTGTTGAAGAGGCTCCATCAATCCTTAATCCTGAACTTATGCGTGGGCAATCCGTCTTCAAAGACATCTCTCGCCAGGGTAGAAAATTCAACATTGGCTTATTAGTTGTAAGCCAGCAGGTAAGCGTTCTAGACAACGTTATTCTGAGCCAGATGAATACAGAGGTCAACTTGCGACTCGGGAACGAACGTGAAATCAGATCCTGCATTGAGAATGCTAGCGTGAACATCAGTGGGTTTGAGAACGAATTCAGAGTCATGTCACGAGGAGAAGCCATCGTTACTGCATCCTATCGAGAATTGCCACTATCTGTCCGAATCCCTCTTTTTGATGTTATATATGAGAAGGATAAACATAGATACAAGGATACAAAGTCCAAGAAACAGGAAGAACACATACTCTGAGGTAAATCTCAATGCCAGCTCGAATCGCTCACATCTCAGACACTCACCTTGGAAGTAGACCTAGGAATGGTGTCCGCCATAATATCTGGGGGGAAGAGATGAAAGCACAGCTCTTGGAGAATGATTACTATGAGCGATTCGCAGAGCTCTTTGAGAAGATTGCAGCATTTGACCCTCCTGTGGATCTAGTAGTACACTCCGGAGACCTATACAATTCTCCTTGGGAAGGTAATCCTTCACAGCCACCAATTCATGCACAGATTACTGCAATGAAGGTTCTCCAAGATTTCATTGAGAAGACTGGCATTCCTGTTCTAATCATTGAGGGAAATCATGGGTTATTCAAGTTCTATGAGGTCTCTTTACTTGATAGCCTCCGACTTGCTGTTCCTGGGCTTCGGGTGGCAACACAACAGGATTTGAAGCAGGCAATCCGCGATGAGAAACCACTTGTATATTCATTTCCCAATCTTGATGTCTATTGTTTTCCATTCATAGACTCTGCAGTTCTTCGTTCATCTAGTTTGATTGATACTTTTGATGATTGGATTTCAACCTTTCAGAAACCTGACCGGTTGCGTCCCTCTGTTGCTGTTACTCATGGTATGAAGCTTGACCACACACTGTATGATACAATCTTTACAATGGGGTATGATTACATTGCATTAGGGCATGACCATCGACAGATGAAGCATACAACCAATGCATGGTATGCAGGTTCTCCTGAAAGATGGCGGTTTGATGAAACTAAATTCAAAAAGGGATTCTTGGTCGTTGATATTACACAAGGGAAGGACCCAGTGATAACTGCTCAACATTTGGATTTCAAGAGACCGGTCTTGAATGAAACCTTGGTCATTAGTGATGATGAAACAGCAGACTCTCTCACTGAATTGTTAGACTCATGGTTCGAAAAACATGGTCTCATTGCTGACTGGGATTCCCAAACTGCTGCACGTGTAAGATTAGTAATTGAAGGGGTCTCAAAACGACTAACTACATTTGATCTTGGTATTACTCTTGAAAATCATCGACAGAATGTTCTTTCACATAATTCTGTCTACAATGTTGCACAATACATATGGGAGATACGAAAAACCACAGATGATGAGCATGTTTCTGCATCATATCCTGAAATCGAGTCAGAATATCTCATAGAAGACCCCGAGATGGATTTCAGAGCATATCTTGAAACTCTTGATATTGACAAGAACCTCGATGTTGAGACTTTGACAAAGATTGCTGTTACTTCTCTTGAGTTTGCAGTCGGAACTCGTGAAGGGAAGATGACTACAGATTCAATTCAGGAGGAAACAAAATGAAGCTCCTCAAGCTTGAAATTAAGAATTTCAAACCATTTCGGGAGCTCACCTTACCTCAAGATGATATTGAATTTCCTGAAGGGTTGATTATAATCAAGGGTCCAAATTCTACGGGAAAATCTTCTCTTTTCGAATCAATCTTATGGGGTCTATGGGGTGCTGATTCTATTGATCTTACTAATGATGATTTAATCAGTTTCAGTTCAACATTCTGTCACGTGATTCTTCAGTTCGAAGTGGCTGGAGCAAGATACAAAATTGATAGGAATTATAATCCAGCTGATGGGATGTCCGTAGTCTTATTCATGAAACAAGGGACTGCATGGAAACGCATCGCCGACAAGAGTAAATCTGTTTCAACTAAGCTTGATGAGATTCTTAGCCTTGAATGGAAACAGGCACTCAATACTCTGCTAGTACGTCAAGGTGAAGTTGCAGTTATTGCCAATGCTACTGCTACAGTTTTGAGAAATTTGTTGATGGATATCTATGATATCGAAATTCTAAACAAGATGTCTAACCATCTAAATAACTACGAATCTGATCTTGAATACAAGATTGAAGGACTAAGACGAGATTATCGACGTCCTGAAGATATTCAAGAGGAAGTGGCAAGGAGTCATTCAAGAATAAATGAATTCAAGGAACAGATCAAGGAAAGAAATGCAGTAATTGAATCTGCTGAAAAAATGCTCTTGGTTCTCCCAGATGCAGAGTCTTTAGAAAAAATTAGTGAGGTGACTCAGAATCTCAAACAAGACAAACGTGATCTTGAACAAAGGTCAAAGGAGCTTGACTCTGCTCTTTCAAAAGCTGGTATTCGAGATGCTGACGATACTTTGGTTCAGACACGACTGGATTCGCTGAAGAAGGTAGTAGAACGAACAGAAACTGAGAAAGAAAATTCTGAGAATATTTTACAAGGAATCAATCGGGAGATTGGAGGCATAACTCGTACAGCTCAGGACCTTGAAAAGAAAATTGTCACATTGCAGGAATCTACAGGTCAAGACGAATCGATTTGTCCTACATGTTCAAAACCACTCACTCCTAAAGAACGTGACAACCTAATTGCAGAGTACAAGAAGGAAATTAAATCCAGTTCGACGAAGACCAAAGAACTTGAGCAGCAGAGAACAGATCAAACCAAGAAAATCAAAGAAATTGAGAAGCGTAAAAGTGACCTCTCTACAACTATTGAAGCGACAGTCCATGTACAAGATAGAAAAAGACAGGTTGATGAGATTCAAGTAAAGATTACAGGGAGTGAAGCAGAACTTACGTCATTACTTTCAAGTTCGAGTATTTCTAATCTTGATACTCTCATCAAGAAATTTGAAGCAAAATCAGTATCAGAACTCCAAATGAAAGTTGAAGCACAAAAGGCTACAATAGAACAAGCAAAGAAAGGCACTAGGGAAATTGAAGACCATATAGCTCGCGAAGAGGCGATAATCTCCGATCTAAAAGGTAAAGAAGTGCAGATGCAACAGATGGGCATAGAAATTGCAGAGATGGAGCGTCTAAATGAGCATGCCAAATATGTCCGTCGTAAACTTGTGAGTGGATTTGTCGCAGACTACGTCTTCCAGAAAAGACTCATCGGAATCATCCGTAGTGCGACCAATCAATACATACGTTCCTTCACAAACAATCAGTACACACGTATTGACCTTGAGCCAACAGCTCCGACGAAACGTTCTGGTCCTGGATTATTACTCAAGATTTGGGATGAGCGAGACCAAGCATGGAAGCGGACCAAACAATTAAGTTTTGGAGACCGAACCGCTATTAGTTTGGGTCTACGTTTAGGGATTAGCCGAACAATGAGTAGTATTCGTCCGCTCAAGGATAGTGCAATCATAACGCCTAGAGTAAGAAGCGTTCTTCTTGACGAACCTCTTGGAGGTCTAGATAAGACAAGACGAGAAGCAGTAGTCACAAATCTGGTCAATGATAAGAACTTTGAACAGATTCTGCTGATCACCCATACAGATATTCAAGGATGGGAAGGAGTTCCAGTAATTGAGGTGTCAAAAGAAGGTTCCGGGAGTACTGCCATCTTGGAGATATAAAAACCTCCTTCTTCCGCGTGGGGCTAAATATTAATGAGTGACGCTTGTTCCACTAAATCTATGGACGTTCACAAAGAAATCAGAGACCGTCTACTAAAAAACATCCTAAGATTGGATGGTTTCTTACTTCGTAGTGGACATCGCCTTGCAGAACTTTTCCGAGAGTATCGCATTCTTATTGCGGTGATGTTGATTGGATTCATTGTATGGTCTGTAGTATTCAATATAGCTCTTGTTGACTATCTAGGTACAAGATGGTGGAACTCACGGGCTGCTTGGTTAGGTCCATTTCCTAACCCTGCAGAGTTTGATTTCTTTGGATTTACTATTGAGTATCAATTTGAAGGATACAGTGATTACTCCTTCTACTACGTTCATTGGGGCCACAATATGCTCAATGGAGTTATGCCATACTCTTCAGAATTTGGTTATCTGGATATGAATGGCATTGTCAATGAAAATGGAGCACATATGTTTCCCCCTATGACATCTTATTTCTATGCAGCAGGCATTTGGCTTACCAATTTTATCGGTCCGGGTAACTGGGGAATTGGCTTTTTACTCGCAGCCTGTGGTTATCTCACAGCTCTCCCTGTTTACGGGATTGCAAAAGAACTCTCCAAGAATCCTCGTGTTGGAGAGATTGCCGCACTGACTTATCTACTGAATCCCCTAGTTCTCTATCATATCGATTACATTTGGCTCAATCCTTCTTCGTTCTACTTCTTCTTTTTTGCAGGATTCTATTTTCTTGTAAAAGATAGACGTCACATCGGAACAATACTGATAGTGACTGCTGCCCTCTTCAAACAGACTGCATGGTTCCTTGGAATTCCCCTTGTAGTATTCCTTTTACTTAGAAAGAGAAAATATCCCCCTTCGATTTCAGATTCTGAAAAATCAAATGAGGATGAAGTGCCGATCAATAGCACTGATGACCAAAAGGAACAAAGCACCATTTCCTTTCTCCTACACTATTTCGACTTTCGCAGTTTTGCAGTTAGTGTAGTAGTTGCTGCATCATATGCTGGTGCCATTATGTTGCCAACCCTGATAGCACAACCCCACTTCTGGAATTATTGGAGGCTCGCAATGGGTCACTTTGATTTTGAGAATTTCACAGACCTTCCTGCTTATGGCGTTCCCCAAACGCTACCAGTTCTTTTCATTCGTGCAGGTATGTCTGAATATGCAGAACTTCTCAACGCAATACTGATCTCCGGAGGTCCACTTGTCTTTGGAGTCATCGTATCATTTGGAGTAATGATCCTTCTCGATAAGATGGAAGGTGACGAGCACATCTTCATGAGACGAATCCTGTTCATAACAATGCTTCTTATGCTCTGGGTCAATTTGACTGGACCAAGGGGTGTTTTCAAATATTATTTCACACTGCTTGCTCCATTCTTCTCAATCTTTGCATCTGCACGGATGATACGAGGAAAAAAGAAAGATAAAGATGAGGACCATGTTCCAGTATCGCTCTCAATGTTCCTGATGCCAATTGCCTTCTCTCTTCTTATTCTAATTCCTGATCGAAATGTATACTTGCTCTATGTGGTTGCAATCTTCACACTCTATCTTGTCGCTCCACTCCTCGATAGGTTATATGATTTGATTAAACGTCCATTTAGGAAGTTGAAACAGCTCACCTCTCAAAAAATAGGAGTAGAAATCAAACCACTAACGGTTTCAGATAGAGGCTCTCCATCTCGAATCACGATATTTTTGGAATATTTGATAATCCTATTCTCTATCGTAGTAGGATCTGTCCTAATTGTATATGGGGTCTACATCTGTTATCCTCACATGGCTGCAGCTATCGCCCTGATAATTAGGTATTTCATGGTTGCTGGTGTTTTGCTAATCCTCGGAGTCCAGATCTTTTCTATCGGATTAAATGGACTTTCACCGTCGAAAGAGAAACCACTCTATTTTGATGATGAATTCCAGATGCTTTTTGCCACAATATCTATGGTGATTCTAATCTTTGGTTTTGTCACATATATTCTCAGTTGGAATATTGACCTCTTCTTTGAACGACAGATATTGGTTGTTTCCAGTACACTCATGATGATTTGGGCACTCTCACTCATAATCAAACTAAAAGAAAACTTACGATTCCTTACTTTGGTCCTCCTCATAACTGGAGTTTCTCTAGCTACTTGGGTATGGATTGAATTAGGAGACCCTGTAATGTTCACTGTTGGTTATGCCTGCTTAGCTAGCCTGGCACTTTATACTATGCTTTTGCTTCGGGAACTAATCCAATCGAGGAAATTAGTCGGGATTGAAAATGAGCTTGTTGAGGATAATAACGAAGTTGTCGCACAGAACCAGGAGAGCTGACTGGTGAATGAAAATTCCACTTCGCCTATTCATCTCATAAAGAAACACATTAGGTCAAATCTAGCATTCATAGTCATTCTTATTGTAGCATCAGTAGTCTGGTGTTATGTATTCTCACTTGCAGTTACAGACTTCTATACCGGAGGTGAACAGCCCTATCGTGCGGTTTGGAATGGATCCGGTCACTTTGAGATATTTGGTTATACCGTCTACTTCAGCTTTGAAGGCTATCTTGACTATGATTACTACTATAACTCTTGGGGGCAGCAATTTGCAAGTGGAATCACTCCCTATACTGATGCATTCAATAGGATTCAATTTGGTGATTCCGTTTACAACACACCATACTTCTTCCCCCCTCTTTTTGTCTACATGTGTGCTTTAGGAGTAAGTCTTCCAATGGGTGCCGTTGGAATCGGATTTCTCATCACTCTCTTTGGATTTCTAACAGCTTTTCCAGTCTATGGTATCTCAACATATCTCTCTCAGAATAAAATGGTAGGTTCAATTGCTGTTGGAACGTATCTCTTCAATCCAGTTGTTCTCTTCCATACCGCATTCGAATGGCTAAATCCAGCGCCTTTTGTTTTCTTTGCAATGCTCTCATTCTACCTATTGATGCGTGGTAATCGACTATCTGGAACATTAGCAATGGTTACATCTGCTTTATTCAAACAGACTGCGTTCTTTCTTCTTCTACCACTTGTAGCATACTTGCTAAGAAAACCTCCAATTCGAAATGCCAGAGAGAGTGAAGATGGTCTTATACCTTCAGGGGATGATCTAGACCCCCGCGGATTTGTTATTCTCATGCTCAAAGTCATGCTATTTGTTATAGCTATCTCTCTTCCATTTCTTTATGATATTGGAAATTATCTCTACTACATATTTCAACGCCCTGGTGGTGTATTGTACACAACTATAACCGAATTTCCCAACCCCTCACAACCAATCACATTTGCTGTGTTATTCATCACAATGAATCAGATGATCAGTAACCTAAATGCATCCACTGGTCTGGCCATTCCTGGAATTCCCGAAGATATTATTCAACTCGTCAATCTTGGTTCATACTACACTGTCTTTCTTGTGCTGACAATGATTCCACTACTTCTTTTTATGCTTCTCAATGAAAAGGATGACACACGGCTTCGACAATATTGGAGTAGAATGTTGTTCCTTACTCTGCTACTCATGCTCTGTGTGCATCTATTCTCTCCGCGTGGAATTTACAAATATTATTGTGTCCTTCTAATTCCATTCTTCTCAATCTTATCTGTATCACGAATGATATCTCAACGCACTGAAACTATTCGTCCGTCAATCTTCATGATATTTAATCCAATCCTCTTTGGTGTCTTGATTCTGTTTCCCAGTCGCTTTGTTTACCTAGCTTATCTAGTCCTAATTACTGTAGGCTATATCGCTCATAGACAATTCTCACTGGTTCTACAGGTCATATCTGATGGATTTCGTGGCACATTCAAAAGAGCTCGGAATCGCACTTCAGAAAGTATTGGTACTTTCACTACCTCAAGTAATCCAGTAATAGACACCACTAACTCTTGAGTTCTGCAAGCTCCTGTTGCTTCTTTACCAGTTTCTTCTCGAGATTCAGTAATTTATCATCCAGTTTCTCGATTTCCTCGTTGTATGATTCGTCAGGCATCGCACCAGATTCATGGCGCTTGTCCACGTGCTCTCGTAGTTGTTCTACTGATTTTATCTCTGCCATCAGTCCCTTGATATCAGTCTCAATATCATCTTCCTTATGCTCTTCAGCTGTCTTGAACTGCTTTGCAGGAATGATAACGCCAAGCTGTTGTTGAGTCTTTTCAGCGAAGTCTTGGAATTGGTCTCGTAACTGCTCAATGTTATTATCTACATTTCCCACTTGCTCTTTGATCTTCGAGATATCTTTCTGCAGGTCAATAACAGCATTAACAAGCCTTCTCATAGTCTTTTCAAACTCAGCTGATTGAGCACTGTCTATCCTTGCTTCTTCTTTCTCTTTTTTCTTCTGTTCCTTTACAATTGCACTAGGTTTGGCCATCTCAGATTGACCTGCTAACCATCTGAAGGCATTAGTCGCGAATACCTGATTTCCCTTATTCTTGAGACCGCCACCTCTTCTGAATACCTCATAACTACCTAAACACATTATTCGCCCTTTACCGGCTTCAGCTACAGCCACAACAGGAACCTTTGCTGGTTCAGCCATTTCAGAAGTGACAGCAAGAGCAACTGCTTTTCCTTCTATTCTTAGACTACACGCTGATGGGATTAGAAGCTCTTCCACGTCTTCTGTTGCAGGATGAGCAATAATGTCAGTGATGAGTGGCATAGTTGGAAGTCCCGCATTGTTACGGTCGTCCTTAACTGCAGTATTATCAAATTTAATTCCAAACTCTTCAGATATCTGAGAGAGGTTGTTCATTAATCCTCGATCTCCACCTGAAAGAGAAAGAAGCATTAATCCACCTCCATTTTGGACATATTTCTTTAGTACATCAATTTCTTGAGGGCGGATTTTGGAGCTGTTTGGACAAGCAAAGACGATTACATCCGTATCTTTCAGGTTCTTAGCGAGAATCATAAATTCAGTATATGGCTCTACATCAAAGTCATTGTCCCTCAATAACTTACCAAGTTCAGAATAGGTACTGTCCAGTCTTCCACGTTCATTTTGGGTCTGATCGAAGTAAATTGATCTTCTTCGTCCGCTCAAAAGCACACTTCCTAAGTTACAGCTCGTCTGAAATCAGGGAATTTGCGTTAATGAGACTTGTGCGCATATTACCATGAGCTTTATCACAATATTATGCTGTCCATTTGAATATGAGTTCAGATGATTGTATCTTTTGTAAGATTGTGCGTCGTGAAATCCCATCATCTGTGATTTTTGAGGATGATATATGTATGGCCTTTCTTGATGTATTTCCAGTGAATAAAGGTCATAGTCTATTGATTCCTAAGAAACATTATCTGAACCTCTTAGATGTCGATCCTGATATTGTAGCTCATATGGCTAAGAGACTTATCGACTTAACAAGAGGGGTCCAGAATGCAACAGGCGAAGAGGGTGTCTTGACAGTAGTAGCAAATGGTGCTGGTGCTGGGCAAGAGGTACCTCATCTACACTTTCATGCAATTCCTCGTAGCAGGGGTTCAAATTTCGGGTTTAGATTTCCACCTGACTATCGTGATAAGATGGCAAATCGAACCGAATTGGATGAGATATCCAAAAAGATCCGTAATAACATCTAGAGATCTAGTAGATTCAATCCTGTTCTTTCATCACGCGCTCGAGCCATCTTAGCGAATTCTGTAATTACAATCTCTATGGTGACTGATACAATACATCCTTCCATAAGATGACCTGCATAGCATTTTCCTGTTTCATCAGATGCAACAATATGAGCATGAATTACATATCCATCATCAAGTCTAGAGATATTGCCAACACATGAAACAACTTCTAAGTCCTTATCAATGGTGAAATCCTTGTAAGTCATTTTCTCAAGATCAAAATACCCTAGATGGACTTTAGAAACTGCTCCAATTAGGCTGAGATGACCAGATAGAAGTTTGTTTTCAGCAACTATTCTCTCGATTGATTTCAGGATGTCCTCACCTGGCTCTAATCGAATCACAATGACTCTTCCAGTATTTTTGGTTACAAATGTACGAACCATATTCATTGTCTTGCATTGGTGACATATGAAAGGCTCGTTTTACAGCTCGGTAAGATTTTGGGAAGTGCTTATCAGTAGTTGAACTTCCAGTAATTCTGTGGATGGTCTCTTTGAAGGACGAAAAACAGAATGATGATAATCAATCTTCACTGGAGGATTACTTTGGTCTTGATGAAGAACCCGTTGAAGAATCAATAGATGAACCCGAAGAACAACGTAATCCACAGAAGGAAAATAATCCTACAAGGTCAGCTAATAATCCATCAATCATTGAGGATGAATCAGAAGACGAGGAAGACTTGGAACCAGATGAGGCCATCTCAGATTTTCAGGTGGGTGAACGAGAGACTCCAACAAATCTTCCACCTTCAATTTTGTTGGCCATTGATTATTCTGGTCCACTTAACAAGGCGGTTCTAAAGCTCTATGAACCAAAATCAAAGAAGGTCTACTTCTGGTTGGATAATACTGGCCATAAACCCTATCTCTATACTGATTGGCCTCCGCAGATGGTTGAATCTAAGGTCAAACGGAATCCCGGATTTGTTGGAACCGAAGAGGTTCAGCTCCATGATTTACTTCATGATAAACCAGTTACAATGACCAAGCTCATTGGTGACAATCCACTCGCAATTGGTGGTGGAGCCACAGCAATGAGGAATCAACTAAAGGATAACAGTGGCGTTCTTCATGCTTGGGAAGCAAACATTCGGTACCATCTCTGCTACACATATGATACCAATTTTGTACCTGGACTGATGTACAAGATTGAGAAAGGTAATCTGACTCCCTGTCCTCCCGATGTGGACAAGAAGACCCTTCAGGAGTTTAAGAACACCTTCTCTAAAGAAGAAGGTCTCGGGTCAATACTTGACACGTATTCTCCGATGTTCTTCACAGAAGTGCCTGATATTAGACGTATTGCTGTTGATATCGAAGTCTATACTCCAGTAATTAATAGGATACCAGATGCTTCAGTTTCCCAACAACCTGTCACTGCAATTGGCCTTTCAGACAGTGAAGGGTTCAACACCTGCTTCGTCTTGAGAAGGAAAGGATTCTCTGAAGGTGAAGAGTATGATGGTTTTCCTAAAGAACTTGAGATCAGATATTTTGATGATGAAGCTGAGATGCTTGTTGAAGCATTTCGTATCATCGATGGTTATCCACTAGTAATGACATTTGTTGGCGACTCATTCGATATGAAATATCTATACAACCGTGCAAAACGATTGAATGTTGACATGGAGAAATATTGCCCAATCTATATGCGTGGAAATCAAGATCCTCGCCGCGAACAAGCTCTCCTCAAACGAGGAGTGCATATTGACATGTACAAGTTCTTTGGCAATCCTTCAATCAAAATCTATGCACTCTCAGGAAAATATCAGCGTGAGAATCTAAACACTATCGCAGAGGGTCTCTTAGGTATTGGTAAACTAGAGCTTAGTGACAATATTTCTGCTCTGAATTATTTCGAACTTGCACACTACTGTTGGTTGGATGCCAATCTTGTCCTACAATTTACACAATATGAGGATATGCTGCTACTTCGGTTGATAACTCTCCTTATGCGTATATCAAGGATGTCAATGGAAGAGGTCACTAGATTCTATATCTCCTCTTGGATTCAATCCCTTTTCCGACAGGAACATAGAGCAAATGACTTGTTGATACCTCGTCGGGTTGATATTGATACCATGAAACAGCCAGATGCTCAGACCGAGGCAATGATTGGTGGAAAAGCATTCAAAGGTGCAATTGTGATAGAGCCTGTTGCAGGAGTTCATTTCAATGCAACCGTCCTCGACTTTGCTAGTCTATATCCCACAATAATGAAGACTCATAACATCAGCTATGAAACAATTGATTGCCCTCATGATGAATGTAGAACAGCAGGAGATAATAGAGTTCCAGAGACTGACCATTGGATCTGTAAAAAGAAAAAGGGGATGATCAGTCAGACAATCGGATTCTTCCGCGACACTCGTGTGAATTGGTTCAAACCAAAGGTCAAGGACAAATCACTTTCTGAGGACACTCGCAACTGGTATTCAGTTGTTGAGAAAGCATTGAAAGTCTTCATCAATGCATCATATGGCGTAACTGGGGCTCAGCATTTCGAATTGTTCTGTATGCCCGCAGCAGAGAGTGTAACAGCTTTTGGTCGTGATGCTATAGTTAGAACAAAAGAGAAAGCAGAAGACATGGGAATTCGAGTTCTTTATGGAGATACTGATTCAGTATTCCTTGACAATCCATCATCTGAGCAACAGAAGGAACTTGTCAAGTGGTCAAGCAAGGTGCTAGGTATCGACCTTGAAGTCGAGAAGACATACAAGTATGTCGCACTATCAGATAGAAAGAAGAACTATATTGGTATTTACAGGGATGGACGAGTTGAAGTCAAAGGATTGAGTGGGAAGAAGCGCAACACGCCTGATTATGCACAAGAAGCATTTAGGAAGATGTTAGATGTTTTAAGTCGAGTCGATGACCCTGCTGGTTTTGAAGTGGCAAAAGAGGAAATTCGTGAGATTGTTAACTGTGTGATTGATAAGCTAGAAGGAAAAGCTGAACCTTATTCTCCCGAGGAACTTGCATTCCGAATTCAACTCACAAAACGTCTCTCAGAATATCCCACTGATACTCCCCACGTACGAGCCGCCAAGATGCTTCATGAACAAACAAACGATCCAGGCAAAGTCGCTCCTGGAACTATAATAGAATTCATTCGAATCAAAGGAACTGGTGGAGTCATGCCTGTGGAACTTGCGAAGAATAGCTCATATTGGATTGACAAGGATACATACATCGACATCTTGAGGAGCGTATTCGAACAAGTACTTGACTCGGTGGGTTTAGATTTTGAGGAATTTTTAGGATTTACTACACTAGACAAGTTCTTCTAGGGATAGCTCACAAATTAGTTCAAATAAGAAATTCTTATAGCCGTGACTTGATACTCGCAAAGGGACTGAGACTCTGATATCTTACAATCGACGGGGTACTTGACAATGAAACTAAACTATCGGGAATTTTTCATGCAAAAGATGTTGATTATGTTCAAGCCCGAAGATATCGACATTTCAGCAAAGGACTTCATCTCCACATATGCTTCCTACATGGAAGATATTGGTATTGTGGGAAAAGGTCCTGATGGTTACGCACTATTCCCTAGTCGTACTGCTCCCGTACGAGAAAATCATGTCGAGTTCTTTGAGGAATGGGTTCGTTTAACTGATGCTCTTGGAATTCATGGAGTTGTAGGACTCGATTTTTACACTGATGGTTGGTTCGCACGTGATCCAAAGTATCAGACGATGAATGACAAAGGAGTCAAGATGCAGCACCAAATTTGTCCTAACAGAACAGAGTTCTGGCAATATGGAGCTGAGATAGTAAAGGAGATTGGGTCTTATCCAATTAACGAGATTCTATTATTCGGAACTGGATTCATTCGAGATCATTTTTGTTTTTGCGACCGTTGTCGTGCAGAATTCGCCCCCTTAGTTGACCAAGAGCCAAACCGTCTTACCTATCAATTCATCACCGAAAATCCCGAACACCATGAAAAATGGCATAAGTGGCGAAGTGACAAGGTCCACGAAGGTTTCACCTATCTTCAGGAAGCAGCAATCGAATCTGATGATGCAACAGGGAGAGAACAACCCCTCAAGTTATCAGTAGAAGTCCTTCTTGATCCTGAGACCGGTCTGGCTGATGGTGCCAAGAGTGAATATGGTTATGACTATGCACGAATAGGCGAAACTACCAAGAACGTTTTGATAAACCTCTATCCATGGTCTCCAGTGCTTCCAACAAAGGGAAGTACGGAATACAATGATCTTGTTGAATCTCTTTATTTTGTCAACGAGTTCACTAGAAGAGGAGGTAGGGCGTCTCTCTTCCGATGGGGCGTCACTACAATTGAACAACTACAAGAATTGAAGGCACTGGGAAAAGACGTTGGAATTAATCGTATTGTTTCCACATTCCACTATCCTTCAGATTATTCCCGTAGACGAGAGAGTGCAATTGGTAATTACTAATTCTGAATCACTGTCTAGCTGAACAGTACGGGCACACTCTATTTCCAGCTTTGATATTTCTTCCACATGAGAAGCAGAAGATGGTATCTTGATTGTCTACACGTGAATCTTCTAAAAATGGACTGAGTTCACCTTGTGAAAAGAGAGCTCCTATTCCTTCGATTGACTCATCTCGTTCGATATTGCAAACACTGCAACTCTTTTCTTCTTCAGTTGGGATGGCACCTTGGATGTCAGAGTAAATATCTCTACTTTCTCGCTCTCGATATTGATAGGATGGTTTATCGTCATACTGATTCTGCCATGGATCTGATTTTGATTCGTAACGGTCTCTAGTAGGTTGAATACCTCTATCTGATGATTCGAAATCACGTCTATAATCATCTCCACCATATCCTCTGTCTACCGCAGGTCTATTTGCGACTCTTTCTGAAGATGCTTGGTTACCCCACTGTGATTCTGAATCAAGTCCTCGTGCTGTATCTATGAATCTAAGATGGGCATCTCTCTTAAGATTCTCATATTCTGCAGGACTAAGTCCCATAATCTCAAGTGCTCTATCTCGCTCAGCACATCTCTTTGAAAGTGGACAGCAATATGAAAGACTTTCATGGCACAATGCAGCCATTGCACGGTCTTGTCTTGATTTGAAGATTGGAGTGATTCTCTTCGTTCCCAAAATGATAGAATCTCCCATTGACCGAATCTCTGTGTACCCGCTTTGAGCCAGAGCTTCAACAATCTCTCTAGCAGGGTATGCTCTTCCTTCTATTATCACATGACCCTCGGTCTTGTCCAGTCTAACAGGTCTCTCAGAACCTTTGTTATCTTCATAGGTGGGATATCTCATCTTTGTCACTCCAAATTTGAATTTCCTGTCATACGAATAAGCTCTCTAAACAATACAATGGTATGTATTACTCTGTGATATATGGTAAATTTAGGCACGAAACTTAAAACCTACAATGTGTTCAATCTAAACCAGTTTGGGATTTAGATGAAAACTCCCAGGAGGAAAACTAACAATGGGTTGTAAAGCTGAAGGTGCGGCACAAGGCTATACTGTGTTGGGTGGTATTGTCTTGTTGGTATATGCACTCCAGAGAATCTTAGGTGGTGTCAACAATGCCAATGATCTAATTGAGATTTTTCTTGGTATCGCAATCATCATCTTGGTCATTCTTTCATTTGATGCAAGTGGTTTCGTAACATGGAAACTTAGACGTTCTGGGTTCTTGCTAGCTCTTTTTGGATTCTTCATAATCCTAATTGTGTCAGGACTATCACTAGATATTCTTGCGTGGATAAGCAGCTTGCCATCCTTAGCTGGATTCATGATATTGCTGGCAGGAATTCTAACTCTCTGGAGTAGATAAAATCAACAAGATGAAGCAGATGGATGAGTGTAATAACTCACCATCTCTCCTTGTTTTTCCCGCTCATATCGATGATTAGATAAAGGTGCAAGCTTGCCACACACGCAAGTCACTCACTGGACAGTATCACTATGGATGAAAAACACATCAAAATCCTCAAAGATCTGGGATTTGATATCAGTCAAAAGGATCTGACAAATGACTATTGGAAAAAACGCGGAGCAGAAGCTCTAGCCCTCACGACGCAAGACAGGGATGTATACGGCTGCCTTGACCATACTGTAGGTGAAGGTGTTAGTATCTTCGATATAGAAGGAACTGAATATCTTGATGTAACAGGTGGAGTAGCAGTTCGTGCATTTGGCATTCGCTATAGACCGTATCTTGATTTTGAAGCAACCATACATGATGTAATCAAAGAACTCCCTGGTATGGATTTTGATGCAATCCCTCAGACTCTTCTCGCAGAACGTGTAGCAGGAATTACACCTGGTACACATAAGAAGAGAGTTGTCTTTACTACATCTGGTGGAAGAGCTGTTGAAGGGTGTATGAAATCAGCAATGGACCTCACAGGTAATAGACGCTTTGTAGGCTTTAGACCTGCCTTCCATGGTCGAACTGGTTATGCACTATCACTTACTTCTTCAAACTCTAAACACAAGAATGGATTTCCGCAAGGAGTCGATGTTGTTCGTGTCTTCTATCCCTATTGTTACAGATGCCCATATGGTACAACAGAGGAAGATTGTAGTCTTGAGTGCGTTGAGGCATTGAGATACGCACTTCAAGTAGAAGGAAATGATATTGCTGCAACCGTAATGGAACCATTGAGCGGCGAAGGCGGTCTTATTGTTCCTCCAGCAAAGGCAGTCAAAGGAATCTATGATCTGACCAAGGAGATTGGTGCATACTTCATGTCTGATGAGGTTCAAGCTGGTATGGGGCGTACAGGAAAATGGACTGCAATTGAGAATCATGGTGTAATTCCAGATTACATATCGATGGGTAAAGCAATCGGTGGCGGTTACCCGATGGGTGCCTCTATCGGACCTGCCCCAATGTTCACAGGAGGATCTCGCCATTCTGAAACTTTCTCAGCTGAACCAAAAATGGCTCTTCTCTCTCTATGGATTTTCAAGCACATGGAAGATGGTAATTTCCTAAAGAAGAATGCAGAGAACGGTGCATACCTTCTCAAACGTCTAGGTGAACTCAAAGATAAACACGAAGTTGTCGGTGATGTTCGAGGCCTCGGTCTCATGGTCGGTATTGAATTGGTCAAGGATAAGAAAACTAAAGAGAAGGCTCCTCAATTACGTAACAACATTGTGAAGAACTCAGTTCAGAAGCAAAAGTTGTGGGTACTCGGAGCAGGGCAGAACGTGATTCGCCTAACTCCTAGTTATATCATTACTAAGGAAAATATTGATGATGCAATTGATCGCCTCGATAAGGCAATCAAAGAATCAATATAAAAAAAAGATGTCTCATCTCTAACTATTTCTAGCTAGAGATGAGATTTACTTTTCTATAGCAACCACAGAATTGCACCTATGATAACTAGGATACCACCAAGATCGCTTGCGAACAGAACCATCAGAATTCCAATTATGAGGACAACGATGAATTTGTTCGTCTTTCCAAAATCTAAAGCTTTGATCTTGAGGAATCCGCTGTTCACTAATGCAATTAGTGAGAATAGAATTGCAAGGATACCCATAATGAGTCCATCTAGAAGACCACCCAAGACGGTAACGAATCCAAATGGGGTTCCTAAAATCATCAGGATACCTTGAATTAAACCAATTAGTGCTCCAAGGAGAACCAATAGGTCTCCAATTTTCTTCAAGTCAGCCATATTTTCAATCTCTCCTATAATGGCGTGCCCCAAAAGGGACGTCTTCACAATGGTTAAACCACTATATATAACATAAGGATAAGCTGTTCGCAAATGCACAACCGAATAACCTCGTGTTTTTGGTGAGATGAATGTCAACTCGTGAACATGACGAAGATGAAGCAATCACTGGTGGTTCACATAAGTTGATTGAAGTAGAAGGTGACTTATCTCCAGATATTGATATTCCAAATGGTGGAGCGATTCTAATTATCAGTAAGGACCAATCATATCTTACTCATGGAATTCATAAGTTTCCTGCAAAGTTCTTCCCTGAGCTTCCCCGATACCTGATACGAAAATACTCGGAAAGAGGTGATACAGTTCTTGATCCGATGTGTGGGAGTGGTACTACTATTCTTGAAGCATTATTGCATCAACGCAGAAGTATTGGAATTGATATTGATCCGATGGCACGTTTGATTACGAAGGTGAAGGCTACACCTCTTCTATACGACTCCTTAGAAAATGCGCAGAAGGTCTTGAATCAACAAATCAACAAATTCGATCTTCAGTCTGATTACAATCCTGACATTCCAGAGTTTCATTATCGTGATAACTGGTTCCGTTCCTATGTTCTAAGAGAACTGGGAATTATCAGGGATAGTATTGATAAAATCTCAGAGCAATCCCAATTATCTCAGTTGGATGACATCAAAGATTTCTTTTATGTGGTGATGTCGTCAATCATTAGAGATGTATCTAATGCAGACCCGCATTGCACACGAACTGTCCTTCGTAAGAAAGTGAAGAAGAAGATTCTACCTGGGGACACTATTGAGAAATTTTCAGAACAGCTGAACCAACAGATTGATGGAATAAAGCAACTAACCAAAATCCTTAGTGAGATTGAACATTACCCTGTACATCTCCCATCAACTACTGCAATCGATACAGAACTTGCTGATGAATCAATTGACATGGCTGTGACCTCCCCTCCGTACATTAATGCAGTTGACTATCCTCGAACACACCAGCTTGAGATGTACTGGCTTGGATTCTTGGGTGATGGTCCATTATCCGAGGTAAAGAGAAAATACATTGGTACTGAAACTGTTTACAAGAAAGAGTATGCTGAACTCGGGGAGTCTGGATTGGATTCGCTTGATCCGATACTAAAACGCATCTACAAATTAGATCCTCGGAGGTCGTTTATTACATACAAATTCTTTGAAGACATGGAAAATCAATTTCGAGAGATGATGCGAATCCTCAAACCTGGAAGTCGCTATTGTGTGACAATTGGTAACAATCTGATTCGCGGAGTTAGAGTCAAATCCCACGAAATTTTATCTGAGATTGCATCATCTCGAGTTGGATTTGAACTGGAAACACAGTTCTTCTCTAAGCTTATTCGGCATTTTATCAGAATTCCTCGTCGAGAACGAATGCATGGCGAATGGGTGCTTGTTCTGAGGAAACCATCATGACCTAATTAGACAAGAAACTGTTGAATGATTGTGACAATCTGCATCAAGACTCTCAATGATTTGGTTACATCTCCCTCAATCTCCAAGCTATGATTAGCACCATCTATAACGATGCCACCTAATTGAGTATTTGCGTTTAATCTGTCGATGAGATCACTATCATATTGAGAATCACTCGTTCCAATCACCATTATTGCATCCTTCATATAGGAGAGCATTTGTTCCATAAGATCTGGATTTTTAATTAATGGAGTTAACCAGATTGTTTTTGCTTTGCGTAGATGTTTTTGTGTTTCGAGAAGATGACCAACTGCTAGAGTTCCCAGAGATTTACCTGCTAAGCAAACTACTTCATGTTTTTCTTCTTTTGTGACATGCTCTAAAGCTGCCTCAACATCTCCAATTAGCCATTCAGACTTTTCTCTTAGCGATAATTGCAGAAACTCATAATTGTCAGAGTAGTCATAATCTACAGATAGAACATTAATTCCAGTAGCTAGAATGGATTGAATTGAATAATGAAGAAGTGGCATGGTTGAATTATATGCCAAGCCCGGAAAGACCAGCGCAATTTTCTTGGTTGGATTTGACTGCATGTAAAATCTATTTTTCAAGGGTGAATCGCGAAAGCCTTTGATGATTACTTGTTCACGCGAAATCATCACCTAACCGCCTCATTTAATTCTCTGATGCTAATACTTATCAATGAATCTGCAACTTCAAAACAAAACTACATGGAGGTAATATTACTCATGGCAATAATTCTACGGTGGGATCATGTTTGCCCGGCGCTCATTCTTGTCTCTACCTCCTTCCGCGAAGTTTCTTTACGTGCTTCTTAAGGACCGAAACCGGATGAGCCGGCAGGACCTGATAAGCACCACGTATCTTCCTCCCAGAACAATCAATTATGGTCTTAGTAGACTTAAGGAACTAGGATTGATTCGAGAGGAAGAACATGATAGTGATGCGCGGGAGCGAGTATACGAGTTAGTTCAGGCGCCAATGTAGTGCTGACTTGATCCGGAAGATGGTCTGGGAGTAAATCCCACCATCTTCAACCTGCTCTCAACCACTCTCCAAAAGCCTCATAATACAAGTAGATACCTCAACGATTGCATCTCAAAGAGGCTAACAGAATGGATTTCTACAAAACTGCAGGTGTTGTACCTATTGGGAATCAACCAAGAACCCACTTTAGCAATCAGATAACACCAAAACTTGATGGTAAAAAAGTTGTAGTCATGGGATGGACATACATCCTTCGTGATAAAGGAAAGATCAAATTCCTGATTCTTCGAGATGAGCATGGGACAGTTCAGATTACAATTCCTCAGAAGAAAGTGTCCGAAGAAGTCTTTGAGACCTCATCTCAACTAAAACCTGAAACTGCAATCGCAGTCACAGGAAAGGTTGTTGCTACAACACAGCTCGAATCTGGTGTTGAGATAATTCCGATTGAAATCAGAATCATAAACACTGCAGATAGAATTCCAATTGATGTTGTAGAAGGAAAGGTCGATATTGACCTAGATACCCGTCTGAATTATCGCATTCTTGACTTGCGTAAGCCCTCTATCAATGCGATATTTAGAATACAACATAGTCTCGTTAGATTTGCCCGGGAATATCTTGAGAAGAATGACTTTGTGGAGATACACACACCCAAGCTTGTTGCTGAGGCTACAGAGGGTGGAGCTAATCTCTTCGAAGTGAAGTACTTTGAGCGAAAGGCATACCTTGCTCAGAGCCCCCAGTTCTACAAGCAGCTTATGCTCTTAGCTGGATTTGGTAGAGTCTTTGAGATCGCTCCTGTATTTAGAGCAGAAAAGCACAACACACGTAGACATGTCAATGAGTATACCTCATTTGACTGTGAAATGGCTTGGATAAGTGGTGTTGAGGATGTCATGAAGATGGAGGAACAGATGCTTCATCATTCATTCGCCAAAACTAAGGAATTTGCTGGAGCTGAGTTGGAGCTTCTTGGCATTAACCTAGACATTCCTAAACTCCCCTTCAAACGTATCAAATACGCAGAGGCTATCGACCTTGTTAACGAGGCTGGAAAGAACCTCTCTCCGACCGATGACTTGGATCCCGAGTGTGAACAAATTCTTGGTGATATATTCCCTGAGAAGTATGGAACTGATATGGTCTTCATAACTCACTATCCTCTCGAACTGAGACCTGCATATACAATGCCTAGTCTGACTGATGAGGGCATGACCGAGAGTTTTGACCTCACTTACAAAGGGATGGAGATTACTACGGGAGGTCAACGTATTCACCTCTATGACCTTCTTGTTGAACGTTTCAAGGCTAAAGGATTCAATCCCCCAGACTTTGCTTTCTATCTTGATCCATTCAAGTATGGAGCTCCTCCACATGGTGGCCTTGGTCTAGGAGTTGAACGTCTTACCATGCAGCTCTTAGGAATCAACAATATTCGAGAAGTAACACTTCTTCCACGAGACCGTGATAGACTGACTCCATAATGAAACCGGATACATGCATTTTTGTATAGAAGTTTGTAGGCTGAATATTTATATGTCGTTAACGACATCGCATACTACGTAGTAAACGACACGATATAAATGAAGGTCGCGAACATGTCGCAGAAACCTATGTCAAAGTGGATTAAACAGACAGCAAGAGTTCCAAGAGGATACTTACGTTATCAGGTCCTCATGATGCTCAGAGAAAGACCCATGTCAGGATCTGAGATTGCTGACCAGATTGAGCGTGAGACAGAGGGAGATTATCGTCCTGGATCTGGCTCTCTCTATCCAGTTCTTAAGAAGTTGCACGCCAGTGATTTCACAGAAAAATTGCCAGTCGAGGATGGTGTCTACAGATATCGATTAACTGAGAAAGGTAATTCATTCTTTGAGGAGCACTATGATGTGATGCAAGAAGTTCGTAAAAGACTAGATTCAGTTGAATTTCCTTTTACCAATATTTTCCAAAACAACCCTCATTTCCGAACATACTTCATGAGAATATCGGATGTAGTGATGGCTATCAGTGAGATTATCGATAAAGATTCGAATCTCGAATTGGTGAAGCAAGTGGAGAAGGTTGTTTCAAGAAGTGCTGATGAACTTGAAGCGATTTTGAAGACTATCAAATCAAAATGACATATCGAATGAGGAATGCAAATTGACAACTACCGAGAAAACAACAAAAGATGCGAGAAGGGGAAATCCCATGTTCTCCGCAAAGGAATTTGAAATACTTGAGCGACGTGATGAGTTTGGAGACCGCGTATTTTCTGCTCGTGAGGATGCATTACAAGAAGGATTTGAGTATTTCATTAATGAATATCCACATATGAGACCCCCAGAAGGATTTACAGCTGATACTGCAAGTAGTTCTCAAATAATGAAATTCAGAAAGATCCCAAAGAGAAAGATGGCTGGTATGCTCAAGATAGTCCGAAGTCTTCAGAAGGGGATGCGAGAGAGTTGGGATGGAATTGAACCCTATCTTGATAATCTAGATCCAGCACCCTTTGAACCCAAACCAGGTCTTTGGGAGGAGTTACAGAAATTTGTCAGAAAGAAATGGGATGATGTCTTCATTGGTTTTACAGAATTACCTCAAGAGATGATATTCAAGAATAAATTTACACTCTTTCGATACGCAATAGTTGTTTGTCAGGAGATGAAGAAGGACAAGATAGACCATGCACCTGAATTCGAGGCAGGAAAAGAAGTCATGCGGGTCTACGGTAGTCTTGGATTAGTTGTTAATGATATTGCTAAATGGCTTAGAAAACAAGGAATTCGATGTCAGAGTAATCATCCCTTGGGTGGACTAGTTAACACGCCTTCTCTCGCAGGTAAAGCCGGAATGGGTTGGCTTGGTCGGAGTGGGATGTTGATAACGAAAGAATACGGACCTCGTCAACGAATTGCACCTGTTTTTGTCGAGCACAAGTATTTTGATTTCACTGACAACAGAAACCACGATTGGATTGAAGAGTACTGTGGCATGTGTGAACGCTGTCGTAAAGCATGTCCTGGAGAAGCAATCTATCCAGAGGCTGTTGTTCGTTTTGATAATGTTCCTGGAATAGATACTATGAGGACATGCATCGACCGTGACAAATGTTTTCCATATTTCTCAGAAACTATCGGATGTTCAATCTGTGTGAAGGTATGTCCGTTTTCTAAAGCTGGCGATACATACGATAATCTCAAAGCTGTCGTAGTGAAAAATCGCTCCAAGTAGATAATACTCTCTCTTAAAGGAGCAACCTCCTAACTCACCTTGTCTACTTAGAGTAGATTATAGATAATAGAAGGGACACCGATAGATGCAGGAGCGACTTGAAACAGAACTTTACGCCTCAATTGCAACTCTAGACCAGTTAAAGAAGCTCTATGATTTAGGTGCAGTTGACATCAGGTCGTTCCAGAGAGAATCTCAGGCACTACTTCATGAAGTCCGTGGACATATTGAGAATCTAAAACGAATGGGCCTCGATATAGGTTCTTTCTTCACAGGTGAGCGAATAGTTGATTCTTTTCCAGATGCTTCTGAACTTCTCAGATTACGAGAATACGCTCCTACAAGATCCTTTGATGGTATGAATCGAGATCAGTACTACGACTACATTGGTCTAGCTATTCTTGATGTGGCAACAGAACATGCATCAAAAGGTCTCATGGGTCTTGCTGAACTGATAGTTGAAGTTGTTCGTCGTCTTCCTGAGGTGAAATCAGTTACCTACAACGATGTGATTGAAGCTGTAAATCGAGTATCTGAAAACGGGCTCATCCCTGGTATTCGAACTCTGAGAGGTGGAGTCAAGGTTGTTGAACTACGCCCTCTTGAATTGCGTCGAGACCAAGCAGATATCATCAACCTTGCGGCATCAAAGGGTCATGTTTCTGTAGAAGAAGTCATGATGCAACTAAAATGGTCTGAGGATCACGCTCGCCAGGTTCTCTCAAGTTTAGTTGATACTGGAATGGCAGTGGCTGATATCAGATTCTCCACAGGTGGAAGATACTACTTTCCTGGTCTAAGAGCTCGTGACACTACAGATCCAAAGAGTTACGGTGCATCATATTAAGTACTAACAAGAATAGCTCCCTTTTTCTTGTCAACCCACTCTGCAAATTCTTTTTCGACCATCAGTGCTAGTACAATGTATAGATCCTTCTCTGGGAGTTTTGCGAAAGGCTCTTCTGACTCTTGGATTACGATTGATTTTACATCAAGGCGAAGCTTTCCCGTCTTCAATGCCCATTCATAAATGAAATCTGCCCAATCCTCTAGTGGTCGCCAGTAGATTCTGATTTGTCGTTTTCTACGGTCAGTCCACTCTGCCACTTCCTTATCGATAAGAATCTGAGTGATTTTCTTGAAGCTATCAACTTTGTTTCTTAAATCCTTGAATGGCGGTTCAGCAATGAACGTTGCCAATGATAAGATATGTACTTCGTGATGTTCTGTCCATTGTAGGAGGAAATCGGCCCACTCCTCCGCCCATAGTTTCTCATCCTCTTCTCTTGCAGGAATCCCATACATCCATTCACTCTGGTCAGTCCCGCCCCAAGAGGGCATTAAGACAGATTCAGATACCACTTCTTCAGTAACACTTTCGGTAACTTGCGGATCGTCTTCTTCTATAGCTTCAGTTGGTTTTGCAATTTCAGGTTCGATTTCCACTTCGGGTATATGCGCTTCGTCTTCGATTGTTTCTATTACTTCTTCAACTTCTGGTTGAATGTCACTCTCTTCTACTTCTGTTTCAGCTTCTTCTTTGACTTTCTCACGAGGTTTTTCCTTCATGGCCACTATCTAGGAACCCTCCGCCCAGTCAATGTATCTCTTGACATCCTCTGGAGGTGTTGCTGGTCTGATATTCTCAATTGCATTCAAGAAATCATCCCTTGAAACAGGTCGGATGTCCATGATCTCGCGTTCGTCGTCCATTCTTCCAGTACGTTGAAGGTCTCTAATAGGTTCCATTGCGGCTTCTCTGCATACGATGCTGATGTCCCTTCCACTATACCCCTCTGTCAAATCTGCTAGCTCTTCAAAATCTACTGCTGGAGAAACCTCGATATCTTCCATGTGGATTTCTAATATTGCCGCGCGCGCTTCTTTATCAGGTAGTGGAACATGAATTCGTTTCTCAAAGCGTGATCTGAGTGCAAAGTCAATCTCCCATGGAAGATTAGTGGCTCCAATCACCGTTACTCTTTCCTCATGCTCGCTCGCAAGTCCCTGTAACTCTGTGAGAAGCTGAGTTTTCATTCGTCGTTCTCCCCCAACGTCATCGCCAGAGCGTGAGACCCCAATTGAATCTAATTCATCTATGAACACAATTGCTGGTTGGTTCTTCCTTGCGAGTTGGAAAAGGTGCATGACCAAACGTTCAGATTCACCCAACCATTTACTCACAATATTGGCCGCTGACACATTGAAGAATGTCGCATTCACTTCAGAAGCAACAGCTTTTGCAATCAGAGTCTTTCCACAACCTGCTGGTCCGTAGAAGAGAATTCCTCTCCATGGTTGCCTAGCCTTCCCTTTGAAGAGTTCAGGGTGTTTCATCGGAGCAATAATCGCATCATTGATAGCTTGTTTGGCATCACCGAGACCTGCAACTTCTGACATCTTAACATTAGGGCGTTCTGAAATAATGGTGTCTGAGATCATCTCTCGGAGTCGTTTCTCATCATCATCAAGTTCTACTTCTGGTTTACTAGTCACAGTAACAGATTCTGCTGGTGCTGAATCTAATCTAGGAGGAGTTGCCAGTCCATCAACTGGACCTGCAGTCTTCTTTTTGATTCCTGATAGATATCTTACTCGGTCGACACATTCCTGTGCACGATTGAAGTAGTGCTTTCTAACTGATGGTAGTGATGCGGAATTTGCTAGTTTTATGAGAATCTTACTGGCTTTCAGATAATACTGACAAGCCTCGTTCTTCATTCCTCTCTGATCGAGCTCTATGGCTCTGTCTAACAGATTCTTGAGCCCTTGATCCAACCTATCGCTATCTGAACCGGCCATGTGAGTTCAAGTTTACTCAGTGTGTAGGATGTTAAAGTTTCTGTGTATTCTAGAACATACGTAAAATAAGCGCCATCTTGAAAATGAGTAGACAAAAGAGCCATGTGTCCGCATTGAAAACCTTGAAAAATCTGAACCCTTATCGGAATTGGTTGTAGAACTATATCATCCTGGTCCCCCGTCTATTATGATCCAGCCAAAAGTGTCAATAATGTATTGCCGTGCATCAGCAGCTGCTCCCGCGCTGAATCTTGAAAAACCACCGTCAAATGTAACACCATCCTGTAAGGTCAACTGCGCCCAGCCAATCAATAGATTATCATAGTTACTTGTCGACAATGTGACGCCAATGAACATGGAGTTCATGTCAGTTACACTGGACACGTTCCAGTCACCGATATCTTGGTTGAAGGAAAATGCCTCATAGAACATACCGAGCATTTCTGTTACACTAGACACGTCCCAACTACCAATGGACTGATTGAAGGCAAAAGCACTATTGAACATGGATATCATATTTGTCACGCTGGACACGTCCCAGCCACTGATATTTTGGTTGAAGGCAAAGGCACTATTGAACATAAGACACATATCAGTAACACTGGACACGTCCCAGTTTCCGATATCTTGGTTGAAGGTTGAAGCAAATGCAAACATATAGCTCATATCAGTCACGCCGGATACGTCCCAACTACTAATATTCTGATTGAAGGCTGAAGCACCATAGAACATAAAGGCCATGTTTGTCACGCTAGACACGTCCCAACCACTGATATCTTGGTTGAAGGTCGAGACCCCATCGAACATAGCTTCCATATTTATCACGTTGGACACGTCCCAGTCACTGATATCTTGATTGAAGACTGAAGCACCCCTGAACATGGAATTCATATCAGTAACACTGGACACGTCCCAGTCGCCGATGTCCTGGTTGAAAACTAACGCCCCATCGAACATAGATACCATGTTTCTCACATTAGAAACGTTCCAACCACTGATATCTTGGTTGAAAGATGAATCATATAGGAACATATAGCTCATATCAGTTACACTGGACACGTTCCAGCTGCTGATGTCTTGGTTGAAGACTTGATTATCACTGAATATGGCAAACATGTTTATCACATTGGAAACATCCCAACTACTAATATTCTGATTGAAATTAGAACCACTGAACATATGCAACATGTTTGTCACACAGGATACATTCCAATTATTCATATTTCCGGTTGAACCTAGATTTGCACAATTCGTGAAAGCAAGAATAAGGGAGGTTGTTCCAGTCAAGTTCAACTCATCGGTGGCTGTAAGATTTAAGTTTGAGCACCCGTAGAAATAGCGTCCTGAGTTACCTAGGTGTATGCTGCCCCATTGGCTGATTTCAAGCAGTTTAAGTCGATCACCGTCATTATTGAATTTCCAGCCAATTAGGAGACCAGCTATTCTGATTATGTAGACGCCTGTAGATTCATAGGTATGTGTTACCTCTGGATGATTCCAACTACTGATTATGCTTGTACTTCCATCTCCCCACTCTACCATGAAATGATATGTGCCTTCTACTATCAGAGGCAGTTTTACCTGATTTGTATTGCTGGAACCTGTACTAGTAAGTGTTGTATTCCATTTTGATACAAAAGGTGTACCAATGACGAAAGTCACTGATATAGACCCGATAAGACCAATCGAATCATTCGCCCAAGCTTGAATAGTGGTGAAACCATCAGGAAAAATGATATACTGGGGAGTGGTGTAGGTCACATTGGTTCCATCCCAGTTGTACCAGATAGTATCTACTCCATCGTTGTCCGAAGCTGTAATATTCAACAGTTGTAGAACATTGTCATAAAGTATGTTTTTGGGGCTATTTATCACTACTAATGGAGAATCATAATTAATAGTGAAAGTAACCTGAGCTGATCCAATGTTTCCTACCGAATCATTTGCCCAAGCATGGAGAGTGTGGGTCCCCTCTGAGAACGCAATATTAAGAGCGGAATTATAGGTCACATTGGTTCCATCCCAATTGTACCAGATGGTGTCTATACCATTGTTATCCGAAGCTGTAATATCCAATAGTTGTGTAGATTCCGGAAATGCTCCTGAAACAGGATTATTGACAACGACTATTGGGGCTGTTCTATCCACTTCTCCTGAAATATAAATGACACCAAAGATGACTCCAATCGAACTCACAATGATAATCAATATGACAACAACTGATAGGGTCTTATTTTGTTGCATTTATCCTACCTCATTGTACGCCCTTAGATATCTAGGCACGTATCTTTGAAACCTTGTTAAATAATTTGTTAGATAAACAATCAATTTCTGAGTTAATATCCTGCGGTCCTTGCTATGCTTGTGTCACACTAGAAATTTAAAAGGATAGTCCACAATCAATGACCTGAGCTAGTATTCCGAAATAAGGTGAAATTCTTGCCGTCAATCAGAAAAGCATTTTCCTGGGGAAGGAAAAAACCAGATGTAGGTGAAATATCCAGTCGACTTAGAATCCTCAGTAAACAGCTTGCTCGACAACGCAACAAGCTTGAGAAAGAAGAACATGATACAAGAGCCAGAGCTGTTCGTGCTAGAAAGGCTGGTCAGATGGATGCCTACAAGACATATGCTACTGAGATGGTACGCTTTCGAAGATATGCCTTATCTGTTGATAAATCTCGACTCCAAATCTTGAAGATACTTGCCCATCTGAATAGAGCTCAGACCTCAGCAAAGACATCTATCGCGCTGGAAGAGGTGGCTAAGATTTTGGGGATGCTTGGAGACTCTACAGATGCTACAAAGGTAGTTGCTAATGTTGATGAAATTGCACGTCGCCTTGAGGAATTTGAGATAGAAGCCAGTATATCCGATGAAGCTCTGGACACAACAATGGAAGTATCATCTGATGACCTCTCTTCAGCAATGCTTGAGATTGATGCAGAAGCTGGCCTTGCTGAAACAGGCACAGTCAGGAAACCGCTCAGCGATGTTGAATCCCTAGAGGATGACATAAAATCACTTGAACGCGAACTTGGAATGTGATTACCAGAATCTATCCCGGGTTTCTCTGGTCTGACGTGCAATCTCTCGTCTAGTCTGGTATGAATTTCTCATTAGATCTTTGTATCTTCTAATAAAGTCCTCAGCTACAAGTCTACCATCACGTAAGAGATGAACTGTTTCTCTGATAGCACTATGAATTGACTCCGCATCTTGTTTGAGAGTATCCAGAGATTCAGCTGGTCGATACTGCTGTTCATACGTACCCAAAGGGTCTCTTCTACCAATCTCTCGCTCCAATTCTCTTCTGAATGTCGAGGGTGAAGAGTACCCACCTCCAATTGGTAAATTATGATTTCCAGGAGTTGGTTGTGTCCATGAGGGGACTTGATAGGGACTTCTTGTATGTGGTGTTGATTCTTCTAAGTGTTGGTTTGTAGATAATAGTGAATATACCATCCCTTCAATCTTGAGTCTCACATCACTAATACTAACATCATTTTGTTCGAGTTTTCTAACTCTCTGCATGTCGGTCTGGATGTATCTCTCAAATTTTCGAGCAATCTCAACATAATCTGGGAGAACTTTCTTTGTCTGATCACTACAGGATATCTTGACATCACCCTGCTTTAACTTAAGAACGAGTCTTTTACGAAACCGTCCGTCTTCTTCTATGGACTTGAGATAGACTAATGGAAAGTCAAAGATTGTTTCCATCTTTCTTCTAACTCTGCCAATCTCAGCTACTAGCAGGAACCTCTTGTTTGTTACATATAATGTGCCCAAAGCTTTGTCATTCTTGAGGAAATCACTTCCAGTCACTTTAACATCAGGGAGTGCACAGACTGGAAGTTCACCAACTGAGAGATGACCATGCTCGTAAAAGTTTGCAAATTGGTTTTTGTAATAATCAAGTCCATCTAATTGTCTGCGTACCTCTTTTAATGTGCTTCGCAGTGATTCTAGTGATTCATCTACATTTTGTTTGTAGTATATACCAAGCTCTGTAATCCTATTGGTTATACCTTCAATAAATGGAAACTGTGACGGGTTCCACCGATTGTAATCAACGAAATTCTTAGTTTCCGCTGCCATCTTCCTTGCAACAATTTCTGCTTGACTACCGATTCGGTTCTTTATTGCAGGAAGTTCGTCTTGGATTCCCTCGATTTTCTCCTCGATCCATCGATAATGCAGAAAATTAGCCATTCGTAATGAAACTAAGATTCGTTTTGCTGTTGTAAGTTGGTTATTGAATTCTCGTAGTTTTGTATGACCATACTGGATTGCCATTATTGCGTGACGCATGTCTAAGGCTAGAGCCCTTCTTTTATCCTCAAGTCCAGTAACTCTTGTTGAGTGACAGCGAGAACAGATATCAATGGTCCGTTTTCCTTTAGTGAGATTCTCAGATTCACATTCAGGGCAAACCTCGAATTTCTCCCCTGGAATCGATTCTCCCAATGAATGGTGGCAGTCCGCACATACCGTGTACTCGTTTGATTTATTATCAAGGCAATCAGTACATAGAACGATTCCACAGTCTTCACAGATGTGTGAGGCTCTGTTGTTCTTACATACCTGACATTGTTCTAATGAGATATCTTCTGTCAAGTGAGTACCTCCGGTCATCTATCTCTATCGAGAACTTATCCATGAATAACCTGTGTATTATTAGGGACATATCACATTTGTATCGTATTCTGGAAGGCGAATGTACAGGCCGTATCAGTTATATCCAATTTGAAAAGCTGAGGTTCGATTTACAGGCGATACTCATGGAAGACCTCGCTAATGCAGCTATCGAAGCTGCACTCAAAGCCGGTGTAAGTTTTGCAGATGTCCGAATCGAAAACACAACCACCACAATCATCGAAATCAATGATGGTGTATCTAAACAGTCAATGGCTTCAAGATTGAAGGGAGCTGGTATTCGTGCATTCATTGATGGTGCTTGGGCATTTGCTTTAACAACTGACCTCACTCCCTCTGGGATGCGTTCTACTGGTGAATCAGTTGCGAGAATGGCGCTAGCTACGAGAGAGAAAGTTGAGGAAAAATTCCAAATCGACGGTCCTTCTTTCAAAGCGCATTCCGAATTCAAGGTGAAAAAGCCTTTCAATAGTATCTCTATAGATGAAAAAATGTCCTTGGTCAAAATGATTGATGATCAAGCACGAGACTACGATAAGAGAATTTCATCAACTAGATCTGTCTATGGAGATATGTATACTGAACTCTATGTTGCAAATTCCTTAGGGACTACTATTTTTGAAGAAAATTCTCTTCCACGAATCATATCCGCTCCAACTGCAAAAGAAGGTCCTAATCGCCAACGTATTTTCATTTCAATTGGTGTCCGTGGTGGCTTTGAGGTAATGGATACAAAGAAGGCACAGACAATCGGAACTGACGCCGCCAAACTTGTCATAGACCTTCTCTCGTCAACTTCTGTAAAAGGTGGATCTTACAATGTTGTCATGGACCCGATTCTAAATGGAGTAATGACACATGAGGCATTTGGCCATGCTGCAGAGGCTGATAATTGGCCATCTCACACCACAGTGCTTGAAGATAAAATCGGTAAGGAAGTTGGACCTGACCATCTTAGTCTGATTGATGATCCAACGCTAGATGGCCAACGTGGCTCCTATGAATTTGATTGGGAAGGAACGAAAGCCCAGAAAAGATATCTTGTAAAGGATGGCATCTTCACTGATTTACTTCATAGTCTTGAGACCTCAAGTAGGTTAGAGATGGAACCTAACGGAGCTGCTAGAAGTCAATCCTACATGCAACCTCCTATACCTCGGATGTCAAATACCTTTATGGAACCAGGCGATTGGGAAGTAGATGAACTTATAGAAGATACAAAGAACGGAATTCTTCTCTGTAGTTTCAACTATGGATATACTCGTTCTGCTGTTGGTCAATTCATGTTTCAAGCAAGTCATGGTTACATCATCGAGAATGGCGAGCTGGGCCAGATGGTTCGTGATGTATCTCTTGCAGGGAATATTCTAGAAGTCCTGGCAAAGATAGATGCTATTGGAAATGATTTCGAGCTGGATGCTGGCTCTTGTGGGAAAGGTGGTCAAGCGGTCCCGACAATGACTGGCGGACCACATGCTCGCATTTTGGATGTGCCTGTAGGAGGAATGTAACGTGACAGATGATTTACTTGCCATTGGCGAGAGAGCAGTAAGTCTTGCAGAGAAAATGGGTGCAAATCAGGCTGAAGCATATGTCGCGAGAAGTATGCTATATGAGATTGAAGCAGAAAACAATGCAATCAAGTCTGCAAGTGAGGAGTTTGATGCAGGTATTGGGATACGCACGATAATTGGAAAAAAAATTGGTTTTGCGTATGTTACGACTTTAGACGAATCCGATATCAAAGAAGTAATTGAAAATTCTCTTAGTCTTGCAAGAGCTTCGATTGAGGATCCGGACTTTGTCACTTTGCCAAGTGCGGTCAATAACTACATCGAAGCCAAGCAGATATTTGACAAAGATGTGGATGAGTTAACATCAGATGCTGCGGCAGACCTTCTTATCCGAACAATCGATGCAACTAAAGAGAGTCTAAGATGTCGTGACTATGCTATTGAATCATCAATTACTAGTTCTTCAAGTTCAAGTGCAATAGTAAACTCATTAGGTATTTCCATGGCTGAATCTCGGACATCTATCTCACTCTATTCATACCCGGTCATCAAGGATGGTGAAGATCAGACTGCTAGTTACGAATACCAGATATCAAGGAATCTCAGAGACATTGATCCTGAGTACATTGGTAAAACTGCTGCGGAATTAGCAATTGGATTCCTTGGGCCAAAGATAATTGAAGGCGGAGAGATGCCAGTCATTTTTGCCCCTCTTGGTGCAAGTGCGATTCTGGGACGAGGATTAGCAGGTGCGGTAAATGCGGAAGAGGTCCAAATGGGGCGCTCGTATATTGCTGATGCCTTTGGACAGAATATTGCATCAGAAACTCTGGAGATTATAGATGACGGAACTATTCCTGGCGGTCTTGGTACACAGACATTCGATGCTGAAGGTTATAGATCTCAAAGAACTCCAATCATTGAATCTGGTGTTCTGAAGAACCTCCTACATAATTCTTATACTGCAAATAAAGATGAAGTTGAAAATACAGGAAATGCAGCTCGTCCCTCATATTCCGGGCTTCCACGGATATCTACTTCTAATTTTGTGGTGACTCCTGGTAAAGGGACACTTGCAGATTTTATTTCAGAGATGGATAGAGGGATAGTGTGCAGAAATACTGGTGATAGACCAAATATGACAACTGGTGAACTGAGTGCTATGATAATGGAGGGCTACTATGTTGAGAAGGGAGAAATAAAATATCCACTCAAGAACACCTTGATTGGCATCAATATGAAAGATTTACTCCAGAAGGTCACTCAAGTTGGAAGTGATAGTAGAGTCACGTTTAGCATGATTACCCCTTCATTTGTTATTGAGAGTGCCAATATAACATCAGGTTAATCTACATTCTGTCAATAACTGGAATTCCCAGAATCCGTAAGCAATTGGTCATAGTTGTAATGAAAGCATTAACAAGGGCTAATCTTGCTTCTCGAACCTCGTGATCTGCTTTTATGACTGGGCAAGAATCATAGAATTTACTAAAGAGTGTAGCCAAAGAATATCCGTATGCAGAAATTCTATTGGACACAAAACTGGTTCCCCAGACTTCCTTCTTCATCGCTTTTGCAACGCTGAGAACTTCCTCTGGGAATTTTGCAATTGCCTTAACTAACTCGAATTCAGGGTCTGAAGTTATTTGATTGAACTGAATTACATCTTTCTGATTCTCTTCTGTCTTTTCCAAGATTCTATTTGCACGGGCTAGTGAATACTGCAAATATGGTGCAGCATCTCCATTGAAGTCAAGTGCTTGCTCCCACCTGAATGTAATCTTTCTATCCGGTGAAGCATTGAGCATAAAATACCTAATAGCCCCTACCGCTACTTGATGTGCAACTTTGTCTTTGAATTCATTACTCTCTTCCGGATTTCGTGTCTCTACTTCTACTAATGCAAGTTCCTTTGCCTTATTGATCACATCATCTACAGAGTAACCTATCCATGTTCCTTGCCTTCCTGAGAAGTCTTCCCCCTCAAGACCAACAAACTCGTACGCAATATGATGCGAATTCTCGCTCTCCTTTGAATATCCCATGAGGTCTAGAACAGTGTATACCATTTTCTGAGGATGTGCCTGACGTGTACCAATCACATTCAGCACAATATCGAACTTTCCAATGTCCTCTTCCTCCCCCTCTAGAGATGTTCTCTTTACTTCTTCTCCATTTGGTTGTTTCTCGAAGACTGAATATTTGAACGGGTCTGGGATTAATCCGAATTTCCAGAGCTGCAAAGCCACATCAGCTCCTGTATAGGTTCTAGTACCATCTGACCTAAAGAGAATCTTGTATGGGTCAGTTAAGTCTTTGAATTCATCAAAAACTGAAAGGTCCGCAACAATACATCCAGCTTTATCACCATCTTTTGGAATGAAAATATTATCACATTGGAGCATCTTTTCTCTTGCCAGACCAAGGATACCACTGTGAGCAATTGCACTCTCCCATACCTGTAACTTATGGAAAATCCCTAATCTGTAACCTGTTTGCGCTTGGGCAGCAACACACTTACTAACCATTTTTCCACTAATCTGTGCATCTTTGCTCTTGAGGTCCTCAAGATGGCGTGACACTTCACGAACTTCTTCCTGAACCTTTTCTGATTTTTCAAAGGCTTCTTGAACATCAACGTAGAGACGACCAAGAAAATGGTCATACTTTTTGTCTCCCGGATGATCACCGGCTTGTTTTAGTTTCCAAACAAGTTGTGCTATCTGTAATCCAAGATCGTTGATGTAATCCAAGCGGACAACATCATATCCCACCCATTCTAGTATGTTTGATAGAGTATCACCTAGTATAGCATTTCGAGCATGTCCTATATGCCAGGGTTTAGAGGGATTGACGGCGGGGAATTCTATGAGTACGCGTTTTCCCTCAAACTTCCGGTTCTTGCCATAATTATCCATTACATCTTTTACATCTGTGATTGTAATCTTTGAAAATTCAACACGATCAAAGAAGATGTTGATATAGGGTCCTTTTACCTCAACTTTACCAATCAGTGGATTTTTCTTTGTCAGACTTTCTATCTTGGGTAGCATGTCTTGTGCAATCTTTGCGGGATTCTGTTTCCGCTCTTTAGCTAAAGCAAACGCCAAGGTAGATGCAAGATCTCCCATGGATGAATCAGGTGGAATCTCTATTGAATCCTGAACATTCTCAACCGTAGTTTCTGCTGCATCTGCTAGCAATTTCACTACTATTTGAGTGGCAGAATCCCATGGGTTGACATACTTATCCTTGGTCACTGCGTAATTCTCCTCTGTGTGATTACAGCAGTCCTTTTCTCTTCATAAAGTAAACGCATGATTACTTTCGTTTATGCCTATGATTCAAAATGAAAATGAATTCTAGCGAAAAATAATGAAATGTAACATACTATTTAGTAGAAATTTTATCTTGAAAAAGGAGTTTTAGTAATACATTATATATATTTTTTATTCAACTAATTATTTTAATAAACTACACAATCCTTATAATCTTTTGTTATCTGCGCATTACTGCTTGTTCTCTTCGAGGACAAGTCCACTGCCGTGCACATCGTTGTTTCTCATGCGCCTGAGAAACGACATGCATTAGATACACTGACAGCTCGAAGCGCAGTCTTATTCCCCCTGGGACTGCATGGAGATGATTGGACTGGCCAGCAAACAATCTAAGACAAGGCATACGAAAGAGCGTATAGGTGCTACTACTTACTGTTGTCCGGCTTGTTCTTGTGAAGATGTTTTCATTGATGACACTCGTGGCGAGGTCACATGTTCCAACTGTGGTGTTGTTCTTTCTGACCGCTCTATCGATCAAGGTCCAGAGTGGCGAGCTTTTACTGCTGACGAGCAAAATGCCAGACAGCGTGTAGGAGGTCCGACCGACTGGAGTAAATTCGATCAGGGTCTTACTACCATTATAGGTAGACAGAATGTAGACGCCTCAGGACGAAAATTGACATCAACAAGACGTGCACAGATTCACAGGTTAAGGAAGTGGCAGATCAGAACCAAAGTACACTCTTCCGACAAACGCAACCTCGCAGTTGCAATGACTGAGCTACACAGGATAAGCTCTCAGTTGAGTATTCCATATTCGATTAGAGAGACTTCCGCCGTAATCTACAGGAAAGCACTCCGTAAAAGACTCACCCGTGGTCGCACTATACTAGGGATGATTGCTGCATCACTCTATCTAGCATGTCGAGTACATCAAGTACCACGACCTCTAGAAGAAGTATGTGATCAGATTCACATTACCCGAAAGGAGCTTAGCCTTTGTGTTCGTTTGATCATTCGCTATCTCAACTTGAAGATACCCTTCAGCTCTCCAATTGATTTCATTCATCGATTTGGTACTGAATTGGATCTTCCAGGTGAAGCAAAGAAGAAAGCGATTGATATTCTTACGATGGCAAAGGAACAGCGGCTTACAATCGGAAAAGATCCGAAAGGAATGGCAGCAGCAGCAATTTATGTTGCTAGCATTCTTACTGGTGCACGAAGAACTCAACTGGAGATTGCTCGTACCGCTAGAGTCACTGAGGTGACTGTTAGAAACCGGTACAAGGAAATGGTTGAGAAGCTTGGTATATCAACAACTTGAATGAAAGGGCAGGATGCAACTCCTGCCCTCTCCCTTATATTCTCAATTCACTATTTATCATTCTTAGAAAGATACACTATTATCTTCGAATTCTTATTAATTCCATAGTGGAGGGTTTCAATATTGAGACGATTTAGGGTGGCGATACCTATTGCATTACTTCTGAGTCTGGCTATTGTAGGCTTTACTCCTTCTATCTCTCCAATAATTGCTCAGGAAGTGAATTATTATAGTCCAGGGAATTTGCTAACTGGTAATCTCAATCTAGATGATAGATCTGATACCTATGGCTTTTCAATAGAAGAAGATGGTGTCTATAGACTCTCTTTAAATTCTACAGGGGATGCAATACTAAGAGCTTCTGTATCCGTTTATACTTCAGGTTCTACTCAAACTCGGACCTACTGCACATCTAATCGAACAGAATCATTCACTGTACTACCTTGCAGTTACTATATGGGCGATATCTATCAATTAGAAGTGGATTTTGAACAAGTATTCGAAGACTCATCATCTGATTATAGCATTAAAATTGAACACATCAACCCAACTATAATAATTGAGGATACGGAGTACACTTTACCCTGTGATAGGTATACTGATGTTCCTATGAAATTCCATGCCGATGGTTCAAATAATATGTATGAATTTCGATTTTCTTCAGTTTCATCAGAAAATAATTTCTATATGGATGTATATAACTCCAAAGGATTAATGGTCTTCAGCCAAACTACATCTCCATATTCATCTTATCATCCTATCTTATTGCAACCTGATGAGTATACAATCATCATTGATTGCTATGAGATTTATCCTGAGGAATTCAATCTTCAAGTGATAGGCTCTTTAGTACCAACAATTACCGCAGGAAATTCAGTTGATGTAGAGTTCACCGATGGGTATCATTCACAGTACTTTGAACTTCCAATCGATGAAGGAGTTCAATATCAAATCAATCTGGATCCTCTTGACTCATCGGATGTTGGGTTTAATATCTGGGGACTTTCAAGCAATGGCCCCACTATCGATGTTTTTGGTCCTGGAGAAAATGAGTCTGTAGTTGACATTGTTTTCTGGGATGGTTATATGGCATTTACTGACTGGGATTTGAATCCGGACATGGAATTTACACGATCATACCCGCGGACTTTCTCATCATATTCTTACGCTGAACCACTTCGTTCTGCTTTAGTACATGCTTACTGTGCAAGTGATAGTAATGCAACATTATCAGTTGACATAGCATCTGGAGTTCAGACTATCTCTCTTGATATGCCATTATCTTTTCAACTCGATGGGATTGAAGGTCCATTCTTTAAACTCTATAAATTGAATAACTTTTCAGCAATGCAGTTGTACAAGTTTCATCTTGAGCATATTCCAGATGATAATTTCATTCTTCAACCTTCATACAGAATTTTTACTGATCGTTCAGAGGATCAATATTACCTATTCAGGATAAGGCCTCTTCTGACAGAAATTGAGAGTGAAGCTTGGGACAAATCATATAGTTCCTATTCCTCAATGTACTATGACAATTCATTTTCGACGAATGATGTATACTATTACTCCTCATCCGCCTCTGAAAAATGGCTGTACGTATATGTCCCCGATGGATACTACAATGATCATTATCTCTCAAATGTCAATTCTGGAAATGTACAGATTCTAGCCACTGCTGTAAGTCCCTTGCAAGCATCACTCAATGAAGAAATTCTTGTAGGTCCTGCTCCGCCAGACACCTTTTCCTATCTTATTGGTCTTGAAGGAAACAGTATCTATCAGGTGAGAGTTACAGGAACTGAACTCCAAAGTTCGGGTATCATAGAATTGTGGAATTCATCTGGATACAGATTATCCCAATCCCAGTCACTCACTCATGATAGTGATAGGTTCTCTGACTACTACCTTGTTGAAGTTCAAAGTTCCGGACAACATCTATTATTGGTTTCAATTCAAGGTGATTCTCATGTAGAGGTGTATATCACACTAGAGCAGTCTAGTACAAATGCTGGATTTCAACTCCCTTTTGTTTTGGGAAGTATTGTAGCTGCAAGTATTGAAGGAATACTTATCGGAGTAGTTATTGGAAAACTGAAATTTGGAAAAGATACTCCTGAATAATCCCTCTGTGAGAAGCATGACTCTCATCACATATAGGCTTAAGATAAGAAAAAAATACAATATTTAGTGAGAGATACTATGTCAGACAAAAGGTCCATTCTTGGGGTCTGGTTGATTGAACGAGGTAGTGGAAGGAATATCGTATCGCGCGCCTACTCAGAGGCAGTAAAGCTAGACATGGACTTGATTGCCCCTTTTCTCTCAGCAACTCATACTTTTATTGACAAAGCATCAAATGAGACTCTTCGAACAATAGATACCGAAACAAATCGATATGTCTGGGAAGCTAATGAACACCTTCTCTTTGTAATGGTGGTCAGTAAGGCTGCCCGTTTAGGGCATATGAGATTCCTCTTGGAATATGCTCTTGGTGAATTCATGACAAATGAGGTTCCTGAGGATACTGATGTTGAAACCATGTTGAAGAGCTGGCATGGAGCTCCTAAGCAATTCCAGAAATTTGGTAATTTTGTTGATGAACTAGTCACTCAATACGAAGTCACCGATGAAGTATTGCTTGCAGGAAAATCCATGGATTGCCTTGAAGTATACAGCCATCTCTTTCGTGGTATCATGCGTGCAAAGACATCAAAAGCGAAGAAGAACAAAATCGTTAGCACAATGAAGACATACCTTGAACCTCTCACTGATCGGTATCCGTTTCTCAGCGTAGCTCCGATTGATACAGCAGGAATCGAAGTTCTGCAGATTGATGTAAATGAAGTCCCCTATCATCATCTCCGTGATTCTCTTGAAGAACTACTTCGATTACTAGCAAAGGTCACCAGAGAAAATGTTACAGAAAAGGCATATCGTGACATGATATTTGATCATGTAATGTGCTATGTCAAGAGAGACATCAAGAGGTTGCAGACTTATGCTATCTTGGATGATGTAATTCGATATCTGTTCTAGCTATTTTTCGAGAACGATTATTTGACGCTGAATAATCTGTCCCATCTTTCTCTCAGGAAGCACCTCACGCTCTGGAGTAATCCGTAGGCGTCTGTCACTATCACTCAAACTCTTGATCATATCCTGTGGAAGCATTCGATAAACACCCAAGCCTGTATCTCTAATCATCTTTCTAATATCAACATCAATAGGTCCTGATTTTGAAATAATTACAGGTATAGTCATGGCTATTCTTCCATCAGACCTAAGGATCTGAGCAATTTGAGCCAGAGATTCACGATACAATTCTGTCAATTCATCAAGGGTCTCTCGAGCTTCTTCAGCAGTTGGTTTCTCTCTACTAACAGGACCAAGACTAGGTTCGAATGCTACTGCGTCGACTTGTTTTGTAATTAATTTGGTAAGATTTCTTGCATCTCCTTTGAACACTTCAAAATCAATACGCTGGCCAATATCTTTACTAAACCATGAAAGGTTAGATTTTGTTCCTTGCACCTGATCCCCATCTATATCAACGCCGATGCACTTCATCCCCAACATTACAGCTTCCATGAGAAGTGTACCCGTTCCACAGAATGGATCAAGCACAGTATCTCCCGGCCGAGCTCCAGCCAAATTGAGAAGAGCACGACAAACCTTTGGACTAGTGCTGATTTCCTTAGAGATGTATGGTCGAGATTCATCTCTATATTGCTGAAGAATAGAGTCATAGATGACCATTGTTCTTGCAATATACAGATTCTTTTCAGTAAATGCTGCTAAAATCTCATTATTTGGTGGAGTCAGTAGATTGTTTGACGCAATTGTCTTAGGCCATAGGGCTAGATTCAATCGCTTTGCCTTGCGTCGGTCTGGTTCATCATATGCAAAATAGTCAGCTTTCTTAGCACCTTTTTGAAGAAGGGTTTTCTTGATAGTATCATCCAATCCCCGAGTGAATCTTCGGTATTGTATTGGCGCTTTTCCATCAACTATTGGATATGTACTAACACCGAATTTGATCTTCTTTCCCTTAGGATTCTGCCAGAGATCAGGTAACCATGGAAGACTATTGATAATATCCAATGCTTCTCTGTCAGGTTTTCCGCTTGTAGGATATGCATTCATTGGAATAATGATGTTATATGTCTGGATCACTCGCCCTAGTTTAAAACATCCTCCAAGAGCTCCTTGCATATCGATTACCTCTTCGAGAGTTAGTTTTTCCTTGAAGTCAAGAATTACTGCATGTCGAGAATGATCAGTAACAATGGCCTCATATCCTCTATTTCGTACATAGGCTAGTAGCTCTGCAATACTGAGTAGCCAGTTTGAACCCAATATGAACATGTATTGTACCATTGTTACACCTTCTGAATTTCCTCAAGCAATATTTTTGCGTATAATGCTCCTTGAAGCGGATTAGGAGATTCACATATGAACGTAGGCTTGTAACCAACTTCATTGACTAGTTCCATGAGGGGATAGAGATCTGGTCCCCATTCTCCTCCAAATGACTGATGGGATGCTTCTCCCTTTTCTGTGAATGAGATGGCGCTGATATGAAAATGCATATTGTCCAAGAAGAGGTCTCCCAATTCGTTCTCGTACTTTTCCATGATTTTCAAGTAATCATCCTTCACCTGAAGGTCTCCTTGTTTTCGGGCATATAGATGTGCCCAGTCAATGGTTGGAATACAGCCATCCACATCTTGACACAATTTGATAATCTGGTCAATTGAGCCAAACATGCTTAGTTTGCCTGCTATTTCTGGAGCTAGAAATGCACCGCTCCCCTGATGGCCCACCTCTTCCCATACACTCTGCAATGAGTCTCTAATCACCACATAGGCTTCTTCTTCACTCAAACCACCATACGTGCCAGGATGGAACACAATTCTTCTTACTGCCATCCAAGGTGCGAATTTTAGGGCTTTGATCAATCGTTGTCTGGAACGTTCTCGTATTTGCGCATTCTTTGATGCCAAGCTAATGTAGTACGCTGCATGCAGACTCATTGAGATATCATTCTGTTTCGCAAGTGTACCAATTTGCTTTGCCTTTTTTTCACTTGTCCGTAGACCATGGACAGCTGCATATTCCAGTGCATTCATTCCTGCATCTACGAGAATCTGGAAGACTCGTTCAAGATTACCCTTGGCATCAGCTGGATATCCTGCAGGACCAAAGCGAATCTGATTCAGCAAAATCACTGCTCCAGTGTAAATTCCCAGCGACAATAGGCATCAGATGGGTGCTCATCGGGAGGACAGATTATGCAGCGTGTCTTAATTCTTGGATCGATTGTTTCAGCAAAATAGCTATACTCAATCTCTCCAACCTGCTTACATGGGAAATCAGGAAGTCCCTTCCTATTTCGAGCCAGTTGAATTCTACAAGCGTTCATTGTGAAGATGAGTGTGTTCTCATCTTTCCATTCAGTTGATTGTTTGTTAAGCCTAGCATATACACGATATCCGAGTGCTTTTTCGAGTGCTTTGAGACCTCCCCCTTTATGAACTCCGAATTCATTCATTATTCGATTAGCTTCAATTGGAGAAAATATCTTCCATGCTTCTTTGTCCATTTCAATGGCAATATCCATTCCATATTTTTTCTCTAGTGCAAGAAAGTATGCACCATCCATGGCTTGCCATGCTTTTGCGTATGTATCAACTATCTTCAAAAGATCCTCTTTGGATAGTTCTTCGAACATTGTCCATCTCCTAATTTTATCACCAAGATTCCCAGAATATGAGTGATTAGGTTCGTACGCTTTTATCCACAAGTCTTTAATCCAGACTATTATTTGTCTGCAAAGCAGGATGGAGATATCATTGACAGAAACTGAAACATCCAAGAAATTTGATATTGGGGCTTTTCTATCAATAATACGCCCTCAGAACTGTATCATCGGAGGACTAACAGTCATTGCTGGGATTGCTATTGCATATAGCACTCAATTAGGGACTTCTGGTCTAGATTTCTCTGCATATCTTGACCTATTCATCTATGGATATATCACGTACTTTCTTGTTGCTGCAGGTGGAAATGTAGTCAATGATATCTACGACATTGAAGTTGATAAAATTAATAGACCACATCGTGCACTGCCTAGTGGTCGAATGACAGTTAGACAAGCTTGGGCGTATGTAGGATTTCTTAGTATTCTTGGTATCTTCTTTGCTTGGATTCCAGGTCGACTCATCAGTGCTATTATCGTAATAATCTTTGAAATAATTGGATATGTCTACGCAGCTAAAGTGAAGACACTGGGTTTAGCTGGGAATTTCATGGTTGCATTCTCTTTTGCATTTGGTGTACTATATGGCTCAATGATTTTGGCAGAAGTGACATCACTCCCAGTCATGTTTGCAATTCCAATCCCTGCCTGGTTATTCTTCTTCACAGCATTCTTGATTCTTCAAGCTCGTGAAACGATCAAAGGCGCAGAGGATGTTGAAGGAGATGCGTTACGTAATGTTCGCACAATTGCTAGAATCTACGGGTACAAGACTGCTGCAATTGTTGCAGCTATCCTGAATTTCCTTGGCGTACTCAGTTATGTTCTCATTTGGTTATGGGACTTTGCTAGTCTTGCGCTTTGGCCACTTCTAATATTGGGTGCATCTATTGTGGCAGCGGCTGGTATTTTGCCACTGACAGGACCTGATAATGAGAAAAGACTCATGATTGCTAGTACTTTGGATAAAGTAGGTGCACTTGTTGGATTGGTCGCATTTGTTGTTATCCCACTCTATGCAATCTGGTTTTGAAAGCTAATGCGCTTGCCAGAATGTCCATCCTAGAACTATCATACACAGTATCGAAATGACTACTGCCCATAATGTTGATGTATCATGGGCTTCTCGAATTCCAAAGATTAAGAGAAAGCCAGTCCATACAAAACTCCCTGTCGTCATGAGATCAATTATCGACCATACACTTGACGAATATGCAAAATTCACTATTGCAGGTGTTATTGTTGCCAGCGCATCAGCATTATAGAAATTCACGGTTGTAGGATATTGGGGAACCATGGCTATTACTACAGCAATTGAAATGAATCGAACAAGTATCACTGGGAGCATACTGTATCCAACAATTGCTAGGGTTTTCATTTTACCGCCAGATCCACCAGTGAGCTTGAATGCGAAGTGAGCAAATGCAGTTCCAACAAGTAGAAAGGCCAACCCCAACATTATACTTGGCAGCATTCCAACAAAAGCTAACAGATAGAAGTATGCTCCATGAGGACTTGCCAGTACATTGACATTCGCAGTTTCTCTCGTTGTTGCATTTACAATAACTACTGCGGTCACTTTGGATGATAATGCTATGAAGAGTCCTGCAATGACTAAAGCATTCATCAGGATCATTATAAATGGACCCGCAGCATCAGGTCTTTGTCCAATATCCCGGTATGCTGCTGAAGGTCTCCTTAATACTCCCCAGATTCTTTCAAAAGTTCCCATAAATTTGACTTCTTTAGATTCTGGACGTTTCAATAGTGGTAAAATTCTCTCAACAGTTTCTTCTGCAATGGTCTCACGACAGACTGGGCATATTGTTGCATCAGCAGGCACAGGACTATCGCAGAACTCACAACGTCTAACCATAACTCATTCACCTGAGGAGTGACCACTACTTTGAATGTGGTCTCTGTCTATTTAAGCGATTGTCGGTTGTTTCGAAGTTGGTAGAATCACCATATACCAAAATGTTTGAAAATTCCAGTGGGATGAATTATCAAATACGGTATCACTGCATCTCCTATGCTTTGAACAGAGTTTATGCTGAGAACCACAGTTAGAATGTATATAATGGTAGGTCCATCTAACGGAATCAAAAGCGACCAGTATAGGAAATTGAAGGGGATCATGATTGCTAACCTAACCACGAAAGCTAGAAACATCATGGAAGCATAGAACTTCGGTCTTGATAGGGCCTCCCCTCCAACCTCTCTTCTTAGTTTTGTTACACCATATAGTGGTATCAAAATCATTGGTAGAGTTGCAGCAAATTTGAAGATTGGACCAATAGCTGTAGGATCATAGAGGAAGAGCCCTAGTGTCCCTGCAGACATACTGATTATCCCAACACGTTTTCCCCCTATCAAAAATGCTGCAATCCAGAATAATGATACCGGGTCGAAGAGTGCAATACCCCATCCAGCGACTCTAGTGATGAAAGAAGCACTTGGTGCTATAGCAATTGATAAGGAAGCTAATACGCCAGCAATGACAACTTGCTTTATCCTTTCACTGCTCAATGACTCATCAACGAGTTCCAGGTCATCGTCATCATCAGGATGAGTGACCATCATTGGTGTCCTGTGGGTAGTGACATCGACCATGGTTTTTTGCGTGAGGTGGTCCCTTATGAATTTACCCATTTGTTGTTAGATACCCAAAATCGAGTAGCACCTAAGTTGTATCTCCCAGGAGTCGGTCAATTTTTCTCTCAAAGTCTTCGTGACTTGCTGGTTGGAATTTAGGTCTGCTCATCATCTGTAGCAGTTTCCGGGTTGGTTCAAGCCAATCTGGGTTAATCCTCCATTCAGCCCAGTCGATTCCTGATGTTAGAGATGTCCTACTAATAATCAATCTTGAAGCAACCAAATCGTTCATTCCGTTGAGAATTGTTCCTATTGTCACTGCACCTACAATAGATCTAACCTGACGAGCTGCTCTCAGTAAATCTGCTGTTGTTACCCATTGACCATCTTCAGCTAGCACTTTCAACACTTTCAATCTTACTGGATCCGCATCAATTGCTCCTTTCAAAGGAGCGAGATTGATAGGTTGAACACGTCTCTCAACTGATTCACGTCTCTCCCATTGATCATTCTGTGAATCTCGAAATGAACTAAATTCCACTACTTGTTCACCATATAATCCTCATAGTATACCCATTTGAACCACAGTATTATGTCGGAAACGGTTGTGCACAGTCTTTACACAATCCTTATTTTAGTAAATTTCTTCAACGAAACTCATGAGCGCTCGTAATCCCATGGTAGGTTTATTCAAAAAGAGCTTTAACAAACCATCAGACCTGTTATGCTGTGCATTTGGGCTTCGTAATAGTGAGCTTGATGTCTATTTCTCGTTGATTTCTGGCCCAAAGACAGTAGAAGAGATTGCAGAGCGGATAGGAAAAGACCGAAGTACTGTCCAGCGAGTTCTAAATAGATTGCATTCCAAGGGTCTTGCAAAACGTGAAATGGAAACAATCGATCGGGGCGGATATTATTATACTTACAGCGCTGAGGAGACAGAAATCGTTCGAGACCAGATACTTGCTCAGCTTGAGGAATGGTATCGAGCAACCAAAAGCTTCTTGATAGAGAGCTGGACGCAAACTGCTAAGTAATCTCAGAAGTTGAGGCGTAATTCAATGTCTTTTGTCCCTATTAGAATGAATACGGTAGCACTGACAACCATTGCTTTGGTTGCATCTCTTGGTATGATTGTCCGATACGCAATTCAGATACCTGTTGTTCCAGACTTGGTGGAATTGACACCTGGATTTCTTTTCTCGATTCTTGGTGGAGTGCTTGGAGGCATTCCAGGTGGAATAATCGCTGGTGCCGCTGTAGGTCTTGGTGGTGCATTAGCCGGTGGCGGACTCTCAATTCTTACATTGTTTGGTAATCTCTTTTTGGGTATCGGTGGTGGATATGCAATCTATTTTGCCAAGCGTGATACGATAAAATACAGTATAATGGTGGTATTAGGTGCAGGGATAATAGGTGGCTTGATTCCTTCTATGACAATGTTCTATGCAATTGGAGTGCCATTTTCTGCGAATCTGTTTGTCGCATCTATTGATATGGCTCAAGGATTTCTCTGGGGTATTGTTGCTCTCATTGTTGAGCGTACAATCATTCGTCCTATAGCTGGGCACTATCTCTATTCAGATACTGAAATTCAGGAACTTGAAGATGAGGAGTGAAATATGACTGATCAGCACAAGACAGTGAATATTGACATTCGTCAGGATCTCTTTGGTGCCAATGAAGATGCTGCAGCACTGAATGCTAATCTCTTCAAGAAGCATAATATCACTGTTATCGATATCATGGGATCTGTTGGTACAGGAAAGACACAGCTCATCGAGTCCCTTTGTGAAACCTTACGAGATAACTACAGGATTCTCATGATAGCTGGCGATTTGGCAACAAACATTGATGCTGATCGAGTGGGTTCTCATGGTGTCGACACGATTCAGATCAATACTGGGACTGCTTGCCATCTTGATGCAAGAATGATCCGTGTTGCCCTAAATGATATTGACCTCGAAAAGTATGATGTCATTTTCATTGAAAATGTTGGCAATTTGATTTGCCCAGCAGGTTATTCCTTAGGTGCTGAGAAGAAGGTAGTTGTTGTCAGTGTCACTGAAGGGCCCTACATGATACGAAAACATCCTCTTACAATCAAGAGAGCTGATATGGTAGTTATCAACAAGATTGACTTGGCTGATATTCTTGAGTTTGATGTAGACGCACTAGTAGCTGATATCCGTGAAGTGGATGCAAATATTTCAGTGCACAAAGTTAGTAGTAAAACTGGTTCTGGAATTCAAGAACTTATCAAATCATTAGGTTTCTAATTCTTAGCAAGTAATTCCATAAGAGCTGCTTTCACACCAGGAATATGCCCTGCACCAAGAACAGCGACTATTTTACCATCGATATCATTCAAGATGAAATGTAATGCCTTTGCTACGTAGAGGTCTCGTTCTTCAATTAAAACACGAGTCAATCCTGGAAATTCTGTTCGAAATTGTTCAATTATATCTTCAACTGCTCCGTCCTGCTTAAGCATATCAATAAAATCTAGTGCTCCTCCTTCTTGAATGTCCTTTGTTGTACCGGGAAGCATTTCGATTAATCCGTAGAGTTCATTCAGAGGTACTTTCATCATTGCTTCGATTGTTGCTTTCATGGGTCTATCAACCAATGCGATTTTGGCACCGATAGCACGCCCCTCTTCTATTGCTGCCATCATCTCATCTCCTACATTTGAACCTGTTATTCCTCCAAGTGCCTGTTCCATTGAAGCTAGTTGTTGCATGAGGTCTTGCGCAGTATCACCTGTGAGAGGCATAGTAGTGAGTTCATTTTGGTCATCAGGATTTTGCAGGTATTCGTATCGGTCGTGATCTAATTCTACTGCTACGACTGATGGTTTAAATTCTCGAACTATTCTTCGTGCTTTTTCTACACTATCTAGGTCTGTGTGGATCACTGAAACGAATACAATCCTCTCTAGCTTCTCTTCCGCCATCTTCTCTCTTAACATTAATATTCAAACTGAGTTATGTTCTTTGCGCACCTCACATATTTTGGGTAAACGTTTACTAAAAGAAGTCAATATAAAATCGGTTCTTATTTGGTTAATGATAAAATCAGAAGCTTTTTCACAACATCAAACGTTTACTCTGATTACACGAACTTGCGTGTAGGAGAGACCTATGGTATTAGATCTAGATGTGGTTTTTGCTAAATTGACAAATCCCCGAATGACTGCAGGACTAATGGTTCTTCATAGTTTACTAAGTAATCTGAAAGGTGATCCCGTAGAACCGAGAAAAGTTCGCGAATCAGTTGATGAATTGATCAGTAAGCGAGATGTATCCAAGCAATCCATTACTAATGCAGCTCGAAGGTTGGAAGAAGCAAACATTATCGACAGGAAAGACAACAAATATGCAGTGAATTATGGATACCTTGTATCGGTCCTACTCAATACGCTACTCGACCTTAATGAACGGGTAGTGAATCTCGAAGATGAAATCGAAGTATTGAAAGCTACAAGTCGCTGAAGTAACTGCCAATCTCACATCTAGAACTTACTCATTTTCTTGCTTGATACCATTCTATGGCTATCTTCTCCATGCGATTAACATAGAGCTCCTTTCCTAGCACGTAACCATCAATATCTTGTGGAAATCGTCGTGCAAGTATAATCTTCAATTCTACATATTCCTTAGCATCTTTTGGATGAGCAATCATGTAATCTCTGAACGCAAGATGTCTTACTATCCCAAGGTTTCCTGTCTGAAATGAGTGGACATGGTGAGTTCTCACATCTTTTGGTTCTTCTCTACTAAAATATCGCCGACCAGGAATACCCAATTCTCCTCTAGGTTCATAACCAAGTGAAATCATCTCATCATTGTAATCATCTATTCGTGCGATATCCATGACTTCTAAGAGGATGTCGATGATTGGTTTTGCATACATGCCAGGAATAGATGTGCTACCAATATGATGAGTAGAAACAATCTCTGGTCCGAGAACCTTCATGATTCTCTTTACTTCTTCCTCGTATCGTTCCGGCCAAGTTGTATCATATGGAACAACTTCTACTCTTCTAGTCATTAGCTAATCTCTCTATTGCATCTTTGATTAGTGGAAGTGCCTCGGCTATTATGTCAATTGAAGTTGCATAAGAGAAGCGTAAATATCCTTCGCCTCCTGCACCAAATGCTGTACCCGGAAGACACGCAATTCCCGCCTCATGGAGAAGGTAGGACGCCATTTCCTTTGATGTTCTTCCAGTTTCCATGATATTTACCCACGCATAGAACGCACCATCTGGCATTTGACAGTGAAATCCAGGTATTTCATTCAATCCATTTACTATGAGCTCTCGTCGTCTAGAGAATGAGTTCATCATCATCTCATGATGATCTTTTGGTCCGTTAAGTGCCGCAATCCCAGCTCTCTGGATGAATTCTGGAATACATGTGAACGCATTGACAACTAAGGTGCTAATCTTTTGAATCAAAGGAACAGGACCTACAATATAGCCAAGTCTCCACCCTGTCATTGAATGTGACTTTGAAAATCCGTCTAGGAGGATAGAATGTTCACTTGCCGCATCATAGGAGGTTACAGAACTAAATGTAGAATCATAGATTAATTTTGAATAAATCTCATCTGAAAGAATGAAGCAATCATAATCCTGGGCTAATTTTGAAATTTGTTCAAGTTCAGTCTTTGTCATCACGCTTCCAGTTGGATTCTGAGGAGAGTTCAGGATTATTAGTTTGGTATTGTCAGAGATTTTTTCAGCGATATCTTCAGGGTTTAGCCTGAATCTATTCTCTTCCCTTAATTTAATTGGAACTGATTTTGCCCCGATGTATTTACTCAATGAATCATACGTTGGAAATCCGGGATCAGGAAATATTACTTCTTCCCCTGGATTAACTGTGCTGACCATCGTTAGATAGATACCTGGCTTTCCACCTGGAAGTGCAATTACCTGATTGAATTCTGGATAGAATCCTCGAGTAATTTGAATCTCTCTCCGAATTGCTTCTATAAATTCAGGAATCCCCTCAGTCACAGTATATCGAGTATAGTTTCCCTCTATCCCTTGTATTCCTGCTTGTTTGACATGGTCTGGAGTCGGAAAATCTGGTTGTCCTATCTCGAAGTGAAGTATCTTAAGACCTCTATCTTCCAATATCTTAGCTTCTCGTAGTACTGTCAAGGCTCCTTCACTTTGAATTCGATACATTCCATCAGCTATTGGTTTCATCACTGGGAGCTCCAACCTGCTCCAACATTTCTAGTATTAATCACTGCCTGTTGCACTCATTCTTTTGGTACAACGCGTCTGTATATAATCAGAATAAGTAGTCCAAAGATTACTAAAAATCCCAGAGATAGAAATGCCCACTTTATCAGAGTGACTGCGCTGGCTACAGCTATAACTAATTCTGATAAATTAGGAAAGACTGCTACTTGACTAAGTATCAACAAATTTTCAATATAATCTGCAATTGCGCCGAGAAATGGGAGAAGAACCGATTTTCTAAGTATGCCTGAATTCTTCTCAAGACTGTTCAATTCCATCATAATTGCAAACATCATTGAGAACGAATAGGCAAGTGGAAAAAGGAAATCCGGTGAATGAGCAATTGCCCACATTCGCAATCCTTCTATGCCAATTGAAGTGAATGTAGTTTGAATCTCAGTGAATGTATATCCAAACCGTGTATCTGGCATAGTGAAATCTCCATAGACATTGTAGACAAGAGTTTGAGTTGCTATACTCATTATTGCAATTACTACTATACTCGCCACAATTCCAAGAAACAGATTACGTCTATTCGAGTATTTTTCTATTGGAATCAATATTCTTTCCACAGTCCTGACCCCTACAATTATTCACTTTGCTCATATTTGTTAGTTACTACCTACTGAAAACTCTAATGTCTCCGAGAGCGCAAGAGTCATCTATTCTTTTTTTATGGAATTTCATTAGTTGTGGTCAAATTGGATGCCATCGATCGAACTATCATTCTGGCGGCATTTGCTAATTGCAGGATTAGTTATGAGGCTCTAGCTCGAAAAGTAAATCTGACACCAAATGCCGTGAAGAATCGTGTAAATAATCTGATTGATAACGGTGTCCTTTCACAATTTTTAATCACATACGCTCCAGGTGTCATTGGTGCAGATATGTACCAAGCAATCGTTCAGACAACAGGGAAAGAAGACTCTATTGAATTTGTGAATCTGCTGGGGGCGAGTCCGTTTATTGGACATGTTAGCACTCTAGCCACAGTTAGAGGTGGTGCATATCTTCTGTGGGGCGAATTCATTGGTACTGAAATGTTGCATCAAGTCAGTACTTTTGTTCGTAATCAGGACGAGGTTGAGGCTGTGGATCTTTATGTTGTCCTTTCAGACTTTCAAAGAAAACCTGTAGAATTTAGTAATCTGCACATCAAAGTCCTTCAAGCATTACAATCTGATCCATTGATGATGACATCAGAAATTGCTCAGAAAGCAAATCTATCACCAAAGACCGTTAGAAGGGCTCTACGCGAAATAACAGAAGAAGGCAAAGTTAGTTTCATTGCAAGACCCGATCTTGCAGCTGGTTCTCTTGTCAATATTCACATTAGGATGTATTGGGATGAAAAGAAAATCTCTCTTACCAAACTTGTTGAATGGCTAAGTGAAAAATATCCAGTTGCTTTTTGGTCTCCCTTTGCTTCCGCAACCGAACCTATGATGATTGCTGAATTTGTTGTCAATGATCTTCAAGAGGCAGAGAAGATTGCTACTGAACTCCACAATAATGATCTCATTGAATCCAGTACGGTGATGGTTGCTTTTTCAAGTGGGAAATTTTCATATCTCTCTCAAATAAAACTAGAAGAGCTTCTCAAACAATCACAAGAAGAGTGATTGCAGCTATCTGCACTATCTGAAACGTACATTTCGTTTTTTGCCCACAAATTGTATATAAAATCCCTATTAACGCAATGTTCCTCTACCGCTCATAGATATTGGAATCATGTTCTACTATATCTTGAACTACCTTGATGATTCGCAAAGCTCATGGACAAAATGACTCTGAGGAAAAAACTCAGTTGGAATACAAGCACTTTACAGAATTTCATCGTAGGAATACTGGTGGAGCACGTGCTGCTTCAACAGGAATACGTTACGACAGGTAGTGTTCTTCGCAAAAGATGGAAACAACGGGCATATGAGATTTCGGAACTATCCTCATTTCCGTAATAGACTCCTGCTGCGAATAAGGGGCCTACAACTGTAATCATATGCCCGATCCCTCCAATTTTGCTGTTTTTCTCTAAAACGAGATTCTTACTTCTGCGAAGAAGCACCTACTCACGGATAACCTAATAAGCCAAAATCTCTGAACGACAAAACGCCTTACAACCATGGCCCGAGTGGTGTAATGGCAACATCAAGGATTGTGGCTCCTTGGCCGGGGGTTCGATTCCCCCCTCGGGCCCCACTTTTTCTTTGAAAATATATTCACACTTGAAAAATATATATGGTGCATTTCTGTTTCATAGTAGCTACTCATCGTGGTTAGGTGAACTGTAATGAAAAGTTCAATTTTGAAATCAGCATATGTAATATTTCTTGTAGTAATGATGTTTGTGCCAATGGCTCAATCACAATTGATTACACAAGATGCGGATATAGAAACTAAATCTCAGATGGTTCCTGAGATAGGACCGTATGCTAATCCAGTTGCACCAGCAAGTCCTGAGATTCAGTATCATGGAGGTCCTAGCAGTGATTATTTCCCTGAACAGGAACTTGCTCCTGTAGGTCCTCAAACACTAATTGTAATCCTTGTCTACTTCAGTGATTTGATGTACACTGAAATTCCATCAACTTATGATTCTCTTATTTTTGGGAATGTAAGTGACTACTATCAGGAAATATCATTCGGTCAATGTTCCTTATCAGGAGATATAGCTGGTTGGTATAATCTGGGGACTACTAAGGCATACTATGGCGCAGATGGTTCTACCTCAGGTGTAACTGATGATTACGATGATGATGGAGATAATGACAGTTGGCGATTGGTAGATGATGCTATTGCAGTTGCAGATCCCTTTGTTGATTTTTCATTGTATCAACACATTATGGTTCTTCATGCTGGAAATGGACAAGAGAGCTCTGGTGTCTCAAGTGATATCTGGTCAGTCAGATGGTCTTGGCCAGGACATTTTGTAACAGACGAAAAGACCTTCGACTCCTGCTCTATTGTTCCAGAAACTCAAGGTGGGGACGTTGACCGTTGTATTGGTGTAATTGCTCACGAATTTGGACATGATATAGGTCTCCCCGATCTTTATCATTATGGACATGAAGGAGAAGATGATTTTGTTGATGAATGGGGATTAATGGCTTCAGGAAGCTGGAATGGTGTACCTTCTGGCTATTCACCTGCCCATCCTATGGCATATTGCAAGATTCAATTAGAATGGATTACTAATATTGTGGAACTCTCTTATGATTCTCACATAGCTAGAAATCTGTTTGATCAAGAAACTCCAATTTCCTTTAATCAAGTCATTAAGATTTTAATTAGTTCAACACAATACTATCTGGTTGAGGTCCGTTCTTCTTATGGAAATGATGAATACCTTCCATCAACTGGAGTTCTCATCTCTTATTGTGATGAATCAATTGCAAGTGGTCAAGGAATAGTCAAAATTCAAGATGCTCATCCTGGAACTACAACTTTGGATGATGCAGCTTATCAATCTGGGGAAAGTTTCCTTGATGGTGGCTTGCACATTGATATCCATGATGTCGATGTACTTGGCGAATGGGCGTATATTTCTGTAATGTGGAAAAATGAAGGTTGGGTTGATGATATTGAGATTGCTAGTAGTAGTGAAGAACAACGTAATCCCGATATTGCATCAGACTCAACAGGTAATCTCTACGTTGCACATGAGGAATATTACTCCGGATGGGGCACTATGATAATTCGTCTTCGAATGTCCAGTGATGGTGGTCGTACATGGACACACCTAGCAGGCTTTGGTAGTTCCTCATATAATTGTGGCAATCCGAAATTAGTGGTTGATTCTCAATTTTTCAATACTGTTTATGTAATATATGAAAAAGAAATTTCTTCAACCAATTATGATATTGTTGGATATGCCTACAATTCTTCTGGCTCCTATTTCATGTACATAGACACTGATGCAGACAACGACCGCTATCCATGCATAACTTGTGAGTTTGGTTATGGGTCAGATAACAGACTGTATGTGGCTTACGAAGAATTGTTTTCATATGATGATCGAGATATGATTGTTAAGCAATCTTCTAACAAAGGTACTGATTGGTCCACTGTTCTTGAACTTGGCGCAATATTAGATTATAATGTGTATTGTGATTTGAGTATAGCCTATACAGTTGATTCAGATAATCAAGACCATGTTTATGTTGCATATGCTTATGGTGCTGATTATACTTCCACATATAGTGTTGGTGTTTATCACTCTACTACAAGAGGTAGTTCTTGGAGTCATGCATGGGCAATCTCTTCAGCATCTAATGAGAAACATCATACATCAATAGCAGCAGGTCATACAACGGGTACAGTTGTTGTTGCATGGCAACACGCCTATTCATCCATTGATATTGACATTTGGATTGCATATTCCACCAATAACGGTGTAAATTGGGGTGCTAAAGGGCTCGCTCTTTCGGGGCTCAATGAAACTGATGTGGATGTTGGTGTCGATGGCCAAGGAGAGATTGATTGGACGATAGAATGTCCCTACTTCCATATTGTGTATAGGCTAGGTAATGATGTCGTCTACAGACGTGCAGCTGCAAATCGGCCTCATTCTTGGAGTTCTGCTGAGATAGTTAACAGCGGGGGTTCAGCCAGTCTTACATATAGGAGACCTGCTGTTACAGGAACAATTCGAGAGGATGACTCGCATTATCCAGCCATTACATGGACTGAATATGAAATTCCATACGCTATCTACTATACAACTCGTGGCGGAGAGGTGACATTTCTCACAGATCCCGTTGGATTAGAACTTACTGTTGGCGGTTTTCAGTACATTGCTCCTACCACGTTTGAGTGGATTGCAGGCATGTTAATAGACTTTGAAGTGCCTATGACACAATATGGATCACTTGGAATTCGCTATATCTGGAGTCATTGGACAGGAGGTTTAATCAGTCCTGCCTATCAAACTGAACCACTCCTTCACTGGGCATGTGATCCGTATGATGTAATCCTCACAGCTCATTATGATACTGAATACTATCTAACTGTCAATTCAGATTACGGAATAACAAATGGCAGTGGTTGGTATGCTGCTGGATCTATAGTATATGCTGGATTGGATGCAGATATTGTGTCTGGAATAACCGGCCAACGTTTTGTCTTTCAAAGTTGGACTGGTGATGCTTCAGGTACTAATCATACACAGTCTGATTCTATCATCATGAACGGTCCAAGAAGTGCTACTGCGATATGGGATACTGAATATTACTTGACTGTTATTTCTTCAGAAGGAGTTTCTTCTGGTGAAGGATGGTATTCCTCTGGCTCAACAGCATATGCAGGATTAGCTGTCGGTGTTGTCGCAGGAGTAATAGGTGAGCGATTTGTTTTCCAGAGTTGGAGTGGTAATGCGACAGGTGTTGTTTACTCTCAATCAAATCTAATTATAATGGATGCACCGAAGACTGCAATTGCCAATTGGCAAACCCAGTATCAATTGACTTGTACAACAAACCCGGGTGGTCTATCACCTCTTCCCACAGTATATCCTGCTGGGGAATGGTTTAACGATGGTCAAGCAATCGTTATCACTGCAGTTGAAATTGCAGGATACAATTTTTCACACTGGGTCATTGATAGTGAGGTATTAGACACAGGTGTAAACTCAATTCCTCTTGCAATGGATGAAGCGCATGAAGCTATTGCCTATTATCTACTGATTTCAACAACGACTGATACTTCTGACACTACTCCTACTGACACAAATCCACCACCAGACAACACAATGATACTAATTCTTGTTGGTGTGGGAGGTGTGGCTGTAGTGGTAGTAATCGTGGTGATTGTGATAAAGAAGAAGAATTGATTATCACGAACTAGAACATCAATTGGATCTGGGTCCTTGGGGGTTCGATTCCCCAAGGGCCCCATTTCTCATTTATTTATTCTCAATAGATATTGATGACAAAACGGCTCTTTTCGTAGGCTTCCTGTGAGCTTTTTATCAAGTATTTGTTTAATTAAAATTTCCCCCTTGGACAAGGTTATAAGCTCACAGAGAGCGCCTCTCGCTTGAGGCGTATCCTTACAAAATGATGGAGCTTGGCGGCTATGAGCCAATTACCAGAAGAAATTCGTTCAGCAGAGTCCATGCTATCCAGAGGACTCTCTGTACAGGATACCTTTCTGGGCCTCGATAGATTTCTCTGGCGCATAGCTCTTATTACTGGTATTGCTCAACTTTCTGCAAGTATTTGGATGTGGCAGTTTGCAATATCTCTTGAGTCATTTCTTATTCCATGGCAAATTGGAGTCGTGTTTGCCGCAGGTACACTTGCAGGGTTATGTGGGTATATTCTATCTGGAGCTCTTGCTGACGCAGTTGGAAGAAAGAAAGCTCTGGTCTTATCATTCATTCCTCAGGTGATAGGTCTACTATTACTATATCTGTTCCCCGTTTGGCCTTATATCATCCCAGCATTCTCTCTCCAATATTTTGGCTGGAGTTTTGTACTTGTTATTGCGAGGGCAATTCCCGCGGATCATATTACATCAGATATCAATCCTACTTCGACTCGAAAAATCACAATGGTACTATTACCATCATATGTTGTTGATGCAATCAGTCCAATAGTGGCTGTTCTTCTGTTGCAATACGGGTTTCACACAAATTCACTTCTTTTGGTTGGAATCATTGCAGCTAGCTTCGCAATGGTGCTATCAGCTACTCATGTGAAAGATAGCTATATTCCAATTGTAAAAACTGATGATGAAATTAACAGGAACAATCCAATAAAGAAACTAGGAAAATCCTATTGGAAATTCACATTTGCAATGGTAGGTTATTACACTGCCTGGGGTATGGCAATTCCATATCTTGGAATTCTAAGTATCAGTGAATGGGGAATCAGTTTAGATGCGTATGGACTAATTTCTAGTGTGTTCTCACTTGTTACTGTTCTATTGATGTATAATTTAAGTGGTATTGCCGGTCGTAAAACAAGATTTGGTCTGTTTGGCAGTTTGATTGCTAATTCAGTAATTATGGTAGCAATTGGTTTTGGATCAGGAATATTGTTACTTCTTTTATTGAATATACTCTGGGCTGCACCAATACTAGTTTGGACCGCAACTGAAGGAGTCCTAATGGTAAATGGAGTTCCACCGGAGATGAAAGGAACTGCAATAGGTCTATTCTCTTCAACCACATCTGCAACAGGATTATTTGCGGCTCCCCTTGGCGCAATTGTATGGTCTATATCTGGAAGTCTCAGATTCCTTTGGGTTTTCTCAGGAATTCTAGCAATAGGATTTGCTGTGTTAGCATGGTTTGCGTTAAAGCGTGTCAAATTGCATATTGGAAAGTCTAAAATGATTTCATTCAATATCCGAAAAGCATAGTTGAAGAGAAGAGTAGATAATTCATAATCGATTATACACATCTTCAGCAAATCCAAGAAAGCGATCTACCTCGATTTCAGACCCGTCATCTAGTTTTACCGTTCCTGTGAACCATCCAAAGACTTGATGCTGCAAAGATTTGAGCACAAGCAAGTCGAATTTCCCATATCTATCAAGAATTGGTTCAAAGTCCATATCGAATCGTCCATCATTACTTGTGAATTTCCACGGTTTCATGTAATCATTTGTGTCCATGAGAAATGCGATTTGATCTAGTTTATGCGCCTTGCCTTTGTAGAATATCATATTCTCTGTTGCTGACGAACGGTCACTGAATCCATAGCCAATGTTCCAGCCAAAGGATTCGCCATTGAGTAACCCTGATGCAGAGCCCCAGTACCACCGATTCTTGTAGGTCCAATTCCCTCTACCCCAGTCTAATCCTGCAAAGCTACTATGTGGAGAGAATTTGTACTCAGTATCTCCAATTCTGATAGTGCCCTCTGTTGGCATACAATTGATCTTCTGATTATAATAGAACTTCTTCGGCTTCCCTTTCCAAGGAGTTGCAATAACTATTGTGTCCATCTCAGGCTGCTGTAGTACAAGCTCCCCCGAGAGACCCTTCTCTCCTAGGCTGTTAGTGAATTCAGGAAAATCAATCTTAATGGTTCGCACACCAGGTTGTACATAATACCCTATTTTCAATTTCTTGTCATGATACTCTACAGTTCCCTCGTTCGATGTCGAAGGAAAATTCATCCTTCCCCTTGGAAGTAGTGCAAGTATATCTTCTTGTGTGTATGTTCCTCTCTCAAAATCTAGCCAAACCACAGCTATTAATCCTGCATACCCTAAATCGGAAATGGTGAATGTAATTCCGTATTTTTCGTTTAGAACATAGTAATAATCCCACTCTTTTATACGAAGCCAACTAGCCTTTATCTTACTTCTATCATATCTCCAGAGAAGACTTGTAGCATACCCTGGTTCTACCAGTTCTCCTTTTTCATTAAGTAATTCGGTTGGTTCTGTGATTCGATGTTGAGAGGACATAGATGTATACGTTGTACATGCATGCTAAAAGGCTTCTCAATCGGTTTGATGGCTGAATATAAAATTAGTACGTCAAACGTACCATTTATATAAAATAATTTTGTAATATCGACCATTCGATTAAGAAGGTTGTTAGTAATGACATCTACATCTGAAGTTATACAAATATCTCCAGAGATTCCAACAAGCAAGATCCCATCCATCGTTGAGTTGGGTTTGTTCTTTCTGGGATCCTATGTGATAGCTCTTCTGTTATCATCAGCAGTCCATGAGCTTGGTCATGGATTAGCACTGTTAACCATCCCCATCAATTTTCGATTGGTGCTCAATCCTTTCAGTTCCTCGATGACAATACCTCTAAGCTCTGTACCAACCGATTACTTTGCATTTATTTTATCTGCTGGCACTATTCTTGAGTTGTTATTTGGTACTGTTGTATTAGCGCTCTTTTGGCATTGGCGAAGTACGAAGCTAGTTCCCCTACTAATGATTGCACCTACATCCTACCTCACAAGTGCGGGATACTTTCTAGTAGGCTTAGCAATACCTGAAGGAGACACCGCGCAGCTGATAGCGTTGGGTGTACCTGCTCTTGTAATCCAAATCTTGGGAGTTCTCATGTTAGTATTTGGTGTTATTTTGCTAGTACTTTTATTTCCCCTCATAGGCTTATCCAGAGATGATCCATTTCGTAAGATTGTGATGGTTTTGTTTCTCGGATTGGTTCTTCATGGATTTGGAATGATCGCTTTTGCACTACTATTCGAGCCCATGGAGCTATACATCGGTATCGCAAACGTAGTATCAATGATTATTTCTACATTGATCTTGGCTACCATCTTTCGACGAGGTGGTCACTTTATAGAGCGAATCTCGAAAACACAAGTAGCTGTTCTTGAGAGGTCGACTGTTCTTTATGTTGTTGGATTAGCTCTGATTTTCATTGTTGCAGAATTGATTTTCTTCAATTAGGACAATCAAATCAAGTAAAACTAAAGATAATAGGGCGAATGTCTACGATAATTCTACATAATCTGGAGATTGTGGTATGAGTTTATTCGAAGATTTTTCGCCCCCCGATAAGGGATTGAATCCCGGTGAGAAAGTAGTCTGGGACCAGCGTGCTGGTATGGCTGCAAAGATTATGATAGGTGGAACTTTCTGCCTTGTCTTTTGGCCCTGGGTCATTTTTGTCATTTGGGGATGGCTGGGTTCATTATTTGCAAACGCTGCACTCATCTTCTTCTTCATTGTGATGTTTATCACGATACTTGATTTTGTGAACTCTCGAAGAACACGATACTATTTCACTACTGAACGGATTGTAGAGGCAAGGGGAGGTCTCATTAGAACACAGATTCCATTGAAGAATTTTCAAGAAGCTGAAGATGATGTACACATCCAGGTTAAATCCACATATCGTGAAGGTGCAAATCAATTCTATGAGATTAAATTAAAAGATCCTACATCAGGTAAAATTCTGATGTTGACTGGAATGGATGAGGATGCCAGAGATACAGTTCTGGGTATTCTGAAATCAGGTTCTAAGATGTAGAAATATTGCGTAGATTGTAACATTTGGTGTCCTCATATTGTGTTCTCTTATTGTGCTCACGCTTTATTACTCTATTATCTTCGGATAACATCCATCATCATGGATGTGGAGCCAGATTTATGATTGAGAAGAAACGATTAACAGTCAAGGAACAAGTGACTCTACCAACCTATGGGTTTTACCCATTTGTTTCGCCAGACTCTTCAAAGGTAATGTTTCTCAAAGGTGTACCTAATTTACGGACAAATGAGTTGGAAGTTTTAGGTTTCATCTACAATGTAGAAACAAAAACAACGCACCAATTATTCAAAGGCAGACGAAATATCAAGTGGCTTGAAAATGACAGTATCTGTTGTTTGAAAAAAGTTCAGCCATCTGGGAATGAACAGATTCATGTATTTCGTGATTTAATCGGCGAGCCAATTCAGATAACTGACCATTCATCTTCTATCCAAAATTTTGAAGTTTTTAGAGATGGTTTTGTCTTTACATCTGCAAGTATTAGCTTCAAGAAATCTGGTAGGATTGGTAACTTCAACTATGTTGAAAATGAAGTACCTAGTACAGGATTGTTTTATGTCAGTACCAAAAGAGCTACACAGAATTTTGAATCATCAAGACTAAACTTTACAGACGAAATGACAAAGAAGATACCATCGTTCTTTGAAATCACTAGTCTTCTAGACGAACCCCTCGCAATTGATTCGTACATAGTGTCACCTGAGAAAAACCGCGTCTATCTCAACTGTCAAACTAGATCTGAGCTTTTCTTTGAAGACGAAACCTCATGTTTTGTTATCGAACTAGATCCTGAAGCAATTCTAGACAAATTAGAAACTTTGCCCCTTGAAGAAGCACTCTCAACTGTAAAACTGACTAAACTCGCATTACCAAAAGGATACAAGGTTCGTGAAGTATCTCCAGATGGGAATAAAATTATACTAATCGGAAGAGATATCGAGCAGATTCCAGAATCGCGACCCGATCTCTGGATTCTTGATGTTTCTGAAATGGAAAATGTACTAGACAAATCTGGACTTGCGGATCATCTGAAATGTATCACAAAGAAAATTGATAGATTTCCTCTCGATGTCCGGTGGTCCGAAATTGGCATCTACTTACTACATTGGGAAGAGAGTAGATGTCTAATTAGTAAACTCGATGAGAATGGTGACTTCGAAACCTATTTGATGGGTGATGTATATCCTATAAGCAATTTCACAATGAACAAGAGCGGACACATAGCATTCTTTGGATTTTCTCCTACAAAATTACACGAGATATACTATGGTAAACCCAGTGAAAGTGGTTGGGGCCTCACAAGAATAACAAGAGACACTGAAACTTATTCTCACTATGATTTTGGTACTGTTGAATCTATAAAATGGGTCAGTAAAGACGGTACAGAGATTGAGGGGCTCTTGAGGAAACCATCTAATTTCGACCCGAAGAAGAAGTATCCTCTAATTGTGCATCCTCATGGTGGGCCCCGAGGAAGCTCTAACTTTGCGCTTTTAGATAATCAGTACTATAGACCTATACATTCGTTTCTAGCCCGAGGAATTCTTATTCTTAATCCAAATTACAGAGGTGGTCTTGGCAAAGGTACAGCATTCATGGAACTTAATCACAACAACATGGGTGTCGGTGATATGTGGGATATTGAATCAGGTATAGATTATCTAATTTCACAAGGTTATGTTGATGAAACAAGGATTGGAATGATGGGGGGCAGCCAAGGTGGATATCTTTCTGCTTTTGGCGGCATGCATACTGATCGTTTTGCCGCTGTAAATGTCCTGTGCGGTGTAAGTAGTTGGTACATCTACTATATTGGCTCTGATAACCGTCATTCTATTCATCTTACGGGTACACCATATGATCCTGAAAGCAGGGAGTTATACAGGAAGAGTGCCCCCATAGCTGCAATTGATAGAGCAAAGACTCCCATGTTGATACAACATGGAGAAAAAGATGAGAGAATCACTATCATTAGTGCTCAAGAGTTGTATCGTGCATTGAAATCCAAAGGAGTTCCAGTAGAACTCTTCTCCTATCCAGACAAAGGTCATGGATTCTTTGTACCACAGGACAATTACGCAGTGATACTTCAGGTATATCGATGGTTCTGCCACTATCTACTAGGTGAAGAACTCGACTTCTTCAAGGATGATTTTTGAGGTAACAAGAATGTCAGGAAAAAAAGATAAGATTTGGTGCTGTTATACTCCAAGATTTTCCATTCCAAGATCTAGCTAAGCTATGGCAGAAATTTGAAGCCTTAGGATTTGACTCCACTTGGATTGCTGATCACTTTGTGAATTATGCTCATCCTAACAGTCCGTGGCTTGATGGTTGGACCACACTTGCAGGATTGGCAAATTGCACATCTCGAATCCGAATTGGCACTCTAGCAACATCAATACCCTTTAGACATCCCGCAGTCTTAGCTCGACAGGCAATGACTGTTGATTAAATATCAAATGGCCGCCTGGAAATTGGTATTGGTGCGGGAGCTCCTGGAAGTATCGATCCGTCATATACTATGACAGGCATCGATGATTGGTCAACTAATGAAAGAACTGAGAGATTGAAGGAACAAGTAGAGATTCTTGACACGATGTTACGAAATAAAACCTCTAGCTATGATGGGAAATACTACCAAATTAAAGAAGCAATAATAGCTCCAGGTCCTGTACAGAAACCTAGACCTCCTCTTGTTGTAGCTGCGCATATGAAACCATCTCTGAGAATTGCTGCAGAACTAGCTGATACATGGGTTTCTTATGGATCTGATTTTGGTTCACCCTCTGAGCTAGTTGTAGAAAAGACTCAGAAACGAATTGATTTTATTGATAATTATTGCGAGAAAATTGGTCGCGATCCAGGGTCTCTCAGAAGATCCCTATTGATATTCGGGGAAGAGGCTAACTACGCATTTGCTTCAGAAGAAAAATTCACAGAGATTGTGAAAAGATACACTTCACTTGGAATCAATGAGTTGGTGTTCTTCTATCCCTTCTTTGCACCAGAACAAATTCCTATGTTTGAAATAATAGCGAAGAAAACAATTCCATCACTCAAGGAAAAATGAATTCTGATCGATTACGTCAATACGGTCATTGAAAAGCAAAGAATATCGATATTATTGATGATATGATGGAACGAATCTGGGAAACTAATCTTGAACAAGGAATTCCTGACTCTATTTACAAGTACCGCGTAACTTCAGTCAAACATCTCCAAGAACTTCAAGATGATTTTGAAACCATAGATGCTGAAGGAAAGGTTAGTAACAATCCCGTCTTTAGAAGTTATATTGAGCAGCAACAACATCACCTACCAGATTCAATTCCTGATGCAAAATCGGTAATAGTATTGGCTGTATTCACACCATTGATGATTGCAGAATTCATTCATCGGGGGAAGACTCACGATATATTGGTTCCCCACTACTATGAGGATGGAATTACTGAAGAGCATCTGAAAACTACAATCCAGAATCAAATAATTCATGATGATCGATTTCATATTGAGAATGCCAAGATGCATGTTCTTCTCAAGCGTCTAGCAGTAAGAACTGGCCTCGGAAAATACGGTCGTAATAATATCTGCTATGTTGAGGGTATGGGTAGTTTTCACAAGCTGTTTGCTTTCTTTACAGATTTTGAGTTTGAAGAAGACAACTGGCAGGAAGTGACACTGATGGACTCATGCACTAATTGTAATGTGTGTCTGAATCAATGTCCCACAGGTGCTATCTCCGAGAGGAATTTTGTCATCGATGTGGAAAAATGTATCCCATTATACAATGAAGTGCCTGGAGAAATTCCCAATTGGATCAATCCATCTGCTCACACAGCTCTCATGGGATGTATGAGATGTCAATTACCTTGCCCTGCGAACAATAAAGTTGTCACCATGACTCAGAAGTTGTGCTCAGTCACCGAAGAAGAAACAATGAATATTCTTGATGGGACATCGGATGAAGCTCTTATCCTGACACTATCTAAGAAACTTCGAATGTTTATACCTGAACATGCATACTACTACTATCCTGTGATTTCAAGAAATCTTAGATTGTTAATCCGTGATGATTAAGCTACTGAACATGTCTTTTTCTACCAATTAATATGATAAAGACTACAAGCAAAATTGAAGCTCCAGTTGCTACTGCTAACGTTGGGAGTAGAAATCCTGTTGTTATTGCATGGGTTGTATTTGTATTCGAAATTGATGGCGTACTTGTATCTACTGTTGGTGATGTTTCAATTGGTGTTGAAGTTGTTTCTGTCGGTTCTGGATCTGGAGGTGGTCCAGTAATGGGTATGAACTCATACCATGATGGTATTGGATTTATTGGATTTGCATGAGGTCGAGGATCATTGTTATCTCCACCTGCAATCAACTTGGGTAAATCCAGAATCCCATTTTCATCAGTATCATTAGCTATCCACTCATGCCAATAATTGTCTGTGAAGACATTGTTACTTCCATAGTCCCAGGCTTGGTGTTCTCCATTATCATAGAAATCGTTCAGCTCAATACGGCTATTGTCCGATTCGTGGAGGTTAATTCCTTCTGTGTCAAATCCAATCACTACATTGTTCTTTATTACTGCCTCACCACTTCCCGAAAAAAGATGAATTCCACATTCTTCTCCATTATAGATGAGATTGTTTCTAATCTCATTTCCAGGTTTTGAAACTGAGATCCCATCGCTACCCATATTGTAAATTTCATTATCTCGAATAATATTGTCCTCAGTCTGTATATCTACTCCTCGAAGAGAAATTTCATGAATTGTGTTATGTTGAACAGTATTTCCATTGGACTCTTCCCAAAACATGAATCCGTATGGCGAACCATACACCTCATTATAGAGGATGTTATTGCCTACGCTGTCAACCCATCCTAGGACACCACCTTCTCCTTCGTCGATGAAGGTATTTCCAATGATGATGTTATTATTGCTATATTCTAATAGAACTCCATCCCATGATTGGTTGTAAAATGTGTTACCTGAAAATACACAATCCTCGACCCTAATCCCATGTATCCCAACAGCACCACGAACAAAGTAATTGTTTGCAATCTTTCCATTCCGAAGATTTCCTATAACAATCTCACAATATCTATCATCAATTCCATCTAATACATTGTTCTTGAATTCCCAGTAAAGGTCTGTGTTGTCAACAACAAAGTGATGTACGTATCCACGAAAATGGTACCCTTCAATGATTATTGGGTCCCACTCGAATCCCTTTCCTGGCCAATTATTTTCTGCCGCCATCTGGAGGAGTTCATCGTTTCCATTTATTGCCATGTATTCGATCTCAATGAGGTCTGAAATATCGAATTTAGGTGAATGATTAATTTCGCTCGAGGTTATAGTAGAGGCTGTGGTCATTCCTGTACAAATGAGAAGTAGTATGAATTGTATACAAACGAAATATTGTCTACCATCAATTCTCATTAGATCAAATTCTCCAAAGCAATGGATGTTCTTCATACACTTCAAAACTAGTTATTAATACACCATTTGACGCCATCAGAGTCTAAAAAAAAGAAGGTGGGAAGGCGAGAGAAGTGCCTTCCCTGAGAGATATTATCCTGTTGCACCATCGGCTTGAATGAATCCGGCACCCTGAACAGTGCTGTCATATCCAAGATCGACAGCAGTATCCTGTAAATGTCCCTCGAGCCAAGCGACACTCTGGGTTCCAAATGCATCAAACATTAATGCAAAAACTCCGGATGTTTGTGGACAGCTAAAACTAGTACCGCTAATGTAGTAGTATCCACCATAGTATGGGAGAACTAGGTTCTCACCAATACCAGTCACATCGACTTTACCACGCGATGAGAAATCAGAAACAAACACATCTGAGAAATCATTCTCTGGAATGTCAGTCCAAATCCCAGTGAGTCCATAAGCACCAGTCAGACCAACATAACCCGCAGCAGCTACTGATGTGGTATCTGCTAGATTTGCAGGGTATGCAGTAGTGTCGGCTGCGGGTCCGTCATTACCAGCTGATGTACAGACCACAATTCCTTCATTCTCAGCATTGGCTATTGCTGAATTTAGTGCAGTATTGGTATTATCATATCCTAGGGACATTGATACAATCATGTTGTAGCTACTGAGATCTCCTGCATGAAGTGTTCGAGCATAGTTGATACAGTTTGCCCAATTGTTAAGCATAGTAGTCGATGTTACTCCACCACCAATCCAGTAGACACATCGTAGCATAACGATTTTGGCATCCTCTGCAACGCCGTTGATCCAATAGTCTGTAGTACTATCCAATCTATATCCAATTATTGTGCCAGTTACAGCTGAACCATGTCCCTCTGTATCCTCGTTCCACGCTACGTTATCCAATCCAAGTTCCTGAGTATAGCTTCTGCAGTATTGAGTTAGAATATTCTCTTGTGGGAAATAATCCTCCCATACATCAACAAGTCCAGTGTCAATAACTACGACAACAGATCCAGCACCGGTGTAACTTGTCTTTTCTACATCAATGACGTCATTCCACCAAGGCATCATGTTTGGCAATGTGTCCTTGCTCCAACCTTGGCCACCACCATTGGAGACAGTTACAGTATTGGTGTCATCACCGGTAAGACCTCCAGTGTCAGTTGCCTCTGCATAGATAGCATGGGATCCATCCGAGTAGGAAGTTGTATCCCAATTATAGGAGTACGCGGTTGCTACATATGCACCATCTATGTAGATGTCAGGTACAATTGTGTCCTCGTCTGAAACTGAGACTGTAATCATTGTAGTTCCTGATACTGTAGCACCGTTAGCAGGAGCTGTTATAATGACTGTTGGGGGTGTATTGATTGTTCCACCATTACTTACTGTTACAGCAATGGTATCAGAAGCGCCTCGAGCCTTTGCTCTAATGCTGTGTGTACCATCAGCATATCCTGTAGTATCCCAGACATAGCTATACGCAGTAGCGACAGTAATGCCATCTATATAGATTCTAGGTGTGCTTGAGGCACTAACAGTAATCATCACAAACCCAGATACAATAGATCCATCAGATGGATTTGTGATTGTACAGTATTTTGCCATCAACATTGACCGTGGCTCTACGTCAACTGATTCCGCTTGAACTGTTGCAAAGCCTAGTGAGCATACAAATAGGCTGATGATAAACAATCCTAGCAGTACGTTCCTTTTCATATATTCTCTCTCCAATCCTCCTCTGCATAGTGGAAAGAATCCGATAATACAGAGATTATAGTGCATCGGGAGAATGCAACATTACATATATATATTGCGAGAAAATCCCCATTTGGGAGAATGGTCAATATATTTAAGAAAGTTTGATTTTCCCCAACTATTATGAAGCGTGGAAGAAGATACGGGCTGCTAGCTTTGCTATCTGTGATTATATTTTTTGGATCTGTTCAGAACGTAGCCGCGTTGGTTGATTGGGTTGATATCTCAATAGACCATGCCTACTATTATGATCTTGATGCAGATGGCGCAAGTGATGATGTGCTTGTTAATATGACATGTACAGTCTTTGCTGGGATTAGGAATCCTCAGCGTTCAGAGTATTGGATAAAACTAACACTTCCTTCTGGATTGGCATTTCTGGTTATTATTGAGGTCACAGGGAGATACAACTGTCTTGTGATGTCATTAAGGATGTATGATACAGCAATAGAGCCTGGATGGTATAATGTTCAGGTTGATGCGTACAGTTATGGTATTCACAAAGGACATTCGAGAGCAACATACGATTTTGACCCTCCGACTGGTCAGGGAACTGGACAACCTACTGCTGAACTCTTAGCTTGGGCTGCATGATGCAATAATGGGATATTCATGGATGAAAAAATGGAGAGTAGCTAAAACCTTTGACAAACCAACTCAGCGGGAAGCTCCTATCGCTTCTCATCGCACTCCAAGAAAGTCCAATGGCTCGTATCGAGCAACTAGCTACAAGAGTGAATGTTTCACGTACTACTGTGTCTAGAGACCTCAAATGGTTAAGTGGTAAGCATTCAACTTCTTCAAGGAGGTTTTTCCGCGTTGGCCCCGAACTCAACGAGTTCGCGCTTGGTTTAGAAACTGTTGATGTTTTCCTAGAGACCTCCAGATTCGAATCTTTATCTACTCTCGAAAAGATGTGTGAAGTTCATCCATATACAAAATATCGGGCACGATGCTTTGGTGCTCATCCCGGATTATTCGCTCAATTTAGAATTCCGATCGGAACCAGTCATCACATTGAATCCCTTCTCAAGAAACTTAAGACTATGAAACACATCGAGAAGTACTCAGTCCTACCTACCCTTGGTGCGAATCCGATATTTTCTGTTACTCGACTAGAACACTGGAATAGTGACTCGTTTACATGGGATTTTGATTGGGAAAAGTGGTCAAAAGATAGAGATCAAACTCACCCAAAACCACCATCACAACCAGGTCCTCAAATAGAACTTCTTGAGAGTAGAGATATCAATATTCTCAATCAACTCGGTCACGGCGCTCGAAGAAAGCAAAAGGCAATCATTCAAGATCTGAAAAAGGAAGGTATTCAGATTTCCTCCCAAGATTTCTCAAGAAGATTGGCATTGTTGAATGAGAAATTCATCCGCGGGTATATTGTCTACCTGGATACTGATGCCTTTGATTTATACAGCAATGTACTACTAACTGCGAATTGTGAACCTGATTTTGCAGAACAGTTGGGACAACGAATGAAAGCAAATCCAATACCATTCCAGTCGACATTGAAAGTGAAAGGTGGTTTCCTCCTATGGTTTCTAAGATTGCCTCCAAGTCATCTCTCAACATTTTTGGCGTATCTCCAAGAACAGGTGACAGATCTAAATCTATCCCTACTTGACTATCAAACAAGTCAGGTCTACGGTGTTTGGTCAGGTGCTTTTATTGATGAAGAAAAGAAATGGCGAACTGATCAAAAATTCATGATCTCGAATGTAATTGATGCAATTTAATTCTCTATGTCTATTAAACTTAGAAAGTAGTAATATAATTCCAGAAGACTTACATTAAGCATTGCTTATATTGTTGGGATTGATTAAGATAACTGGGGATGCTACGTAGTGAATGCAAGAAAAGTAATTTTTCCCACATTCTTCTTATTGATTGCTGTGATAATCACAGTTGTCTACCATCTGTTGTTTTTACCTAGATCTACCAGTTTTGAAACCCTAGTGTTCTATATTTTACTATCAGCTGTTTCGTATACGCTACTGGTTCTATTTCAGCGATTTGTAGAAATGAAATCACTGCACCTTCCACAGAGTATCGGATGGGGACTAATCTTCGTAGCTGCAGTCGAAAAGACTAATGCGGCTGTACTTGATACAATATTAGTTGACAATGAAAACATCTTTTCAGCACTGATTGTCTTAGGACTTATCTCTGTAACATCTGGATTTTATTTCTGGACCAAATTCATGTGGGAAAATCAAAAAGTTCGCGAACAGCAGCACAGAGTAATTCAGCTCTATACCTCTCTAATGAATCACGATGCTGGAAATGATTTGCAGGCAGTCTTGGGCTATATTGAAGCTGCATTGATGGTTAAGGACGGTCTTAATCCAAAGTCTCTGGAACTAATGGAAGCCGCCCATGCGGCAGCATTGCGAATGCGAGGTCTGATTGGAGCGTTTAGACCCGAGGAAATTGAAGCTGAAATGCGACTTGTTCCTCTTGTTCAAAGTATGGCAATTCAATCTGAGAAGGCTGACCTAGGTCTAAAAATTAATTTTTACGCTCAACCTGGAACAGAAGACCTAAAGATTGCAGGTGCCAATCTAATTCAATTTGCTCTTGCCAATCTATTACGCAATGCAGCACAATATGCTGGTGACCGTCCATCAGTTGATATCAAAGTCTTTAGAAAATCAGAAGATATCATAATCACCATAAATGACCATGGCCCTGGAATTCCAGAAAATATACGAAAATTAATCTTTGAACGAGGTCGAACAGATTCAGAACACGGTCTTGGTCTTTATCTTACGAAACAGATCATTGCAGCCTGTCGCGGCTCTATTGATTTAGTCGATTCTCCAGTAGGGGCAACCTTTACAATTTGCCTACCTATTGCATCATAATTAGTTACTTCGTACTGGGATTCCAATACCATCATAATCTAACCATTGGTTCGCAATTGCAGTTGCACTCTTTCCTATTTTCTGCTCCAAAAAGTCTAGAAATATATTGGTTGTCACTACCTTTTCCTTGACACAAAATTGGGCAAATTCCCCAATCGCCTTATGAAGCTCTTTTATTCCAACTTTCTTAGATATCTCATAAAGAAGCAAGAAACCTCTATAATAGTAAGCCGCAAAAGCTTCTTCCTGTTCTCGCTTCAATTGTCTAATTGCTGGTACATGTCCTTGTTTCTCAAGTCGCTCAGTTGTTTTTTCGATGCGATTCTCTAGATAGTTCTCATTAAGATATTCATCCGTAATCATAATGGAGCAATATTCAGCAAGTGCTTCATCTAGCCAATTATCATAGGTCTGAACACTTGCTTTACAAAACCAATCATGGCACATCTCATGGCACATTGATTGTAAAACAGGCCCTCGAAGACTAGCGTCTGTTGAATATCCTCCTCCTACAACAATGAGCCCTGTCCTAGCATAAGCCCCTCCGAGCTCCCTTGGTGTTAGAGCAAATCTGAGATTACGTTCTTCTAATAACGGTCCAAGCCATTTAGCTAATCTATCTCTCATTTCACGTGCACTGATGTCGAGAATCTTGTGCGATCCAACCATTGTCCTTGGTCCCCAGAAGAGGCTTTCACCATCTAATTGTGCATCCCTTTTTGGTAAACCAACGATTGTGATATCATTCACTGGTTTTCCTTGTCTTATGTTCCAACGTGCCATACTTCCAGTCTTTTCGATTCCCACAAAATTTCCATTTGCTTCCCAGGTCCAATCTTCAGGACCTTCAATTATAAGTTCAAAGGACATGTTTGTTTCCATATTGAAAGGAACTGGATACCATGCGCTGTAGCATGCTAGTTCCACAAAATCTCGTTTGATGTAGCCCATGGTTGGCATACCAGACTCCTTCGATGGCGGATGTATTTGTCCAGTATACTCAATTTCAATTACAAACTCATCATGCTCTGTATCAAACACGTCAAAAGTCCAGAGGTCGCCATTGTAAAATCTTGGAACCTTAATAGCATCTGTTCGTGAAACTGTTATCTCCTGATTCCCGGACGCTGTTAGTCTTGTTGTCTTGATCCATCGTAGACCCCTATTAAGAATGAAATATGCACTATCTACACTTGTGGAAATGATGATTGTACCACTAACTCTTAATTGTCCTCTCTTAGGATCAATTTTCACTTTTAGATTATACTCATTCGACACAGGAATCATATCTCGTTACTATACTCGACCACTTATTGTTCTTGTTCATGCTTCGGAATTCATCTTTTCTCTAAGTCGAAGCACTCTGTATGCTTGTACAACCCTCCATCCAACATAAACAATTGCTACCAGAAAACCATCAATTGCCGCTGTTAATGGATCGGTGATTAGAAATCCTGTGTATGATAGAACTGATGCCGTAAGTATCGTAAATATGAATGTAGCAATAATCCACACTATATTCCCTCGGCTAAATACTTGAGTTCTAATTGCAGGTGTTTGGGATGATGTTATGTCCGACAAGTTTTCCACTTGTTATCACACATTGATTTTAAATAAAAAGAGCAAACATTAGAGCAACTTTTCTACACTTTTTGCCAACGGATGCTCTCTACATACCTACCATTGATTGAAATAAAAGAACCAACATCACCAATCCAACATCCTGTATCTGCTATCTTGTTCTCTTGGTCTACCTTCATTTTGTGTCCATGACCATGAATGAGAAACTCATCGGGGTGTAAATCGATAACGAACATCCCCGCAATCCGTTTCATTTGTCCAAAAACTTTCTGAAAATCAATTGAATACTCCTTTGATTTACTCAGCTGTAGGATCTGTGTCCAATAAGTCAGATATTTTTTGGCAATCTCTGATATTATTGAGCTCTCTTCATTCTGATTGAATAGATTTCTCCCACTCATTCTGGTTATCTTTGATGATAGAGAATCAATCTCCTCAAGAAGAATTGTTGTATTTTTGGTTTGGAATGAAGTTAGATCGGCAAGACTTCCTAAGATGTCTGATTCCCGAAGAAGCGCTGCTTCGACTGTATATTGCTGCCCAAGGAGCGGACCTGCAAGTTTGTCTTCAATCTGTTTCCTAGTTTCATGAGAGAGAGAATTGATTTTTTCTACCATAGATGCAGGAATTTCTTCGTTGCTATCTAGCTCCTCCCAAACTGCAGCTGTTTCCTCTCCAGGAGTGACCTGACACATTGCATCTGAGAAGAACTCATAGAATGCTAGGGCATACCAATAGTTCAGTTGATGTCCATGAATAAATCTGTACTTTGAATTTCCATCAGTAAGTTTCAAGCTCTTGCTTATAGTAATGTCCTCTCTAAATCCCAGATGTTTACTAGACACCGCAAAATCATGATTTCCAACTAAATAATGCAACTCGAAATCTAACGATGCAAGAGTATCAAAGATTTGATCGGATCTCTGAATAACATCGTTGTTGTTTTTCTTCCATAGATCGATTATATCCCCAAGAAGAACCAGGTGTGTTACTTCTCTCTGATTTGGTTTCAAATAATCCTTGATGAAAGTCGTGAATCCCTTTTCATTGGAGAGAGAATCTCCAAGATGCAAATCTGAGACAGCAATTATCAAATCTTCATCCACCGATATCAATGCTTGTGAACGTGGTCGCTTGAACTTTCTTCTGGAAGAGAATATGTGAATAATTTTGCGTATTCAATTCCTGAAATCCCACTGACTCTATTAGCTAATTTTGTAATCTCATCTTTTGGTCCTTTGAGAGTCAAGACTTCCATACAATGGGTTTGACTCATATGAACATGAACAGTGGAAATTACATGCGCCTCTGAATTATGTTGAACTTTGATTAGGTCTGCCATTATCTTAGGTTTATGACTATATACGATATTCAGACTCGCCATGACAACATCACTCCCCTTTTCCCATTGTGATTCGGAAAGGTATACTCGCATAGCATCTCGAATGGCTTCCGATCTACCAATATACCCTCTCTCTTCAACTAGCTTGTCAAATTCTTCAAGAAGGTCCTCGGGAATTGATACACCAAATCGCTTTAATGCCAATGACACGAACCTCACAGATTAGTAACACGATTTCTCAATAAGTAACACATTTAAAGTATTTCTTTGAGAAAAGGTTAGATCTTCTGGAGTTGAATAAGTGCACGTACCTGATGGAATCATACCACTTTGGTTGCAGGTGCTGATGTTTGTAATCAGTTGTTCTCTGATGGCAATCTCATACAGTAAGATCAAGACAAAATTCGATGATCGCTTAATTCCATTCATGGGTGTACTAGCTGCTGTAATCTTTGCAGCACAACTCGTTAATTTTCCAGTACCTCCCTTTTCAAGTGGCCATTTAGTTGGATCTACGCTCCTTGCAGTGATGGTAAATCCTTGGGCTGGTATGCTAATCATCTCACTTGTACTATTTGTACAAGCACTCTATGGTGACGGGGGTATTCTGACCTATGGTCTGAATCTCTTTAACATGGGTGTGTTCTCAGTCTTTCTTGGGTATGGGTTGGCACTCATTCTATTCAAATTCACTAAACGATACATCTCAAAGGAACGAGCGCTCTTGGTATCTACCGGAGTGTCTGCTTTCATTGTAACAGTTTCAGCAGCATTCGTTCTTGGACTCGAATTGCTTACTGTACCTGGGTTTGGAATTGAAGCCTTAGCAGCAATTAGTTTGGTTCACATAATTATTGGAATTGGAGAAGCCATACTGACATCTGTCATTCTTCTGTATTTTGTCAAAGCTAACCCCCAGGTAATTGCACTTCTAAATGAACAAGCAAAGGAAAAGCAGGAAGACTTAGTTAGAAGAGAAGAAGTTGATCAAGTTGGAGTCTCTCCTCGTTTTCCCCTAAGTCATATCATTGCTGTTCTCGCCTTCACAATCCTTGTCATAAGCTCCATCATTTTAGTTGGTGTTGCTTCTGAAAATCCAGATGGATTTGAATGGGCTCTCTTTGAGTTTGCTGGTGTTCCCGAACCTGAACATGGATTTGAAGGCATCTGGACGTTCTTAGGTGAAAACCAATTCATCAATACATTAACAGGGATTGTTGGTATCATTGGTGTGTTATCACTTGCATTCCTCCTCTTTAGAAAGAGTGCTCGTGAAGTTCACAGCCAGAAAACTACTGACAAATTCCTCCTTCCGTTTGATGAAGGTAGACAGAATCGAAAAATGTTCTCCTCTACAGGACTATTCCTGTCAAGTATTGCAGTTGCAGTGATTATCTCGTTACAGGTGACTCTCTCAAACGTTCTTGTGTTAATCGGTCTTGTTTTAGTTACTGGTTGGTTAGCAGGAACAAGATGGCGTGACGTTATCTCTATTGCAGCAAAGTTTGAGATTGTAATTATCTTTTGGATTATCTTTGAGCCATTCATCTATGGTTCTACAATTATCTTCACATTAACTACTCCTTGGGGACCTCTTAATGCGTATTCTGAAGGACTCTACCTTGGACTGCTTCTCGGGTCAAGAATGTTTGCTATTCTTCTTACGATTCTCGCAACATTATCACATATTACACTTACAGAATTTACTGGCGCACTACGCACATTGCGAGTGCCAAACTCCATTATCGGGTCTCTTCTTATTATGTTTAGGTATGTTCCACTCTTTATTGAGGAAAGGTCCAGAATGCACGACGCTCAGAATTTACGTGGCTTTAGCAAAGGTCGAAGATTTGAACGAATTAGATCTCTAGGGTATCTTGTTGGTACTTCCATTAGTCGCTCTTTTGATAGAAGTGTTACTGCCTATGAATCAATGAGTCTACGTGGGTTTGGTATGGGAAATGAAGCTCCAGGAGCTGGTTTGCGGTGGACTGATGCTCTTATTCCCTTCGCTATTCTTTTCCTAATCATCAGTCTGCCATTCATATTTCCAATTTTACTTGAGGTGATATTTCTATGACTTGTGCACTTGAATTAAGTCACGTATTCTTCCGATACGACGAATTTAGAATGGAGGATATATCTCTAAACCTCCATATCGGTGAACAGAAAGCTCTAGTGGGATTGAATGGGTCTGGTAAAACGACTCTCTTCAAGCTCATCCTGGGCCTTCTTGAGCCTGAGGCTGGTGATATCTTTGTTTTCGATCGAAAGGTTTCTCGTGATAATCTCTGGGAGATACGACAGAATATTGGGTTCCTGTTTCAGAATCCAGATGATCAACTCTTTGCACCAACAGTATGGGAGGATGTTGCCTTTGGTCCTAGGAACCTGGGTCTCTCCGAAGAGGAGGTTTCAGAGCGAGTCGATTGGGCTTTAGAACGTGTAGGAATGTCAAAATTCGTTAATCGCCCTGTGAATCAGATGAGTCATGGACAGGCGAAGCGTGTTGCATTGGCTGGTATAATCGCTATGCGACCGGGGATTCTGATTCTCGATGAACCCTTTACAGGCCTTGATTTCAAGATGGTCCAGACAATGATTGATATTATTCAGAAGCTGCGACAAGAGGGAATCACCATTCTCTACACCACTCATAATCGATTCTTCATTGAGAATTGGTCCGACTCTGTTGCTGTCATTGAAGATGGGCGGATAATCTATGATGGACCAACGAAGGAAGCGATGGTTCGTAAAGAGGTTATAGATAACATTGGGAATTGGGATAATCTTCGTGAACAAATCATCTCGTATCGCACAACACTGATTGATTGACTTTTCATGTTCGATACGGTTAAAAGGAATTTTCCGCGAAATCCAAAATAAGCGGAGGTTGCCAAGCCAGGTTAAAGGCGCAGGGTTCAGATCCCTGTCTCGTAGGAGTTCGCGAGTTCAAATCTCGCCCTCCGCACCATTTTTCCATTTGCTTTGTATAATCTAATTGATCTATCGCTCATTCTAGAAATAGATTCATATTTTTAAAACGGGATGAAGTAAACCTGGTGAGAGGAGTGAGAAAAACTAGAAATGCAATACTGCTACTGGTCATATTCCTTCCTACCTTTATTGTTTCAAACAATCTGATCACTAATGTGATTGCCCCACCTATCGGAGGTGAAAGTGTATCAGGAATTCTTACCTCGCCAGACTCCGTAATCCAAATCACCAGAGCAGAAGTCAACATGACAATATTCTCTGAACCGTTTGCTGATGCATATCACATCCATGTGATTTATCTAAAGAGCGTCCTCAATCTTTCAAATCCCTCGGCAGAAAATGAAACAATTCTTCTTCTATACAATCCTTGTTGGAACAGTCAATATTCCTACTATAATTACTCCTCCATCAATGTCTATTTCGAAGGATATCCGCTGTTCCAAACCAATCAAACTCTGACTAATATTACGAATCTATATAATCTCCCGGTCAGCTTCCATGATAGGTTACCAGAATATAATTACAATCGATTGTATGCGCCTTTCTTGCTACTTAATTTAACACTCAGTTCATTTCAGAACCTAACTCTTCATCTCTCTGATGTCATCACAATTACTTCAATCAGTATAAACTACTCAAGGATTGGATTTGGATTCAACATTGACCAGTTGGAAGATGACTCAACTCGGCTTAAAATGCTAATGAAAGTAATTAACAGCACACAATTTCTCAGTGTCAATTGCTTTCCTTATGATCTTGTTGAACAATATCGAGTACAAAATGACTTCATTATTCTTTGTGAAGCAGTTCCTCCCTTCTCCTCCAAATTATCCAGTTACATGCCAGAACCAGTTAGTGCAGGATTCGAAGTTGATATGGATGTGCGGGAATATCTCTTACCGACTATTGATGACTCAACAGATCCAACATCAATAACTTCAACCTCTTCCACAATCGGAAATACAACATCTAATTCCACTGATTTTCTTCTTATCCCATTATTACCTCTGGTATTTTCTGGAATAACATGGATTATCTTCATTATAGTTCTTTACAAGACAGATCCAAAATCTCGCCCTCTGCACAATTCGTTTTCCATAGATAGTATCATTCGATATTCGGGAGAACAAATGTAGTTTCTATTTTTTCGATACCACTCAGTTTCTCTAGTTTCTCTGTGATGAATTTAGCAAGTTCACTGAAATCTTTGACTCGAATCATACAGATGAAGTTGATAGGTCCGGTTGTTCTATAGACCTCATATACCTCGTCATAGTTAGATAATGTTTTACAGAGAGCATCTGATTCAGAAGGTCTTGATGTAATGAGGACCAGAACCTGAATTTCATATCCTAATTTCCTATAGTCAACATCTAGTGTGTATCGTTTAATGATACCTAGACTGATGAGGCGTTCCATTCTATTTCTAATAGAACTCGGACTTAGGTCTACTTTCTTCTTAATCTCGCGTAGAGAAATTCTTGCATCTTGGGATAAAATATCGATAATCTTGCGGTCGTTATCATCAATCTTATCCGTCGTTGCCATCTATAACATCCCTTACTTTGCATTATTCTTTAGAGATGTAACTGCTGTGCTTTTCTAGGCAGTCTTGACTCGCACTATGACTTTCTTCCCCATGACATCCCAGACCTCAACTTCGACATTGAGTTCAATCTTTGATGCAATCTCATCTTCGGTTGGTTTTGGGACCTCATAGGTTTCAAAGCTCTCGGTGTCCATTAGACTGTAGTTTTCGCCCATGTCGGCAATAATTGTTGCAGCTCGCTTGTCAATCAGAGGTACATCTACCATGCGGTCTGCAGGCATAATGACGTTACGTTTTCTATTTGTGAAGAATCCAATGGCGATAATGTTTGCTTTTGCAGCACCATGTTTTCCTGGTTTTGATTTTTCTATTGATACAACTCTACATGGTTCGTCTTCAATCAGGAAGTATGCTCCTGGTTTCAGACTTTTTGCTTCAGATTTTTTGATACTCATGGTGTTACACCAACTTTGTCATTCAGACCTATCCTGAACAATCTCCCATTGTCTATATATATTTGGGGGCGTGTTTACTAATTATATGTCCCATGTAACAACAGTAAAATGGGAACCTGTTAAGCGAAAATTGGATGTGTCAAAAGGTGATTCATCAGAATCCGCAAATCCTGAGTGATAAAAGATCAGTCGGTCTTGTCTGTAAACCCGGTCGTATGGAGATTGAACGAGTTGCTGACCGTATTGCTCAGCTCTTGATTTCACGTGACATCAATATTCAGATTGATCCTGGATCATGTAATGTTTCACAAGATGCGATAAATCAAACTCCTATAGAAGAGATGGATGTGGATTTTGTAATAACTATAGGCGGAGATGGCACAATCCTCTATACTCTTTCAAAGCTCAAAGAACGCTCCACTCCAATTTTCTGTGTAAACAGAGGAACAGTCGGATTCCTTACAGAAACTGGTACTACAACCGCATTTGATGCTCTTGAGAAGATACTTGAAAACGAATGTATCATAGAATCAAATACCAACATCAGCTCGGGGGTGGATGACCAAATCTTTCCAGATGCTCTAAATGAAGTCTATGTTGTGTCAAAAATACCTGGTAGATTATTGACTATGCAGATATTCTTGGATGATGTTAGAATTGATTACGGTAGAGCAGATGGTGCAATGCTAGCAACTCCAAGTGGTTCTACAGCATATGCGCTTGCTGCTGGCGGGTCCATTTTGGCACCAGATGTGAACGGTCTAATCTTTGTCCCAGTCTGCCCTCCACGATTCGAACTCAAGTCGATTGTAATTCCTGACCATGCAACTCTTGAAATTGAACTTGTGAAAGCTGGAGCTGCAGGACTTGCAGTTATTGATGGACAGACAAGATGGGATCTTGAGCCTCATGATAGAATTTGGTTGAAGAAATCCGAATCTGTTACCAGATTCATTCGACTCTATGATAATTACTACGACCGTTTGAATACACGCCTTATTCCACGGACATTGTAGGTGGTGACGATGTCACATACATATGTTCTGGATGCTGGGGTCCTCTTTTCCAATTGGACTTCAAAGATATCAGATAGTGTCTTTATCACTACCAGTCGGGTTCTTGAAGAAGTTCAAAATAGACCAAGTAAAGTTCGTGCTGAATTCTTGACTCTGCTTGATAGGTTACTCGAAGATTATCCATCTTCAGAATCTGTGGATATAGCACGAAAAGCTGCTAAACAGACCGGTGATTGGTCTGTGCTTTCTGATGCTGACATTGAATTAGTTGCACTTGCACATTCAAAGAAATTCCTTGGAGAACCAGTAACACTTGTTTCAACAGATTTAGCTGTTCTCAATACAGCGCGCCATTTAGGTATTGAAATTCTAGATCCAAGTGGTAAGTTCAAACACGAGATTATCTGGAGTCTGAGGTGTCCCGCATGCAATCATCTATCTAAATCCAAAGCAAAAGAACTAGAGTGTCCTGTCTGTGGTACAATGATGAAACGAGTTGTTAGTCGAAAACAAAAATCTCGATGAATATCTGGTAATACCCAAGTCTTACATGATATCAAATGGAAATGTCACTAATTTTAGACTTGGAGAGATGTCAATAGATGACAGATGTACCCGAATTAAATATTCAAAGAGACCTTGACGACATCAAGCTCCAAGTCAAGAAAGAACTCGCAACGATTAGAGATATGATGGATAGTGTAGGTTATAGAAGACCAACAACCAACTGGAACACCCCATTCCAGATGCATCGTCTGCGAAGAGCACTTCGAATTCATTATCTGGCTCTAAAGATTAGGGATTCAAATCCAATGAGTGATAGAGCACGTGACCTTGCATGGGAGCCACTTGCTGATTTTGACTAGAAGCAATTACTCACCAACGATTACCATCTCAAGTTTCCTAGTCCGTGGTCTATTATCGTAGTCTACAAATACAATCTGTTGCCACGTACCAAGAGTCAGTTTTCTTTTTACAAATGGTATAGTTAGACTTGGTCCTACAATTGAAGCTCTGACGTGGGAGTGTCCGTTTCCATCACCCCATTTCTTGTCATGAGCGTATTCGATATTCTTTGGAGCTATTCTTTCCATAGCATTTGGAAAATCATTCAATAAACCATCTTCATACTCGATAGTTGTTAGAGCACCAGTTGATCCAGAGCAAAAGACTGTGCAGATTCCAATTTCGAAACCACACTCTTTGACAAAATTGCTTACATGCATTGTGATGTCAATGATATCGCAATCGCCTTTTGTTTGAAATGAAATTGTATTATGACTCGTACCCAAGATGATACACCGATTTGGATAGAATACGATATCCAACATCTATCTTTCGAAAGAAGACTAAGTCATTTGGTAGTAGCTCTCTCTACCTTTGATTTCTCAATTAATCTACGGATTCTACCTGCTTTTGCAAGAAGATCTTCCTCATTCTCCTGAAGCATGAGAAGCGCGCCTATATGATTACCATCATTCATTGCCTGTACGATCGAGAGCAGTGATGACATGATATCATCCTGTGCCATCATCGTGAGTTCTGCCATTTGTTTTATCGTTGCTCTGATAGGACGACGTTTCTTTGGATAATAGAGAAATCGTGCTTCGAAGACAGCAAATAAGTCTTCAAATGCCTCGTTAATCTCGTTCGCTTCCTTGAATCCTTCTGCAGATTTTGAAAGCAACTCAATTGCTTTCTCTGCTTTATTCTCTGAGTTAGTAAGCAATGCTTCAGTTCCTGCAGTTCTTGTCCATATTGTTGCAAGTTCAGGAACTCCAAGTTCTCTGTAGAATTTTGCAGATTGCTCTGCCTTTTCACTTGCCATCCAATGGAACGATTCATTTCGTTCTTTATCTCCCAATTTCAGAGCACAATCAGCTGCCTTACTATAAGATTTGGATGAAGCTTCATTATCTTGTGCTACTGATGATTCATCTGCAAGTTTTACATAAAGATCAATAGCTTGCTCGATTAATTTTCTACCCTCTTCTTCTTGACCAGATTCAGCGAATACATCTGCAGCTTCTTCCAACGCCAGTGCTTGAAGTTCCATATCTCCTTCTTCACTTCTACTATTTGCCTGTGCAAGATAGTACTCTCTGACCTCACTGTAGATTTTCTCAGATTGTTCTTCATATCCCCAGTTTTTGAGACACATTGCTTGGAATCTGAGATACTTCTTTTCAGATTCTGCATCATTTTCAGACTCTGCTTTCTTTGCTAATTCTTCGAACATCTCACTAGCGCGTTTGAAAGCCCATTTTGCTTTCATCACTCGACCAATTTCGTGGAACATGTTACCTCCTTTCACCAGTAGAGGTGCTACAGATTCAGGATTTCCTTCCATTTTCAGGTAAGCTTCAGCAGCCTTGTATAGTGCTTGATTTCTTGCTGAGGTCAATCGTTGAAGTTTGTAAGCCTCTTGAGCAGCATCATATATGTTCCCTGCCTTTTCAAAGAGATTAGCTGCCTCGTATAGCTCACCAGCCTCCATCATAGTACGTGTAGCTTCTGGGGATTCTCCTATTGATTGCATGATTTGAGCTGCTTCAGCAAGTGCATTTCCTGCAGATAAGAAGTCCCCCTTCTTTTTAGATATCTCTGCCCATTTCTGAGCCAATCTAACTGCTCGATTATTGATTCTCTCACCTAGTTCATCGTCATCCGCGGAGTAGTAAAGTCTACTTACCTTTCTCAGTAGCGAAACCGCATCAGCGTAATTCTCTTCTTCTTCTTTTGCATCTGCCATGTTCTCTAATGCATCTGCTGCGCGAACATTGAGATTTTGTTTCACCTCATCTGCCAAGGCAAAATCTGTAGCTCTGAAGTAGAAGTCTGCAGCTTTCTTGTATTCTGTTGCAGCCTCTGCTATTTTCGCCGCTGCTGTGTTAATCCTTACTAACTCTTTGTAAATCTCATCATCTTGAGGAAGACGAACAAGCATCAATGTTGCTTTATCATAACTTTTGAAGCATTCATCTGCGTTGTAGATATCCTTGAAAATCAATGCCGCTTCTTCATAGATTTTTGCAGCATTCTTGTAATCCGTATTTTCAGCGAGAGTGTCAGCTACCTGAATGAGTTGTTTTGCTCCATCCTCTTTTTTGCCTTCTTCTATGGCTTTTCTTGCTTTCTTGAGGAGTTCATCAGAGGTCACGTACTACTTCACCTTCGCTACTTACGATACGGAGGACTTGTCTTGTTGATTTTCTGCATCCTCATAACACTTGCCCTATTAGCTATTATGGTTCTTTGTATTTTCAAATAGAATTTGTGTACGTATACTATTAGACTTCCAAACAACGATATTCTGAGCATTTGGACATGCTTAAGTAGCCATAGGAACCCGTATTCTCTGAGTTGAGCCATGCAACTAGTGACCATAGATCAAGTTGACCCATCAAATTATGATGCTATTATTGCAGGTGCAGGTGCTGGTGGTTTACTGACTGCTCTAGCTTTATCTGCTGAGGGAAAGAAAGTACTTGTCATCGAGAAAGGGGATAGAGTGGGTGGAGTTTGGCATGGTTATTGGGAGGATGGCTTTCGAGTTGACCAAGGTCTCCATGTCATAACTCGCGTTACTCGCGGCGCCTTTGTTCGATTTCTAAAGACATACCTTTCGCCACCTCCCGAATTTGTTCTCCATGATGGCTGGGACTTTCGGGTTTATGATAGGACTGGTACAATACCTTCCAGCATCGGTGAAACTCTTCGATGGCCACTTGCTGGTTGGAGAGGTCGCCTTGGTCTTGTAAAGATTGGTGCAAAAATTAAGACGATGAAGCTTGAGGAGATGAAGAAATACAAAGACATCACATTTCTTGAGTTCATGCAATCAAGAGGTGCAACTCATCAAATCACTCTTGATGTCATGCAGAGTGCAATCTACATGGCTGCAGGAGTTCCTATTTCAGAAGCCTCTGCGTATGAGGCTTTACGAACACTGAAGGATACAGACAAAGAGTCATCTAAGCTAGGTTCAGCGAAACGATTGATACTTGGTTCGAGCGATTATGATGAAGGTTATGTTATAGGTGGGATGGAGGGTCTCGTCAAGAGGGTTGTTGAAACAATCAATGGTGATTATGTTCTTAATACCGCAGTAGAGAAGATACATGAAGAGAATGGTCACGTTATAGGTCTTGCAGCTGGTGGAAGGAACCTGCGCCATTCACGAATTATCAGTAATATTCCTCTCTGGGCAATGAATAAGATTGTTCAATCTGAAAAGCAAGAAATCAATGACTTCTTTGAGAAGTGGAGTCACATGGAGCCAACTCGTGGAATCACACTGTGGTTAGGACTCGGTAAGGTCGTAATTGGAGACCGGAAGAACAGAGTGATGGTCCATCCAAATCCCAACAGATGGATTGTTTCCATTTCAAGCTTCGATCCAAGTTGTGCCCCTGAAGGGAAAGAGCTGATTGCAATTGCTATGATGGCAGAATCAGGAAAATCTGTTGAAGAACAGGTAGCCAACATGAAAGGTAATGGATTAGAAAAATACCATCCTGGTATCTTGGAAAATGTTGAGATGGAGCATGTGCAGACCTCATACGCAACAAGAGCAAAACTGATTCCTGGTCAGACAGACCTAGACAGACCTGGACCACGAACACCAGTCTCGGGTCTCTATATTGTAGGAACTGATACTGCAGGATCTGGAGTTGGTCTTCAACAGGCAGCTCAATCCGCAGACGGTGCAGTGAAAGCTCTCAAAGAAGATGAAACTATTGCAGCTTAGTCGCTTTAATTGAGAACATCATTGGAAACGCATTCTTATTTACAGGTAGATACCATCTTCCATCTCCATCATCTACTAGAAACGGTAGTGCTTGGTATGTAGTATAATTGAACTCATTGAAAAAGTCAATTCGTAGACCTGCAGCTGCCAGAGAATTGATTATACTTGATATTGGGTGGTTCCATTCATATGACTTCATTTTTCCAGTTTTTGCATCTCTATCCGCATAAGTTCCTTCATCTTCAAACTCTAGAGGTTCTTTTCCTTGGAAGTATGGATTTTGAACTTGGAGTTGCCCCGCTTCATTGTTGAATATGTAAGATACAGGATGGAACTCTCTTATGTAGAAGAAACCTCCTGGCTTCAGACAGGATGATATCACTTCTGCCCATCTCTCAAGATCGGGTAACCAGACCAATACTCCTCCAGAAGTAAATACAATATCAAACTGCTCTTTCAGTACTTTTGCAGTATCGTATACATTTGCACATACAAATCTAGCATCAATTCCTGCAGTTTCTGCAAGTGTCGTGGCTAATTCAATTGCCTCTGCTGAGAAATCAACGCCAGTGACATCAGCACCTAATCTCGCAAGCGAGAGTGTATCCATACCAAAATGACACATGAGATGAAGTAGACTCTTTCCTTTAAGGTCTGGGAGTTCATCAATCTCTATAGGGTCTAATGTCTGCTTTCCTTCTAAAAATCCCTTGACATCATAGAAATCTGAATCATAGTGAATCTTTGCCAATTTATCCCAGAGTTCTTTATTGGTATTCATATAATCATCCAATAGAATCACACCCTGAGCAGATGTAGTGATAACGTAAAGGTTATGTTTAGCCGATGTCGCGCAAACCTTGACTACATGGTCGGCTTAGGAGCCATTTCAAATGAAAATGATAGAAGTACGATTTCATGGAAGAGGCGGACAAGGTGGTGTTACAGCCGCAGAATTACTTGCAAAGGCTGCATACCTCGATGGGCATAAGGGAGTACAAGCATTCCCATATTTTGGTGCAGAACGTCGTGGAGCCCCTGTCAAAGCATTCACTCGAATTGCGGATGAGGAAATCAATGTACGTAGCCAAATTTACACCCCCGATATTGTAGCTGTCCTCGACTCTTCAATTCTAGATCTGATCGATGTTACTGAAGGGCTAAAGGAAGGAGGAAAGGTCATTGTTAACTCTCCAAAGCGTCCTGATGAAATCAATCTTCCAAATGGCCACGTGTATACATATGATGGAACTGGAATTGCTTTGAAACATGGCCTTCTTGTATCAGGTCTTCCCGTTGTCAATACAACAATGTTAGGTGCCTTTGCTAAAGCAACTGGTCTTGTAAAATTGGAAACTGTACAGAAAATCATTTGCGAAAATTGGAAGGGTAAAGTAGGCGAAAGAAATGCTGAAGGAGCAAAAGAAGCCTACGATCAATGTTCTGATTAATAAAATGAAGTGAGCCTCAAAAGAGGCCATCACTTTTTGATTTCTTCGTTTCGAAGTTCTTACGCATACATCCTTTGATATTGCTGACCTGAGGGACCTGCTTGTCTTCGTTGCATTCCATCTACTTGTTGAGCCATCTCTTCCATCTTGCGGCGAATAATCTCGCTACTTTCCATCAGTTCTTTGATATCAATTTCTAAATTATAAAGGGTATTAAGAGCTTCCAGTAGTTGTTGGGCAGCACCAGGATCTGGTACAACCGTAATTGCCGGAGTTAAGAGGGCAAAACCCACCATTGATCTGCATAATGTTTCTGATAAGATTGAACCTGCAATCCCTGTGATTATTCCCTTATCGAGGATTTCCATCTTCTCAATCTTTGAAAGGTCCGCAATCTTTTCTTCTTCTGCAGCAAACAAAACTTTTCTCTCGGAAGGCAATCCCTGCACTGGAATACCATCTAGTACAACAGTTTCTTTTACTCCCACACTTGAAGCCCAATCAAGCAAGGCTGAACTTACAGCATAGAGACCTTCCTCTGCTACTGGTAATTCTGCTGTAACGACAATTAAATCGAGGTCCTTACTTCCATAGATCCTAAAGGGGTGTCGAAGGCGACCATCAAGAAAAACTGCCGCAGATGGCATAAATTTCGATCGCAGGTGAGCGATCTCATCCATCTTGAATTGTTCAATTACTGTATGTGCCGCTATAGGTCCCACGACTCCTGCGGATGGAAAGCAACATACCATTAATGGTGACTTAAATTTAATATCCGTCGTTGTCTGAACAACTTGTGCTTCCGGAGCACCGAGAACCATCGCATCGCAATTTTCATCCATAGAATTAACCTCTATTTCGCTCTAGTGCTCTTTCAATATTAAGCTTGAGTCATAGCGGTTCAAGATGAACAAAGACATAGGTCACATTAGAAAATGACTCTTTCACATTCTTCTCGATGTTATCCGCTATATCATGACTTTTAGCCAATGGAATTGAGCCATCAACCTTACAGTCCACAAGTAATGAGAGACCTTCTTTCTCTTTTTTGATTTTGACCAGAGAGAACTTGCATCCTGCAGCAGATACGATTTCCTGAACAGCTTCAACAATGTCGGGAGATTCTGTCGTGATATCATCTGCTTTTCCTTTGGCAAGTGACGTTTCCATATGTAGTGTCACGGATTTTACGCTTGGAACCAATCTCTTGATTTCTTTCTCAAAACTCTCTGAGATGTTGTGTGCTTCATCAAGAGTCAAATCTGGAGTCATTTCTAGGTCAGCTGCAATTGTGATTCCTTTTGGCAGAGAGAACACTCTGATATTATGGATGCTCTGGATATGTTTCTCGCGTCTTCCTAGAACCTGAAGTTGATCGTAAATACTCATCTTAAGATATTGCTCTGAATCAATCTCTGCAGGTTCAATATGTACAATAACATCAACATTAGTTGCTAAAGTGCTTAGTTTTGATTCAATTAAATCTGCAATATTATGAGCTTCTCCCGTAGTAACAGTTTCATCAACCTTCACAACGACATCAACGAATAAGGATGGCCCTGAGGTTCTTGCCCGTATTCGAGGAATGCTTACTACTCCTGGGATCTCTTCACAGCATTCCTCTATTCGATCTCGTACTCCTTCTGGTGATCGATCTACTAGGTAGTCAAAAGATCTCTTTCCTAGATTGTATGATACAAAGAGGATAACAATTGAAACTCCAAGTGCTCCAAGTGGGTCTCCAATTGGAAAGCCAAAAGATAGAAATCCCAGACCAATTAAGACTACCACCGAACTGAGCATATCTGTTTGGAAATGAAGCGCGTCTGCTTCTAGAGCTTGGCTTTCAAACTCCTCTGCTGTCCTGTATAACATTCTGCTTCGTTCATAATCCACAAAGATACTGAAGAGCATCACTGCAATGCTCCATATACTTGGTTCAACGATTTCATGTTCAACAATTCGTCTTAGTGCCTCATAGATGATCCACCCTGCAGTAATCCACAGTAAAATGGTTTCAGCTAGGGCTGCAAAATTCTCCATCTTTCCATGACCATATGGATGCTCAGAGTCAGCAGCCGCAGATGCCTTCTTTACAGCGATAAGAGTAATTCCAGCGGCAACCAAGTCTAATCCACTATGCAGTGCTTCTGATATCACTCCAAGAGAATTAGTGGCAATACCTACAATCAACTTGAGAAGTGTTAGCAGCAGTGCTGCAAGAACTGATAACGCGGCAGCCCTTTGGACTTTACCTCTACCCATTTGGTCGTTCATGGAAATACAAACTTCTCGCCAGAATTTACCCGATATAAGGATGACTAAACCAGCCAAGTAATTTTTGATTTTTGTGGGTAAGGTTATATCACCAAAGTCTATTCTTCCTGATAAGGAACTGCTTGCGTGGTGCCATAATTTCCTCCGGAGTTACTTTCTGATGAGATTCAGAACAGAAGATATAATGCCCCCTCCTATTGTGAAACTTGCTGAAGCAGCAAAGAGGTTCATATCCTCTCCTGATTTTCTCGATTTGGGACAGGGATTACCCGGTCATATTCCTCCAGAAGATGCAATCACAGCGCTAAAGGACCGTCTTCCTCATCCTTCAACTCATCTCTACACAGCAGATCAAGGGCTCCTTGAATTGCGAGAAGAATTAGCTCTTTACTTGAGAGGAAATAATGGAATTGATATCAATCCCCTGAATGAGCTGGTCATTACTGCTGGTGCAAATAACGCGTTTGCAGGTACAATACTGACATTACTTGAACCAAATGAGAGTGTGATAATGCCAACACCATACTATTTCAATTCGGTGATGGCAGTTCGGTTGGCTGGTGGGCGAGTCATCGAGGTACCAACAAGCGCTGATTTTCAACCAAATCCAACAGATATAGAGAACGCAATTGACAAGAAGACAAGAGCCATTTTCATTGTATCTCCAAATAATCCGACAGGTTCTGTCTATGCAAAGGAAACTATAGATAGAATCGTTGACATATGTTTAGAACATGAGATTGTTCTCATCTCTGATGAAACATATGCACGGATGGTCTTTGATGGGGCATCTCATTATAGTCCTAGATTACGACGTGATGCCGCTGATAATGTCATAACAATTGGAAGCTTCTCAAAGGACTTTGGTATGAGTGGTTGGCGGGTTGGATTTGTTGCTGGACCAAAGGAGTTCACCGATGAATTTCTGAAAGTTCAAGACACAGTCAGTATTTGTGCTCCAACAGCAGGTCAATTGCTTGCTCTTGATATCTTGAAAAATGGACTTGACACAATAGAGCAGGAAATAGAGCGTCTTAATCTACTGAGAGACCTCGCATACCTCAGAATGGACGAAATCGATCAGTTAGAAATGAAAAGAACTGCTGGAACTTTCTACATGTTTCCAAGAGTAAAAGGGTGCTCTGATTCTCGTGCCCTTGTTATGGATATCCTTCAATCCACCGGGACACTTGTTTTACCTGGTGTAATATTTGGAGAATCTGGTGAGGGACACATTCGTATCTCTATTGGTCCATTGACTCCAGAGGCTGTTGACGAAGCCTTTGATAGACTAGGTGGATATTTCAATTCAGCCTAGATTTCTTGGTACATATCCCATTCCCAGTCAGTAACGATATGATTTTGGTACTGATACCACTCCTTTCGTTTCAGACTAATGTAGTTCCGTGCGATATCCGGTCCAATTGCATCCAATATAACTGAATCCGCCTCAAGACAATCAAGGGCTTCTCTCAGATTGGAGGGGAGCATCTTGATGTTGTGTTTGGCTCTCTCTTCATCAGTCATATGGAATATGTCCTCACTACGTGGTTCAGGAGGTGCAAGTTTCCTTTCAATTCCATCTTTTCCAGCAGCGATTATTGCACTAAAGAGTAGATATGGGTTTGTCATTGAATCCGCGGACCTAAACTCAACAGCTGCTTTTTCTGCTGATGTAAACATTGGAATTCTAACTAATACCGTTCTGTTCATCTCTCCCCAAGTAATGTATACAGGAGCTTCGTGATGTGGCACCAAACGTTTGTATGAATTGACACTTGGATTTGCGATTGCTGTAATTGCAGGCGCATGCTCTAAGAGTCCCGCAATAAAATGCCTTGCAGTATCAGAAAGACCTCCAGATTCAGAATTTCCAAAGAGGTTCTTATCACCATCCCATAGCTGTAGATGACAATGTAATCCACTGCCAGCTTCACCTGGGAAAGGTTTTGGCATGAATGTTACATCAATACCACTTGCTTGGGCTACAGACCTCGCTAGATTCTTGAATATCAGAATATAGTCTGCCATTTTTCTAGCATCTTCAAAATCGAGTTCAATCTCTTGTTGAGCCTCTCCTACTTCATGATGTATCACTCTTGGTTTGATACCAATTTCTCTTATTGCTGCTGAAATCGATAATAGGATGTCTAATCCTGGGCTTCTTGGGTAGGTATCTGCGTATCCCGCATCATCGAAGGGTTGCCCCTCCGGCGTGATAAAATGGAATTCAGGCTCAACTTTCACCATTAAACGCATATTTCCCTGAAGTTGTTCTTTGTAAACAACCTGCAATCTCCCACGGGTATCAAGAGAATAGTGTTCATCAACTGCCTCTTTCTTTTTAACATAGCACATTGCAGCCGCGGTTCTTCGACCTAGAAAAGGTATTTCGATAAGTGTTGATGGGTCTGGATCCAGTTGCAGGTCTGATGCTTCGACATTCGCAAGACCTGTAACAGAACTTCCATCACAGCTTGTACCTTTTTTCCATGTTGGATCCGAGGATAAAGCCTTCAAATCATCTACTGGATTGCAAGGTACAATCATTGCCTTCATTCTACCAAGAATGTCGGTAAATCTCAACTCGATATTTTCAATCTTCTCTGACATTGTTATAGTCCCCATGGGTCGCGGACAAGAGGGGACAATAACTCATTTTTAAGGTCTTGTTTTAGCCCCAAAGTTCCTTGTACCAAGCTTTTGATTCATCGCCCAGCTCAAGTTTGATGGAACCGCTTGCTACACTTACATTGTCATTTTCTGTAATTTCAAAGTTCAGTCCTGCGATAGTAATATCTTTCTTTCCAAGATGCACATTTCCAATATTTCGCGCATGCATCCTTACCACCCGCTTTCCACCATCCATGATTAACATTTGATCCTCATATGTGATGATGCATTTTGCTTTGAATTTGTGGTCTTTGAAATCTCCCATGTGAATCTCTAAATTACTGAACTCTGCTTTGATATCGTCAGCTCTCATTGTGGTCACTGATTTGCAATTAGTTAACACTCTTATGAACCATATCTTTAGGACAATATTGGATTCGAAAGATAGAAACCTATCAATGTATTATTCTATAAGTGACAACGATGAGAAAGGGACTTCATATAGGTACAAGTGGTTGGTCCTATGATAGGGATTGGAAGGGAGTTTTCTATAATTCAGGGACTTCTATGCTTCAACAATATCTTGGATATTTTGAAACCGCCGAGATTAACTCAACTTTCTATGCTCTTCCGAAGCCAAAATTCATCAGGCACCTATCAACATTAGATGATAATGTATTCTTTACTGCGAAGATCCCAAAGAAAGTTACACACGATTCAAGGTTAGATCTCAAAGGTGAAGGTGGAGATACCCTTAGAGAGTACTTCAGACTTCTTGAACCTCTTCATGAACGGATTCCTGTTTTGTTAATCCAACTTCCTCCATGGGATATTTCCACAATGGCTGATTTGGAGACATTTCTCTCGGCACTTGATACTTCATTCAGATATGCAATTGAATTCAGAGACTTTTCTTGGCTGAACAATAAGGTTTGGAATCTCTTGGAAGATTATGGTATTGCACAAGTTATAGTTGATGAACCCAAACTTCCGATAGATTTGCGAATAACAGCTGATTTTTCCTATATTAGATGGCATGGTCATGGAGAAAATCCTTGGTTTAACTATAGGTATTCAATGGAGGAACTTGAAGCATGGGTTCCACGGCTCCAGGAAGTTATGAGTAATGTAGAAACATCATTTGGATACTTTAACAATCATTTTGCTGGAAACGCTCCTTTGAATGCACTGCAGATGCTTTCGCTTCTGGAACGAATTGATAGGAGACAGGCGCGAAAATTAGAGTCGATGTTAGAGGCTGACTCTTTTCAACAGACATCTCTTGATGAATTTTAAAAGATAATCTATCCTCGACGTTTGTAGATGACAAATACGATAATCAGAATGGCTACTCCGATAATTGACCCATACAATAACAGCATATTTCTAAATAGGATTGCAGGGTCTTGGAAATTTGTATATTCGTCATCTATAGATGTTGATTCTCCTTCATCATTAACATTTGCTGCTACTGGGAAGTAACTAAGTGTAAATGACCCCAACTCATCAGAGTATATCGATATGTTTGAAACAATACCTGTTTCAATCTTCGTGAATGTTGTAAATTTCATTGTTTCATTTCCAATGGTTGTATTCACAAATCCATTTTCCACAATGTAACTAATATTTTGATTCTCTATTGGATTTGATAATCTATCTATCTCTTCTAGAGTGAAGCTTGTACCATTATCGAAATGATATTCTATTGGCAATATTAATAGTGAAAAAGCAGAACCTAATTCACCCATCTGGGCAATATCGATCTTGAATCCATTAATGTACATATTCACCCAATCTGGAGTTTCAGTTGTATTATAGATTCGCGCTGGATCCGTTGGAGGTTCTGCAGTGATCTTCATCTGAATTATGAGACCACTAAAAAAATCCTCCATCGAATCATTAGTAAAATCAACTTGCGTAACTTTCCATGCGAATATTGCTCCAGTTGTCACACTCGGATGCCATTCGATTGAGTCTAGATTCTGTGCAAAAACAGGTTGTGTCTGAAATGAAATTGATAAAACGATTATTATGAATACAATGAATCCAGACTGTTTTTTCATCAATGTACAATCATCTCATATTTCGTGAAGCCAACTAGTCTACTAAGATTCTCTTCTAATAAATAGAATTACTCGCTTTAACTGCCATCTCGAAAGCTTGATAAGTGGACCCAAGACAAGTCGCCGAGTCAGGTGAATAATCTATGAGCTTTGATATTATAGCTGAACCTACAGTCAGATCTCCGAAAAATGCACAACCCAGACGTGGTCGTGGTTTCAGCAGAGAAGAAATCTTTCAAGCAGGTCTTACCATTGTGGACGGTCGTAAGATGGGCCTTATTGTCGATATCAGACGAAAATCAGTTTACCCCGAGAACGTCGAAGCTCTTAAGCAGTATACAAAGGACCTTGAGGAAATCATTGCTGCTCTCGCAAAGGAAGAAAGCACTGCTGCAGTAGCTTCTGATGATATTGCTGCAGGACTTGCATCTCTTCGAGCTGTTAAAGCTTCAGAAGCACCATTATTGATTGAAGCAGGTATCAAAACCTTAGAAGATCTGGCATACTGTGATATTCCCAAAGTAGCCAAGAAAACAGGGATTGATGAAGAACGCATCATAGCAATGTCAAAAGCTGCACTAAAGAAAGTGTAATATTTCTAGGGCGTGTCTACAGATGACCGAGCTGAATACTTCTCAGCTCATTTCTATTTTATCTACCTCACGCGAAGTTCCATATCCTGTGATTCTGCCTGATTTCTTTGTAGATCATTTTGTCATAATTCCCACATTTGAGGAGTTCATAGAGAATCTCAGAGTACTTGCAAGGCAAGGTGGTGGTAACCTTCTTGGAAATGAGCAATTCATTAGGCGTGGTGGAAACAGTGTTAATACCGCTTCTGCACTGTTTTATCTTGGGGTCGATGCAAAACTCATAGTAACGACTGATGAATATGGGATGTCCCTTCTGAAGGCATTAGCACCTGATGGACTTGATTTAACTCATGTACATATTGACGGAAGACTCTCAAGTACTGTTTCTATTGAAACCGTTTTTGACGGAAGAAAAGTCAATCTCATGGTCAGTGATAGTGGATCTGCATCAAGTTTCAAATTTGCAAATTTGGTATCAAAGGATCTAGAATTGATTAAAAATAGCGGACTGGTTGCACTTGTCAATTTAAATCATAATAAGGACGGAGCAACCCTTGCAGAAGATCTCTTCAATATGGTGAAAGATTCCACCGATGCGATTACCTTTATGGATATAGGTGACCCTTCAAGTAATCCTGATTATATCGGACCTCTACTTGAAAAGGGAATAACCTCAGGGAATCTCGATATTTTGGGTCTCAATGAGAATGAGGTTGCTTGGCTTGCTTGGGTTCTATCGAGTCATGATAGTCGGTGGAAGAATATCTCTGAACAACCAAAGGAGTGGATCCAAGGAGCAAAATTCATTTCTGAGCAAACAGGCGTTCGAGTTGTTTTACACACCCCACACTTTACTTCTACTTATCATGACGATGAAATGATTCTTGTTCCCTCCTTTCAAATAGATCCGAGAGTTACATGTGGTTCTGGAGATGCGTTCAATGCAGGACTAATCTATGGTCTATTACATAATTTAGAACTGAATGATCAATTAATATTAGCCAATGCTGTGGCTGCGCTTTATATATCATCAATGGATTCGAACCCACCAAATAAAGAGGAAGTATTACACTTTCTTAAATCAGAACCTCCAATATCTGCCTATGGTAAAAAGCTACTTATGGATTAATTACATTCTGTGGCAGGGAATTTAATCGCTAAGTTAGGTGATGAAAATGCAATTAGAACGAGTCCTGACAAAGTTGAAGTTCGATGAGTCAGTACTTGGATATGCATTGATAACAAATGATGGACATCCATTCCTCTCGTTTTCATTACCTGATGAAGTATTGCCTCGAATCAAAGGGACACTTAGAATTCATGCAAACGATCTGAAATTGATGAATGTCTTAACAGATGAGGGAAGTGTTGTTCTAGCACGAGTAAATCCAAAATGGGTTTTAGCGGTACTCTTCGCACCGGAATTACATCTTGGTGGTGCATTATCAAGAACACAGGCTGTTGTCAATCTTCTTGTTCAAGTCGATTTGCCTCCCCCTCCAAGTACTATAGAGCCTGAAATCGAGGTGATTCCTGAGGAACCGGAATCTATTGAAGAACCAATTGTGGTTGAGCCTCCCGCCCCTGAATCTGTAGAAGTCGCCCCTCTAATTGAGGAGGACGAAATCGACATGGAAGAAGTAGAAGTCTTCCATGGTTGTGTGGTTTTGAGAGGCAAGAACTACAATCAAGCAGTGACTCTTGATTCAAATCTTAACTTGGCGATGAAAAAAGCATACTCGAATCTTGGAGTTGATATTCTTCTAATCATTGACCAGAAGATGACAGTCTACAAGATTGCTGAGCGATTAGCAAAATCTGTCGAGAAGGTTTTAGATGCTGTTCGATGGTGTGTGAGTAAAGGCATAGTTGATGTTGAGTGTCCTGATGAGCAAGAGACAGAACAAAAGGAGCTCATTGAGATGCCCCTTTTCGAAGGCAACATAGATAAAGCCAAGAAACAACATCGTGCGGTACTCGAACTCTGTGATGGCACACGTTCTCTCCAGCAGATTGCTACTGTGCTTGGAATTCCATACTTCGACGCCCTACAGTGTACGATACCCTATCGTGGTAAATCGCTGCGATTCATTCGTACGGTCAAATTAACAAGAGGTTGATTCAAATGGGTATTAAAGGAAAATTAGGATGGCAACTGAAAACTGACAAAGTATCAAAAGTTCTCTTCCAAGCAAGCTATCGTGAACTTATGAATATGCTAATGGCAACAAGTGCAAGTGTAGATGAAATCAATACAAAGATGAGAGATATCGGCTTTCGTGTTGGGGAGACCCTCCTCATGGATTATGCAGATCGAATTAGAGAGCATGCAGTTGAATTTCATGAATTTGCTAAAACATTGCAGTTGGCATACAAGGTAAACTCTGGTCAAGAGTTCACTTCTATAGAAATCAGTAACGACAAGAGGACGATTAAATTCACTGATGAAAAATGTCCTGTATGTGCAGGTGTGGTCATCACAGATATGCCCGGTTTGCAGTACTGTGTTCTTGTCAGTGGAGTATTTGATGCTGTCATGCGACTGAGAGGATTCTCTGCAGACAGTTTCCAAGAGTCGTGCAGAGCATTGGGTGATGATGCTTGTACTTGGACACTCCGTTTACTCACGTAGTTTGTTACAGCACCAACTATCGTAGGCCATATCAAGAAGGTATAAAACAATAAGCGAGAGAATATATTACACAATCAAGAATCTGAGGTACTACTGTTGGGTCAAGGTTTAGGCACGCTATTTGGTCTCATTACTGCGTTTGCGATTGTGTTTATAGTGATGACTTTCGGTCCCTTTATGCCGGAGGATTTGATAACCTCTAGTGTTGTCACTGACTATGTTGCTCGAACTGATTTGGAGGCAAAACTTGCAATTGTCGGTACTATACTCTATCCTTCCGCCTTTGGTGCTGAAAGTCTAGGAAGCGTTCTTACGTATGGTGCAAGAGGAGCATCAGTACTCATGTTTCTTGCTTGGGGTACTGGTGGTCTTGTTGCTGGGCTATTATCCAAAGATTTCCTACCAGGTATTCTCTCTGCTATATTTGCTGCAATTATAGGAGCTATCCTAATTTGGCTTTTCATTTTCGTGATTTCTCCTACATTTAGCATAATGGCAATCTTTTCACCATCGTCGCTCATTATAATGCAAGTAGCTCTTGAAGGTGCAATATATCCCTGTATTGCTTGCGCTATTGGTGGTATACTTGGTGGTGGGATAACAAGGGATCGCTAATCTATAAGCTCACGCAATTGTCTACCGCATTCGGAGCAAATCAGTGGATTTGACTTGAAAACAGTTCCGCATTCACACGAGGTTTCTATCTTATCAGGTATTGGGTCTTCAGCTTGTCTCAGTATTCTTTCCTTAATCATAGTTGCAGGAATAGCGCTTGGTAATGCCAGAAGAGAAACCAGGACTGCTGTGAGAAAATGAAAGACTAACTCCAGATTTCTTGTTGGTGAAGTCCAGAAATTCGGATTTTCTAAAAATAAGGATATCAGAGAAAACATACCAAGAAAGAAACCCGCCCAGAGCGATGTCCGAAGAGTATTCCATCCCTTTTTAGAAAATGGAACTAAGAGGAGTCCAATGATTATCCATGTGAGAATATATCCGAAAATCAATTCTGGTTCAAGTATATTTTGAAATGTTGCATTAAGTGTACTACACCCACTTAAAATGAACCAGACTGAACTATATGGCCATGAAAATACTGGGTTCTGAATGTTATGTAGAATTACAATGATAACAGAACCTGTCATAATGGCAATTAGTCCACCCAAGAAATTTCTCATTTAATCTCCTCTTTACGGATGATTACAAGTGACCTGTAATCTCCTCTTAACAGTTTTCGAACAATCAACATTGACAATAAAGACCATCACCACAATGCTTTTCTTAAGTCTCTGAGAAAAATAGCTTGTACGGGCTGGAAGTGGTTATACTACTCTCCCTGAGGTGTTATTATGTCCAAAGATTTAGAGCGAGCTCTTTCTAAACTAAGATTTGATGACCAAGTTCTCGGTTATTCACTAATGACTAAAATCGGTCGGCCATTTGTGAGCTTTGCATTTCCTGATGATCTCTTTCCAAGAGTACAGGATAGTATCAAACTTTACAAGAAAGACCTTCGTCTTATGACCATTGATACGGAAAAGGGTCTAGTAGTCCTTTCTCCCGTCGATGATAATTGGATTCTTACTGTTCTCTATGTTCCAGAACTTCAACTTGGACTAGCAATCGCAAAAACAAAGAATGTTCTTCGATTATTAGAAGGCATAGAGCTTCCACCGCCTCCTGACGAATTTGAAGAGTCTTCTGAAGCAAATCTTCAAGTTTTAGAGAGTATCGCCCAAGCAGCTGCTGTAGAAACGACACCCGTTGAAACCCCTAAAGTTGATGTATCAAGCAGTTCTCCAGTTCCTGATTCAACTTCTACTGTAACAGAAACACCAAGTGCTCCTGTAGAGGAATTATCTCCTGAAGACTTTAATGTTACAACAAGTACCATTCCTGAACGTGGTTCTGAATATTCAACATCCCTGTTATTGGATTCTGCATTGTATACGGAGATGAAGAAAAAATATCGCAACTTTGGATTCGACGTTCTAATGCTTGTCGATGGCAACAATTCAGTAGAGAATATTGCTGACTCTATGTTTCAACCAACTGACCGGGTTATTGACCTATTGAAGTGGAGTGCAACACGGCAAATTATTAGTGTTCCCAGATTAGAACAAGGAACCGATAAAGCTGCAGCATCTAAATCAGGCGGGTCAATGGGACGTTATGTAAAATGTCCGAAGTTTGAAGGTGATCTCTCTAAAGTTTCAGGTGATGATCTCGCTATTATTCGCCTGTGTGATGGAAAGCAAACACAAGAGCAAATTGCTGAGGCTACTAATCAACCCATGGCTAGAGTTCTACAAACCCTTGCAAAGTATAGGAGCTCTGGTTTGAAGATGATTGGTAGGACTATCAAATAACGAGGTTTAATATTATGCCCAAAGTTGAAAATCCTCTCTTAGTAAGTTTCTACGCTAATGCTGTCGATAAAGTACTATCCGAAACATCCAACATCGATGAAGCAAATCAAAAGCTTCGTGATTTGGGCCGTGAAATCGGACAACAGATATACCTCAATACTGAGATTGTGGAGAAGACTAAGGATAGCGTGACAACTCGTGAAGATGTATCAAAATTAATCGAAGTGGTCTACAAAGTTCTCTATGATAAAAAACCAAATGATATTGATATGAAGACTGCACGTGGTTCAGTTCGAATTAGCGATAAAGAATGTGTCTGGTGTCAAGAGGTCAATCTCGAAGGTATGCGGGGCTTTGGGTACTGTGAGATTTTTAGTGGTATCCTTGAAAAAATACTAGAGTTTAAGGGTGTGGATGCCAAAGTATTCCAAGAAATGAGCCATGCTACTGGTGCGGAAATGTGTGTCTGGAATGTTCGTTTAGGTTAGAATATACTAGTAAAGCACTTAACACACATTTGCACAGATTGAATTACACGGGGCCATTCAAATGTCAAAGCAAGAGAAGGTACTTCCATGGTGGCAAGGAAAGCTAAAGGAACGCGATTTGATGGTCGCTTTCTTTGCAAAGACATGGAATAAATTGGGTAGTAGAATAGCAGTCATGTTTCCTGATCGCGTGCGTGATCTTTACTATTCCGCAGGAAGACTAGCTGGTCTTGAGGCACAGAGGGAGTATTTCAAGGTTGGAAAACAAAAACCACCAGGTGACTTCAAAGGAATTGTCGAATTCATCAAGATGGCCTTGGAGACATTGATTGTACCTTTTGGTGATATTAAGATTGCAAAGCTGTACAAGCTTTGGCTTGACGAGGAAGCGATTATAGAAGTTGAAGACAATCCTTATGCTTCAGGCTATGAGGCAGATGAATCCTCCTGTCACTTCTTGAAAGGATTCATCGAAGCAGTTTTAGAATACCTCACAGATTTCAACAGAATCGAATATGAAAAATTAATTGTTGTAGAAGACACCTGTATGTCTACTGGTGCAGAATCATGCACATTTAAAATCACTATGAGTTATCCTTCACGTGGTGCAAATCCGTAATAGTGCAATCTTTCAACATGCGATTTGCTTAACTACTAAAGCATATTAGGATTCATGGTGGTAGAAAATACATGAGCAGCCAATGGTCTAAAAAAGTCCTTATTGGACTATCATTTATGCTTCTAACATGGAGCATTATTGGTGTAGCTCTGTCTAGTTCAGGACATGGTGGTTTGAATCTCGTAGCTCAGGATATTTCAAATGCTACGAATAGTAATCAGGCCACACTCGATTTAGGATATACTTTATCTACAGTGAGTAATGCAACAGTCCATGTCACTGCTGATGCCGTTGTATGGGCAGGTATTGGAACTTTGGATTTCTGGGAACACTGGACAACTAAATCGGTCGATATAGGCTTTGTTGCACTGATCTTAGGTACAATATCAATAGAACGTAGTAGGGACAAACGCGCCTTAAAGCTACGTGACAGAATATCTGATGAAGTCAACGCAAATCCAGGTATACATCTTCGTGAACTTCATCGACTAATTGGATGTGCAATGGGAGCTCTTCAATATCACTTAAAGAATCTTGAAGGTGATGGTGAAGTGATATCCTTACGAGCAGGTAATGTTAGGCACATCTTTCCTCCGAGCTACTCAACCGAAGAACGTGTTCTTCTACTGACAGCGTTATCGAGGAATCCTACAGTTGGATCTATTCTGTCTGAGTGTATGAAAAATGGTCAGACAACACAGGCTGAGATTAGCAGAGGCCTTGATGTGGATAAGAGCCTAATTTCTTACTACACAAGCACTCTGTTGGATGCTGATATCCTAAGATCCGTCAAGGTCTTTGGAAGAGAGAAACCAGTCATACTTACTGATTGGGCTCGAACAGCTCTGACCTGCTCCGACATTCTAAATTAAATTGGGTTTAGTCAGCTGTTGTCAATAGTACAATAGCTGGCCAACCTCTATCCTTATTTTGTATTCGAAACAGGGAAAATCAGATATTTCTACACATATTTTGAATGGTGGTATAGAATGGCTGATGATGAGTACATGGATGCAGTAGATTATACACGCGATGATATTGACGTTGAAGACTTCGATGAAATAAACTTTGCAGTGAAATTGCAAAATGTTTCTCGTGTCTATAAATTGGGGAGAAAAGAAATTGAAGCCCTTCGAAATGTGAGTTTGGAGGTCAAATTAGGAGATTTTGTTGTCATCGCAGGTCATTCTGGAAGTGGAAAGACAACACTTCTCAATATCATCGGGGCTATCGATTTGTCTACATCTGGACGAGTTCATGTAATGGATGTTCCAATCAATGATTATGATGAAGCTTTTCGATCTTCCTTCAGATTAAGCAATACTGGTTTTATTTTTCAAAGCTATAATCTTGTTTCAACATTGACTGCATTGGAAAATGTGATGTTCCCCATGCAATTATCCGATAAAAGCCAATCAAACCTACGTGAAGAAGCAATGACACTTCTAGAGAGGGTTAAGATGGAGGAACGTGCAGACCATCTTCCTTGGCAATTAAGTTCTGGAGAACAACAGCGAGTAGCTATTGCGCGTGCTATGGCTAATGATCCTCCAATCATTCTTGCGGATGAACCCACTGCGAATCTCGATGGTGACAGTGGGCAAATGATTCGCGAGCTTCTTCTCGAACTAAATAAAATGGGAAAAGCAGTTATTGTTATGACTCACGACCAGGGCATCATCAATCAACAAGGAATTCGTCATTTTCAAATGATAGCAGGAGAGTTGCGTGTAAGTGACTGATATGGAAACCTATGCTTCGAAGGATTTGAAGCGTAGACCTTTCAGATCCACATTGGTCCTCATCTCTCTCACGAGCATTATTGCATCTACGACCTTCATCTTTCTATTTGGAAATGTGCTTCTTGATGTTTCTACATTTACCCTAACTGGGACTCTTGCAAACTCCATGGGGATGTTCTTCTCTACCTTTGTATGGTTCATTATCCTCCTGGTCTTTGCTCTAGGAACTATAGTTGTTTCATCAACTGTATCATTAGAGATGGTTACAAGACGTCGTGATATTGGATTGATGAAAGCAGTAGGTACTACCTTAGATACAATATTTGATTTCTTTATGGCACAATCTGTCATTCTTCTCCTTGCTAGTGTTATTCTTGGATTGACTTTCGGAACGCTGTTCTACATGATAGGAATGATGTGGCTTGCAGCATACATGCCAGGAGTTCAATTTACAATGGAATTTCCTCTATTGCAAATTGGTATCCTTGCAGCAGTCTATATTTTTGCTGGATATTACTCATCTCAAAAGCCCATCTATGATACCGTTCAGGAATCTCCCTCAAGTGCTTTGAATCCTGATGTAGGAACAAAAGTGACAAAATCTGGTTTTATGGATAGTTTTGGTCTTGCCTTTAGAATCGCGGCAAAGAACACCGGGCGGCGAATTCGTGGAACTCGACGGACTATGCTTTCATTATTTCTAAGCTTTACTCTTGCTTCTCTTCTCTGGATGGGCGGTGGTGTAGTGGAAACAACATCCAGATCATATTTGATGCGATCTATGGGAACAAATGTCATTGCAGTTGGGAATTCGAATCTCTTAGATCAATATTATGATGCATATTCTCCGTACGGAAATCCACTCAATGAATCATTTTCATTTCTTGATAGCTCTCAAATACTTAATAGCTCTTTACTTGTTGAATTAGAAGGTCTTCTTGGCGTAAGTACTGTTGAAACACGTTTGCTTGTATTTTCTGAAATCCATGAGGGTCCTGGAATCATATGGAACGATTTGATACAGGATTATACAGCCATAGGTGAAGGAAGAGATGGTACAGCTCTGTTAGTGGGTATTGATTGGGGTGAGACGATCTCTAATTGGTATTATGAAGGGAATAGAGCAAATGTCACAGAAGCATGGATTGGTGGGAAACTTGCAGAGGAGATGTTTGTGGATCCATTAGTTCAAACACTCCAGTTTGGAGGTCAGACATTGCATGTGAGTGCTCTAGCATTTGATACTCTAAACAGCGGAATGATGGCACTAATGGATATATCAGTCCTTCAAAATTATGCAGGTGTTTCAGGAAGTAATTTGGCTTTAATCCAACTCGACGAATATGATGAGTCAGTCATTTCTGAAATCGAGAGCATTGCACAAACATATGGATTTGATATCTATCGTCAAGATGTTGTCCTTCAGGAAAATATCGATGCTATTCATGCAATCTGGATTCTTCTAAATCCCCTTGCATTCATGGCTTTAGTGAGTGCATTTCTTGGTCTCTTGAATTATCTTCTTGTGTCTGTATTCGGAAGACTTCGAGACTATGTCATTATGAAGTCGATTGGTGCTAAACCCACTTTCATTGCTAGAGTGATGATCGCTGAAGGTTTAGATATGGGTATTCGCTCTGGAATTCCCGCCCTCCTACTTGCTGCACTTCTAAGCATCTATGCGCTAATTCCGGAGGCTGCAGTTCCAACATTAGCATATCTCCCAATTTCAATAGTCACAATCTTCATCTCAATAATCGCAGTTATTCTCTTGGCGTCAATTCCAGTGTATTTCTTCTTCATGTCACGAAATGACCTGAGAGTTTCTGAATTCTCATCTTGAGTAATGTTCTTTAGATTCCTGCACCGTGGGAATTCGAGGAATGATTGATGACGTCTGAAGACCCTCAAGAAGAATTCTCAGTTCACTGGATTCGAGATTTAGTTAACAAAGTACTAGAAAGAGACCCAGAACAATACCTCATCGTTACTGGAAAGAGCATGAGTGGTAGTGTACATATTGGGTTTATGAAAGAGGTAATCATTGCAGACGTCATCAAACGAGAGCTTCAAGCCTTAGGCAAGAAAGCAAAGACAGTATTCATTGCTGATGATTATGACCCTATTCGATCTTTTCCCCCAAGTCTGAAGTTGTCTCCGGATGAGTACATGGGAGTTCCATATTCTAATGCTCCAGACCCTGATGGTTGTTGTGAGAATCTAGGTGCTCATTATATCAACGAGCTTGTTGAATCCTTTCCAGAGTTTGGGGTAGATCCAGAGGTCATCAAGCAATCGAAATTGTATGAGACGAAAGAGATGCTTGATGCAGTTCGAACCTGTCTATTTCATACTGAAACTATTCGGGAGATTCTTATCGAATATGTTGCTCGAGATTTCAACGAGAAGCAGAAAACAGAGTACATTGAATCTATGGAAACATGGTATCCTGCATCAGTGATATGTCCAGTTTGTGGACGGATTCAATCTGGAGGAAAGGGCTCAATTGTACCAAATCGTGTAACTGCCTACAATAAAACGAGTGATGAAGTATCATACGAGTGTGCACATTGTGGGCATTCAGCGACAGAGAAATTTGACAAACTGAAATTAAAATTGTCTTGGCGAGTAGATTGGCCAGCAAAGTGGTATGTAATGAAGACTACCGTCGAACCTGCAGGAAAAGATCATGCTGTCAAAGGGGGTTCCTACGATACTGGATTAGAAATGTCTAAACGGGTTTTTGGATGGTCCGGTCCTGTCAAGGTTCCCTTTGAATGGGTTCGTCTTGCTGGTCGTGATATGGGGACCTCAAAAGGACGTGTATTCACGCCTCGTGCATGGTTGGATATAGCACCACCTGAATTATTCCGCTATATGGTTCTACGAACTGATCTTGAAAAATCAAACAATATACAGACAGATCTCATCCCAGATTTGGTTGATATCTATGAGTCCTTTGAACGAGATTACTACGGATTAGATGATGTAGATAGTGAGAAACAAGAATTTGCGCGTGTTCTTTATCCTAATACAGAAGTCCATCCTGTGAGTGATGAATACATTCCTAAATTATCATTCAAGTTTGCCACTGTGACTTCACAATTACAAGGAATACTCGATAAAGATACAATTCTTGAACGATGCTATGAAGTAATGAGGAAGCAATACAATTTGACAAAAGTTTCTCCAGAAGCAAAAGCATTGGTGCCAATCAGATTATCACGTGCTTTAGGATGGGTGCGGGAATTTGGAAATCCCAATGATCAAGTTGAGGTGCCTGATGTTGTCCCCTCTGATATCAAAGCGACATTGACAGAACAAGATAAGAGGTTCTTATCTCAACTAATTGAAGCATTAGGAAAAGCTCCATTAGAAGAGGATGATATTCAAGCTGCCATCTTCAATTCTGCACGAGAAGTGGACATTAAACCGAACCGTGCTTTTCTTGTCCTTTATCGAATTCTTATCTCAAGGAAATCTGGTCCTCGTCTGGGACCCTTCCTAAATATGCTTGGAATTGATTGGGTGATAGAAAGAATTCAGAGTGTACTTTAGACAAAGAGAAAGATATCAGAATATCCCCTCTCAACACGTTTATTAGAGGTACAAATTTCGGCGACGATAATCTATAGATATGGAGTTCTGGCCATGCTAGGAAGTCTTAGAGAAAGATATCAGAAAGCCATGATGCCGATTGGTGCAGCACTTGCAAAAACTGGAATCACGCCAAATATGATTACTATGCTTACAGTATTTGTTGCTCTGATAACTGCATGGATCTTTTATTCAGGGGACCTCCTACTAGGTCTAGCGTTCCTTATCTTTACCGTAGTCTTGGATATGTTTGATGGTGCAGTTGCACGAGCAGCTGGTCTCGCTTCGAAGTTCGGAGCAACATTTGATCATACACTTGATAGATATGCAGAATATCTCTTCATGCTTGGTCTTATGATGGGACCTGTAGGCGCAGTTTCGATTCCATGGTGGCCCTATGCACCCGGTGATAGTTTTGTTCCTTGGTTCTGGGGATTCTTCGCACTATTCGGTATGGTCATGGCTAGTTTCACTCGTGCAAAAGCTGAGTCCGTTGGAGGAATGGAGAGTTGCACTGTCGGAATAGCAGAACGTCAAGAAAAACTAATCCTCCAGATTGCAGGCATCCTTCTACTTGCACTTCCTGCAACTAATATCTGGATAGATGCATTGGCCTATGTCCCTCTCCTACTGAACTTCTTTATTGCATTGGATGTCACCAATATACTTACTCTCTGTATTGTGATAGTCGGCATTCTTTCACATATTACTGTAGCACAGAGATTACTTTATGCTCGTAAGGTCATTTTGGCAACTGAGAAGGGTGCTGCTCCAGATGTATGATTTAGTTGTGATTGGTTCTCCATCTTACGATAGGATAACATACAACTCGGTCAAGAATACCGGACTTGCATTGGCTGGCCCTGCAATTACAACTGCTCTTACAACATCACAATTAGGCTTGGAGAATATGGTCCTCGTAGGTCCAATTAGCTCCGAGTTTCAAACTCAGCTTGTTGCTGAATATAATAAACTTGGAATTCCTGAATACTATGTTGTAAAATCACCTGAGACCGGAGGATTTGAAATAGATTGTAAAGATGATAGAGACCCCATTATCACAAGTGTAGTTGGTATTCCTAAATCCATCGGTATTCGTGATATCCCTGATGAATTTCTATCATCAAAAATAATCGCTCTCTGTCCTCTACTTCAGGAGATTAATGCAGAGCTGGTCGAGTGGTTATGTAACTCATCCGACGCACAAATCCTTCTCGACCCACAACTTCGTACAGCTGATGATAATCGAAAGCTGACAATAATCTCTGAACTACAAGTAGCTAGTAAGACCCGCTCTTTCATTGATTATATCATACCTAGTGAACATGAAGCGTTTCTAATTACAGGTGAAACTGATCCATTTGTAGCTGCAGAGATTATTGTGGATTCTATTGCTGATAATTGTGTAATTGCCCTTGATTCACGTGGTAGCCTTCTCTTTGATGGAAGTAAATTCAGTATCATACCATCTCAATCTGTAGAGATATGTGACCTTAGTGATGCTAGTTCAGCCTTCCTCGGAGGATTTGCCTTTGGAATATTGAGCGATTACATCCCATCAAGCAGTGCTGCACTTGGTACTTCTGTTGTAACCTTTATGCCACCAAAGGGCAAGAATAGAACGGATTTCCTGCTGAATCCTTCTAAAGTTCTTGAACGGGCAAATACTATTGCCCTTAATATTGAGACCCGATAGTTCTCTGTTACTCCGTCTTATCGAATACAAGGCTAACTGTCTTAGTTATGAACTGCTTTGCTTCGGACATTGCGTTATCCCCTTTCTTAGTGATTGCATAGTATTTTCGTGGGGAATCGCTCTTCCGTTGTTCCTCAATTAATCCATCTTTGATGAGACGGTAAATGATAGCATAGCCGCTCACAGTAGCTGGAGAAAATCCAAATCGTTCTTGAATGAGCTGCTTAATCTCATATCCATAATGAGGTCGCTCCTGTAGGAGTCTGAGAATATACATCCAGAGCATTTCTTTTGTAAGCTTGTTCACTAATCTGTTCATAGCTTTTGGTTGATTACCTTCATCAGCAACTGCCATCATTTATCCTTCCTTTCAAATATTGAGATGATTCTAGCAACGCAATGGCTGCTTAGATAACTGGTCTTTCCTAAAGAAATCTTTTGTAGAGCGTATTTAGATACCAATTCTTCTACATGAGAATTAAAGCCTCTATGGTCTCCAAGCATAAAACTGTTATCAGTCGTAAGGTCGATATCTACTTGGAAATCCACTTCTTCTCCCTCTTCATGTAAAATCCAAAGGTTGTCTTTTGGTGGACTGTTATATCTCATAATCAGTGACTCAATATTATCATCAGTGACCACAATATAGTCTGGAGCGTTTCCTTGTAGTGAATCCTTGATTACCTTTGCCCATGCCTTCTCTCCTGATGGAAGCTGGTGCTCGGGATATTTTACGTAAAGAGTGACACTATCATCAATTATAGCAATGATCTCGATGTTAGATTTGTCATATGCATCAGGTGCCCAATCAAAACCTGCAGAAAGCACACGGCAGAGGAGGTCTATTCTCTTCCCTGATCCTGGTAAGTCTTTCAAAATGAACTCTCCTGTTGCAGATGCTTCAGGAAGTAATTGGATGAATCTGAGTTTGGTGGAATCTGGCATATGGCATACCATCTAATATAGGACTCAAACACTTGGTCTATCGAAATGGACCTTGAGAGCGAACATGATGAATTTTAATAACGATTCACACGTTTAGGTACTTCTTCTCTCAGTGGCTTGTCTGATTTGTACCTTGCCAGAGTGGACTGCACAACTCACACAGTAGTATGATGTCACTCTGCGTGTTTGGATATAGCTTCCTTGCTGTCTCAATTCTCTTGCTAATTGAGGTTCAACAGCTGAAACCCGTTTTGTATACTTCTTTGCTTTGTCAGCAGGTACAAGTCTTCCACATCTGGAGCATTGTACTGTTTTGCTTTTACCTGAACTGCCTTTACTTCGGCCGCCTGATTTTCTTTTCTTCGCCATTTGGTTCCACCAAATATGATTAAGCTCGCTGGTCAGGAAGCCCTTAAAACGTTGTGCATGCCACGAAAGGACCATTAAGCCTTTATGTACTGTCTGATTGTTTCCAAAACTTTTTCGATTATCTCGTTATTTGATTCCACAATTAATTGACTGACCTCTCGCTCAATCTGATCATCCAATTTTGGAACTTCTTTTCCAGCTAAGCCATCAAGACTCGCTCTGATAGATGGACCAATTACAAAGGGATTGTATCCACCTTCTAAAACCCAGACAGAACCTCTGACACCAGAAGCGTTGGAAATCTTCCTAATCTCGTTTCCAAAACTCCAGTATGTCCTAGAATCTATATCCATATTTCCAACTGGGTCAGCATAATGCGCATCATATCCTGCAGATACCATTATCAAGTCTGGTTTGAACGAGGAAATTGCTGGTATCATAATTCGTTTGATAGCTGACTCGTAAGATATATCCGGCGAGGTCTCCAAAAGTGGAATATTGATGTTAGTCCCTTTTCCTTCTCCATATCCTATTTCATTATAATGTCCTAGTCCAAAATTCTCATAGTCGTACTCGTGAAATGAAATATACTGAACATTTGGATTTGTATAGAATATCTCTGAAGTTCCATTACCATGATGATCATCAAAATCAATTATTGAAACTCGATTGACTGACTTATTCTGAAGAGCATGTGCTGTGGCGATTGCAACGTTGTTGAAATAACATAATCCCATTGGATTTGATGTTGTTGCATGATGTCCTGGCGGTCGCATTAGTACAAATGCATGGTTTGCATCTCCTGAAAGAACCATGTCCACACCCTTCATGGCACCTCCCACAGTGAGTAGTGCGGAGCGAATGAGGTCTGGGCTAGCGTATGCTGATTCCCCAAGTTGTCCGCTTCCAATTTCAGACATCAATTCTACAGTATCCACTAAGTATGGCGAATGAACAAGTAAGGGATCTTGTAGAGTTGCTCTTGGAGCCTTAACTCGCATCATTGTGGAGAGAACGCCACTTTGTTCCAGATATCTTTCAGCCATCTGAAATCGCAATGAGTTCTCAAATGACTCCAGATGCGGTTTAGGAAAAGGCATTCGATGAAGACTAGCCTTTGGATGAGAGATGAATGCAATCTTGTCATTACCCATGACAATCACAATCAGGAATTCTTCTATTCATCCTTAACTCTTGTTATTCGTTCTGCAAATGTTGGTTCAATAGGAAGAATAAAGTCATGAAGTACTCTAAGAACCTGGTTTCCTAGTATTGTCCTATCATTCTGGATATCCAATCCTTTGATAGTGTTTTTCTTTATAGTCGACTTGAAGAGCTTTGAGGCACTCGTCCATGTACGTTTCTCTTTGACATAAAGAAAGCCATCTCTCTCGAATACATTATCTTGATGTGCCTCTCTAAATTTTCTTACTGCATCTTTACGAGTCACTGGTGGTCCTCTTCTATTGAAGGTTGCAGGAATGATGGGTCTCTCTACAAACAAACCTAGTGCATATCTCCTGTCTTTGAAATAGACTTCAGTTAGGATTTCGCCAAAACGAGACTCTCCCGTTCTTTCAAAGCTCATTTCTTGCATAATCTTTCTGGCAAGTCGATGAAGTTTATCCCTGAGTATTGTATAGTGGACCTTTCCACTTGCTTCGAACTCCTGCACACATGAGTGATTCTGTACTGAAGATGGTATGTCTTCACTTGAGATTGGTGCTTGTATCAATGAGTTGACAATTTCATCAACATTGCCTTCTTTCAAGTGGGTTCGTAGATTATCAATTCTGTTTTTCACCCATCTGTACGAGCGATCACTGAAACTTGCTGCCATATTTCTGCTATAGTCTGTGGGGTCAATCAAGAATAAAATATCATCTCGGAATGTTGGTATTTTCTTCAGGTCATCAAGTGGCCTTTCTTCAGGATCTAAAGGTTCTGAGTCCAGATTATATAATGTATTGAAAGATGATTCAAGATCTGGCGTGTTCAGAACTATGATCTCTAGAGTAACTCCAGTCAATCCCATTCTACCTACTGCGCAAGTATCGCCATATGCATGGCATGCCTTAACAAATGACTTCAGAATCCGTGCATCTTCTCTCTTTCTATCATTCATCCGTTCAGCAATGTAGTGGGTATGGTGTATCGTTCTATCAACGGCTGTAATTGGTCCCTTTTCAGCTATAGTTTCAGCATCAAGGTCAAAACACCCAAGTATATCAACATCTATTCCATTCATCTTTAAAGAGAGAAATGGGTGCTGAGAAAATGCTCTTTGTACATCTGTGACTTTCAAATTTCTTACCGCAGGTTCAAACCATTTAGAGACCAGTTTACTCATGAGCGTATCAACGACCTTTTGGTCGTTAATTCCTGGATGATCTTTGGGATTTAGCGCTACGAATAGATCAATATCTGCAGCCCCTTTGAGCTGAGTCTGTTTCTTTCCAGTTGATCCTTCAGCCTCGATAAATGAATACCTGAATTTTTCGGACTCTGCACGCTTTTCTAATGCTATTCTTAGTTGATTGATAATATCTGCTTGAAGGTCTACCTCTTCCTGACTAGGAGTAATTAATGTGAGGATATCTTTTCTCACTGACTTAGGTAATAGGTCGACCAATCCAAACACCAATCTTCTTTCTACTGTACTTCCTATGAATGTTAGCCTTAGAGTTTATAGCGTAGATTCTTCAGGAAGTGAATTGTCACTGTTAGAGGTGCTTTCAATGACAAAGATAATTCCAATAGTGATTACTATCCTTGAACACCAAGACCAGTATCTATTCATCCAACGTAAGAATCCACCGTATGAGGGGCTATGGAGTCTTGTTGGAGGGAAAGTCAATGTCGGAGAACACATTACATCAGCAGCTATACGCGAGGTGATGGAAGAGACTGGTGCTACAAGCGTTGATAGCTATGAATATCGTGGTCTTGTTTCCGAACGACTTGTTGATTCAGAGGGTAATCTTCTTTCCCAATTCCTAATATTTGTGGGGCACGCAACTATTCCCAATTTTACAAAAAACCATCGAGAAGGAGATCTTGAACTTTTCACATTGGAGTCCATTGAATCTAGCAAATCCAAAGTTCTACCTTCTGATTTTGAGATGTTCCACAGATTCTTGATCATGCCTGAGAAAACCACAATCCATGAGGTTGAACTTTTACGTGATGATAAAGGATACCACCTAGTATATTATAGGGAGCGAAATAATGCATCTTGATGATATTGAAATAATTCCAATCGCTGCAGAGAGTCTTGGAGTACGTTCTCTCTGTACCTTTGTTCGAACTCCAGATGTTTCAATTCTCTTTGATCCTTCTGCAGCTTTGGCAAATAGATACGCTCTTGAACCTCATCCCATGGAGTATCAAGAACTTAACAGTACTTTGAAAGCTATCCGAAATCATGCAAAAGAGTCTGACATCCTATCTGTGTCACACTATCATTATGATCACATTCGCCCTGGATTTGAAAACTACTTGTATAACATCTGCACAAGAGATGAGCGCAAAGAGATGTTTACTGGCAAGATAGTCTATGCAAAGGATAACCGCGAGAATATCAACAATTCTCAGAGACGCAGAGGCTATTACTTCATTAAAGATGTAAAATCTGTAATCAAAGAGATTCATTGGGCTGATGGGAAAGAATTCCAAGTGGGTAAAACACAGATTACCTACTCTCAACCACTACCTCACGGATCTAATGATAGTCCATTAGGATTTATCATTGCAACAATAGTTGAATATTCTGGCAAGCGTTTTCTATTTGCTCCCGATGTACAAGGTCCAACCTCAAAAGAAACTCTATCGTATATTCTATCTGCGGAACCTGATGTAGCAATTATTGGAGGACCTCCTCTATATCTGAGCCAATTCTCTAGGATTGAAGCTAACTCTGCATTCTATTCATTATCACTTCTAGCTGCATCCATTCCGATTTTAATCGTGGACCACCATAACATGCGGGGAGGTGATTGGGATCAGTGGATCAATCCTATTCGTAAGACTTCCCTTGAATCAAAACATCAGCTTCTTTCCATAGCTGAATTTGTGGGACGGAAGGAACAATGTCTGGAGCTACAAAGAAGAGAGCTTTATCAAAATCATCCTCCTAGCGAGGAGTTTCTAAATTGGACACATGCATCTGAAGAATACAAGGTTCAAAATATGCCTCCAATTTGAAGATAAATAGAGACCACATAATATCTTATTGAAACAAAATCATTGACCGTTGGTACTGGGATAATCAATCTCCCTTGTGACAGATAGAATTATCAAACCACCAAAATTCACCTGTCTGTAACCAAACGAAGAATGAAAATGATACGGAGGTGAAAACTGACTTGGATGAACTTGAAGGGGATTCAACAAGAGCTTTATTGACTCGATTCAAAGATGCTGTTAGCAATGCAGACATACATCTTCAGAATGAAGAGTATCAAAAGGCTATGGCACTTTACTTTGATGCTAGTCAATCCGCTGATGAGATGACCCAACGTTTTCTAAGTCTGTTAATCAAGACTGCACCTTCTACAGCTCACAAGACAGTTTTTATCGAATTTTTGTCATGGCGATTACGATATTATACTGCCCAATATGATTACCATCTTGCAGTTGCGCAGACTCTTTCTGGTCTTCCTCGTGAAGAATGGATTGCACGGCTCGAGACAATACTTGTTCTCTCTCAAAGTCTGGTGGACAAGATTTTACCAATATATCGGGACTCTGATGATATTGCAATCCAAAATCGAGTAAGAGATCTCCTAGAAGATTGGATTACTGGAATTAGAAATCTTGTTCTTAATCTGAAATCTTGGGGGATGGCAAGTGCGCAAGCCTCAAGAGTTCTTGAATGGGCAATGGATAATGGGATAAAATAGTAATCTGAAGAAGAACTCACTCTTTTGATTTTCCTTCCACAAAAGAAGCAGCAATTTCAGTATCTGCAAGTTGATGATGACTATCTAGATAGCATATCAAGTAGTGATCTTTGTGTTGAATCACAATGGGTGCTGGGAATCTCTTCACTTTCTTTAAGTCATCTTCTGGTAACTTCCAATGAATTGACTCCTTGCAAACGGGACATTGGAACCATTTTAGCCCTTCTGACATAAGATTCACCATAATGTATTGCGGGCGGGCATTTGAGAGAGTCTGCAATGGTCAATAAAACGTTTTCTAGGAGAGGCCATTTCTTTTCTCTTCATATTTCATCAAGGTCCATGTCCCATGCACCTGGATCATCTAGGTCCCGGCTCAGAATTGGACCTTTTCGCTTCTCTAGGTCTGATATGTCAATTCTATCACTATCAATCACAAGTTCATCAGATTCCTCATCATAATAGGCTGGAATGAACCCTTTTCCTACAGCACTTGTAACAATCCGCTTCAGTCTGTTCTTTTCTATACCTGTGCTTTCAACAAGACTAGCCATTGATACTGCTGTCTCAGATTCCAATGATGATCGAATGAATCCTGATAATACTAACTCAAATGACCGATACATCTTGTTGTAGTGTTCCCTGTCAAGCTGGTCCGCTAGAACCTCTCTAAGCATTAGCTCTGCATCACCAAATCTATACTCCATAAGCATCAATGCTAGATCTATGAGACCTGTCGCCTTTCCTTTTGTTGTTTGGATAGCTGCCTGAACAAGTGACCTGGCCATGTCAATATCGCCACCAGTTATTGAACTAAAAGCGGCATCGACTAAGTACATCGGATTTTTCTCTGCTCCTGCAGCTGACACATAGGCTTCAGATGCTATCTGACAATTCATCTCGAATTTATCATGTTCACCATGACGAACCCAAAGAGATCCAGAAGCAGTCATTGCCATTGCAGCTTCAGCATACTCGCAGGCGAGCATTCCATGTTCATAGGCTCGTTCTAGTGCCTGAGCGGCTCTGGAAAAGGATTCCCACCTTTTCCAGCATCCAGCCGCTTTTGTGAACTCCTTCAAAGCCTCTCTATTCTTTCCAGCTTTCGCAAGTTCATCTGCAGCCTTCTCGATATCTTCGCAGTCCATTGGCTGCATGGTTCTCACGACTACCTGATAACTCCGTCTTTCATTCGGAGTGTTCTCTTAGCGAATTTTACTAGTTCTTCGTTATGAGTGACTAACACCACTGTCATGTTGCGTTCTCTATTTAGATTAGCAATGATTTTCATGATGTTTTCTCCTGTTTTGGAGTCCAAATTTCCTGTGGGTTCGTCACAGAAGAGGATTGGAGGGGAGTTTACAAGGGCTCTTGCGATAGCAACACGTTGCTGTTCTCCTCCAGACATCTGTCTTGGGAAGTGGTCACGACGTTCTAGCATATCCACATCACGGAGGACTTCAAGAGCTTTCTCCTCCTGTTTTTCCTTTGTATAGTCTACGCTGGGCCAGAGGACTGATTCTACATTTTCATATGCTGTGAGATCTTCAATGAGTAAGAATGATTGAAAAACAAATCCAACCTTCTGCATCCTCACTTTTGGTAAATCTCGTTCACTAATGAGAGTTACATCAACTCCATCAAGAAGGATTCTCCCTGCTGTTGGTTGTTCTAAACCAGCCATTACATGTAGGAGTGTTGATTTTCCACATCCTGAGGGTCCAACGATTGACACGAATTCACCAGCATTAATCTCAATGTTGACATCCTTTAGAGCTGCAACAGTATTCTTACCTTTACCGAATTCTTTGCTAACATCTTGAACCTGAATAATTGGTTGTGCCATATTATTACTCCTCCCTTAATGCTTTCATTGGTGGAACTGACATAGCTCTTCTTTGAGCGATAAATAGACCCGGAATCTGCATCCCAAGTACAAAGAAGAATGTCGTGAACAGTGAACTTGCTGGAATGACAATGAAATCATATACTGGATCAAAGAGACCTCCAGCACCTTCAAAGTATGCAATAATTCCCATGATTTCAAAACTTATCTGTAGCATCACTAGAAATGATGCTATTGTTACAAGTAGTACTTCTCCGATTACCAATAACATAACGTCATTGTTTGACCATCCTATACATTTGAAAACTGACATGTCTCGGCGTCTATTCTGAGAAATGATTATGGCATAGAACATCGATACGATCAATGCCATCATAAGATACCATAACCAATCTGTTGTTAGTAGACCATCAGATACTACGATGAAAAGAATTGCATACACAATCATAAATGGTATAACACGTTTCTTGGCGCGGAAAGCGAATTTTACGCTTTTGAAGAAAACTCTCAAATTCAAACATCTAATCCTCCTATGGAGCTTGTTCTGATTGTATCTCTGGCAATAATTAACGCTAAAGAGTTTTGGGTCATTAAGGTCTGGAGAAGAATCATTCAGATTCTGAGGGTTTAATTAATGGACTCCCATTCTCTGGCCAAAGTTCTCTACGTAATAGGTCTCTAATTGCAACCCTGATTGCTTCACTTCTAGAAGGATACATTCCTAACTCAACCAACTTGTCAAGTCCACTCACATAGATGTCACTCATCTTAACTGTCACTAAATTCATGTTCCTTATCCTCGCAACGCGTGAATCGAGAAATTTCCTGATATAAAGTGATACCAAGGACCTCAAACAACGCGCCAACTTTAGAAACAATCTATCGATTATTGAAAAGATTCGAGGGACATTAAACCCAGAAACGGCTAAATATAGACAATTCACCATCGAACATGAACGCTGATGGGTGTACGAAGATAGTTGTTACCCCGTGAGGCGTGTCTTTAATGCAAGAGCAAGCAGAAGTCAAAAATTTGGGCTGGGTGAAAAGGTGAGTAGCGGCGGTTTCGATTACATGCGTAAGGTCGTAATGATAGGAGCTGGAGGATCTGGCAAGACCGCTTTAGTGAATCGTTTCCTTACCCAGAAATTCTCTGAAGAGTATATCGTTACAATTGGCTCTCAGTTTGCTGTTAAGACAGTCAGTGTTGAATCTGCAAATGGTCGTAATGTTGTCGTAAAGCTCCTTGTCTGGGACCTGGCTGGTCAGCAGAGATTTGACTTTATCCGAGGTAGTTACTATCGAGGTTCTAAAGGTGCGCTCCTTGTTTTTGATACAACTAGGAAGAGTACTTGGGTTGAACTACCAAAATGGATTCAAGAGACAGAAGATGCACTCGGAGAGAGGATACCCATCATTCTCCTTGCAAACAAAGTTGACCTTGATGAACATCGTGTTATAACTAGGGAGATGGGTCTTCAATTTGTCGAAGAGAATGGGCTTACAGGCTATCTCGAAACAAGTGCGCTATCAGGTCAGAATGTTGAAGAGGCTTTCTATCTACTTGCGAAAAATACTCTTCAAACCTAATTTTCTTTATCAATGTTCAGACCGTAACGATAAAAGCATCCATTTTTCGTGTCAGGTTTGTTAGATTTATCATTTCGATGTGAATTCTATGACAGACATCAAACTTGACTTGGATTTTCTAGAGAACTTATGCAATGCATTCGGACCTAGTGGTCATGAGCATGAGGCTCAAAAGATAGTTCAAGAATATGGAAGGAAGTATGCCGACGAAGTGCTTCATGATGGATTGGGTTCTGTTATTTTCCGAAAAGGTGAAGGAGGACCCAAGATCATGCTTGCAGGCCATGTCGACGAGATTGGTTTTGTAATTACTGAAATCAAGAAGGATGGTTATCTTGGATTTCACCAGCTTGGTGGATGGTGGGATCAGACTCTCCTAACTCAGGAGGTTGTAATCAGTCCTTTCAAAGGTGGAGAGAAGATTATTGGTGTTATCGGAGCCCCTCCGCCGCATGTTCTGACTCCAGAAGAAAGGGCCAAGGTAGTCACAAAAGAAAAGATGTACATTGACATCGGCTGTTCCTCTGCTGACGAAGTAAAGGAGCTAGGCATTCGCATTGGTGACCCTGCAGTTCCCCATTCGATCTTCAGGACAATTAAAAGAACACGAAAAGAAAAGAAAGATGACAAAGACACAAATGAGGAAACACGTGAAGTCACACTTGGTATAGCAAAAGCTTTCGATGATAGAATTGGTGTCTTCATAGTTCTTGAGGCTCTACGTCGAATCTCAGAGAACAATATTTCACTTCCCAACGAAGTCTATTTTGTTTCAACAACTCAAGAGGAAATTGGTCTTAGAGGTGCTCGCACAGCTTCTCAGATGATTAAACCAGCTATTGGATTTGCTCTTGATGTTGATATCTCCGGTGATTCTCCAGGTTCTGAGGGTCTCGTTCAGAAGATGGGCAAAGGTGTATCAATCTCAGCTGGTGATGGTTCAATGATTCCCAATCCTAAACTTCGTAAATTTGCACTTGAGATTGCAGAAGAGAAGAACATCAAACACCAACCAGCCTTTCTGAAAGCAGGCGGTACTGATGCTGGAATTATCCACCTTGCTGGAATGGGCGCACCATCACTCTTTCTTGGAATTCCTACAAGATATATTCACTCTCATCATGGAATGCTTGACTTTGATGATGTTGAGAATGCGGTTCAATTACTTGTAGAAGTCCTTCAGAAATTGGATGAAAAAACAGTAGAGAGTTTTACAGCACTCTAAATGACATGAAACCAGCCTAGTATTCTAGGCTGGTTCACTTCTTATTTTATAGAATTAGCGTTCTCTTTTACCTTCAATGAACTCATCAACATGTCTTCGTGCAAGGAAGTCGTTGATTTGATATCTTGGGTGTTTGAAGCTGTAAGAGCTAATGCTTGAGAGTTCTCCACCAATACCGCGGTCCATAGCTATCTTGACTGCTCTGACCACGTCGATGATTACTCCTCCACTATTTGGTGAATCTTGTACTGAAAGTTTCAGATCAAGGTCCAATGGTAGGTCTCCAAAAGCTCTTGACCTCATGCTAATGTAACAGACCTTGTTGTCTTCTAGGAATGGAACATAATCACTAGGTCCAATCTTTGTAGGAAGTTCATAATCAACACAACTAGTTACTGCTTCTGTCTTGCTGATTCTTTTTGAAGCTAATCTATCTTCTACCTGCATGTTTTCAAAGTCAGTGTTTCCACCGATATTTAGCTGGTATGTGTTCTCTAGAATTAAGCCTCTCTGATCGAACAACTGTGCAAGAACTCTGTGAAGAATTGTTGCTCCAAGTTGACTCTTGATGTCATCACCTGCACATGGAATTCCTGCTTTTTCAAATCCCTGTGCGATTGGAGAGTTCGGGTCTGAAACAACAAACTCAGGAATAGCATTTACATATCCTATTCCTGCATCCAATGCTGCTCGAGCATATATTCTAGTACCCTCTGCACTTCCTACTGGAAGATAGGTCACTAGTACATCTGCCTTAGATTTTCTAAGTTCTTCTGCAACATCTACTGCTTCTATTTCCTTCTCATCGTATGCAAAGAAGGACTCTCTCATATGTGGCGCAACACCATCAGAAATAGGACCTGGTTGAACCTTCACCCCAGTCTTTGGTACATCTGGTGCAAATCTCACACAACAGTTAGGCTCAACCCACATTGCATCTGCGACATCTAGTCCTATTTTCTTTCTGTTAGCCTCAAAGGCTGCAACGACTTTGACATCTTTTGGAAAATAACCACCAAAATCTACATGCATTAGACCTGGCACTTCATCCTCTGCCTTCGCGTTACGATAATAATGTGTACCTTGGATGAGGGCTGAAGCACAATTTCCAAGTCCTGCAATTGCTACACGGACGTCTCCCATTACTTATCACCTTTACATAGGTATTCTATAGTCATAGAATAGTTTGTTAATTTAACCTTTGCGTCGAGGCTGAGCTTTAATCTTCTTCCTCAATTTCTAATTCTTCTTCACTATCTGGCTCGTATTTCGTGTGAAGCATTTTTTTCGCATTTGAAATTGTCTTACTCCCTATTCCAGATATTTCTCCCCATTCGTCCGCTGAGGTTATGACATCAAAAGGTGACCCAAATCGTTCTAGTAGAGCTTTAGCTCTTACAACATTAACACCTGGGAACCCTGCAATGAAGAACTCTTGTTCGTCAGCAACACCATCTAATCCTTTACGAGTTCGAATCACTGGAAGTTTTTGACCACGCTTTCTACGTTCTCCTTCTTCTCCAAAGAGTGTTCCATAAAGAAGTCCGGCTGAGTGGAGGGCATTAAATCCCATAAGTACCTCGATTCCTTTCTCTCGAATGCTCTCTACCAATGCATCTAGTGAATTAGGATGGATAAATGCAGCTCTCTCCATTGTTACAAAGAAAGGCTTGCCCTTGGTTTGCTTTGTCGAGAATGGAATATAGACACAACCTTTCACAGGGTCTCTTCTGATTGCCAAGATATTCTCAATCAATACATATGGTTTCTCATATTCCATTAGTGCATTCATCTGTTTCGTAAAACGGGGAACTCCAGCTGCACTTCCTTTGAGAGTATTAACAAGATCATTCACTGTTTTACGTTCAATAGCAATTCCCTCAGATCCAAGAATATCTCCAATTGGTATCTTCTCTATAGTGTATCTGATACCTTCTTTGTCCATCATTGAAATAAGATGTTTCACAGCATTGATGGATTTTCCTCCAGTTTCATGTATGTCTATTACAATTTCTGGAACATTACCAAAAAGATCAGATTGCACTCTATCACCTTCAAAAGAGGGTCATCACTGCAGCCATGGAAACTTCTCGAGCGAGGTTTTCATCATCAGCTGAACCAATAACAATGACATCCCCATCATCAGGTCGTAGGCTTTCCAGTACTAGGAGAGTTTCCTCTTCGTATGCCGTAAGAATATGGAAATCATCTGGAGGCATAACCAGATTACCAGATTTCTGAATGAGTGTTGAAGCGCCAGCTTTGTCATACCCCCCTTGTATGATTGCTTCATCACGTTGCCGTACTCCGTCTGTAATTTTTCCCGATTGTTTCTTCACCAGATTGGCAAAGGCATGTTCATACATTACTAATCTGCGAACATCAAGACTTAGCCCTATAGGGACATCTCGAAGTACTCTATCAAACAGTGTTTTTCCTTTTGAAGTCAATTTTTGTCCTTGTTTCCCTTCTGCTTCAATGAGATCGGCTTCTGAGAGGCGCTTCAATAGGGTTCTAACACTTCCTTCTCCTATGGACATCTTTTCACACAATTCGTACCGCCCAAGTGGTTGTTCACGGCCTATCAGAATTAGTGCAACTGCTGCATGGTAAGGTTTGAAGGCAGGGGCTACTCGACCATCTGCTGGCTCTGATAGATTGATGAACTCGTCTTTCCATGTCACAACGTACCACACTCATCTTTGTTATTGTCTAGCTCTCTTTTAGTCTTAGCTCAAAGACTGATTTCTCCTGAATAAAGGTCTCAATTGTGTCCTCATCGTCATGTCCAGTCGGGGAACAATAGCTGGGAATAAGATTGTATTTGATACGACATGTACCAGCATGAAAGGAAATCCTGCTATTACTGCTACAAAATATGGAATTGCAAACCACACAGCATACCCAAGAGTTGTAATCAAATCAAAGAATAAGGTCACTATTGCTCCTACAACTGCTAGTTCTAATAGTAATGCTCTACTTCTCTGTCCATCTCTTTCTTGGCGTCCCATTAGTGTTCCTGTTGTCACCATGAATATCCATCCTATCACTTGGGTAATCCAAATTGTCGGGATGAAAGGTCCCCAAGGATTGAAGAATGCATAGATAATCGAAACAAGAAATACACTCCACAATGCCATCTCAATTCCAAAAAGATAAGCTGTGACAAATAACACTCCCGACCCTAGTTCAACATTTGGTATTGCGACTAAGACATAGTTACCAACCAAAGCTAAAGCTGACATGATTGAAGTAATCGCAATCCATCGGCTTTTACTGTGGCCACTGTTAGGTGTATCTTCTGTCAATCAACCACCTTCATCCATTTTCTATCTTCTCTTGGCTACTATCACGATGATAAGGAGTACAAGAACTATGGTCCCAATTAGAATCGGTAACAATGGTATTGGGGGATCAATCACACCTTTGTGTACAATTTCTATGAATTCAAATTCCAACCAATATGGTGCGAATCCCTCTCCAAGCCAGTAGCTTGTATTCGCATAGAGTAACACTCCTGTATTCACATCATAGATTAGCTGGGTTTGCTGTGGGTTTCCAGCAATAGATGGGTCTTGCACATAATCAAAAATTATTGCCTCATATTCAACATCACCAATTGTCACATTATCATACAAAGATGAGATTGTCCCATTCATATAATTTCCAGAGACTCTTTCAGCAGCAGTAAAAGCGCTCTCATTCAACAAAGCAATATCTCCTGATCCAACTTGGACGAACAATCCTGGTTCAAAGGTAGAGAAGATGCCAATTCCCAGAACCAAGTCTCTTGAGACCTCAGTATCATTTGTTATAGCAGATACATTTCCTATTGTCAATAGTCCTCCCACATCATCCTCGATTTCACTTACTACAAATGAAATGATACTTCCATTTTCTATTGTACACATGCCTCCACCTGTAAAATACATAGAAAATGCTCCTTCGGAAACATGGATGACTTCCCAATTAACCTCAGTAATTGCATCCATAACTGGTTGTATGTCATTTGCAAATGCTTGACTTCTTGTTATTGCGCTCATAGAAATTACAGTAAGTAATAGAACGACTGCAGCGATATCTTTCTTCTTCATTTGTAGATTATCTCCTGATAGTTCTCCTATAGAGTAGAGCTAAGAATATGATACCAGTAATGCCAAGTATGACTCCTCCCACAAACGATGTATAATCTGGTTCCTCTGGACCATGAAATTGTGAAGTTGTTAGATTCCAGAGTACAACATCTCCATCCTGTAGAGTGTAGAGATTTGATGCAACTGTTGCATATTCACCATTGACCCAGTATTGCCAACCATGAACTTCATCTCGATAGACTCCATCGATTGCATTGATATAGACAAAGTTACCTGCCCAACTTACATCCACATCGAATATCATGGTTGTCAAATTGTAGACATTTGGAGCACTCAAACCTGTGTGATTGATAATTGTCCCGTTGCCAAAATCCACAGACAGAGTGATACCTGTAGCTGCAGGTTGGTATTGATTTTTATTTTGCATACCTTGAACATTGATTGGAATGATTAGTAGACATACAAGTAATAATCCTGTAATCATTTCAATTCGGCTCATACACGCTCTTCTCCTATAGGATAGGATAACCTGTCCTACGACATTCAGAATTTAAGACTTGCTATTTTGATTACCAATTGGAACAAAACCGAAGCATCTATACGTGATATACTCACGAATGCATATGTGAGAAATAAGGGGTATCTACTATTTGACATCTGACTTTGATCGAAAGGGGTTCTTATTTGTCCTTGAAGGAATTGATGGTTCTGGAAAGACGTCTGCCTGTCAACGTCTTACAGTGATACTTGATAGTGAAGGCTATGATGTCATTCACTTGAGAGAACCAACAAATGAGAGTCCATGGGGAAGAGAGATACGTGAACGCTCACCTCGTGCTGAGCTCTCCCCAACTGAAGAACTAGATCTGTTCATTAAAGATCGTGAGTGGCATGTACAGAACAAAATTAGACCCGCATTGATTGCTGGTAAAATTGTCTTGATGGATCGATATTTCTTTGCAACAGGTGCGTACCAATCTGGAGCCACAGGGATTCCTTGGAGGGAGATTCTTAGGATGAATCGTGAAGACATTCATGCTCCTGAACCTGATATCATTTTCATTCTAGATATCGATGCAGAAACCGGCCTATCAAGAACAATTGGGCGAAAAGACAAGGTGGATTTACAGTTTGAGAAGCTAGACCGTCTAATCAAAGTAAGAAAGGTATACCTTGAACTTGTTGAACAAGATACTGGTACATACAAAGTCATAGATGCATACAATCCACTTGAAAATGTAGTCAAGGAAATCTATAACGATATAATACAGAGAATCAAATGTAGGAATGGTTCATCACAAAGATGAAAAGGACATGTCTCAAAAGAGGCGCAGTATAAATCTAGGTAATACATTCGCGAACCAACTAGTGACAAGGTTTTTTAGTGTGACTCGCGAAACCGTAATTACTCTAGCTCTATACAGAGCAAATCCCTTGGGACTGGGAGAGAAGCCGAAATGCCCGTTGCAATGCTGCTCATAGACTGGGACTCAAAGATTGGTGCCGTACTGAAATCAAAGGTACCAGCAGATTTTGCTGATTATTATCGTGAGGATCTTAATACAGAAATCATGCGTATCTTCACATCACACGCTATGGGTGATGCGACTGCAGGATTCTCATCTTTGAGTATCCGAATTGGTGGAGAAGAGTATAGTGTGGCGTCATACTATACTGGAATTGTACGAGAGGAGGAACAGTACTGTGTTTCACTTCTGCTTACTCCTTCAGAGGACCCAAAGATGTTCGAGGCTGCTATAACCTCGGTGGTCACTCCTCTTACAAATGCTGTCGTAGCTATGACTGATGCAGAATTGCAAGATGAGCTCGATAATACTTATCGTAGGATTATTCGATTGGCAGGAATGACTGATGAATCCCGCTTAGCACGGCTATTCTCTGATGAAGTATCCCGTGCAGTTTTTCCAAAACTCTGGAAAGGTGGTATTTCAAAAGAAGAGCTGGAAGAGTGGCTCAAGATGGTAACAGGGCTTCCCAGCGTAAGTGTTGATTCTATAATTGCACCTTTTGAAGAACTTGGTCTTGTTAAGACAGAATGGGTCGATGAGATTGGACGAACCTGTGTTTTCATGATTAAAGACCTTGAAGTCTTCCGAGCACCCCCTCTTGTCGCAATGGAAGCTGCAAGTAGTGTTCTCGATCCTGAACTAGCTGCTGAATACAAAGCTGAGGTTCTAGAATTTCTCACAGAGTGGCAAAAGACACCTGAAGATACTGTTTCAGTTGCTCAAGTATTAGCAGATCCTGATTGTTATGATACTCTATCGGAATTGCGACGTAGACCAGCTAACATCTCTGAGCTAGAAGCGACACTTGGTATACCGCCGAAGGAGCTCAAAGAAGCAATACAGACTTTGAAGAAATTCCGAGTTGTATCTGAAAAACGAAGGAAAGGTGCGTCTGGCGAATTTGATAAGTGGCTCTTCCTATTGAATGACATCCGCGTCAGATTGTTCTTCCCAGAATATTTCTTACAGACATTAGTGACTGATCTTGAAAAGACTCCAGATGATATCAAAGCAATGGAGATGGTACATCAACATCTTCGTCTACTGAGAGATAATTTTCCAAGATAAGTTACCATTGGTCACTTGTAGTTGTCTTGAAAGATATAGTGAATACGCGGCATCCTGCGATATTTACAAATCACATGAATGCATCCTGCGACTCCTACGATATGCTATCTACTAATATTCAACTAGAAACCGTTATATGCCGTTTTGGAGATGATTGCTCAGTGAACTTCATACGGAGGGCGGACTTCCCCCGTCAGGAACTCGCAATACACGGTCCCACGAGTTCTAGTCCCTAATGCAGTGTCAACTGCACTGTTCTTGCGCATAAACGAATTTTGCCGCCCCTGTAGAAGAACACGCTCCAACGGATGTTTGGGGTTCTCTGAACCCCCGACATCTAACTTGAATTTTATTCAGTATTGCCTACGATACACACAATACAACTTAATTTACTCCCACAGCTTTAACTTAATGTCGAGATGACTCTGAGATTGCTGTTTCCCGACCAAATATCTCACTGGTGAATATGAATTGATACATAACACATACCTCATACGAATTTCGAACAAAGAGATTTTAGCTTCTACCAAATACTGGCCAGTAGATATTCCACGTGAAACTATCGATGAGTTCATTGATACGCGAGAAGATTTACGATCAGAACATGATGAGGTTCCTGAACTCGCACTCACTGTTGGTACTCACAAATTCCATGCAAAAGATGTCATTTCCGATGTAATCCTTGTCTTTGTTACAGATAAGGAAGAGGAAGAGAGTAGCATCTTCGAGAAAGTTGTTAATGGAAAGAATCTCTTGAAGCGGGTTCTCTCAAAATCTGGTCTTGATAGTGTTCGTGAAAATTTTGAACGGTTGATTGAACCTTCAGTCATTACTCGATTGAAAATTGCATTGGTTGGTGAAGGTGGTGTAGGAAAAACTACGACTTTGCATCTTCTACTTGGAGACACACCTCCGTTGCAATATGTACCAACAATCGCATTGAATCTAGAAACTGTCGAGAATATTCGATTTGGTAACTACTCGCTTGTTCTCTGGGATTTTGCTGGACAAGAGCGATTCAGAACATTATGGAGATTTTATTTCCATGGAGCAGATGTCATCTTTTTGGTATGTGATTCTACCCTTCGTAATGTTATCATCAGTAAGGACATTCTCAAACTCATAAAAAGAGATGCACCAAAGGTTCCAGTCTTTGCTATGGCTAACAAACAAGACAAACCAAATGCCATGAAACCTGAAGTTGTACAAAAGATTCTCGGAATCCCTACATATCCCATGGTAGCTATCGATAAAGCACGTCGAGATGAGATGCTGAGAATTCTAATGACTGCAGCATCACAATTTGTTGGAGTAGCTCTTCCTGATCTTCCTACATCAGAACTACTGAAGTTTACAGATACTGCTACTGAAGAAGCAATTGCAGAAATTGATGCTCTTGAGGAAGCCGGTGAAGAGGAAGAAGAATATGAGGAAATAATTGAAGAAGTTCTCGTAGATGAAGAGGGCCATATAATTGAAAATCTGGATGACTATGAGATTATAGAAGAGGTTGTCGAAGAAATAGAAGAAGAAGAGGATGAAGAAGCCACTGAAGAACCCGAGGAAATTCCACTTGAAGAAGAACCTCTGGTGAAGATTGAGGAAGAACTTGAAGAGATTGAGATTGAAATTAGTCAGGATGACACTCCTCTTGAAGAATTGGAAGTTCTTGTTGAAGATGAAATCAAGGGCGACGTTGAAGAGGAACAAGAGGAACTCATAGTTATTGAAGGACCTGATGATATTTCAAGTGAGGTATCAGTGGACATTCAAATTGAAGAGGAAAATGTAGAATCGAGTATTGTTGACACTCCTACACATGAAGAAGACATCAAGATTGATTCTGATATACCTACCACGACAGATGAAATCGTTTCTGTTGAAGCGGATTTACCAGATACGGATGTTGTTAGCGATGAGGTTGAGCAAATCGAATTAGCCGCCTTGCAATCTCTAAGCGACTCTTCAGAGTCTGGTGATGATATTGTGTCTGAAACTAGTGGAGCGGTCTCTGTTGATGTAGACTCAGACGAACCAATATCAACTGTATCGGAAGAAGATGAAATCTTTGCAACCTCAGAAACTCCCGAACCTAAAGTTGTTGTAATTTCAAATGAACATGATATTAGAATGGCTAAAGAAATCATTTTCGAAGCCCTCGAAGCAGATGATATAATCTCAGCTGAAATCGATAGAGTCCCTCACGAAGAACTTGATGGAGCTCTCGAAGCATTTGGAAGTGATGAAGCACTACCGAAAGAAGAAGAAGAAGATGTCGCACCAGAAGTGATAGACAGAGAATCACTTGAAGAACTAGAATCGATTTTAGGGCCTCTAGATAAATCTGTAGGCGGTTCTGGAGCACAGAAAGATCATGGCGATGATGATCACCTACCAATTGATAATGAATCATTGAAGGAACTTAGTGATCTCTTGGATTTTGTTGAATCAGATGAGGACGAGTACTGAATTTCAGTATCTTGCGGAACACTGATTTGTATGTTTGAACGTGAAAAATAGGTGAGTGAGAATCTTTGAAGATTGCAGAAGTTGAACCAGAAAAAAATGTGAATGATCTAATCGTTCGTATTGTGTCCATTGCCCCGGCGAGAATCATTAAGACTCGAGCAGGAAGAAAAACAATGCTCAAAGAAGTCTTAATTGCAGATGATTCAGGTTCGTGCATTCTTTCATTATGGGGTTTCAATGAGGGAAATGATCTGTCTGCAGGAATGGTCATTAAGATCACTGATGGTTGGGCCAAAGAGTGGCAAGGACAAATCCAACTTTCTCTAGGTCGTTCGGGGAAATATGAGATTTTAGAAGATGATGGTTCTGTTCTATCAATAACTGAACTAGGTGAGAAATCAGAATCCAGAACAGCTTTTGAGGAATAGTAACCAATATTGTGGAGTCGAAGATACGATGGTTCAAGTCTATCTCTCAGCACCAATAATTCATAATGACCTCCGAAAGGATGACTTTTGTACAGTTGCTATGAAAGCAGCTGAAGATAAAGGAATTACAGTATTTGCTCCTCAATTTTTGGATCCTGCTGAGCCTCATATTATTTACAAGCGTGATGTGGATAATGTCCTAAAGAGTGATTTTTTGATAGCAGAAATTTCAAACCCATCCCTTGGAGTTGGAATGGAGATTATGCTCTCAATCGAGCATCTCAAACCTGTTCTTCTGTTCTATAACGGTGATATCCGTCGCCTCTCGAAGATGGTGCGAGGTGCAGTTGGCACAGTTCTATTCGAATATGACTTACTAGATGATGTTGATAAAATATTACGCAGGCTCAATCTGGAGAACCTGATTGTTCTAAATTGTGTCCAGTGTGATAGTCACGTTGCAGAAGTGATTGATGAGGAAATTCACTGTGTTGCATGTGGATCTATGATAAGTGGAGGAGGACAATGAGTACCTCTATCATTGACGAATCGACTAGTAAACTCAAGGTCGTCTTACTTCTTGTTCTATCTGTTTCCATGGTATCCAGTGCTTCAATTCTAATCCTTTCTAGTACCTCTCCTTCACTCGTGAAAGTCTTCTGGCGAACACTATACGGTTCACTCTTTATGGGAATGATTGGGGCGGCACGTGGAGACCTCGCTACCCTACGTACACCCAAGGTCAAAGATAATCTTCACTGGTTAGCAGGAATTGGAGTTATCCTCTCTCTTCATTTTTCAACATGGTTCCAATCATTAGAGATGACCTCGATAGCCGCAAGTGTTGTCCTTGTAGATTCGTCACCAATCTTCACTGCTATATTTTCTACTGTTTTCCTTGGAGAATCTATCCGCAGACGTAGTTGGATTGGAATATTTGTTGCTGTCTCAGGAGCTATATTTCTTGCTTGGGTTGATTATGGGGGGATTGATTTGAGTGGAAATCTGTTAGCTCTGAGTGGAGACCTTCTAGCTCTTTCTGGTGCTGTTTTTCTTGCAATCTACTTCATCGGAGGTCGGAAGTATGCAAAAGGAATGCCCATAACAGTATACACATCGATTGTGTATCTATTCGCTGCAATTACAACACTTATTCTATGCATTCCATTTGGATATGATGTATTGGTCTTCGATCCCATTGAAATTCTGATATTCATAGGATTAGCGATCTTCCCGACTGTCTTGGGACATTCTGTTAACAACTACTTACTTACCAAAGTTCCTGCCTATGTTGTTTCGTCAGCAGTTCTTGGTGAACCAATAGGTGCTACACTCTTAGGTGCGTTGATATTCATGGCATATCCTGCACCATTAGTCTGGGTAGGCTTTTTCGTCATTCTTCTGGGAGTCGCTATTGTTCTAGCAGACATTGTGAGTAAGGAACGAGCAGTGCGTTCATCCCTTGATGACACCAATGGGTCTCAGTCTGACAGCTTTAGTAGCGATTCCAACGGCATCTGAGACTTTGACTACTTCATCTACATCCTTATACGCACCTGGGGCTTCTTCTGCAATAACAATGCCCTTGGTAGCTCTTACTAGGATGCCCTCACCAGCAAGTTTGTCTTGAACTTCTTTTCCGAAGAATTGTTTCTTTGCTCGTGCTCTGCTCATGAATCTGCCAGCACCATGAGCAGTTGATCCGAATGATAGTTCCATACTCTTTTCATTGCCCATGAGGATGTATGATGCTGTTCCCATTGTCCCTGGAATGATGACGGGTTGACCTACATTTCTGTATTTTATAGGTACATCTGGGTGTCCTGGAGGAAATGCACGAGTTGCACCCTTTCTGTGAACAACTACTCTCTTTTTCTTTCCATTGATATCGTGCTCTTCCACCTTTCCCATGTTGTGAGCAACATCGTAAATCAGACCCATATCAAGGTCTTCAGGTGATTGACCCATTATCTTACTGAAGGCCTCTCTAGTCCAGTGCATCATGACCTGTCTATTTGCAAATGCATAGTTGGCAGCAGCACTCATAGCTCCTAGGTAGGCTTGTCCTTCTGGTGAAGTTGTAGGTGCGCTACAGAGTTCTCTATCTGGGACTTCAATGTTGTATTTTCGCATTGCCTGAGTCATCTTTCGGATGTATTCGGAACAGACCTGATGTCCTAGACCTCTAGAGCCACTATGTATCATGACCATCACCTGACCTTTTCGTGTGATGCCCATTACTTTAGCTGCCTCGTCATCGTATATTTCATCGACAAGCTGTATCTCTAGGAAATGGTTTCCAGAGCCTAATGTACCACTCTGCTTGAGCCCTCTCTCTTTGGCAGAACCAGGAACATCATCAGGATTTGCTATAACTAATCTGCCATTAGCTTCTTGGTGGTCGAGATCTTCTTTCCATCCATATCCTTCCTCGACAGCCCACTCTGCACCACCTCTAAGGACACCATCAACTCCACTATGGGAACGTAGATTGATTTTACCTTGTTTTCCTACTCCCGTTGGGACATCTTCGAATAATTGGTCGATAAGTTGTCTTATCTTTGGTCGGACATCTTTTTCATCAAGGTTAGTTCGAAGAACTCTGACACCACAATTAATGTCATATCCAACGCCACCTGGAGAAATCACTCCCTCTTCATAATCTGTGGCAGCAACACCTCCGATTGGAAATCCATATCCCTGATGACCATCCGGAAGAACAATGCTGTGTTTGTAAATGCCTGGGAGGCAAGCTGCATTTGTTGCTTGTTGAAAGGTTGCATCCTGTTTCATCTTCTTAACTAATGATTCAGATGCATAGATCTTCACTGGGACTTTCATGCATTGTTGAGTTTCCTGCGAAATTTCAAAGACATTATCAGAGACCTTTTTGATGTCCATTTTGACCACGTTCTCTTTTTGTTTTGCAACTTTTTGTGACTGTCGCTATAAGGGTTATGAAGTGTAGATTTATTATTATGGTCATCAGGTGTAGAATTGGGTTAAAAACCCACACGAAAGGAGGTATGTCACCAAGTGCCTGAAAAGCGATTGACTGCAATGGTAAAAACTCATGGCTGAAGCTGCAAGGTCAAACAGAGTGATCTCACGAAACTTCTAACTGCTGCTGGTCTTCTCTCTGAGGAAATATCCGAAGAGGGAGGAATTGGTGACGATGCTGTGGTCCGAATCGTCAACAATGACATAGCACTCGTGGAAAATGTTGACATATTCACTCCGATTCATGATGACCCCATTATCCAAGGAAAAATCGTAGCTTGCAATGCTACGAATGATGTATTCGCAATGGGGGCAACAGATGTCGTATCCCTTCAGGCTTTCTTAGCATATCCTAAAGATTTGCCTGAAGAGATTCCTGTAGGAGTGCTGAAAGGAATGAGCACTTTCATGACGGATCTTGGTTCCAAACTTGCTGGAGGTCAGACTATACATAATCCTGTTCCCGTCTTTGGTGGTATTGCCCTCGGCATTACACATCCTCGAAACATTGTGTATTCGAGTGGAGCAAGACCTGGTGATATCGCAGTTCTCACGAAGCCGCTTGGAATCCAACCAGCAATGAGATCCTATAGAGATTTGCAGGATGAGAAGCGAGATGCACTTCTGACCAAGTTTGAAGAATCTGAACTCCATAAAATGCAGGATATTGCCGTTCGTTTAATGACTCAAAGCAATCTTGAAGTTGCTCAAGCAATGAACGAGGTGCAAGTAAATGCTGCAACTGACATCACCGGATTTGGTCTACTTGGTCATGCGACAAATGTGAGTTTACTAAGTGGTGTTAATATTGTGATCGATAATATTCCTGTGATAAAAGGAACTCTTCCATTAGCAGAATACTTCGGTCATAAGCTTGCGATTGGGCTAGGAGCAGAAACCGCTGGAGGAATACTGGCATTTATGGATCCCTCTAAAGTGGAAATGTTCCAGAACTACTTAGCAGACAAAGGTCTACCAAGTTGGCCTGTTGGAAAAGCTGTGAAATCTGATGGATCACCTTGTGCCTGTTTGGCACGAGATCTTCAGTTTATTGAGACCGGGTTCCCGTGAAAGTACTGAAACCAAAAGGAAAAGTATTGGAGGACTGTTGCCGCAAGCAACCGGTCTCCTCCTTTTAATCTAATAAATGATATAATTTGTCAATTAATTTGTCAATACCTTTGATAGCTTTGACATCCCATTCTGGATCAATGAATTTTCGAAGCTCGGTTATTTCCTGGTCTTCAACATCATGGAAAAGCCAGAAATCTTCTTTTGGTATTTCATGAATTTCTGACAAAATCATCGCTCCTGAGCGAACTCATGTAAATAATACGGCAAATGTCGATATATACCCTTCGATTATGGTAGCGCCAATTAAATGTGTACATTATTGGACGATGAATAAATGACGACAAACCATTTAACGCACATTCATTATGAGAAACGCAGCTAAAGCAATAGATTCGGGTGTTGAGGAATGAAGATTGTTGTAACAGGTCCCTACAAAGCTGGGAAAAGTCAGATAATCAATCACATCACAAATGGTGCATGCATCAATATTGAACGTCGTGGTACTACTATTGCAATGGACCATGGCCTGGCAAATGTGGATGGGATGAATGTATTCATGTTTGGTACACCAGGACTTCTTAGGTTCAGGACAATGCGCAAGATTCTCAGTGAAGGTGCAGATGGAATTATATTCGTTGTAGATTCAGTCGACCCCGAAGCGGACAAACGTGCAAAATTATTCTTCCGTGAAATAGCATTCTTCTTACCCGGTGTTCCCTGTGTTGTTGCAGCCAATAAACAGGATGACCCGAATTCTCGTCCTGTTGACCAATTGAGAAAGAATCTTAGATTTCTTGCTGGATTACCTGTATTCCCTGTTTCTGCCAAAACTGGTGAGAACGTAGACAGTATGCTTCGAACTTTGCTTTATCTTGTGATGATGCAATGGAGTTCGGTCTTCACTAAATTTGCGGAATTCAATGGTAAGAAAGATGGTCTCAGTCGTTTGATGAAGGATCTTAATCTTGAACGTGAACAGGCCGTTGGATATCTACGTCGATTTGAATTGAGGAAATTGTTAGAGGTCCAAGTTGGAGACGAGCAATTTGTTGTTAAAGATGCTGTCCGTGCCCTCTTGGAAAATCCAGTGACCGTTATGCGCCGGTGAGATGTTTCTTTAGAAAGAATCAAAAGCAACGTTGAAAGCATTGCAGACACTCCTAGGTGAGCCTAATGACAGAAGAATTAGACCCTGAATTAGATGAATTAGATCCTGCCGAGTTACTTGAAGAGGCAGAAGCTGCTTTGCAAGCTGGAGAAAAGGAAGAGGCTGCAAAGAAGTACAATGAAGTGGGAAATATCTACATGTCTGTTGCAGAATTTGAAGAGGCTCACAGATGTTTTGAAGAAGCACAAAAGATCTACAAGGAAATAAAGGATGAAACGGGTACCTGCGATACAACATACAATCTTGGTGTTGCTAGTATTAATCTTGAACGATGGGATGAAGCAGTCATTGCACTTGAGGAAGCAATGAAACTATTTGATAAAGCTAAGAATGATAGTGGTTCAGCTGATGCAGTTTATGGCCTTGCTCTTGCAAGTTTGGGGCAAGGAAGTTTTGATGATGCCATGGAGCACTTCAAGAAAGCTCAGAAGGCATACAAATCCCTTGATAATTCTCAAGGGATGGCTGTTGTTGCAATGGATATGGGTGCAGCGTATGTAGAGAAGGAAGATTGGGAATCAGCAAAAGCACAAATCAAGAAAGCTCTGAAAATGTATGAGGATATTGACGACAAAGCCGGTATCGCTGATGCGCAGTCACTTCTTGGTGATATCTCCGAAACAAATGGTGATGAAAAGAGAGCCGCAGAAATGTTTGTGGAAGCTTCAAAGAACTACTTTGACGCAGGCATATTTGATATCTCCAGAGAGGTCCTTGATAGAGCTGAGCAAAAGATGTGGGATATCCCGAAAGCGACACGTCGACGTTTACGCCGTTTAATTGATGACCTTCGCGACGCACTACCAGAGGAAGAAGAAGTTAGCGAAGACGATGATGACGATTTTGATGAATTTGAGTTCGATGAATAAACAAGACATCACAGCTTCCATTTAATGTGACTCGTACCTTTACGAACTTGTTACCTTTCAACGGGAAAACTCTATTTACTATAATTCCTAGGTCGGAGTATCTTCCAATGGAGTGAACTTCAGGTGAGTTATCAGAATAGAAAGATCTTACCAATCACGATCCTAGTTTTATTACTGGGTCCTTTTTTTGTCCCATTATTTTCTAGTCCAATATTATCACGTTCTCCGATAGTCCAATTCACTCCTAGTTCTAGTTCAAGTCAGGTTCCTCTTCGAAGGCTAACTCTTGTATCTCAGAATCCAAATTCCTACATTGATGATTTTGCATATATGGCTGCAATCCCCTCATCAGTATTTGTTCACAATGATACTCAATACATCTCTCCTCTCATCTATACCTCTGGTTCTGAAAGTGAGCAGTGGTTATTGGAAGACTGGGTTGAGTACGCATCTGTTGATGGTGGATTATCTCAGGTCATGACAATCGGTGATTATGCAGATAGTACACTTACTAATCTTCAGTACGAATTAGGAGCTAAGATCTATCCACGAATCAACGGTATAAGTTCTGCAGATATTGCTTCAACAATTGCAGTTTCAGAATGGAGGTCTAGTAACACAGCTATCATTGCACTTGCAAGAGATTCATTTGTGACACCATCTCCAATTTCTGGTAGCGCAACTCACTCCTTTCAAAATCAAGCAACACAGACATCAGAGTTTGGTGCAAGTGTTACTGGAAGTGCAGCTCCTACAAGCATAACGTTTACACCTCCGTCTTGGGCAGGTTGGCTTGAAGGTCGTTTTAATTGGAGCGATTCTGAGATATTCACTCATGAATTGATTGACCCCTCTGGAATAACTGTGGATTATTCAGTCTTTAGTCAAATGTACTTCTCTCGACATGTAGGATATGTTGAATCCCCTGTGCCACTGAATTTCTGGGTGCCTGTGACCAGCGATGGGGAATGGACTATGAACGTTACTCGTTACTCTTCTGGAACCACTCCCATGAATTGTCAAGTTGATTACCATCCCGGGTTCTCTCAGCAGGTCACAGTCCCTGGAAACGCGAAGTGGCTTAACGTGTCTATAGACTGGGATAATGCCGCAACTGACCTTAATCTTGCTCTCATTGATCCGACCGGTCGACTTGCAATGTGGTCTCCTGAAGGTAGTATTCTATCAAATCCGGGTCAAGAATCTATTAGACTGCCTTATCCGATGGAGGGTGAATGGACAATTGTGGCTGCATGGAACGATGCTACTACTGAACAAAATGGCGTTGATTTAAGATGGGAAATATCTCAATTGCCCCACGATCTTCAAGCCTACCTAGAATCTGCAGCGAATGCTGCTGTTCTTGCTTCTCAGATGAATGTTCCATTACTGTATGTTGACGTAAATCAAATACCGGTGGCAACTGAATGGGCCTTATCACATCTTGGAGTAACTTCAGTTATCCTTGTAGATCCACTTAACATTCAACTTGTTGAACTAATTTCTGATTTATCAGCTCTTGTAAGCGTTACAAATTTGAATTCATACAGTTTAGTATCGACTAATATCATCACATTGTCAGAAAAGCCTGATATTGTTGTAAGTCTCCCAACTGGAGATGGCATGGAATTCTTCGGACCTGCAGCTTATTCAGCTGCAGTTCATGGAGCTCCAATTTTCTCATTATGTGGAGATGACAATAGTTTGACAACAAGAGCTCAAGGAACATGGGCTCCTTATTTGATAGGTCCTGAAATTGATAATGTCTATGTGGTAAATAAATATGAGAACCGCGCTGAAAATGGGTGGTATGATGAACGAATACCTAACAAATTCTCTATGATGAAATCCGTGGACGATTTTGAGGGTTTCTTGACAGATCGCGGTGCATTCAACGCAACTATGCCTCAGCCTGTAGTAGTCGTTTCACCAGTCTCTCTATTACCGATTAGTTTCGATCGTTCTTTACAAAGCGACTTTCAACCTGGAAGAATTCCTGCGCTGACTACTGCTGATGCGTCAATATTGATTAACAGAGGTTTACTACACCGATATCTTTTCCTTACAGCTGATAATGCTGATACTTCTCTTGTTACTATGTATGCATATACTGATGGCGCTTCGATAGCAGATAATAATCTGAAAACATACGTTCTGGACCAGATAGAAAATACTACAGATCCCTTAGAATCAGCAGGGTTTCAAACAGACCTGCAAGTAGGTGTGAATGAGGTCTTTACTGGTTTACAATCACAAGTCGCAATGTGGACAATTAGTACACATGGTACTCTCACCCTCTTACCCAGAGATCCACCGGATCGCCCCTTTGGTGAAGGTTACATCTCATTGAGAAATGCTCAGAGTCCCTATGGTTTTGAAGATAGTCTGGCTGTTCGTGAGAGTCCTTCTGACCCAGATCGGCTAGTCAATCCAGTTGCTTTCACAAATGAAGCGGCTAATCATATCATTAGGTCAACTAGTGAAATAGAGGCTTCCATTGAAAATATTGGTTCTCCCATTGTAATTCTAACAGCTTGCCTACTGGGTGGCACTCGTATGCCACTAATGCTAATGGAGCATGGTGCAGTTGCTGTTACTGCCTCTCCTCGTACTGTCTATTTCCTACCTGCGGGACATCTATCAGTTATTCTTGCTCAAGGATTGAGTGAAGGTGATACTATTGGAGATGCCCTCTCGACGGGCCTTTCACTAACATCATCTGATTATGCAAATCCTCTTGTTAGTAGAGATCCTAGAGATTATGCAAACCAACAAATTCTCTTTGGAGACCCCTCTATTCGATTATATGAGCCAACAACATCGCCTCATATCGCTTCAATCGATTCTGATTCTGAAAACTTTGGAACACACTTGCCTGGTAGGGGCGTTCCCTCTATAGCTGCATTAGGAGATTCATCATATCTTCCTGATGCAATTTCTATGGTGACTACCGATTTCGATTATTATGAATCTACGAATTTCACGCAATTCTTAGACTTACTATCTCTTCGAGATACTGTAATTATTGAACCAAATACATTTCCGGTGTTTATTAATAACCTCTCTCTACAATCCTCGGTAATTCACGATTTCGTGACAGATGGTGGAGTTCTTGCTATATTAGGTGTGTCCGAGGTTCCCGGTTGGAACCTTGAGTGGTTTCCATGGCCTATTTCAATAGATGATTCAGGATCTGGCACATCAATATCCAATGTTGATCCGAACCATCCCCTCCTCACCTCTCCGAATACAATTGACACATCCATGAATTATTCAGGATATTTCGACACTCTCTGGGAGAATTTCTCAGTTCTAGCAACTGATGGAGTGAATCCTGTGATTGTTACTAGTTCTATAGGTTCTGGAAAACTACTACTGACAACAACAAGTCCTGATGGTGTAACACGAGATCAATTTGTAGAGAATATTCTCTATTGGGGCTCAACATCTTCAATTTTAGTAAAATCCATCTCTTTGAGTCAGTTTATTATCTGGGCAAATGACCAAGTAATCATTACAATAGAATTAGCTGATTTGATTGGAAATGATATTAGCGCTGCAGATTTGAGCATGTGGCTAAATGAAACAGAAGCTACGGTAGTTGAGGTTGGTTCAGGTGTATATACAGTTACACTCACTGGTGAATATACGAGTACACACCAAGGTTTGTTTGATGCTAAGCTATCTGCAAGTAAGATTGGATATGACACACTGACAATTGTTTTTGATGATTTTCTCTTTATCCGTCCATTCCCCTGGCTGACAATTGGACTCTTTGGCGGTGGTCTGATTGCAATTGTGGGAGCCTATGTATACCTTAGGAAACGACGAGGTGATTCTTTCACCTATAAACGTGACAAGAGTTCTCAATCAAAATCAAGAGAAAAAAGCAAGGAAGAGAAGCAAAAACAGCGCGAGGAAGACGGAAAATTCGACCCTAAAGAGTTCTTTGGAGTATAATGCGCATTTTTCATACAATTGCGGTAAGGTTTTATATTCCCACCACAGACTAACCCTTGTTCCGATTGGTCGAGGGTCTTAGTATGTCTACTCGCGTTGATAGCATCAATAAAATCATCCGTGACTTTGAAACTGTTCCTGGTGTTGAAGGTGCAGCACTTGTTTCTCCTGATGGTCTCATGATTGCATCAGCACTTCCTGAGAGTGAACAAGAGAATGTTGCTGCTATCAGTGCCGCAATCACCTCTCTTGGTGAAAAAGCAACAATGGAATTGGATCGTGGGAATCTACTAGAGATCTATGTCAAGGGGGACAAGGGATACACCCTCATCACATCCGTTGGAGATCGGGCTGTTTTCTTGGTTTTAGCAAAAGTCGATGCTCAGCTAGGATTGATTTTCATGGATATGAAACGAATGGCTGAGGCACTCCTAGATATTCTATAGTGGATTAGAAGATGTGATGATGACAGAGGTCTAGATTACTACCCAATCCTCTTTACAATAACATCCACAATATGGCGTGCTACCTCTCGTTTCGATGAAAGTGGGACCTTTTCGATAACTCCCTTTGGTCCTACTATTAGAACCTCATTAGTGTCCGACTCAAAGGCAGCTCCTTTCTTCTGTTCATCATTGGCGATAACTAGATTGCAAATTCCTGCATCAATCTTTTCTCTTGCTCGATTTTCAAGTTCTTTCTCGGATAGTCCAGACTCGACTTTGAATCCAACAATGAAGAGATTTTTGAATTTCTTTCTTGCTTCTTCAATGATCTTCTTCGTTGGAACCAGTCTGATACTCAGATCTACAGATCCAGATCCGATTTTCCTGTCTTCTTTCTCCGAGGGCTCGTAGTCGAGGACTGCTGCCGAAGAGATGAAGACATCTGCTTTGAGAGTAGCTATATCTTCAAGAACAGCGTCCAACATTTCTTGTGTGGTACTCACTCTCCTGACTTCTGCTTTGTCTGGTACGCTCTCTGAGATTGGCCCCGTGATTAGCGTGACAGTAGCTCCCCTTAGTAGAAGATCTTCTGCCAATGCTATTCCCATCTTGCCAGATGATGGATTTGACATGAACCAAACTCTGTCTATCCATCCCCTTGTTGGTCCAGCTGTGACAACAAACCGTTTTCCTTCAAGATCTTTTGGCCCCAATGTAGCCATGACATGATCAACTATGGTCTTAACTGATGGAATCTTAGCTTTTGCTTCTTCCATTCTGGGTTCTACAAACTCAATACCCATTGACTTGAGCTTCGCAATATTTTCTACTACAGCTGGGTGATCGTACATGGACTCGTGCATTGCAGGTACAATAACTACTGGAATCTTTGCACCAATGGCTGATGATGCAGTTGTAGTGACAGGAGTATCATCGATACCATTTGCAATCTTTCCAATTGTGTTAGCTGTTGCTGGAGCTATAAGCACAAGGTCAACGTGTCCCTTATGTTTTCCAGCTAGGGTGATATGTTCAATCTGACCAGTCAGTTCGGTGATAACAGGATTGCCTGTAGCCCATTCGAGTAGATGTGGGTGAACAATCTTCATTCCCGCCTTGCTCATGACTGTATGTACTTCTGCGCCATGACGCATGAGTTGTCTAGATAGTGCAACACATTCAACAGCGGCAACACTACCTGTGACACATAGTGCAATCTTCTTACCTTCAAGCACGTTGCTTAGACTTCCCTTGATTAGTTTGGATGTATGTTCCATCGGGCAATCACCCCAAAATCATACTAGGATGATGAGTTACTACACCAAATTCCGAATAAGAGTTGTGGAAATACCCTCTCGAAACGTATCAAAATCGTAAAATCTTGCTTTATTCGCCCCGGACATTTCTCTGGGCAAAGAATATTAGTAGTAAAACGATTGAGCCATAGTGCAGATGACCACCATATTAGTGGATTGGCCGTCACTGTGATGTGTGTAAGGTTAGGTACAAGACCTCATACATACACAAGCGGGAAAAGGTGCGGAACACTTGGCTGACACTACTCGTGACTTGGAGGCTCTTCTCAGAGATCTCGATGCAGAGAAGAAGGCTCGATATCAGGCATACGACAGAGTAGTGTCTGCATTTGATACTCCAACCCAATCACTTTTTGTCACCGACAACGATAATGAAGTTGATACCTTCATCCGCGATTTCAATGAATTCATGGTCTCCACAAAACGTATGGATGACCAACCTCCAGAATCCCCCTATCATGTTGTAAGAATTGGATACGATGGTGATATGTTGGATGACATGTTTCGCTTGATAGTATCAGATGAAGCGAAAAACTTCAACCCTGAAGAGGTTGATCCAAATACACTTTATTCTAAACAGCAGATTTTCCAAGAACTTTACAAAGCTATAACGAGTAACAAGTTCATCATCTTCCATATTACTGAATTCCCACTTGCTTACTATTTTGAGACTGCTGTTGTCGTTGATGTACAAGAACTCTCAGATGTTATGGATCCCTCCGTTCACGATGAAACAATCAACAGGTATCTGAATGACTTGAGAAAACTTGGTACTGAAGAGCATAGGAAGACCTATAGCTTCTTCTATCGTATCAGTACATCATTATTGATGGAACTCTCCAATGTCTTTCTTGTGGTGCCAACAGCAGGAATGAATAGACATCTTGTAGTTTCAAGTTGGCGAACACAGACACTTCTTCTTGGATTCAGTCCATTGACTTGGTCATCCGGTAGCTTCAATGTATTCGACCTCAGTGGACGAGATATCGATGCTAGATGGGCATACCCTGCTCCTCCATCAACAGATCCCCGTGTTAAGCAGTATACTAGTCTTGTTCCTTTGAAATAGATACTAATCTTTTCGATAATCTCTTGACATAAGCTAAATGTATATACATGTATATACTGATGGTAGGTTACATTAGATTACTTTATACATAGTTTATTCGGGAACATTCTTGACTGACACCTTGAACACTATAGAGGATTTGCCACTAGCAGCACAAGCATTTGTGCCAGGTCACATCACGGGCGTGTTTCGTATCTTTGACGATAGGGAGACTCCCCTTCAGTGTGGATCGATTGGGGCTGGATTCTCGGTGGATATAGGGACTCTTACTACTGTCAGTGCTGAAGATAACGAAACACTAGAGATTACAACAATATACAATGATGAGCAAGTTGATGCGACTGTAACGAAGACGGTGGTTCATAGAATGATTGAGAAATACGAGAGGCAGTTCAAGGTGCAAATTATTCACAAGTCCTCTCTTCCATCTGGTGCTGGTTTTGGTGCATCTGGAGCTGGAGCTCTAGGTACTGCACTTGCTCTCGGTCGAATTCTAGATCCATCACTATCTTCGACTAAAGCTGCAGAATTTGCGCATCAAGCTGAGATCGAAAATCGTTCAGGTCTTGGTGATGTGCTTGCTCAAACTGTAGGTGGCATTGAAATTCGTGTGTTCCCTGGAGGTCCCGGTGTCGGTAAAGTTCAGACTATTCCATCTAGTGAAAATCAAATTGTTGTATTAGCTGGAGCTCCCGGATTACAGACACGGAATGTCTTGACAAATCCTATCAGTCGTGAGAGGATAAACGCTGTGGGAGACCGGCTCGTAGAGCGAATCATAGAATCACCTTCAATTGAAACCTTCGTTTCCTGTTCTCGTGAATTCACAAATGCAATTGGTCTTGCCACTGACCGGGTGAAAGAATCACTTCTGGATTTGGAAGATTCAGGACTTGATTTATCAAGCATGGTAATGCTCGGTGATTCAGTCTTTTGTTTCTGTAATGAAGATCAAACTGAATCAGCAGTTAATATTCTTTCCAAATATTGGATGCAATCAGAAGTACAAGTGACTCGTGTTTCAAAATTGGGTGGGAGGCTGGTATCATGGTGAAGATAGAGATTCCTGATGACCATCCTCGGAAAGTATCCCTAGAGACTAGAGAGAAGATAATCGACGGTCATACCCGCCATGAAGTAGCAACAGCTGGACTGCTCGCGCATGGGCGTGGTGAAGCATTTGATTATCTCATTGGGGAGCAAACAAATGATTTCGCTAGAAATGCAATCCGTGTAGGAGTTGCTGCGATGCTGACAGCAAATCATCCGGTTATCAGCGTCAATGGAAATGTTTGTGCCTTAGTTCCTAAAGAGTTAGTTCAATTGTCTCAATTAACTGGCGCTCCACTAGAGATCAATTTATTCTATTATAGAAAAGAACGAGAAGATGCTATTCTAAAAGCGTTACGTACAGCAGGAGCTAAGGAGGTTCTTGGAACTCATGATAGACCCTCCGAGACTATACCCGAATTGTCTAGTAACCGTAGAAAGGTAGATCCTGAAGGAATTGGGTCTGCAGATGTCATCTTAGTCCCACTGGAAGATGGTGATCGAACCGAAGCACTCAAAGCGATTGGGAAGTATGTAATTACTATCGATCTTAACCCTATGAGCCGGACAGCAGTCTATTCTGATGTTACAATTGTTGATAATATTGTTAGATGTATGCCGTTAATGGTCGAATATGCTCGAGAGCTAAAAGATGTTCCATTTGACGAGTTACTGAAGATTGTAGAAACCTTCGATAATGAAAAGAATCTTTCTGATTCAATGAAATTGATGAGGGATAGATTAGAGAGATTATCAAAGAATATTGAGCCTCTTCGTGAAAAGAAAAAGGTTGGAGTAGAGACTGTATGAAGATAGTAGTCTTAGGATCTGGAGCTATTGGAAGCTTATACGGAGCTTTTCTCAGTATATTAGATGAGAATGAAGTGATTCTTGTTGGTAGAAACCCTCATGTTGCAGCTATCCGAGAAAAGGGACTTCTAATCCAAGGTATCATGGGAGAACGGAAATTCAATCTCAATGCTGTTGAAGATGCATCCGAGATTGACAAGGCAGACCTCATCCTCCTGACAACCAAGACTTATGACACAATATCTGCCATAAAAACTGCGAAACATCTAGTTACCAATGGGGCATATGTTCTTCTAATCCAAAATGGCTTAGGAACTGAAGAGCAGGTTGCAAATGAATTAGATTCAACCAGAGTTCTTCGAGCTACTACGTGTATGGGCGCAATTAGAGTGGAACCTGGTGTTGTGGAAGCAACAGGTTGCGGACTTACTGAGATTGGTTCTCGTTTTCCTGAAAATTACGATTATGTCCTAGAATTGGCGGAGATGCTCAGAAGATGTGGATTTGATGTCCGCGCCAGTGATAATATAGAAGGAGTCGTCTGGACTAAAACATTAGTCAACTGTGGTATCAATCCTGTTGGCGCACTCACCGGTTTCAAGAATGGCGAGGTCTACAGAGATCCTCAATTACGTAGGCTTGTTATTCGCCTTGTTGAGGAAGCAGTCGCTATAGTAGAAGCTCTTGGTATTGAATTAACTACAGAGGATCCAGTACGATATGCTCTGGGAACAGCAAAAGCTACTGGTGACAATATCAACTCGATGCTTCAAGATGTTCTCGCTGGTAAAAGAACTGAGATCGATTCCATAACAGGAGAAATCATTCGACTTGGAAAAGAGCTTGGTATTGAGACCCCCTCCAATGAATCTGTCTATGCTCTTGTAAAAGCTATTGAATCAAAGTACTTGGAAGATGTTGATGCAGTGACGGAAATCAAACCATTAAAAGTTAAAGAATTGGTCGATACACTCACTACATCCTAAACAAAGACTTTGCCATCTGATATGATGCATGAGCTGACTTCTTTGCATTGAACTTCATAGCATTCATGTGACCTGGAAGTCCTATCTCAAATTCCATTTCAGTGATTCTTCTTAGGGACTCTACGAGTGTTCGCTCATCTCCGGTTGGAAAGTCTGTTCTCCCAAAACTACCTCCTGGAAATAGAGTGTCTCCAGTGATGAGTATTCCAGTATCAAGAATCATTAGGCAGATGCTACCGAGTGAATGTCCTGGTGTGTGGTATACTTCTAGTTTGATATCTTCAAATTCAAGGATAGTTCCTTCTTCAAGGACGCCTTCAATCTTTAATGGTGGAAGATCAACACCAAATGTAGCAGCAAGTGTTTGTCGCATATCTCCATTATTGATTGGTTCTGCTTCTGCTTTGTGAAGGTAGATCTTGGGATTTACTTCTTCTACAATAGGAATGACACCACCAATGTGGTCGATATGGCTATGTGTCAGGATGATGTCAGTAATCTGTGAAATTGAGGAACCAAGAGTCTGCAATTGTTTATCTAATGCGTGATGATTCAATCCTGTTCCAGTATCTATCAGAACATGACAATCTCCAGATTTAATGAATGTAATATTGGAGTCCATTGATCTGCTCACAAGGAAGTAAATTGAATCTACAATCATATCAAACACGATTATCACCGGAAATTCTCAAGAAGTACATCCACTTCTTCAATTGTGTTATAGAAGTGAGGTGACACTCTAAGTCTTCCGTTACGAACAGAACAATGAATGTTCTTCTCATGTAACTTCTCATTTAGTTGCTCTACATCTGATGGTTTGCATGATACGGTTGCTGAATTGTTTTGTGCGCCAAACTCGTAATATGGAATATCCATCTCATACAATCTTTTACGTAGGTAATTGGCGACTTCCAATGCTGCTCTTTCTCTATCTTTCGCCGGAATCTGGAGGAGAACCTTGAGTGATTCTAAGAATCCGACATATGAAATCATTGCAGGGGATCCAACCTGAAATTTTCTAGCATCATGAAGAGGCGCTCGGTCAAAATATCCAAACTCTTGCAGTTGTTCGACACCCCACCATCCGAGATATCTTGGATGTACTTTATCCATCACATTTTCTCCAACATAGACAAATCCAGCACCTATCGGTCCAAGTAGCCATTTAGCTGCCTGTGCAGTGGCAAAATCGACATTTAATTTTGAGAGGTCCGTATCGAAACAGCCCGCAGCTTGAATGATATCGACCGAGAGATATGCACCATTCTCATGAGTCACTTTTTCCAATGCAGGTAAATCAATACGATATCCACTTCCAAATTGAATTTGACTTACTGCAACAACCCGAGTGTGTTCATCTATAGCTTCAGCAAAGCGTTCTACAGGTACGCTACCGTCTTTAGATTTAACTACCCTTAATTCCACTCCGTAGAGTTTCTTCACATTTTGCCATGGAACGTAATTTGCCGGGAATTCCAAGTCGCATAGAACGATGTTTGCTCCTTCAGGGTATTCAATACTGTGCGCGAATGAATTGATACCTTCGCTAGTGCTTGGAACTAGAGCATATTGGCTATAATCCCCTCCAAGAAGTTGAGCTAGATTTACTCTGATTGTTTTAATGTTATCAAGCGTTTCTTTGAAGGAACCTAATGCTTCTACTTTTTTATCCAAGTATTCTTTCATTGCATTTACGGTAGTGATAGGCGGGATTCCTGTAGATGCATTATTAAGATAGGTCATATCTCTGAGTGTTGGCCACATCTCTGAGATGAAACTCGGGTCTATAATAGGGCTCATGACTCTCCCAACTGAGGTAAGTTATAGATAAAGTTCTTGGCGGATTAAATCTAGCGAAGATTTAAGACTAGTATATGCATCGTAAATTCTGGAGCGCGGTCTATAGGTGTTCAGGAGGCTAAAACGCCGGCCAAAAAAGGAACCGGATGAAGAATCATCAATTGGAAAAGACATAGATGAAGTAAGGCCTACTAAAACTGAACCTGATGTTTCTACAACTGTAGAACCAGAACCTGAAAAGACTCCCTTTGCGAAACTCTCTACAGAGAAATCCACGCCTACACCAACTCGATTTGTTCCTCCTTCCAAAGTGGATCTAGATGAAGAACAGACTGCAATACTTGCGAGAAGAGCCAAAATTTCCCCACAAACTGCTGCAGAAATCGTTCCTGGTAAAGTTTTGAAGCGTGATGAAGAGGGTAGGGTCCACATCAAGATTGTCTTTTATGGTCCATCCCTCTCCGGTAAAACTACAGCTTTACGTTGGTTGTTTGGAAACATCCGATCATTGTCAAAAGGGAAACTAGTTGAGATTTCCGATGAATTAGGTCGTACAACATTTTTCGATTTTGTGCCAGTGACTGCAAGTGAGAATATGGTATTTGATGTCTTCACAGTAGCAGGACAACGTCGGCATGCTAGCAGTAGAATCAAAGTGCTTAGAGATTGTGATGGTCTCATCTTCATGGCTGACTCCACACCTGAGCAAATGAATGAGAACCTTGCTTCAATTCAGGAGCTTCGTATTGCTCTCGGAACTGATCGAATGGCTACGTTACCGATAGTTGTGTCTCTAAATAAGAGAGATCTTCCCAACGCGTTACCTGTTGACTATATGGTTCAGATGCTAGATTTGGAAGGATACCCTGTCTTTGCTACTATTGCAACCGAGGGGAAGAATCTTCTAAGAATGTTCCAACGAGTCCTTCGAGATTCACTGATATTCAAAATTGGTATCTGATTATTCCCGAGAGATTGGTAACTCATGTCTTTCAAGCTGCTTGATTAATGCAATTAGTTCTTCTTCAGCCTGTTCCATGATCAATTTGCCTTTCTCTTCTGATGCTTTTCTTGGATCCCCATACATTGCTGATGGAAGTAGCTGTTCTCTATAGCTACCTGAGATGATTTCATACTTTGTTACTACTCTGGATGAGACCGCCTTTGGCATATCAACAAGATCTGGTCGTACTGCTAGGACCTCTGAGGTCTCATCTTCAGCTGCATGTCCTCCTGGTGTTTCCTCAACTAGTTCTCGAGCACTCTTTGCAAGGTCTCTCCACCAATTTACTATAATAACAACTCGTTGTTCTTTTTCAGTTGCTTCTTTAGCTGCTAATTTCAGTGCTGGTACATTTCCTCCATGTCCATTCAATACTACCAAGTATCGAAATCGATTTTTGAAAATTCCCTTCATCACTGAAGTATAAAAATCAGCTAAAACTTTTGACTCGACAGAGACCGTTCCCAAGAAGTTATTGAAATCCCAACTATCTCCGAATGGTATCGTTGGCAAGACTAATGCATTTGTCTTTTCAGCAATCTTCTTCGCAAGATATGTTGGAAGAATCGTATCGGTCCCCAGAGGTAAATGACTACCATGAGCTTCTAAAGCTCCAGTAACCATGACCACAACCTCGAATTTTGCAGCTGCTTGTTCGATACCCTTGTATGTGAACTCCGACCAAAATGGCATTTTATGTCGTTGCAGGCATAGCACAGTCTCTAATAAAGAAGGTGTAAGGAGTCAACCGAAAAGATGAAAAACCGCTGTGATAGTTCCCCGCTTCAGTGCAATGTGCACATAGCCCCGTGGTGTAGCGGTCCAGCATCGGTGGTTCTGGCCCACCGGACCTAGGTTCGAGTCCTGGCGGGGCTACCACTTTTTATCTATAGTAAATTACCTCTCAATTTCCGGACAATCGCCCATTTTTTGAATGGTTTGCTCCCATAATCCATTGCATGCTCATCACACATAACACTCTGCAATATCTCTTCATAGTTGGTAAGGCAAAATAATGTGAGCATTTACTCAAAAATGGCTCTTTTTCCAGTGGTTGTAAGGGTAAGTCCGATTTTTTGGAGTAAATTTAGAAATTAAGACGAGTTGGTAGGTTTATGCTGGTACATATCAATTTATAAGGCAAGTTGTTCAATTCTAGGTTGGAGAACAGAATCGTCTATTAGGCTCATTCTGAGTTTCCTGTTACTGAGTCTGCGTCCTCCCGGCGGAGAATTACAGGGGCGATTCATCTCCATTCTTTCCTTCTTTCATGATTTCTCATATCAGAGAGAATAGAGCTAGGTTTCTCTACTATCACTATTGCAATCCTCTCATCATGTATGGTTATATATCTGAAAACACACCAATTTCGAACTGTACATAGGAGATTATGCCTTGTATCGAAAGGAAACATCGAATTCTATTCTTCTACTCATTTTGATAGCATCAATGGTGCTGTCACTCTTCTTTACTCCAACAATAGTAGAAGCAGCTAATCCATTGATTGCCCCTATAACTACACCCTCTGTTAATCGAACTTGGGACAATGTTTCTCTCCTCTACCCTGACCAATATCACAACAACTCAATGTTAATGGAGGAGATTTCCATTGTCCAAGATTCTGCACCAGATGTTGTGGACATTGAAGTTATTGGCGAGAGTTGGTATAACGAAGAAATTGTGAGCATACGAATAACAAATGAGAATAGTCGTCAACAGAAAGCCAAGACCCTAGTTGTTGCCCATCATCATGGAAGAGAGAAAGTTACGGTTGAGATTGCAATTCGTTTTATTTTCTGGTTGGTGAATGGGTATGGTACTGATGATAGGATAACTGATTTTGTAGATTATCAGGAGATCTATATTATACCGACATTGAATCCTGACGCTTTGAATTATATCTATGAAACCGGAAGTCCTTTCTTGAGGAAGAATATGCATCCCTTTGACGATGATGGCGACGGTCTCTTTGATGAGGATGACCGAGAGGACATGAATGATGACGGGATTATCTCTCTCTATGAAGTGTATGAAAAAGATGGCTTTGGCGGTCTAAATTGGTTGTATGATTATTATGAGGGATACGACAATGATGGTGATGGTTTGGTTAACGAGGATGTCGTTGGATTGGTGGATCTGAATCGGAACTATAATGCATATTGGTCAATTGGGAGTGGAGCATTAGTTGACCCGATGAATCAACAATTTGCTGGTTTCTATCCATTTTCAGAACCTGAGACTGAGGCATTTCGTGATTTTGCAATTCAACACAGATTTGCAATGTCATACTCACTCCATACAGGTGTAAATGCTACATATTTCCCAACAAATAGTACAGGCCAATATAATGAGGTTGACCTCTACAGTTTGATGTGGGAGGATCTTCAGGATATCTTACCTCCAAGTTATTTGACCAATCCATACTACAATCCAGTTGCAGAGTTGCATGGTGAATTAGCAACAACACCTGGTGGCTGGGATACATGGATGTATGATTCCAGAGATTGCCAAGTACCTATCTCTCTCGAGATTTATCAGAATGCAACAGGATTCTCTGAAGAGATGTATTTTGTAGCATTCGAAAACGAGACTCACGTGATTAAACAATGGAATAGTATGTTCGAATTATTCTCACCGTACGAGTCTGCAATCAATCCCCTATGGCTTGAACTCATCCCAACATTTGAGTACCTTCTTTTACAGACTCCTCAATTGGAAGTGAATCTAAACACAATATCGTTGGAGAACAATACTATTACAGCAAATCTTACAGCATCAGTCCATAGTCCACGTATTTCGACTATTTATCCCGTTCAGATTCAACTTCTCGATGGGTTCGTTCTAGACGAAATATCAGCAATAGATGCTGATTCGACAGTAGTTGAAATTATCCATCTCGAATTTACTGATCTTGAACTATCAAGCAACACCCAATTTGAGGTCGGAAATGAGTTTTCAGGATATTATCGATTCGTCGTCTATTTCATTGTAGGTGTGAACTATGTGCCGCTTTTGTTTGGAGGAACAATAATTGCTGCATTTGCTGTAGTTGTCGTACTTGTGATCATTCGTCGACGATAGCATTGAATTCATTATAGAGATATTTTCTTCCTAATGATAACAATCTTCATAACTTCGTTCAACCCACTAGAGTTGGAGCGTACCTCGTATGGAACAAGTAGAACTGGGATGGAATGATTTCTGGGCTGAGATCTTCAGAGTGAAGCATAGGCGTACAATCCAGGGTATCCAGCACTATGATAAGATGGTAGTTGATTTCTGCATCCAAGTTCTTGGACTGAAGAAGGGTGATGAGCTTCTTGATATCGCATGTGGGGCTGGAGATCAATCTGTCGAATTCGCTAGATCAGGTCTTAACGTCACAGCATTTGATATCTCTGAACGTCTGATTGAATACGCTAGAGAATGTGCTAAGGACAATAACGTAACAGCGGACTTCTTTACTGGGGATATGTTGAAGATGTCCTTTGAGAACCAGTTCAAAGGAGCTGTACTCCTTAGTCATAGTTTTGGTTTCTTTGATCATGAAGACAATAAGCAAGTGCTCAAAGATACGCATAAAGCACTAAAGAATAAGGGGTGCCTCTTACTTGATTTGATGAATCCATACAATATTCCCCGATTCCAAAAGACCTGGACGCTCCTTGAAGGTGGATATCTCTTGAATGAACCTCATCTGCTTGATGCTCCTGCAGGAGTTCTTCGTGGTCGACCTGCAACTTTCATCGATGCAGAAAATGATAGAATAGTATTGATGGATGAAGATGCATTATCGAACAACGACATCCGGATGTACACTGCACTTGAGATTCGTGCAATGCTGGAAGATGTGGGATTCAAGAGGGTGGAATTCTATGGTCAGAATAAACTTCCGCGGATGCAGTACTCATCTGATTCAGAACGCATGGTTGTTCTTGCACATAAGTGATTCTTACTCACTGTCCACCTGTATTGACTACATTCATCCTTGAATGAGGAAAGAAACAAAAAATTAGTTCCACGACGAAATACTTTTAATCATCCGTACGCGAATTCGCGCAAGCCACCGGTAAGGTTTCCGGTGACCCCAACGAGTTCTCTCGCGTATAATTTCAGTTGGGGAGATGCTATGATACAGATTTGCGAGGGGACAAAGATATACTAACAAGGAGACAACCTCATGGTTAAGATCAAAGATCCTGATGCTATCAAGCGACTGATACTATCAGATGATTTAGAACACAAACGTATTATTGCCATTAGTGCCCATATTGACCACGGTAAGACTACCACAACCGACTACCTCATGAGACGAGCAGGTCTGATGTCTGATGCCGCTGCTGGTCAGGCATTGATGACTGACAGTGATGATGAGGAACAGGAGCGAGGGATCACTATTTTCACATCTGTCGTTCTACTAAACTTCAAAGTAGACAATGAGGAATATCTAGTACAACTCTCAGACACTCCTGGCCATCTCTCATTCACTGGTGAGGTTTCCCGTGCTCTGCGTGCTAGCGATGGTGCAGTTATTCTAGTCGATGCTCTGGAAGGCCTTATGACTCAAACCGAGACAAATATACGCCTTGCAGTGGGCGGTGAAGCTTGCAAGCCTGTACTCTTCATCAACAAAGTTGACCGACTTATCAATGAACTAAAGTTGCCTCCTGCGAAGGTCTACGAGAGAGTCGATATCATCATTGCCAAGGTAAATGAGCTAATTATGAAGGTCGCACCTGAAGGACTTGGAAAAGAATGGAGAGTAAGTTTTCAGGAAGGAAGTGTCGCAATCGGTAGCGCAAAGACTGGTTGGGCTTTTACTATGAAAACCCTCGAGAAGAAAAGTATCAAGCCAATTGTTGTTTTTGAGAAATACAACGAAGGTGACGAGAAATGGCTCAGAGAGAATCTTCCGCTTGATGATGCGCTCCTTGAAATGATTGTAAAACACCTCCCGAATCCTCGCGAAGCCCAGCGGATTAAGATACCCAGAATTTGGAAGGGCGACTTAGAGTCACCAGAAGGTCAAGCATTATTGAATGTTGACCCGAATGGTCCTCTTATGGGTCTTATTTGTAAGATATTCATAGATCCCAAGAGTAAGCGACCTACACTCATTGGTCGTGTCTTCTCTGGAACAATCGAGAATGGTCAAGAGATACGACTTGTGAACATGAGACAAAATGCTAAAGTCAAGAGGTTGGGAGTCCAAGAGATTACCGATATTCTTGACATGGATAAGGTTCCAGCAGGAAATCTCTTCTCTGTCTTTGGTTTCATGTGCCCAAGTGGAGAATCATTTGTTAATGCAGGTTCTGACATGGGTGGTTTTGAGTCCATTGAATATGTCAGCGAACCGGTAGTTAGTAGAAGTATTAGACCTGTAGACCCACAGGAAATTGCCAAGCTTGGTGAGGTTGTATCTAAATGGATCATGGCTGACCCTACTGCACGATTCGTTCATGACAAAGAATCTGGTGAATACCGTTTAGATGGTATCGATCCACTACAGATTGAGATTTTGACAAAGCGTATTCATGAACAGGTTAAGATCCACGTATCTGAACCAATCATTGTATATCGTGAGAAGATGACTGAACCAGGTGATGAGTTCCATACAAAGTCACCTAATGGTCATAACAGGATTAGAATGATTTTGGAACCTCTTGATGAGAAGACTGTTGATCTGATTAAAAAGAAGAAGGTCACTATGGAGCAAGATGCTAGAGAACGTGCAGCTATCCTAAGAGATGATGCAGGATGGGATGCAAAGGAAGCTCGAAAGATTCTGGACATTTACGAATCATGCATGCTCGTTGATGCAATGAGTGGTGTACAGCGATTCGAGCGAATCTTCTCATACCTCCAAACAACATTTCGTGAGTTCGTTGATTCTGGTCCAATTGCTCATGAACCAGTGATGGGTGTGAGAGTCACACTTACTGATGCAACAGTCCACAATGACCCTGCACATACAGGTTACAATGAAGTAGCCACCATGGTCAGTGCTGGTCTAAATATGGGATTCCTCACTGGAAAACCCGGTCTCTACGAGCCAGTACTCAACGCAGATATCAAAACTCCTACCGATACCCAAGGTCAAGTGATTAAGGTCCTCACAGGTCACCGAGGACAAATCCTCACAATCGAGGGTGAAGAAGACACAGTTACAGTAAAGGGAACCCTCCCCACTGCTGAAACAATTGGTATCGCAGACGAGTTCCGAAGTGCAACTGCAGGTCGCAGCTTCTTCGGATATCAGTTCCGTGGATTTGAGAGCCTACCTCATGCACTCCAAGAAGAGATTATTCTTGAAATCCGTAAGCGTAAGGGTATGCCCGAAGAGATGCCAAATCTTGGTTCATGGAACCGTTGGATCTACAAGAGAACGTAGACTTAGTATTCAAACAGGAGCGCTCCAATGAGTGACTCCTGATTTCTCTTTTTTATTTCATATTTTAATTTTGGATAGACTTTTGACCTGATGATGTTTTTTCTCAGAGTGACAAATAATGGCACTTGACTTAGTAGAGGTACTTGCGAAACTTATTTCCTTTGATACACAGAACAACGGACCTTCGGTAAGACCTACAAAGGATTGCTCTGAGTACATCAATAGTATTCTCGACGAATTAGGATTTCAGACCGATCTATTGGAATCCGATGGGTATTATACTTCATTTGGACGAAAAGGTCACGGATCTTTCAAAATCCTCTTTATCGCACATTATGATGTGGTACCATTTGGGGAAGGATGGAAAACTGACCCCCTTCTTCTAAAAGTTAATGGCGATAAGGCATATGGGCGAGGAACTTGTGATGATAAAGGGAATATTGTTTCGATGCTTCTTCTTGCAGAGAAACTATCTGCTTCTGATTTACCATGTACTGTAATGATGGCTGTAACAGGAGATGAAGAGATTGGTGGTCAAAACGGTGCTAAGATGCTGAGAGATTGGCTCATCAAGAGAGGTCTCTTTCCTGACCATGTAGTTGTAGCTGATGGGATTCATCAACAGATAATACATAGAAGGCGAAATATGCTTCCAACAATTTTCAAGATCAAGGCACAACCTGCAAAGGTCAAGGGTAAGAAGGAGACCATTCGGTTTGAAACTGATACTTATGGCACTGATTCAAGACATAGCGCTTACATGCGCCCTCTTGTTGATAGACATGCAATGATAACAGCATCAAAGTATCTTGACCTCAAACCAGAGGATGTTGTTGCGGATGTCAGAGGTGGATTCGTCAAGTCCAATGTTGTTCCAGGATGGATTGAGATGGACGTGATCCATCCAGACCCTTCTGGCAATGAATTAGTATATGATGTAAATCTCACTGCTACTATGAGGTTGCTCCTTGCTATTTCTCAAGCAGCCTTTCCAACACTGCATTCAGACAAAGGGAAGATAATCAATCCAAACCTATTATCGAAAGAAGATGACCTTTGGACACTCTATTGTGACATTCGTGCTATGACTAATGATGCAGAGGCGGTCAAGAAGTCCATGGAGGATGCTATAGAAGGGCAACTTGAAGTATTTTCATTGAAAACCTTCGCAGGTGCTGGATATGTACAATCCGATCCTGATTCCAGACTAATCAGAGCGATGCGTTGGGCGCTTGAAAAAGAAGGTGTATCGTACAAACTCATTGAGGGATTTGGTGGTTCCGATTCACGATACTTCTCAAATCAAGGAGCAGACCTCTTTGACTTCGGACCTGAAGGAGAAAATCTTCATGGGGCTAATGAGTGGGTCTCACTTTCCTCTATTCGAAAGAACGCAGATGTCTTCCATAGAATGCTCGAAGTTCTTACGAGGGACAAGAGTCCAGTTTAGTCCTTTCTCGCTGTCATACCGACTTTGAGCTGTAAATCATCTATCTCCCACTCTTTTATGTAGGAGTATTTTTTCCACGCTGGTTCTTCATCTGGTCCAGCTAATCTAAGAGTGACCGCTCTAGTTTCATTCTTGAGATGATCCTCGAACAACTTAGCCAACTCAACTGACTCTTGGTCGGAGAAGTGTAATGCTACATCTATCTCTTGTTCGACTTTCAAGTCCATCTCCTTTCGCATGACCTGGATTCGTCTTGTGAGGTCTCTAACAAGTCCTTCTGCCTCAAGCTCTTTGGTGCGTGTAACATCAACGTACACCTTTCCTATCTTACTGTCTGCAAAACTTAGGTTCTGAGGGAGTTTTCTAACAAACTCGAAATCTCCTGGTATAAATGTGAATTTAACACCACCAAATTTACGCATCGTTTCTCCACTTGCAAGATCAACTCTGAGTGCTGCTGGATCAGCTGTTTGAAGATTCGTGGTTATTAGCTGCATTCGGTCTTTATACCTTGAACCTAATGCTTTGAAATTCGGTTTTACAGTAAATTCAACCCTTTCTTCAAAAACATCTGTGAGAAAGACTTCAAATTCCCTAGTATTCAAATCATCTTTGAGAAGTTCTGTGAGACTCTCTGCTCTTCTACCTGTTTCCTTGTCTATTGCTATCAGGGTTACTTTTGCAACTGGATGACGTAATTTGACACCTTTCTTGTTTCTTGCATGACTCGAAGCAGTTCTCAGTTCTTGCAGGACATCAAAGGTTGCTTCCATCTCTGTGTCCATAAGTTTGTCAACAGGCATTGGCATATCTGTCAGGTTGATGGATTCAGGTACATTGTCAGCAAAGCGCACCAAGAAATCTTTGTGTATCTTCTCACTCAGGAATGGAGTAAATGGGTTCAGTGTTCTCATGAATGTCTGGAGCGTGTAGTAAATGACATCGTATGCCATTACTTTCTTGGGATCCTCAGCATCTAACCACACACGTTTCTTGACTAATGGGAGATATACCCTACTAAGATCTTCTGATATGAACTCTAATAGCACACGACCTGCTTGATGCCAGAGATATTTACTCATATGCTCGTGATACTCTTTCACGACACTCTGCAATCTAGAGAGTAACCATTTGTCTTCAAGATTTGCCTTTGGAAGGAATTTCATCATTCGTTTCTCATCAAACTTGAATTTGTCAAGTTCCATGTAGGTTTCCGAGAACAGGATCACATTCCAAAGAACGTCAAGCTTCTTTCTTGTGAGTTCTATTTCCTTCGGACTGTGATTCATCCTGGACCATGATGCAGCTCTTGTGAGCATGAATATTCGGAAGGGATCCGCTCCTATGGTCTCTAGAGCATCTTTCGCCCAAACTACATTGCCCCTTGACTTGCTCATCTTTCCACCATCTTCATCAAGAACATGTTCTTGACTTACGCAAGCCTTGAAAGGTGCTTTTTCGTGCATTACAACAGATGTATAGAGAAGACTGTAGAACCACCCTCTAGACTGATCTACTGCCTCAGTGATGAAATCAGAAGAGAGAATTGAAAAGACTTGGGTCTTTTAGATAATCCACAGCCGCAGTGTGTGCCATTCCTGAATCAAGCCAACAATCTGTGACGAATTGTTCACGATGCATTTCACCGCCGCAATTATCACATTTGAGGACAACCTCATCTACCCATGGTCGATGCATCTCAAATTCATCAGGAAACTTCACAGCTTTCTCCTTGAGTTCTTTTCTTGAACCTATCACCACTTCTGTTTGGCAGTCATCACAAACCCATACTGGTAACGGGGAACCCCAGACGCGTGATCTGGATATACACCAATCATCTGCGTTTGCTAACCAATCTCCAAAACGACCTGCGCCAGCCCAATCTGGTGTCCACGCAACATTGTTGTTCACATCGACTAATTTTTCTCTCACACCAGTCATTTTCAAGAACCATTGGGTCTTGTCGGCTAAGTATATGAGTGGTGTATCACATCGCCAACAGTGAGGATATTCATGTGATATGGTTTCTTCATGTACAAGAAGCCCTTTCTCTTCTAGTAGTCGTGGAACAACAGGATTGGTATCGAATACCATTTTCCCTTTGAACATTGGAACTTCATCTGTAAACTTCCCTGTCTGATCTACAGGTGCTAATATCGGCACATCATACTCCTTTCCCATCTCAAAGTCATCAGGTCCAAATCCTGGCGCAGTATGAACTAATCCAGTACCATCTTCTACAGTGACATGTTTTCCAGTAACGACTGCATGCATATACTTCTCATCATGTTCTTGATGAAATGGAACCTCGTTACGGAATGGATGTAGATATTTCCACCCCAGCATTTTCTTTCCAGTAAGAGTTTCCACCTTCGTATATGATTCGATCTTTGCCTTTCCCATGACCGTATCAACAAGGTCTTCAACTATCCACCAAAACTCTCCACCTACATCCACTTTCACATACTTGTAGTTAGGATGGACTGATACCATCTCGTTTGATATAAGAGTGAATGGTGTTGTTGTCCAGATGACCAAGTACTCATTTTCTTTACCTACTAATGGGAATTTCACGTATACTGATGGATCTACTTTGGTGGCATATCCTTGAGAGACCTCGTGTCCCGAAAGCGCAGTAACGCATCTTGGACATATCGGATTGACCCGATAGCCTCTACCTAGCAAGCCTTTCTCATTTGCCATTTTTAGAAAATACCATACATGTTCTATGTAGTCATCTCTGCGTGTCTGGTACGCATTTGGATAGTCCAACCATAGTCCAAGTCTTACAGAATCGGAAACCCATCGTTCTAAGTAGAAGTCTACAAGATCCTTGCATTTCTGGACAAAGACATCCATTCCTACATCTGATTCGATGAGCCCTTTCTCTGCAATGCCTTCGTTTTTCTCTACTTCAAGCTCAACTGGGAGTCCCTGCATATCCCAGCCACCACGTCTCCATACATCATATCCAAGCATGGTCATGTATCTGAGTTGAGTATCTTTCATTGCACGACCTCGTGCATGACCCACATGCATGAATCCGTTGGTTGTCGGTGGTCCTTCTAGAAAATTCCACTTTGGTCCAGAATTTCTCAATTTGAGTGTCTTATCGTAGACATTCTCTTTCTCCCAGAATTCAAGGACTTCTTCTTCCACAGCTAGTGGATCGTAGCGTTTCGGTAACTGGCTCATCTTAGTAACCTCTCACGGTGTGTCATCAAATGATTTTCAGAAAATGGTGATTGACCCGTATCGTTGCATGAGAACCATGAATGGCCATGGCTACCTAATTGATTACCCTTGCTACTTGATTTGGCAATCCATCCATTCTCACCTTTATGGGTCTGAAGTTTTCTTATTGCCCTTAGTTAAAAAGCTTAGGCTAGACCTAATTGACCATTGAATAGGTCCGACCAAGGTTTAATTGTCACCTGCACCTTACGCTGACTAGGTCATCTGATTGGGGAAATGAGTATGAGTTCTCTCGAAGAAAGAACAATGGACAAACTTGCTGACATGGTAATGCAAGTTCTTTGGCAAGATCTATTAGAGGTCTGGAAAGCAATACGCACGAAGATGGACAGTGAAGGTCCTGAGGTGGTGAAGACTGCATTTGAAGGGGCTCAACAACGCTTCATCGACGGGCCTCTCAATAATCATCTTGAAGTTCGTTGGGGTATGAGTCAATGTGTTCACTGTAATGATGATAATATCGAGAAGAATGGAATTTCCTATGTAAAACCCAGCGGTGATGGATTAGAGTTCAATCAATGTCTCAATTGTAGAATCGGAATTCTATATGATTTGGAAACCGCTAAAGCAAGACTAGATACATACACTATCGAGTTGGGCGACCAAGGTCAATGGAACGGTGTTTCTATCTTTTGGAATGCGATTGTCCCCGAGTCGATGAAGAAATTCTTACCAACATATGAATTGGTCCAAGATGGCCAATGGCTTGGAACCGTTTCTTTTGACGAATCAATGAGTCCAAAGTTCCTTCCATTTGAAGTCATGGTTGATGGAATTCCTAGAGACGCGGAAGCCCCTTGGACAGATGTAATTCCTGGAAATGTCCAAGCAGCAATTGATGCTTACCTTGAAGGAGCTCGATATCAGGTAGAAGCCGCTCTAGCCATTAAATGAAATATAGCAGGTGAAAATATTGGGAGAAAAGCTGGTACGGGATAAGATCCCTGATATGATTCGTGAGAATGGAAACACTCCCAAAGTACGAATTGCTGATAAAGAGGAACTTGATTTTCTCCTTCGCAAAAAGATTGTAGAGGAGGCTCAGGAATTTCTCAAGTCTGGTGATACGGAAGAACTTGTAGATATTCAAGAAGCAATAGATGCACTGCTTGCCCTAAGAAAGGCTGATACCGCCCTAATAGAGATTCAGCGTCACTCTAAATTACTTGCTCGTGGAGGTTTCACACAGGGTTATGTGCTAACAATTGAGGAAAACGAGTGGGTTGTATAGCTCACTCTTCATACTCTGAAACATTGGAAATAACTTATATTCAAATTTTTTCCACTTCCGTCGTTGAATACCACCCTGTTCAGTGGTGGTAATATTAGATTATGGAGCTAAATATTATGGCTACTGATGATGTTAAACCAATACCTGAGAAACCTGTCACCCATGAAGATGGTGGTGATCTCTCAAGGTATCATGTAGAGAAGTATCCAATCAAGGAACTACCCTACGTCACTCAGTCTATATGTCCTGAGTGTTTCCTAAGCAATGATGAAGTTCATGTCATTGATGCTACTCTATATGAAGAAGATGGCAAGGTCATGTACAAGAAGACCTGCGAAAAACATGGGGAGTTTGTTGATGTTTACTGGGGCGATGCTGAGATGTTCAAGAAGGCCCAAGGTTGGTGGTACAAGTCCATTGGCCTTGACAATCCCCGTACTGAAACAGTGAAAGGCTGTCCAGAAGACTGTGGTCAGTGCCCTGAACACAAATCACATACCGCACTTGCTTTACTCGATGTGACAAATAGATGTAACCTCCGCTGTCCAATTTGTTTTGCTGTAGCAGCTGAGGGTGGTACTGTCTATGAGCCTGAACCCGAACAAGTTCTTGAAATGATGAGAAACCTTCGCAGTAATCTGCCAGTTCCTGCACCTGCCCTCCAATTTGCTGGTGGTGAGCCAACTGTCAGCAAGCACCTTCCACAGTACATTAAATGGGCAAAAGAACTTGGTTTCAGACATGTCCAGATTGCTAGTAATGCTATCCGAATTGGAAAGAGTAAGGAATACTTGCAAGAACTTCGTGATGCAGGACTCTCAACAATCTATATGCAGTTTGATGGTGTTACCGAAAGTCCCTATCTTGAAGCTCGAGGTACAAATCTATTGCCTTTAAAGAAGCAGGCAATACAGAATGCTCGAGAGGTCGGAATGGAATCACTTGTTCTCGTTCCTACTGTAGTTCGTGGTGTAAATCATGACCAACTAGGTGATATCATTAAATTTGCAGTAGATAATAGAGATGTGGTCCGATGTGTCAATTTCCAGCCAGTTAGTATCACTGGTCGTATAGATCACGATGCTCGCCAGGAAATGCGAATCACAATCCCTGATGCAATCCATTTGATAGAAGAACAGACTGATGGAAAGATTCCAGCAGAAGCTTGGTATCCCGTTCCATCAATGATGCCAGTAGGACGTGCTCTTGGTCTTATCAAAGGTGGACCAGAGCTTGAGTTGAGTTCTCACTTTGCTTGTGGAATGTCCACATTCATCTTCTTTGATGAAAAAGGTGATTTTGCACCTATAACTGACGTTATTGAAGTCGATAAATTCCTTGTCTTGCTTGAGGAAATATCCAATCTTATGGCTGATGAGAAACGTGCCGCAAGTGCTCGCGCAAAAGCTAAACTAGCAGCAGGTGCGCGTCACATCAAAAAGAAGGGTATCCTTAAGGATCTCCTTAATGCATTCCTGTCCAGAGGTGACTACGACTCACTAGCTAAATTCATGAGGCGTATCATCATGCTAGGTATGATGCACTTCCAAGATCCTTACAATTTTGACCTTGAGAGAGTTCAACATTGCGACGTGAATTATGCGGTACCTGATGGCAGAATCATACCATTCTGTACCATGAACACAATTCACAGATCCAGAGTTGAAGAAAAGTTCTCCAAGCCAATTGAGGAATGGCGAAAAGGTCACAAACCGAATCAGGTTGAAGAAGAAAGTATAACAAAGCCCTTTAGGTCTGAAGATCTATAGGCTCGATTGTCTACTGTGTGCCCTCAAAAGGCACACAATTTCTATTTTTTTTCTCTTTCTTGTACGACGAGTATAGTAGACAATACTTTAACAATCATACGCTCAATTAACAGCGTTAAGTGGAATTGCAAAATGTAACTTATCTAATCCGTTCTATTCGCGCTCTGCTTGTAATATAATGAATTTTTTCATTTAATGTTAGTAAATTTCACTATCATGTTAGATTTCTTAAAGTTTTATTAAAGTCCCTACGATGTTAATGGACCAAACATAAGTTTAATAAGATAGTGCCCAGACATACAATTGTTGGAGGGTTTGTGGGCTGCAAACCTTTCCATAAAATGCATAGGCGAGTGTGTGGGCTAGTTTTTCGTTACATGCCCTCAATTACGAAACTCCCCCCTCCTACCACGATTTCCCGCATACTCGCCACCTCTTCTATTCACTTCTTTGATTTCAGAGAACGCACTATACACAAGAAAACTCATATCCAAGAATTTTGAATTGATATTGTTATTTAGAAGTTGAGGAAGTGGAACGGTAAAGTGCGATCAATCCAAAAACCTCGATGGCTGCTTCTTGGAGTTCTCTTAATTCTTATTACATTTGTAAATCAGTATGTCTATGGAATAGTATTGCAAATTGCAGCTGATTATGGTGGTTGGCCCTACTCGCCATATATTTTGGGAGAAGTACGGTGGATCTATGAAACCACAGGGATTCTGGGGTTGACAAGTAGAATTTTGTATCTAACTCGTGGTTTCTTCTACGTCTTTGGATTCTTGGCACTTTTGTATCGGGAGCTTTCTATTCGATACGATTAATTTCCGACATACTCGCCGCCTCTTAATTTTCATTCTTTTTATCCACTTTGAGGATGAATTCTCTTAGGCAACTCTTACAGAGAACCATTGAATCTGAATCAAGGTCTTTGTCAGTATAGTTATGATTCTTCTGACAATATGGGCACTTGACTTTCTTTTGGAACTGGATAGGTGAATCATTCCTATCAATTAGAATCAAACCACAGTTCTTACAGTCATATGCTGATTGCCAACTGCCCAGTCTCTCGCATTTCACGCAGGAGAAACGTGGCACATGATCATGCAGTAAAAGTTGATCCGCTCCACCTATGATATATTTGTGAAGCATTCTGCTATTACATGACGGACAAAGTCTAATCATGTGTAATCATTGATTTGAAAACTGATTAAGATTACACCTTGCTTTTTCTGTAACATTTATACCTCTTCAATACATTATCAGTATGAGGGGTAATTGTGGGTAGATACAGTGATTTCGCATATATTTGGTATGTTGATTCGAGGACACACTCTGAAAAGTGTTCACACTGTGGTAAGACATCTTCCTATCGTAGTGAAGACATAAGCCCAGCAGGATTTGTTCGATGCAAAAAGTGTGGGTCTATGTTTCGCCTAAGAACCAATATGCAATCTTAAGCATTCAGTTTTGTCTTTGAACATCTGACTTCTTTCTCGTTCACTCAAATAACATCATTTTCACCTTACTGGATTTAGATTCATAACTACGTAAATTCAGTATACTACTACTTTGATTACGATTTCATCTGCAAAATGAAGAACATAGAGGTCTTTTTCTTATTCTTAATACCTCACCATCTTCTTGTTTCTATCATCAATAATATGATAACCTTTCAAATCAAACAACTCAAGAGGGTCATATCATTAACGAAGGAAATCAATTGAAAGAATGCCCTTGGTGTGGTGGAAAATACTATACGGGTTATGAAGTGGCTAAATCAGCTAAAACTAGACGATCCTCCCCAACCTCTTTCTGTTCATCGGATTGCTGGAGGGCGTCAGACTATAAGACTAGTCTAGGTTTGTCAATTTCTTCACTTTCTCTTGGCGTTATTTTCTCTGTTCTCAATTTCGCATTTCCAACTATCTTTCAAACAAGATATCTTGATGTAATTTTCGTCGTCGTAGCAGGATTTGGACTTGGTTTGGCATCTCTCTGGATAGTTAGACGAAGCAGAATATTCAGAAAGGAAATTCCTAAAGACTCACGAAGAGGTCAACGCCTTGATGAACAGTTCGAATATCGTGATTATTGAGGTTTATACACTAAGAATTCTGTAAGATGAAGAACACTGATCCCATCTTTGTTCTCTTGAATGTATCAATCTCCTTTCTCAAAGCCATATTCTCTGATTCGGAGATTTTCCGTTTGCTCATAATCTCCAGAAGTGGTTTGTAGTATCTTTCTTCCCATTCTTCATGAGGTACTTCGAATTGTCCGATGATCTTGTAACCATGTTTCTTGATAATCTGTTCTTTTGTTTCTAGATGATCATTTTCATCATGAACAACAAGAAATCCATCTTTATTGAGTATCTTTTTCCACTCTCTGATTCCATTCTCAAATCCAATTACATAGATTGAACCTTCTGACCAGATGATATCGTATGTCTTTCCAAGATATGGCAGATCGGCCATGGCTACTTTCAGAATGGAAAATCTGTAAGAGAGGTCTTGTTCCTTTATTTTCCTCTGTAGCAGAACCAGAGATGGGACATCGATATCGATAGCAGTTATGTGCCCATTGGACAACTTGGCAAGTTCAATTGATTGTACTCCTGTTCCACAACCTATGTCTAAAATCGTTGGATTATTCTGTGGTGGAATCATCTCGAATGCATTTCTCGTAAACTCAAGGAGATTAACTCGCACATCGTCACGTATTGTCAACTTTCTTCATCCCTTCTCTAAATTATATCTGGAGAAAGATACCACTCTTGGTCATATGAGGGAACTTGCTTATTCTTATTTTCGTTGATTCTTCATAAACTCGAAGAAATCGATGAAATCTTCTTGGAAGTCACCTAAAACTACAATATGATGATTTGCCAATGACTCTTCTAGGAAATAGTCAACAGACTCGTCCAAAGCAACTCTAATCTGTGTTCTGCATCCTTTGTCATTCACAAGGTTATCTATGATAGTTCCTCCTGAAACCCAGTAGTCACTGAGGTCATCGCCAAAGATCTTAATGATTGTCACATCGGTCAAGGGTAATTTTCCTCGAACTCCCAAGCTCATCCCTGTTTCAAAATGATTTGTAATCTCATACTTTTCAACAATGCTTGTTGGGATTGTACAATGAGCGAAAACAGCTGTATTGAGTTCTTGGTCTACGCTGGCTACATTTGCCATAAATGAAGGGTTTCCAGTAAGCATCTTTGCAAGAAGTAGGGTGAAGGTAGCAGGAATATCTCCTTCACAACCTGCGACAAAATTCTCCAAATCATTGAGGTAGGATAGTGAAAAACATCCTGAGATCCCTGTGTCCATTAATAATGTAAAGCACTGCACGGTAACAGCATCTAGTTTGTTCTCTTCCGAGATTTTTGATATCCGTTCTGCCACAATACCTGCCTTAGCAACTTCTTCATCTTTGATAGATTGACTAGTTGAGCATGATTGGAAATTTGTCACATTTTTCTCAAAATCAGGCCCTGCCTTTTCAGGTAGATTAGAGGTGAGCTTCGTGATTGGTATACTACTGATCTGAAGTCCCCATTTTTCTTTCACCTTAGATGGATTAACATCTGATGCGATAAGCCAGGATGACGGTTCTCCTATCACACCCATCGTGCTATTTTTCAACTTCTCTTTTATCTCAGAATATTTTGACCATCTTCCAAGAAGTTCTTTGAGCTGAATTAGTGTTCTGTGGACTATCTTTGCCTTAATTCCCCTCTTTTCTAAATAGGCTCGTATCTCCATTGATGCTGGAAGAGAATTGCGCTCATCATAACTTAGGATGATTATTGGAGGGTCAAGTTTGGACTTATTCAAAAATGATGCAACATCATTCTCCGTTCCTCCTGTTCCAATGAACAGAAAGATGGGTTCTCCTGAAGGGACAATTTCTAAGCTTTCCGTAACTCGTACATTTTCTTGCTTAATCTCATTCATTACTTCTTCTGCTAATCCTTCAGGGGATACAACTGAGAAAAAGGGAACAATATTGATGGTCATAATTATCTAAGGTATTATTTTCCTATATCACTTTGGGACTGGCAAAATCAAAACCATATGCAATGCTTAATTAACATCCATAAGATTTGTGCCAATGATGAATCATAATGACTCCGCGTGTCGAACTCGATATTCTTCATGTTGATGCTTTCACAGATACTCCATTTGGAGGTAATCCGGCAACAGTTGTGTTGGGAGCTGAACGTTTGGAAGAAGAGATGTTGCATAAAATCGCCAGAGAAATGAACACTCGAGAGACTGTTTTTGTATCATCTTCGAAAGTTGCAAATTTCAAATTCAGATATTTTACACCTAAACGCGAAATCAATTTCTCGGGACATCCTACAATTGCTGCATTTCATGCCCTTCTCCGGGAAGGCCTAGTAGAGGCAATTAAAGATGTTACAATGGTCAGTATTGAAACGAAAGCCGGTGTTCTGAATGTAGAGATAGTAAAGAATGAATCATCTGGAAGACATGAAATCCAGATTATGCACAGACAACCAGAATTCCTTGAAACATATGACCCCAAGGATTATCTCGAAGCATTAGGTCTCTCATTAGCTGATTTTCATTCACCTAATCCAATTCAGACAATTAGTACTGGAACACCTCATCTCATGATTCCCGTTTCTACGATGAGGTCTCTTGACCGCATCAAACCAAATTGGGAGCGGCTAAAAGAACTTCAGAAAGATTCAGATTATGTATCACTCAGTGTCTTCACTCGTGATACAAGAGACCCTACTTCTGATGCTCAGGTACGACATTTTGCTCCTGCGCTTGGAGTTTATGAAGATCCTGTATCTGGATCTGCAGCAGGAAGTCTTGGAAGTTATATCATTAGATATGGCTTCATGGAACCAACTCATCCTGTTACTAGTATTGTTATCGAGCAGGGTCATTATGTTGACAGACCTGGAAAAATCTTTGTTGAGGTTCATGGGGACCAAGAGAAAATCGAGCAGGTCAAAGTCAGTGGCACTGGTGTAGTTGTATTTAGAGGGAAACTATTCTTCTAAGAGGTCCTTAAATCCTCCAGCAATAAGAATGCGTGCCTCCAAATATTTATCTCTGGAGTTTCATGGCGGCAATTGTGAATCCAATGTTGGACATAATGACAGCTGCTATTGAAAAAATTTCAGAGAAGGTTGTTTCTTTTGCTGATATTCGTCAAGAATCTCAGGCTTCAACTCAGATAATGGTTGTTAACGGAGATCTGCGTAGATTCAGTAGAGCTACCAAAGCAGGTACCATTGCACGAGCATTGGTCGGTGAATGTTGGGGTATGGCTTCTACATCTGAAGAATTGACGACTGATAAATGCAAATCACTACTGACAGAGGCAATAAAATCTGCAAAAGCGAACGCTCGTTACTCTCGGAAGTCTCTGGATTTTTCAAGTGTAAAACCTATCGAACAGACACTCTGGCAAAAGAGTAAAGTTGATCCTGAATCAGTATCAACTGATGAAAAGCTAGAATTTGTGATGGCACTGGACAAGTCTATGCAGACTGATGACAGAATTGTCAATCGAAATTCCATCTACCAAGACGAGAAGAAAGTCTTCCATCTTGCTAATTCTGCAGGTTCAAAATTAGCCTGGGATGAAATTCGTACAAGAGCTGGTGTACAACCAGTTGCTCGAGAAGGAAATGTAATGCAATTCAACTACGAGTTTGTAGGTGGTTTAACTGGATATGAATTGATCCAGAGAATTGATGTGGATAAATTTGGAAGTGATTGTGCCAAAGGTGCGCTTGATATGCTTTCAGCAGAAAAACCTCCATCAGGAACAATGACTGTGATTGCAGATGGTGATATTTCTGGACTGATTGCTCACGAAGTCTGTGGACATGCTAGTGAAGCAGATGAAGTTGTTAAGAAACGTTCCTTCCTAACTGATATGGTAGGTAAAAAGATTGGAACTGATCTTGTGACAATGGTTGATGATGGCACGCTGATAGAAAGTATAGGTAGTTATCCCTTTGATTCGGAAGGAACTCCCTCATCTCGAACTGTTATTATTGAGAATGGTGTTTACAAGGGGTATATGCATACAATCGAAACATCATCACTGATGGGTGTAGCTCCTACAGGAAATGGAAGAGCACAAGATTACAACAGACGAATATTCGCGCGTATGTCTAATACTTTCTTTGATAAAGGCGACTGGAAGGATGATGAGATCATTGCTGATACAAAGGATGGACTCTATGTTAAGAAGATGTCATCCGGAATGGAGGATGTTGTAGGCGGTGGAGTTCAATGCTCAGCTCTGAAAGGGTACATTATCAAGAATGGTGAAGTCACCCAATTAGTAAGAAGTATGACTCTTGCAGGCAAGGTGTTAGAAATTCTGAAGACTGTTGATGCAGTTGGGAATGAACTTTCATTTACGGGCGGTAACTGTGGAAAAGGTGAGGAAGATATCATCCCCGTTACTTCAGGTGGGCCGCACATGAGAATGGAAATGGTCGTTGGAGGTGGCTAAAATGAAAATTGCTGAGATTGCAGATAAAATGGTTTCATTGTCTGAAAAGAGTGGAGCAACTCAGGCTGAGGTCTATGCTAGCCGTGTGAGAGTTGCAAGTACCTATATCGATGATGATATTCCGAAGATTGGCGCATCAGTTGTAGAATTTGGTGTCGGACTCAAATACATTATTGGAAAACAGATTGGTTTTACAAGTTCAACCCTCTCACAAGAATCCATTGAAGATGTAGTTGAACGAGCCAAGTCTATTGCTCGTGTAAGCAATGAAGATGCAAAGTTCGTATCATTGCCAGAACCCAAGAAGGCTTCGGGTAATCCAGACAGATTTTACGATACGGAGACTGCGGCTGCAGATAGTTCTATACTAATGGAGAAGTCTATGGAGGTAGTAAAAGGAGCCTCCGCAACTAATGTGACGGTACCAAATGGTTCCTTGCGGACAAGTTCAATTGAATATCATGTACGGAATTCTCTAGGAGTTGATGTTGGTTCCAAAGGAACAATAACTTTTGGCTTCTTTACTGCAAAATCCGTCGATGGTTCTGATGTTGGTGAAGGGGTTCAAAGATGCTGGTCTAGAGAGCTCTCTTCTATAGATTTCAACAATATCGGTGAAGTTCTAAAATCGCAGGCTCTTGAGGTCCTAAAAGCAAAATCATTCAAAGATAAGTGGGACGATGCTGTTGGCGTTCTTGCTCCAAGTGAGGGTAGTGAAATTCTCTATAGTCTTGTTGCATTTGCAGCTAATGGCGATAATGTAAACAAGAAATCCAGTCCATGGACTGACAAGGTTGGTGAGATTGTTGCTAACCAAGATCTCACTATAGTGGATAATGGTCTATCAGATAAGGGGCTTCTTGGTTCCATTGTTGATGATGAAGGAGTACCAACACAAAAGACATCAATAATCGAGAATGGAGTCCTCAAATCCTACTTATTTGACAGCTATAGTGCTTATCAGCTAGAGATGCAGCCAACAGGAAATGGGATTCGGCGTATTGCACGAGACCTCGCTGGTAGATTCACCTCTCCTGCAGTCTGTGCTGGGACAACTATGGAAGTAATGCCTAGCTCCAAGTCTCTTGATGACATCATTAGTGAAATCAAGAGAGGGGTCTATGTTGAACACTTTGCTTGGCCAATTGTTGATCCTATGTCTGGAACTTTCTCGAATGAAATCAGGAATGCAAGAATCATTGAGAATGGAGAACTTGGTGGGCCTATCAAATATGCACTATGGGTAGGAAATCTCTACGAGTCTCTCAAAGGCGATGTGATGGTTGCGAATGATCCTGAAATCCATGACAAGAGAGTGGTTCCAACAATCGCATTTCCTGGAACAGAAATTGTCGGACAATAGTCTATTAGAGTGATGGGGATTATCTCCATCACCTCTTCATTTTCTTCGCTTATTTTGAAACAATTCTTCGACAAATTTAGAAATGCTAAAAAGGAGCATGATTTGTTTACCTAGGTTGTTCTAGGAAGCGATGCTATATGGGTTTCAATGAGATTGTGAAGACTGAAATCGCAGCTATCAACAAAGCGCTGGAAGAATTTCTTGACACTAAAATTGAGAGGGCAAAAAAACTCTATCCAATTCATGTGACCTACTATGAAAATCTCAAGGAATACTTGATGCGTGGAGGAAAGCGATTCAGACCCATGTCAATTATTATTGGCTGCAGGGCAATAGGAAGTGATGTGGATCAAAAGAGTCTCTATAGAGCTGCGTGTTCAATTGAGATACTTCACAATGCGTCTTTGATTCATGATGACCTTATTGATCATGATGAAGCTAGACGTGGTGGACCTACCTTCCATGTCAGATATCGTGACTGGTACAATTCTGAAGTCATGAAAGATATCGAGAAGGCAAGTCACTTTGGAATGACATGTGCAATCCTTGGTGGAGATTCGCTCATTAATATTGGAGGAATGTCCATTGTGGAAGCAAATCTTGAACCAGAAATAGGAATGAAGTGTCTTAGCTATTATCAGAAAGGATTTGAAGAGATTATTGAAGGTGTTTTTCTAGAGATGCATATGGTAAATGATCCTGATACTACACCAGAGATGTATTTGGATATGATTCGTCTGAAGACTGCAGCACTTCTTGAAAAATCTCTCTTAATGGGTGCTACCATAGGAAGAGCATCTGAAAAGCAATTAGCTGCTCTTAGTGAATATGGAGTTAAAGTTGGCCAGGCTTTTCAGGTGCAAGATGACATTTTAGGTTCATTCGGAGATGAAGAAAAGACTGGCAAAGCAAATGACGGTGATATCAAGGAAGGAAAGAAGACTATGCTCCTACTTGAAGCATTACGACTTGGTACACCTGCACAAAAAGCAACCCTTGACAAATACCTTGGAAATAGCGACCTTACCCCTGAAGAAGTTGAAAAGGTTCGCGACGTATTTCGTGAATCTGGAGCAGTCGAATCCGTTCGCAAAATAATGACAAAGCTCCTTGATGAAGGTCAGGCTGCTCTTGATAAGGCTAATCCGCCATTGAATGAAGAATACAAACAATTCATGCTTAACTTATCCAATTTCCTTGTAAAGCGTGATTACTGAGGTGGATAGGTTCTCTGTCCAGATTCGATGACCCGGAGACTGCGCAGAAGAACTTCTTCCCCTTTTTGCTTCAATAATTTCTCGAGATCTTCATGAACTCGTGGTAAGTTCTTTTTGACATATTTAAGAAAATCTTCTCTTGATTTTGCCAAAGAATGACGCATTGCTTCTACATGATCAATTAGAGTTGGCTCCCCAATTTGGGGTTTGACCCTAATTCGTGATGGCATTCCCATATCTAGATAATGAAGTATCTCTTCTGCCAAAGCCTTTGATTCACTCACAATATTATCTGAAGAATGTTTGATTGGACTCTGTTTCTTCGTCTCATTGGCTTTTGCTTGTTCGATATATGCTCTAACTTCATCTGGAGTCAGGGTTTCTTCATCAATATCAGATTCAATAACAAGTCTTTTCCAAGCTCTTTTTCCCTGAAAGTCTACGGGAGAAATGTAACCTTTTGCTTCCATCTTTTTAAGGTATTTTCTGAACCTGTCCTCTGTCATGAGAGAACTCGCTGCTGACATTACCAGAAATTTCTGATATAGAACTGCTTCGAACTCTATGATTGCCCAACCAAAAGTACGAATAATACCTATCTCAATCTCTCTGTCAATTTCTTCTGTTCGCATCCCAATAGACACCTTATCCCCACCGATGTCTCTTCTTCAAACTACTCATATTATATCAGTGAAAACATATGAAGATTTGCGGATGGACCCCTAAACGATTTTTACAGAAGTTTCTATTAGAAATCGAAAAACCTTACTATTTTTCTCAGTCTATTTGGGGAAATAAAAATGAATGAGGAGTATTGCTCTTAATTCAGCAATACACCTCTTATGCTACAATTTGCTGCTATTTCTAGATACCACGTTTCGATCTACCAATAAAAACAATGATGATAATCACAATTATTGTTCCACCAATAGCTCCAATCAAAAGCATTGGGTCGATTTGAACCGGTGCAATTCCACCATCGCTTGTGGTTGTATTTGTATCAGTAGTACCAGTTGGTGTCGTATCAGTAGTGGTTGAATCTGTCGTTGTTGTGGTACTAGTCGATGTCGTGGTAGTAGTCGTGGTGGTCGTGGTTGTAGTAGTAGTCGTTGTAGTAGTAGTCGTGGTGGTCGTGGTTGTAGTTGTCCATGTTATTGAGAATGGTGTGCGTGTGGCAGTATTTGCATCATTATCTGTTGCTTCAATTGTAATTGCAAGACTTCCACTTGTTACATCTTCTATCTCTGCAGTATAGACATCACCACTATCGAGAGTCATACTCACTACAACATCATGGGTTCCATTATTATATTTCAGAGTAACTGCTGATACACCACCCGGATCAGTAACGGTAGCTGATACATTGACACCTACACCTTCATCTGGAGTAGAAGGATCCCAAACAACATTGCTGATTCTAGGTCCCACTTCATCTACTGCACCAATATTATTCTCTGAGCGATTACCTACTGCCCAACCAAGGAAGTTCTCAAGCATGTCGATATTTTTGAAGACTGGGTCTCCATGATCGTAATCACTGAAGAAAGTTGTACCTGCTACAAAGATCCTTCCTGTGCCAATTTCCTCAATTGCTGCTAATGGTATCTGGTCCCCATTTTCTCCATCCATAACATCGTCATAAACAACGTCTGGAACAGGTGGTTGTTGGTCTGTTTGGTAACCTGAAACATCAGCATAAATTACTGGTAATATAGGATCATCTTCAAGGAAATAGAGACTTGTTGGTGAGAAGAAGGATACACTGCTGACACCGAGTGTCATATTGAGTGTGTCTGCTGGATCTGGAATTGTATAGATATCATTGTACCACGGATTATAGGTTCCTTCCATGTAGACATTATCATCGTTGATTCTAATATTCGAGCTAATAGAAGTGAGAATGTCATTCATGATGAGATTGTCCGTGTAGTAATCATAGTCACCTCTTCCGGTCAACAATATTGACTTATCACCACTCTGGAACCATGTTGTGATTGCTGTTAATTCATCAACAGTGTAATCATTGTATGCGCACGTAATCACAAGAAGGTCCACAATCGATAGATTTGCAGCTGTGATTGGAGTAGTCTGTACAAGGAGTTCAAATCCATTGTTTGCCATTGTCTGATTTAATGCAGTTAGCTCATCTGCTGGATATGTATAGTCATTTTCATGGGCATAATCAATTAATGCTACATGTTCGTAGGTAATTGTTACATCAGGTGCATCAAGACCTAGTGTCAGATTATAGAATAGTGAAAGAACTCCATCGATAGCCATTGAAAGACAATTTTCTGTCAAAGTCTTAATTGTTGAATTAGTTGCAATTGCGCGATCATCAATAGTAGGATATTCATCATAGATTGCGTCATAGTACTGGTTAGAATATGTTGCATTATCTACAACTAATTGACTCACATTGCTTACAATGGATTCGGTAGGTGTAGCTATGGTTAAACTTCCAAGATTTGCGTTAATATCAGTTTCATACGCACTATGACCATCCCAATAGATATCAGTGTGTACAGGTATGCATGGATCCGAATAGTAATGAGCCATCACACCTGCGGCAAAGAATCCATCATCCCAGTTACCAGTTGTAAAATTCGCTCTCGCAAAATCATACCATTTTGCCGCTGATGCTGGTGCATTTCCAGATCCATCTCCGGGATAGTAGAGATGATTATCCCAATCTTGCCAGAGCACATCAGGTGCAACAGCCCCACTCAAGAGGTCTTGAGTATAATATTCAAAGGCATCTGCCCAACTAGCATTCCCAATATTATCTACTGCTTTATTTACGATGAAATAGTGAGTTGCATGTCCCCATGCCTCAACTTGAGTTGCTGGAAGAAATGCGACAGTAGTAAGTAAAGGAAGAATTAGAATAAGTAAAACAGCACTTGATTTTTTCATAAATCTAGTATTTTCTATTGGATGTATTAAGTGGTGTGGTGCGATTGACTGTTGCAATCGCTACCACTATTCCTTTATTTTCGGAACTTCAAAATAACAACCAATAGGACTACAATACCCAATCCTGCTCCTCCTACTAACAGGAATAATGTGGACATATCATTTGGAGTTTCTCCTCCACCACTTGATGTTGTGGTGTTTGATGTTGTATCAGTAGTCGTTGTGGGAGTACTTGTAGTTGTAGTTGTACTTGTGGTTGTCGTTGGAGTTGGAGCAGTTCCTAGAGTGAGTATTTGTTCACCTATTGTATAGGTTTGCCATTCATATGTTGTCACAACTATTGATAGATTCAATACTGTTCCAGGCGCAAATGGTCCTATAGTGTAGAGAAATTGATCCCACCCTCTCTCCATCGATTCTATTTGTTCACCAGAACCATTGTTGTAGTGGACTATTACTGATCGAATCTCTTCGCCTGAGCTTCTGCCCATCCAGAATATGAGATCAACTTCATATTCTTCATCCACCTCATTTACTGTCGAAGTGACATTATCAATGATACCTCGCTTTGATAGTAATATTGGATTAATGAACTCAGTTGTATTATACGAATACAGATTAAGATCGTAGATTATGAGACCATAATTATCTGTCATAAGTTCTCGATCTGATATCGTTGTACTCTTTCCATCTACTTCAATGGTGTAATGTGATTCTGTGAATGTTACACCTAAGCGTTTGAAAATACTTGTATCAATTGCAACTCCAAATGTATTGTTGTTCTTTAATGTCATTGCAACTTGGTATTCAGTGCTAGGATCGCAGTACTGAGGTTGTGCAAGTGTAATGTCAAGACCTAATAGAACATCTGATGTTGCATTCTGTGCCATCCTTAATGCTCTACCTGGATTAAAGTGTGCTAATGAAATGGCAGCATCATCTAGATATGCCAATGACAAACCTACATCCTCTCCAGCATCTGCTAATCCTTCAACAAGGTCAATTGCTGTTTCAAGTTCTGATTCAGCTTGAGCTCGTAGTTCGATATAACGATTAACCCAAACTTCCTTTCCCATGAGCATATTGTTGTAAGGGTCTACGACCACAATTCTGCAGTTCATTATTGCATCAACAATGTCTGCATTAGTTATTCGTCCATTGGGTCCACTTGGATTTTGGACAAATAGCACATTCTCTATTCCATCTTCATTGGCTGAGTGTGTATCAGCGGCACCATAGAAAATCTCGGTGAATCCATCTTCTCCTCCGCCAAAGAAGAATCCTCGATTATTAATTTCAATACCATCATACCCCAATGCAGACCTATTCTCATAGATTGGAGCATAATCAAATCCAATTGTAGGATGAGCTAGAAATGCAATTGCACCTTGTGAGTGAATCTCATCTACCGCCTCCTGTTGACTGCTTGTAAAGATATTCGTTGTTAAGGGGAACCCTACTGTATGTTTTACAGCAGATAGTTCAGCTCCTACTGTCATATGTAGGTCAATATTATTTGCATCAACTATTGATTTGATAGCGAGTGCACCTGTAATTCCAGTCACTGCTGAAGGTGAAGCGTATGCATGATCTGTCATTACAAAATAATCAAATTTGAGTCTTAGAGCTTTATCGAGCATTTCTGCTGGTGTATTTGCACCATCACTATGCGTTGTATGTTCGTGAATTGCTCCTGAAAAAATCGAATATTCTTCAAGTTCTGCTGGTGAAAGGCTTGGACCCGGACCTACAGTGATTACCGCCTCAGCAGGAACATTTGCTGTTCTAACAGGATTTCCTGCTAACCAGTCGAAGACATTCAATGAGAATTGAAAATGAGATGCACCCCAACTTGCTGAATTCTTGCGAAACATGTAGAATGGTCCTGGCCCACCAACGAATACTACTCTTCCTAAACCTGCTTCAGCAGCTGCAACCACAGGACCGCCTGATCCTTCAATTACTGTTACAGCTGGAGTTGACACGGTCAAGGAACATGAAGCAATATCGTCACCCTCTGTATTATAGATGGTAACTTCATGAGTGATATTATGAACATTGAATGTTGTTATTCTTTCATCTAGAGTATCAAGATTAAATGTGACACCGTAAGTAGTTGAAATTGCGTTTAAATTGGTTCCTCGGAATTCCCACCAGTTTGAGTCATCTGCTCCTACAAGTAGTAAACTTCCCCCCGAATCAACGAATGTGTTAACTGCACTAATCTCACCTGCGGTGAGTGGCACCATTGGGAAGAAGATAACAAGTATATCAAATCCTGATAGAATTCCCGAATCAAGACTATCGTTGAAGTTTGTATTAGATGAATAGCCGTTCTCACCTAACATCCAGCTCAACATGGATGCATTACCCGGTGCCCATAAACTGCTACCATCATCACAATGCGACTCATCAAATAGAATTGTCTTTGGTGTGAAGTTTGACATTATGGTACTATCATCAGGGATTATAGTAAGATCAAATGTACCCGGCTCATTTGTCATAACTGCAGGGAGAAGCAGGCTGACAAGAAACACGATTGCCAATGTTTTCAGAATTGCATTACGGTTCATGAATATCACCAGTGAATCAGGTATTCAACCTATGATGCAAGAAATAAAGATTCCTTTTTTCAGGTTAAAAGTTACAAGTTGAAATCAAATAAGTGAACAATGCACGTTTATTAAAAAAAGAAGAGTTGTAGTCTGGGAAATCCCAGACTACTCTAAATTAGATTTATCGTTTCCTAACAACGAGGATTATGATAATGATTACCACAAGTGCTCCGCCACCAATCAAGATTAGTGTTGTAGTGTCAAGTGGGAATCCACCATCACCACCATCAGTGGTTGTAGTAGTTGGTTCAGTTGTACTAGTTGTACTAGTTGTACTGGTTGTACTGGTAGTACTGGTGGTACTAGTAGTACTGGTGGTACTGGTTGTAGTAGTTGGCTCTGGTGGAGCTGGTAGAGTTGAAATACCAAAGTCAATAGCATTGAGAACAAGGTTGTAACCATCGAGTGGTACATTGTAGAAGTCTGCGTACATTGGTCTGTAGTCACCATAGGGTGATGCACCAGATACAACAAGATTTCCTGTCTTGTTTTCACCTGCATTGATTTCAAGAGCTGCTGCTACGAATGCTCCTTGCTGTCCATTGGTATGGGCTAGTGGGTCAGTAATATCTCCATCGTTAATGGTTGCGTTTCCTCCATAGTAGAGGAGTGGGTATACATCTGTGAATGATGTACCTTCCATTGCGGTTGGAGTTGTTGTCGATGTACCATTTCCCCAATATAGACAGGTAGGACCGTGCATAAGAACTGCTGTTACTCCTGCGACAATGTCAGCAACAAATGGATCATTGCTAGTAGTGTTGGCAACTGGACGATAACCAGCACCTGCATTGCTGACTGGATCCTCAACTGCGGTTGGTTCACCATAGATGTGTGAACCGATTGCATCCAGAATGAGAGTCATGTTGTCGTTGTTCCATTGACCAGCATCAGGAGCGCTTGTATAGTCGCTGTCATAGCCGATCCACATGAATTTACGACCTTCATTGTACCAATCTGCAATTGCTGTGACTTCAGCTGTGAGGTATCCATTACCTGCTCCGTAAATTGAGCCTGCGATGAATCCAACAGCATCAGCTAGAACAGTCGAGTTGATACCACCTCTTGCCCAAACTGTTGTGTATCCCTTAAGGAATAGAGAAGTTCTTAGATCCTTGTCAAAAGCGATGACATCGCTGTTTGAGCTCTCTTGACCATGTGAATAGTCAAAGACAATCTTACCTTCTCCATGAGCGGAGGTTGCATGACGAACACCATATTTGATACCATTCAACACAAGGTTGTAACCATCAAGTGGTACATTGTAGTAATCAATAAACATTGGTCGGTAATCACCATAGGGTGAAGCACCAGAAACAACCAAAGCACTGGAATTATCATCTCCAGCGTAGAGTTCCATAGCTGTTGCTACGAAAGATCCTTGTTGATTATTTGTGTGTGCAATTGGATCAATGATGTCACCATCGTTGATGGTTGCGTTTGCTCCATAGTAGAGGAGTGGGTAGACATTTTCAATTGTTTCTGTTTCTAATGCAACTGGACTTGCATCATAAGCACCATCTGCACCAAATAGCAGAGTTGGACCGTGCATTAGAACTGCAGATACTCCATCGACAATAGCTGCGAGGTCAGGGTTGTCAGTTGTAGTGTTAGCAACTGGACGATAACCAGCACCTGCGTTGCTGACTGGATCCTCAACTGCGGTTGGCTCACCATAGATGTGTGATCCAACTGCCTCTAGAATGAGAGTCATATTGTCGTTGTTCCATTGACCAGCATCAGGAGCGCTTGTGTAGTCGCTGTCATAGCCGATCCACATGAACTTGTTACCAGCATTGAACCAATCTGCAATTGCTGTGACTTCAGCTGTGAGGTATTCATTGCCAGCTCCGTAAATTGAGCCTGCAATAAATCCGACAGCATCGGATAGAATAGTTGCGTTTATTCCTCCGCGTGCCCAAACGACCTCAAAGCCCATTGCAGTTAGATTACCTTCAAGATTAGCATCTGAGGTAACAACATCTGAATTTGAGCTTTCCTGACCATGTGAATAATCGAAAACGATTTTTCCAAGGCTCTCAGCAGCAGGAGTTGCTGCTTTGGTCATGGTGGGAAACGCAAGAATAGACGCAAATAATGCTGCAATAACTAAGAAAGTTGCAGCTTTTCTTCTATTGATATGATTCATTTGAGTACTCTCTCCTATCATAAAAGATAGCGTCGTATTGGATTTCTTGAAAGATATTATCCCTTTTGAACTCATCGAATCGTCGAAAATACGTTTTATATATAAAATTCAATTGCGTGTTTAACATAAAGCTTCTATGAACACAGTTGAATTACATGATTTACATGAGTGACAAACCTTAATTACCACGAGCTAGTAAGGTGCGTCCGAACCTAGCCAATAAACAGAGAGGAAGAGAAATGAGCGAATTCGAATCCACACGAAATACTTCAACCATGGTCGTTGCGATTGTGGTTATCGCTATAATTGGAGTAGCAGGTGTTTCTATTATGTTAATGAATCCAGGTCCAGGACCCGGACCTACGAATACAACAGAAACAACTACTTCCACAGGAACCGGAACTGAAACTGGTACTGAAACTGGGACTGAAACAACTGAACCAACAACTACAGGCAATGTACTGACGATTCTAACACGTCATGATATCTCTATTCAAAATGTGTTTGATGCCGCTTTCTTAGCATCAGATTATGCAATTCAAAACAATATAGTTGACTTAAAATGGCGTGCTCCTGCAGCTGAGTTCTTTGATGACCTTATCAACCAAGGAACTGCTGATGTTGTCTGGGGTGGTGGTCCTACATTATTCGATCAGTTGATGAGAGATGGACTATTAGCACCATTGACAAGTACACACATGCAGACAGTTTCTGATAGAATTAATGATACCATTGCTGGAGTTGAAATGAAACGCTACAACTCAGAGGATGAACTCTCATGGATTGCAGCAGCAATTTCCACATTTGGATTCACTGTTAATCATGCTTTCTTAGATGATTACACACTCCCCACACCAACAACTTGGACTGAACTTGCTGAACCTGTTTGGGCTCAGTATCTTCCAACGGTACCTACAATAGCGATGGGTAATGCTCCTGATACTACTTCAAACACACGTATCTATGAAATTATCACCCAAGCTCTTGGCTGGCAAGAAGGTTGGACAACCATGGCCCGAATGGCTGGAAGTGCAAAAATAATGGGTGGTTCTGTAGAAACTCAGAATGAAGTGGAACAAGGAAATGTTGGTGTTGCAATGTCCATTGACTTCTATGGGTACCTTACGCAAGCTCGAAACCCAGATTGTGAATACATAGTACCTGAAGGTCAATCAATTGTTAACGGAGATCCTATTGCTATTGCAGCAACAACCTCCCAGCTAGCTCTTTCAGAAGGTTTTGTCGATTTCATCCTTAGTGCAGAGGGACAAGCTCTGTGGCTCGATGACGACCTTCGTCGTATGCCGGTCATGAGAGAAGCATTTGATTTGGTATCTGGTGTAGATGACCTATATTCTGCCTTTAACCAAACCATAAGCACAGTAGGTATCGATTTCAATGACACCCTATCATACGATATGAATCGAGCTTTCATAAAATACTGGGAATCCGTATTTACTGATGCAAAAGCAGAACTAACAGATTGCTGGTCTGCTATCTATACAGCTTATGATGAGGGTAGAATCACTCTTGGTGAACTTAATACATATACCAATCAAATGGCTGATATGCTCACAGTTCAGGATGCAACAACTTCAGTACTTCAGGAGTTCACAATAGCATATGCAACAGCTATCAATCATGACATGATCTATAACTCTGCGTATGCGTCAACCATGCAGTCCCGATGGACTGCTGCAGCAAAGATACAATACATTTCTGTCATGAATGCTGTGAACGCTGAAACGTAGTCTGAATGGCGGGAAAAGAGATGAGTGAGGACGCAAAGGTTGATTCCTATTTAGAGGAAGAATACTACAGTGATGAGTTGATTCCTGATACACTTCAGGATAATCTCATCACAGGATTCAGGTCTGTTCCTAATTTGGGAAGGCGAATCTGGAGAAAAATAAAGGGATTTGGTTCCTGGCTGATTAATGGCGTACGGAGATTCAAATCATTCTTTGAGAATCCAGGCGAGAAGTCCTCCAAAGCACTTCAAAAGCTACGAAGAGAGCTGGACACTCTAACTAGTATTCAACTACTTGCAGTCCTCATTACATTCACTCTTTTTCTTATTTTGCCACTCATTAGTGTTGTAGCATATTCATTTACAGATCCAGTTTCAGGATTACCATCATTATTTCATTTTCAGAATCTATTCCAAGATACCAATATCTGGCCATGGTATTATGACGCTAGATATGACCAGTGGTATTTCTTTGCAGATTTTCGAACTGTGATTGTTGGTAGTACTGATATCACGATACAAGGCTGGGACTTTGGTGCAATCATCAATTCGATTTACACAGCAATAATTGTTACATTCTTCTCAGTACTTCTTGGGGTCTTTCTTGCATTTATTGTTGCTAGATATGACTTCTTTGGAAAATCAATCATTAGAACCGTTCTGATATTTCCAATTCTTGCAACACCATTCGTAGGCGCAATTGGAATCAAATCATTTCTAGGACTGAATGGACTCATCAACAACCTATTCTATGATACGTTGCACATCTTTCCGTTACAATTACAGCTGAAAGGACTAGCAGCTTTAATCTTTGTCCAATCATTATCATTCTTCTCACTTGTCTATCTCAATGCTTATTCTTCATTCATGTCAATAGATCCCTCTTTGGAAGAACAGGCTGAGAATCTAGGTGCAAAAGGATCAAAGTTATTCCGTTCTGTAACTCTTCCTCTGGCAATGCCTGGAATTCAAGCAGGTGCAATTTTGACTTTCATCCTTAGTATAGAAGACCTTGGAACACCAATTGTATTTCGAGAAGATACCCAGGCAACGCACACGCTTGCCTTCCAAGTCTTTGACTCTTTTGCTTCGGGAGCGCTAGGAATTGACCCGAAAGGACCTGCGATTGGAATCATTCTATTGGTGTTTGCATTGACCGGATTCCTTGCAATTCGGAAATATGCAGGTGTTCGATCATATGAGTCAGGAACAAAAGGTGGTCAATGGAACCCTCGTATCAGAAGAATATCCAATAGGACAACGGTCCTTCTCTATGCTGTCTTGATTCCGCTGCTCTTTCTGGCATTGATCCCGCAAATAAGTGTCATAATGCTTTCATTTGCTGGACCATGGACAAGTAATTCAGTATTGCCTACAGAATGGACACTCGAACATTATTCGATTTTGACTACCTATCCAGCAGTCACTCAATCTATTACATTTACTCTGATTTATGGTGCTATTGCTACTGTAATGATCGTTCTTCTTGGCACTAGTGCAGCATATATCATTGCACGGCGAGACATTCCTGGTAAAACCTACTTTGACTTACTGGTAACTTCACCTATTGCATTGCCTGGTATTGTCATTGCTACAGGATATTTCGTACTTTATTATGGCACTCCATTCTTCCCAATTGATGGACCCGCATTCTTGATCATCATGTCATATACGGTAAGGAAATTCCCGTTCACAGTGCGAGCTGCCTATGCAGGCTTACAGTCCACGCCTGTTGTACTAGAAGAAGCATCTCAAAATGTTGGAGCAAGCAAGAACCAGACTTTTGCAAAGATAACCATGCCCTTGATAGGTGTTAGTGTACTTGCGGGTTCGCTTCTCTCATTTGTTTATTCAGTAAGCGAGGTCAGCACGAGTCTAATATTAGGAAGTCTAGGACCCGAACAGGCACCAATGACGTTTTGGACAAAAGAAGTGCTTGCTTCACATTCATCTAGCTATACGCCTGCAAATAGTGCGGCAACTCTTGGTGTACTAATGATGGCTATGCAGATGACCGTGATTACAATCACAAACAAGATCTTGGGAGCAAGATCTTCAGCCATGACTGGAATATGAGGTGATTATATGGTTGAAATTAGATTAGAAAATTTGCGTAAAACTTTTGGTGAAGTCATCGCGACTGATGAAGTCAATATGGTCTTGCAGGAGGGTGAATTATCAACACTCCTTGGACCAAGTGGTTGTGGAAAGACAACTCTCTTACGTTTGATAGCTGGTTTCTATGTTCCAGATTCTGGAAGAATCTTCTTTGATGATAGAGATGTTACCACTCTTCCCCCACACAAAAGAAATACAGGCATGTGTTTCCAGAACTATGCACTCTGGCCTCATATGACAGTCTTTGAAAATGTAGCCTATGGTATGAAACTCAAGAGAGTTCAAGGTATGAAATATACAAAGGCTGCCATCCAAAGACGAGTAAATAATGCATTGGAACTAGTTCGCCTAGGTGATTTGGGTCACCGACATATTCACCAACTCTCTGGTGGACAGCAGCAGCGAGTTGCTCTTGCACGAGCTCTAGTGATTGAACCAGATGTTCTCCTTTTGGATGAACCTCTCTCAAATCTTGATGCAAAACTCAGGATTGACATGAGAGAAGAGATCATCAGAATTCAGAAGGAGATGAACATTACAACAGTATATGTCACTCATGACCAGCACGAGGCTTTAAGCATCTCTGATAGGGTTGCTGTAATGGACAAAGGCTACGTTCAGCAGTTCGCAAATCCACGAGATATCTATTCAGATCCACAAACTGTATTCGTAGCTGATTTCATCGGTCAGTGTACATTCATTGATGGTAAAATTACATCAATTGGGGATGGAATCAAAGTAAACATTCCTGACGATCAAGTGATAATTGGTCACACAACAATTGATGGTTATCCGTTCCATGTTGGAGAAGAAGTGAAAGTTGCAGTTCGCCCTGAAGATTTGAATCTCAAAAGAGAGCGACCCAATGATAATGAAATAGTGGGAGTTGTTACTCGTACAATCTTCATTGGAAATGCCCTTGAAGTCTACTTCAAGGTAGGAGATATCGCAGCAGAAGCTCTTCTCGACCCTGATTCCAACATTCAGGAAGGAGACGCCATTCATCTCTTTGCACCAACGGATGAGGTAATGATTCTTCCAGTTGGCGGAGTCGAAGCGCTACGTAAAGTCCCTGGGCATCCAATGGCTGAGAGTACACCTCCTTCTTCTAATGAGTAGATGAATGCCTAACAAAAACAGCAACACCTCTGCTAAAGGCACTCATTTCATTTCCACTGAGTAGTGCTTTTCCTGTTCCCACGAGCTGGCCTTTCTCATCTGTTATTAGAACTTCTTCACCTGCTTTCAAATTGGAATCAGCTCTTACTACAAACTTAGCCAAAGCTGATTTTCCATTAGCAACAAATTCACTGGCATCTTTTTCCATGATTACTATGTATTTCTTATCGATATCATATTGAAGAAGTACTTCCCCACCTCTGAACGTTGGTGTTAGTAACCCCGTAGTTGGAACTACTGTAAATATGATATCTGCTGCTAATGTGACATGCCTGATTTTCCCAGTATTTTTTGAAAACACAACTTGCAATTCATCGGAATCTGCTATTTTCCCTACACTTTCTCCCCATTGATATATCAGTAGTGCTTTGAGTTTTCTACGATACCAATCCTGTCTTTCTGATTTATTGGTTTCAATTGCATTGATAGTTTCAGAAGCAGACGAAGTCTTAATTATCTCATACCTATTTTGGAGAGTTTCTATAAGCTGATTTGTCGGTCCCTCTCTTTCAAACCAAATTATCTTGTTGAATGATATCATTTCAAGTATCTTATGCAATTTCTCTTGTGATACAGCAAGTGTAATCGGATCAATTTGCTTTGAGAAGATGCATTGTTGAGATGGGTGTATGTGTTCAAGTTCCCAAGGGATTACCCCCATAGGGGTAACAAATAAGAGAATTACTTCTTCAGGAGTTGTCTTGCGAACTTCTGCAATAATTGTTATCGCAGTATCTGAGAACGGTCTATCACCTAAATCAGGTACTATCACAACTGTTTCTGTTTTCCTGTACGGGTATCTATCTAGGACCCTCTGATGAAACCTAGAAATTTCTGGTCTAACTGATGTTTCAAAACCTGTATAGAAAATCGATGATGATTTTCCAAAAGGATCAGATTCAACAAGTTGGTCCATGTTCTCAACCATTACATGAAGTGCTTCAAGGAGTGCAGGATGATTCCGAGCATGTTGAGCGGCAAGCTCGAACAGTTTGCCTTCTGTAATTGCCTGTCTGACTCGTCGCATCTCAGCTGCCGACACATAGAGATTATGACGCATTAAGGCAAGAGACTTTTCTTTCTCAGGAAGAGATTGCAATTCACTTGCTGTTGTGTTACTACATACTGGGCACTCACATGGGAGTTCGGACAAATCCTTGAGATGGACTGTTCCTGTTGTAAGAAGCATTCTCCCTGTATCTGCAAATTTTGCATATGATGCAGAGTCAAAGAAATCGCAACCAAGAAGGGCTGCTTGTGCAAACAGCATTGGGTGCCCGCAACCAAAGAGATGAACAGGTCTATCAGGGGGAAGATGTTTTTTGACTGCAAGTGTGATGCGGACAATGTCTGCATATCTATACATCTCCATCAATGGTACGACACCACCAATTGGATATACATCGAAATCCATCATGCCCATTTCTTTTGCAGATTGTTCTCTCAGGTCTTCGTAAATTCCCCCCTGAACGGTTCCTGCTAACATCATTTCATCCTTGAGTCCAACAGACATTCTCGCACGCTCTAAAGATAACTTGACATCTTTTTCCACTTGTTCTCTGCCGACATCTGGCTTTGAGAATGCATCCAGTATTGTGCCTATGTCAGTCTTGATCCGCTTCTGAAATTCAATGATTGCAAGTGGGTCTATCTCTTCTTCAGGAAGGTCATGGAAATACATCTGAAAGGTTCCAGAATCAGTCATGATTGGATGGTCGAAATTAAGAAGACCATGAACTCCTTCTGAAATGGCTTTCTCTCTGAATCGTTCGTGTGAATTGATGATGTAGGAATTAGTGATGACCATCTGAAACCCGAAGACATCTACTATGTCTTGTGGTGGGATCATTGTTTTACCAGGATGAATTACTGGCATGAGCAAAGGTGTACTCACAGTTCCATGTTTTGTTGTAAATCTGCCAAGTCTCGCAAGTCCATCCTTTGCTTTGATTTCGAAGTTTACCATTTCTGTTCTTCCTCGAATCCTTATGGTTAAGCAATGAATCTTTCTCTAGGTATAGTATCAATAGTATTGTTTAAGATAATCTGATTATTCTCAGATTACAATGGTCGAGGCTACTGCATTACTTGTCCAAAGGAGGAAATACAATGAACCCGACCTTCTGGATGAGTTTGTTGCACTTGCTACTACTGCAGATTACGATGTAATAGGTAGTTTTGATGTAGTGGGTAGTCCGTCTGCTAAATTTGGAATTCGAAGTGGTAAGGCTGAAGAGATTAAGGAATGGATAGAAGTCAATACACCTGAATTTGTACTATTTTCCCCACGACTCACATCAAGCCAAGTCTTTAGATTAATGGAACTATGGGATATTGAAGTACGAGATAGGACTCAGGTCATCCTTGAGATATTCGATAAACATGCTCGTACCCAACAGGCAAAGCTGCAGATTGAACAAGCTCGTCTCGAATACGAACTACCTTTCGAACGTCATCAGATACGGAAGCGCTTACAAAAAGAACATACTGGAGACCGACCTGTTGCTGAGCAAATCGGTGCAGGTGAAGACCTTCTAAATTTGAGAATCAAGGATTTGCGCCATAGAATTTCAATCATCTCCGATAAGTTGGACAAGATTTCTGAAGCGCAAGCATTGAAGAAAAAGAAGCGGATGAAAGAAGGATTCATTGAGATTGCTATTGCAGGATACACAAATGCAGGAAAAAGCACATTGCACCATGCTTTGACTGACTCTGGGGTGGAAATAGCTGATAAGTTATTCACAACATTAGCTACCAAAGCTGCAGATCTTGACATTCCAGGTCGGCAGATTGTATTATCTGATTCGGTCGGTTTCATAAGCGATCTTCCCCAATCATTACTTCAAGCATTCAATACTACTCTAATGGAAGTAGGAGATGCAGATATCATAATACTCGTTGTTGATTCATCTGATAGTGTAGATGAAATAACTCGAAAACTTGATGCTTGCCTTGATACATTCAATGAGATTGGTGCAAACGGAGTTCCAATTATTGGAGTGCTCAATAAGATCGATCAAATCGCCCCTGAACTGCTTGATGAGCGAGCTGAAATACTTGCAGATGTGACAACTGAGGTCGTGAAAATCTCAGCATTGAACAAAACTAACCTCACTGACTTATTGGAAGCAATAGAACATCTTCTACCAGAACTTACAATGTACTCTATTTCGTTACCATATGGTGACCACAGCATGTCAATAATCTCCAAACTTCATGAAGAAGCAATTATCGAGTCTGAATCCTATAATGAAGATCAGATTCTGATCACTGCTCAACTAAATTACGAAGTCTTCGATAGATTATCGAGAGAATTAGCTCCCGGAAGCATCATGAAAATTAATCCTACATAGTTCCTCTTTCAAGTACAGTTTCATCAAAAGCAAATTAAGGGACGTTCTCTTTGCGGTATATATAGACAAACTGGGAGTGCTCTAATCTGCTTAATTCTCGGCTAAAACAAACACTTGATGCTGGCATTTTTGCAGTTACTAGTGAAATAGGTCCTCCCAGAGGTGCGAACTGCGATTTCATTATTGAGCGTACCAAATTAATAGCACAATACTGCGATGCTATTAATGTGACAGATAATGTTCGAGGAGTTCCAACAATGAGCAGCACCGTGAGTGCTCATTTTGTGTTGGATGCTGGTGCAGAACCAATATTGCAATTTTCTACAAGAGATAGAAATCGAATATCAATTGAGAGTGACCTCTATGGTGCCTATGCTTTAGGAATTCGCAATATTCTCTTCATTACTGGTGATAGAACAGTAATGGGAGCTCATTCAGACGCAAAGATGGTCTTTGATTTGGATTCTATTCAGGCTCTTCAATTCACAAATCACCTGATGCAAGGGATTGACTTTGATGGTGAGGAACTCCAAGGAACACCTCACTTCTTTATGGGTGCGACATTCAATCCATACGCAGACTCAATTGAAAAGGAAATTCTCAGAACTAAGCAAAAGAAAGATGCAGGGGCTCAATTCTTTCAAACACAAGCAGTTTTTGATGTTGATGCTTTTGAGGTCTTCATCGATTATATTCGTGACCTTGATTTGAAAATCCTAGTTGGAGTTATACCTCTTCGGGGTCCCAAGAATGCACGCTTTATGAATACTAATGTTCCTGGAATCAAGATTCCTGATGAATACATCAGAAGACTCGAATCTGCTGGTAAAGGTCTTAAGGAAGATGAAGAGCGAAACGCCATGCGAGAAGAAGGACTTCTCATTGCTTCAGAGACCATTAAGTCGATTCGTAAAATCAAGGGTATTGCTGGTCTTCACTTAATGGGAGTAGGAAGAGAAGAGAGTATTCCTGATCTCGTTAAACTAGCTGGGCTATCTTCAAGACGTAAGTTGGAGTGAATTAATCGTGTTTGTCTTTAAGAAAGAACAACAATCATACGATTTTGGTGCCGTCAGAATTGGTGGTCATCCGGGAGAGAATCCCACAGTTCTCATTGGTGGCCTTTTCTTCAAGGGTCAACCAATTGTCGATGATACAAGAGAAGGGACATTTGATAAAACTCTGACCAGTCAATGGATTGAAACTGGACAAATGATGGTGGAGAAGACTGGCCTCCCTTTGATGATTCAAGCTTTTGGAAGAACTCCAACTGCAATGGAGAGCCATCTTTCTTGGCTTTCAGAGAACTTTGATGGCACGATTTTATTTGAGTCCACAAATTCTGATGCAAGAAAGAGAGCAATACAATACTGTGAAGAAATTGGTATAACAAATCGTGTGATTTACAACTCAATAAATCTTGCAATGAAGGATGATGAAAAAGAGGTTCTAAAGGAAAGTTCTCTGAATATGGCCATCATTCTCGGATGGTCTCCGCGTGCTACATCTCTTCCTGATAGGATGAAGACGATTACTGATATCCTTGAAATATCGGAAAATCTTGGTATAGAGAAGGTACTAGTTGATCCTGCGACAATGCCAGTTGGGGCAGGATATGGCCTTGAGCATCGTACTATCCTCGCAGTTAAATCTGAACTTGGATTGCCTACTTGTTTAGGTCCTCATAATGCGCCTTCTGCTTGGAGATTTCTCAAAGACTCTGAATTGGATAATGAGTCGACACATTTAGCAGCTGTCGTGGCATCAACAACCGCATCTCAGGTTCTTGCTACCGATGCAATTATGTACGGTTCAATGATTCGAACGAAAGAAGTGTTTACCGCTGCAGCTCTGATTTCGAATGCTCTCGCAACTGCAGTAGCAGAAGCCAATAATGCCTTGAGAATTAATAGAGATCTGTTTAGTCCCCCGAGCTATGAATAGGAGGTCAGTGAAATGAGCAATAATCATAAATGGCCCCCAGTTCCCGGGGACTTTGAGGTCAGAGACCCCTCGCATTGTGTTGCTATCTGCACACTTGGAAAACATCTTGACATTTCGGTCGATTGTGCAATAATTGGAACTTGTAAAACTGAGAATATCGGAATCGAACGAGTCATTATCAACGTGATATCCAATCCGAATATTCGTTTCCTACTTCTTACAGGTCCAGAAGTTCCCGGACATCTAACTGGTCGCACCATCGTTGCACTACTCAAGAATGGTGTCGATTCTAAGACAAGGAAAATCATCGATGCCCAAGGAGCTATTCCTTACATTGAGAATGTACCTCTAGAAGGTGTAGAACGATTCCGTCAACAAGTTGAACTAATTGAAATGATCAATACTCAGAATCCAGAAAAGATACAAGAAAAGTGTGTAGAGATTGCAGAAAGAAATCCCGGTCCATTCTCTGAAGAAGCAATGTGGATTGATTTCACCACTTCTTCAGGTGAATCTCGTCGACCTAAAATCACTGCAGATACACTTCTCTTACCGGAGTATGGAACCATCTACGATTACATTACATCTCAGGTCAAAACACCTGAATCTCATTCTATAATCACAGAACATCCCTCTTCTATCATAGTTGAGGTCAGAGAGGGAGACTCTGGGACTTATCTGGTTGGAAAGGAGGCCTAGCAACATTGTTCGTATTTGAAAAGGAGCAGATTATCTATAATATCGGTGGAGTGAAGATTGGAGGAAGTCTTGGTGAGACCCCAACAGTACTTGCTGGAACTATCTTCTATGGTGGTCACAAGATTGTTGATGATGTGAAGCAAGGTCGGTTTGACAGGGAAAAAGCCAAACAATTAGTGGTCAAACAAGATGAGATGTCTGAACTTACAGGTAATCATGCATTAGTTCAGATATTTGCAGAATCAATTGAAGCTATGATTACCTACATAGATTTTGTAACTAATCTTTCCACTGCTCCAATCATCATCGATTCCACTGAAGCTGCAGTTCGTATTGCTGGACTCAAGCATGCTGAAGAGATTGGTCTGCTCGATAAAGCAATTTACAACTCAATCAATGTGTCCGCTTCAAAAGATGAGTTATCTCAGCTCAAGGATATTCAACCCGAGCATGCAATTGTACTCGCCTTCAATCCACAAGACTCTACAATTGCAGGTCGAAGAGCAGTACTTGAAAAAGGTGCGATGGAACTGGATAAGGGTCTTTTAACAATCTGTAAGGAAGTAGGAGTCACAAAACCACTTATTGATACTGCAGTGACTGCAATGGGAGCTGGAGCTGGTTCAGCAGCATCATTCACATTTGTTTCCAAGACTGTATATGGATTACCAACTGGTTCTGGAGTACACAATGCTCCAGCATCATGGCCTTGGTTGCGCAAGTACAAGAAAATCAATAGGGAGTCATTCATTACAGCTGATATTGCTTCCAATCTCATTGTACAGATGATGGGTGCTGATTTTGTTCTATATGGTCCCATTGAGAATGCTGAACGAGTTTTTCCAGTTATTGCAATGGGTGATACTTTTTCAGCAGAGTCTGCATACCTAGAGTTTGGTATTGAGCCAGGTACAAATCATCCTTTCAAGAAATTACTTTGATAGTGGTGGCATAAGATGCAACGCGTTCTAAGACCAAAATCGATTGGAGTTTCATCCCTTCGGATGGGTTCATTCTTTACCGTTGCTTCTATTGAGTTGGGCAATACAACTACAAAGGCTATTCTTGTAACCACCAATTTGAAAACTGCTGAAATTTTTGAGATTGAAAAAGAGGTGCGAATGACTCGGGATGTGAGACCTCCTCTTCCTGATGAAAAAATATTTGGTGAAACAGTCTTTGGGATTCCTCTAACTAAAGAGTCTGTCACTGAAATGATATCAGATATTTTGACTTCAGTACTAAAGAAATCCAATCTGAGTGTCGAGAAAGATCTTAATTTTGTAGTTCGATCAACTGGAGTGACAGCTGGATTTGCTAGTCCTCAGGAAGTTGGGGCTATTGTAAAAGCACTTGCTGATGGATGTTTGCAGGCTGGTATTCCTCCACGCAAGATGACAGCAGCAATGGCAGTAGAGAATCTTCCTCCAGGACTGAGAGATTTTACTTGGTTGAAAAAGGTCTATTTCGATGGAGCAATTGCATCATCACTCCCACCTGCAAATACTGAGATAGTCGCAAACGAAATGGAAGGTGAACTTGTAACTGCTGGGTTGAAAGGAGCTGTAAAAGGAACTGATATTGATTTCAGAAATCCTGTGATGACTCTAGATTTTGGAACTACCCTTGCAGGACGAATCACTGATTGTGGATTCCCCTATGCCAAAACAATAGGTTCCTTTGCTGGTCTTGCAGGTGCAATTCCTGATGCATTAATGCGTGGTTCTGGATTTGCTCAATCTGGAACTGGTTGTGTTCTTGATGTGATTCCTGCGAAGGTTATTGAACCTGTAGAGATCGATCCTATAATTATATCCGATGCACATGATTTGATTACCGTGGAGCGTGTACCAGATTCAGCCAAACGCTATGGAACAGTTCCTGTCAATCCAAAGGCAGCAAATGAATCTGGTGTAGTACTGATAGGTGTTGATGCCAATCTATCAAAGATTGAAGAATTTGGTAGAACCTTCTCTGAAGGATATTCAATAGATTACCTGTATGAGGTAATTGATGCGATTCAAGCTGAGGTAGTTGAGAGAATTTTAAAAATAGCAGAAGCTGAGAATCTTATCTTCGATGACACTTCTCTTGGTCTTACTGGTCGGGCAATTACGACTGGGACTAAACCTGAAAAAATTGCTAAATATCTAAAATTAAGTTCAGGAGAATTCTGGACAGAAAACCATCAGCTGGTATTTGTTGAAGATGGCTTAGCTATAGGTGCAGCGGTTGCAGCTAGATGCATGAACTCAATGGGAACCCCCAAACATCCAATGGGCGGTCGTAAAGGCGACAAGTGCATCATGGCAGAACGCAGGAAACTCCAAACTACAAAGTAAGAAGCCTTTATCTTGAAACCGAGTTCTAGCTCCTCGGGATTCAACAATGCAAGTCTTTCCGATTCGAACAAGAATTATTGTTCCTGAGGACAATATAGTTGATGTCTTCTTGGACAGTCTGAATGAACTGGGTCTTCCGTTATGTGACAATGATATACTGACAGTTGCGGAGACCCCTCTAGGTACCACTGAAGGACAAGTAGTCAAGCTCTCAGAAGTAAAGGTCTCCAAAGAAGCCAAAATATTAGGAGAGAAATACGAACTTCTTCCTGAAGTCGCCGAATTGATAATTCAAGAAGCTGATGAGATCCTAGGTGGGATTCCTCATGTGGTTCTAACCATCAAGAACAACACACTGATGGCTAATGCAGGCATTGACAAATCAAATGTTCCACCTGGTTACGCCTCTCTCCTACCAAAGGACGCACGTGTTAGTGCAGTACGTTTACGAAATGAGATTAAAGAACGAACTGGTATGACTATTGGTGTATTAGTGATTGATAGTAGAACCCAACCTCTTCGTCTTGGTAATATAGGAATGGCATTAGGTGTTGCTGGATTTCGACCTGTTGCTGACGATCGCGGTAGACATGACCTCTTTGGAAATGAATTACGAATTACGCGAAGGGCAATTGCTGACAATCTTGCATCTGCTTGTACTGCTGTCATGGGTGAATCAAACGAATCAGTTCCAATGGCATTAATCCGTGATGCTCCTGCAGAATTTGTAGACCAGTCTTTTGATTCTTCAGAGATGTGGATTGCTCCAACAGAATGCATGTACATGGCAATCTTTGATCAATGGCGTCGAGGTTCATTGGGATAAATACCTAACAATCTTATTTGTAATTATACGCAAATCATGTTACTGCTCAAGCACCTCTTTGGTTGGATTCATATAGGAAAGAAAGAAAAGGCTCAGAGAGATGCTAAGCACACTCGGTGGAGATTAAGGAGTAATTACGAACTTGGCGAAGAAAAGAGTCCTCATAGATGTGGCTACAGCAGGGGCATCAGGAGACATGTTTCTATCTGCCTTGACTGACCTTATCGGAGAGGCTGACGTACTTCTCCCTGTTGCTGCAAGTTTGTTGTTATATGATCCTTCATTTCGATTAGCTATAGGAACGAAAGAACATTCAGGAAATAAGGGTCGAGTTCTTCAAATCACTCGTAATAAGACAATTCGATTAGACCCTGGTACAATGATGGAAGTGCTACAAGCTGTTGCAGAAGAAGTGGAATTGTCACCTAAAGCCAAGAACTTTGTAAAAGATACGATGACAATTATTCTCCAAGCTGAGAGTAGAGCTCACAATAAACCAATTGACGAATTACATTTGCACGAAACAGGAACTATTGATACAGTTCTCGATATTGTAGGGACTGCTTATTTATTAGAACGTGCAGGCCTCTTCGAAGATACTGAAATAATCTCAACCCGTGTTGCAACAGGTAGTGGAATAATCTCTACAGAACATGGTGACCTAGAGGTTCCAGTGCCCGCAGTTGCAGAGATTATCGTTGTTCATGATATGTTATTCCACAATGGTCCTGCAGAAACAGAAGTTCTAACTCCAACCGGAGCTGCTATTCTTGCTACACTAGCGACTCAATATGTTGATGACGTAAAAGACTTCGTAGCTAAAAATCAAGGAATTGGATTTGGAACAAGAGACCTAGGTGCGATTCCAAACATGATGAAAATTGTAGTTGGCGAAGTAGTTGTCCCAGAGCCAAAGGAATCTCAGAAAGCACCTAAAGTGGAATCAAAGAAGGATGAACCCAAGGTTGTACCAAAAGAAGAACCTAAACCATCTAAGGAACCAAAGACAGAGGAGCAAAAGCCCATGATTAGTGAATGGAATTCTGATGAAGTTGTTGTCATAGAGACCAATGTTGATGATGTTGATGGTGAGACTTTAGGAACCCTCTTCGACACTCTACTTGAAGAAGGCTTAGCGTACGATGTCATCATGATTCCAGCATTTGGCAAGAAGAATCGTCCCTGCCATCTAATCAAAGTAATAGCTCCAACTACTGGTCTGAAGGGGATTGCAGAGGTAATGATTCGTCAATTAGGAACAATTGGCATTCGTTATACTACCTGGCAACGGCTCAAAGCCACACGAGAAACCCTGGTTTGCTCATTAGAGATTGACGATAAGGAGTACATGGTTCGAGTGAAAGTTTCTAGGACTAGAGATGGAAGTATTATCAATATCAAACCGGAATCTGACGATATGGTTCGTGTCTCTCGAGAGACTGGTATTCCAATACGAGAACTCAAACCTAGAATAGCAATGCAGGCTCATGCAGTCACTGAGTAGTCAAAAGTAGTTGATTTGCATCTCTTCGTTTTACTGGTGCAAGATATTGTGCTGGTATTAGATTTTCAAACGCACGTTCGCAGAGTACTGAATATGCTTTTGGATCATATCTGGTAGAGTTGTCACATAGCTCAAGAGCTCGTACTCTACGCAACTGATTTCCCGCTTCGGCTTCGGTCATTACATACCTAACCTTTTGTCCTGCATGAAGTTCCTTTCCTGCTTTGACAAGCTGCTTTGCTACAATTGCCCCTCTGGATGTGGCTCTGTACTCATGTGGCTCACGTGTTAGAGTGTTGTTGAGAATGAGGTCTCGCAGGTCGACATCGCCATAATGAAGTCTTTCAATAAAACTCTGGCAGACTGCATATGCATCAGGTATTTGTTCCAAGAATCCTGACTTGTCATTTGCACGGGCAAGAACCTTGATCATTGCCATCTGGCAGTCGCCAACAAAGAGGCAGGTATCTCGGCGGCGAGTTTCGATTCCACGAGTCTTTATTCCACCATTCCGATATACTCCATAGTATCGATTCAACGGAGCTATTGATGGGTGAAGTCGAGATGATGGGATGACCATCCACTTGTATACTCCCTTTGGTGACATTGAGATGTCTACTTTCTTGGTCACTCGCCTACAGAACTCCTCGACGTTCTCATGAGAGATATCTCCCTGTAGCCATACAGAGTCAACAATTCCATGAATCATCTCAAGATTCATCTCTTCACCGACCTCCTGTGTTTGGAGCATGACCTCTCGAGCAAGGGCAGTTACTGCAGTATGTGCCTCAACTCTACCGAACTTCGCGTTCTTGAAACCAAGATATCCAAAACACGAGACCAGAACTCCCTTCAGAGTGTTCTGGATGAATTCGTACTTTGCTGCATCATTCCCCTCTTCTATCAGTCTCTTGAAACCCTTCCTTCTGTTGACCAACATCTCCAGTGACTTTGACACTATCCCCTGCCTACGTTTGCAAATCTTGAAAGAGAGTTCTGGAATCGGAATGCAGTATTCCTCATCATAGGGGCAATCTGTTCTAGTACAGATTGTTTCGGGACTGATGTTTCGAGTCACCATGAGTGTGGGGTACATCGAGGAGAAATCGCACTCTGCAACATTCTCGTAGATATCTGGCCTAGGTTGCAGTATCAGGCCGCCTCTATCTATAGCGGTTAGTTCATTGACAGATTTAAGGAACTCTGGATTCTTCTTGACTGGCGGGATTAGTATATCCATCTTGAATGCATTGTAGAATTGAACTGCAGCATTCACCGAACCAATTGTCATTCGCGAGACTCGTTGTGGTCTTCCGAGCGCGAGTCGACAGCTCTCAGCAACTCCCTCCAGACCCACTGGTGAAAAGAAGTGCATCCCTGTCTTTCCTCTGTCTATATGCACCCTCCCATTCAGAATGACCTGAGTTCCTGATTTGTACACGATTCTGTTGTATTGCCAGAAGGACTGCGGTACTCCTTGTGTGACCCTGAGTGGCTTTCCATCTCGGGAGAGGATTATGTCCATTCCATTGGCCTTGGCTCGAATACTGAGGTATCTGAAGAGCTTGTCATCTCCCCCTCTAGTAATTATCACATCAGGATCAATTCTATCAACGGTCTCCTGAAATTGTCTGAGAATCTCGCCCTCATCTTCATCCTCGACACGAATGGTCTTTCCTCGGTTGTAGACATCTATGTGATGTATTCTGTCCTCCATCACAGGAAAGATTTGATCTGTATCGATAAGTACCTCAAATTCCATCTCTTCAAATTGTGGAAGGCTATACTCAGGATTTTCTCGGTCATCAAGACACCTGATATCAATGACTTCATTGCCACGCAACTCGAACTCGATATTTCCAAAGGCGAACAGCTCCTTTGCAATAAAGAGCTGCTGGACTGCATCGATATCTGTATGGAACACTATTGCTCCAGGGAGTTTCTCCAGATCGGCCGCGACCTCCTGTTGCGCATCTGGTGTTGTGAAGACCTCCAGTACTTGGGTCTTAACATCATCATAGACATTTGCGAACTTCTCCACAATCTTTGTATCAACAATCTTGGGATGTTCGAGAACTGACCGAATAATGTTCGATTCGCTCCATTCTCTACTCCGAATCAAATCTGTACTGACGAATAACGAGGGGCTAAATCCACGATAGGTGTACCCTCTGGTCTTTCCCCTGTGTTTGATCCACAGGGTCAATGCTTCATTTTCATAGTCAATATTTGCATCCAAGAGCCAGCCAGTCTCGTTCATTCGGGAGTGGTCTCCTCGAGTCTTCGTTCCAATGACTCCACCCTCTTCGAAATCACATCAATCTCCCCCAGCATCTCCATAATTGCTGATAGTAGGATCACCTCTACAATACGCGGGGTCACAATCATAGTCCCAGCATCTGCATTTCCCCTTGCAGAGTCAAATATGCGGTCGAAGTGTTCTCTCTGGGCTGGTCTCAATGTGCGCCGGAATTCCTTCCAGCGAGCCTCTTCAATTCTAACACCATCTCTGAAGGTACGGACTGTGCGTCCCATGATTGCATCCTCTTATTGGCATGTCTGAACACCACTGTTCAGCCTACATACAGTATCCCTACTGATTGTGGGTTTTACTGGATAGGCCCATCCGTCCAATAGGACTCCTACGAGGCGGAGAGTCTCCCGAAAGTAAAATGCGGTAGTTTAGTAGATTAAGTCGGGTATAAAGTACACTCCATTGATGATTTCTGTCTTAATCTCCTCGATAACGTCTATTACAGTCTGTGGAAGTGTTAGTAAATCTGTATTGATTTCGTACTCGAGACCTCCCTCCTCAAGACCATATTCTATCACTTTACCTTCCCATATTCCAAATACTGCTTCATACATGAGATCATAGACAACAATGTCTATTCTTTTAATCATCGAAGTTAGACCAACTGTTGGAGGTTCTGGATGTTCGGGATCCACGCAGCCGAACCTCATCTGAGGATAATCTGCTCCAATTACCCAGAGAGGGTATGGATAAGTTACATTATCTGTTTTGGCGGCTTCAAATGCCCCAAGACCAGAGCGTTTCGCAGCAGTAAATATAATGTCTATACCTGCACTGTACATCTCTGAAGTCAATCTTTGTCCAAGAGTTATATTATACCAATCATCAGTATATTGTGCAGAATAAGTGATATTCTTACTAGGACTTGTATAGGTTTCATTAACAAAACTGAGTCCCCAAAAATATCCTGCTGCATACCTATTAATGAAATAATCATCCATGCCCCCAAGGAATCCTACATTTCCAGTTTCAGTCATCAGACCCGCGAGTGCACCTATGAGAGCTGCTCCCTCATTCTCTCTGAAGTTTACTGTTGCAATATTTGGTAAAACCATAGGGTCAATTGCAATACCCCACATATCTGGTGTTATGATTGCAAAATTTTGATTTGGATAATCCATGCCTACTTCAACTATGGCTTCTATCTGGTCAAATCCAACTCCTATGATGAGGTCATATGGTTCGATATATTCTGCATGTGCAGCAAATGCCCGATGATACTGCTCATAATCTTGTAGCTGGGTTGGTTCAACATATGTGAAGTTGATATTGTGAATTCTATGAGCCTCCGTTGCTCCAGTGAATGCGCCATCATTATGGCTCATATCCCCAAGACCTCCAACGGTAAGAACAATGGCAACTTCATATGGATTGTGAACTGAAGTTGATGTGGGATAGGTTGTAGTATTATCAGTAGTTGTCTGTGAGGTCGTTGTTGTATTATTTGTCCCTTCCCCTGAAGGATTCAACACAAAGAGGAAAACTCCAGTTCCTATCAGTATGATTCCAATAACAATTATTGTTGAGGTGATAAGAACCGCTCTACGATTTCCTAACATTTTCTAACTCCCGATAACAAGTTCTTACCTTGGTATCTTACAAAGATTCCGTTTTTTACCAGTAGTAATCCTGTGGTACCACAAATGTTCCATTTATGATTCCAGTTCTGATCATCTCTACTATCTCAATAACATCAGGTGGGAGTGTCAGAAGGTCTTCATTAACCTCGTAATCAAGACCACCATTGGATAAATCGTAATATTTGACACCGCTACTGTAACTCCCTATTACTGCATCATACATGAGATCAAATGTTACGACATCAACTCTCTTCAACATCGATGTTAGACCTACGGTAGGTGGTTCTGGATTATCCGGATTTGCACAGCCCAAATACATCTGTGGTGCATCGTATCCAATCACCCAGAGTGGATTATCGTAGCCGGTGGTTCCATTATTTTCTTTTGCAGAATCAAACGCTCCAAGACCTGAGCGTCCCGCAGCAGTAAAAATAATGTCCATACCCGCTCCATACATTCCATCAGATAGAACTTTTCCACTAGCAATATCTGCCCAGTCACCGACATATTCCTCCGTGTGCCCAATGCTAACCCCGGGATTGACGTAATTGAAGTACGTATAATTAGCTCCCCAGACATATCCTGCTCCAAACTTTCTGATGAGTGGAATATCCATACCCGCAAGAAATCCAATCTCTCCAGTCTGAGTTGTAAGACCAGCTATTGCACCAACAAGGGCTGAACCCTCTTGCTCTGAGAATAACACTGAAGCAATGTTTGGGTATATCTCTGAATCAATGTACATATCGATAATCGCAAATTCCTGATTTGGATAATCTGTTGCAACTGCCATCACAGCATCTGCCTGATCAAATCCAATGCTGATGATTAGGTCGTAAGGTTCTGTGTATCCTGAATGTGCTGCATATCCTCTTATCATGGATTCATAATCTGAGATAGATGAAGGTTCAGAGTACGTGAAATTAATGTTGTAGATATTATGAGCCATTGCAGCTCCATAAAATGCGGCATCATTGAAGCTTTTATCTCCAAGTCCACCTGTTGCAAAGACAATTGCAATTTCATTCGGATTATTAGGTAGTGTTGGTGTCGTTGGAGTAGTTGTTTGTGTGGTCGTAGTAGTGGTTGTTGTCGTGGTTGTACCAGTGGTTGTCGTTCCATTTTCAACAGGATTGAATAAAGATAGAAAAACACCTGTGCCGATAAGAATGATTCCGATTACTAGAAGTGCAGAGAGCGGAATCAATATTCTATTCTGACTACTCAGTCTTATACCCTCCATATTTCCTTACGATGATACCACATAGAAGTTTTCTGCCTTTAAACTATCGCTCTATTCAATCGGCATAGACTCAAATACTGGAAAACTCAAATATCGGTCTAGTGTTCAGAGAGAGGACACTAACTTCAGGTGGCAAAACGATGGTCACTGCACTATTCAAAGTCGTATTGATGGGAGACGGAAGCGTCGGAAAGACCAGTCTCCGGCGAACCTACATGGGAGAAGGGTTCAGAGCTAATTACATGATCACTATCGGTGCAGACTTCGCTGTCAAGAAGATGCAACTTGAAGGTGGGCATGATGTCAGCATACAAATATGGGATCTGGCAGGTCAGGAGCATTTCAAGAGTGTTCGTTCTACCTTCTACAAAGGGGCTCAAGGAGCACTAGCAGTCTATTCTACTGTGGAGCGAGGTTCCTTTGAAAATCTCATGAACTGGGTTGATGAGTGCTGGACTAATGCTGGCAAGAAGATTCCAATAGTCCTCATTGCTAACAAGATTGACCTGAGAGAGCAGTTTAAGGACAATCCAGTGATGGCACAGACCATTGTGACCACAGAAGAAGGTAAAGCTCTAGCAAATAAGATTGCGAGCCAGGGGGTCATTACATCCTTCTTAGAAACAAGTGCCAAGACTGGAATAAATGTAGAGGCAGCTTTCTTAGAACTAGCTATCAAGATTCTTGAAGCAGGTGGATTGGCCTAAAATCACTCCCCATTCATATCCACTATATCGAGCACTCTCAAAATTGTTTCATAGATTTCACTGGCAGCTGAGTGAAGAATTTCATTATTATTCGAGAAGACATCTATCCGTGCTTTGGAGATACCATCTCCGATAGTTCCAGCAACAGTTAGGGTTGCAGCAAGAATGTTCTCTGTAAACGCACTTCGTCCTATTCCCGCAATGACACCCATGAATGCATTTTCACGCTTCATTTTTTCATTTTGAAATATGTAGAGATTTTTCTTTTCTAAGATACTTTGAAGTGATTTGAAGACTTCGCTTGCTTCAGCACCTACGGTATGCTCTCTATTCCATTGAGCCATATCCGACTTCATACGAATGAATTCATCTGCTCCTAATTCATATGGTGCAAATTGATTGAAGATAGACCTAATGAAGACGTTGCCTGCTTTTGCAGCTAGGTCTTCTCCTTTATCATCAACTAAACGAACTGAAGTAATTATCTCACCCTCGATACATTCACCTTGAATCTTGAAACCAAATATTAGGGACCCTGACTCATCTGGTTCTATATCATCAATCAACTGAGTTAGTTCATCCATAGGTTTGAGACATTCATGTGGATATGCAAGGATGGACACACTAATCTCATGGATTGGACCAACACCTTCATTCTTGATTGTGATACCATATTCCAAAGTGTCTGGTGTTACAGTATAATCGTTGATGACTAATACATCATCTGTTGTTCGAAGAGGTATTGCATCAGTTTCAAGAAGTATCTCCGTAGGATTTTCTCTTGAAGCTGGGATATAGGGACTATCTGGCGCCTCTTTTCCATACTTCTCTAGCCATTCAATTGCATATGCTACAGTTTCTCTAACATACTCTGTGTTGTCTCCAGTGTATTTCTCCAAAATTGGAATCGCATCTAACCTTCTAGTATATGCAAGCATTCCTGCTGCCACTGTTCGAACACGAGCACTCTCATCATTGAGAGCGATGTCTAAAGCCTCGAAGGCATCTTCTCCCCATTCGCCCAATCTACAAACTGCAAGAAGTCGAATATCTTCATTACCAGTTAGTGCTGCATCCTTTGTTGCTTGGATGCTAGTGATTTGCTCTAACATTTCCGTAATCTTGTCTTCAGAGGATTTTAGAACTTGTTTTACTGCTTTTCTGAGTCTGCGAAGAGACTCTCCACCCCCCAATGATCTTGCTATACTCCTTTCACTCTTCTTAGACAATGGTTACCCTCCTGCAGTTCCCTCAATCTCAGACATTTAATCATTACTGTGATACTGATGAACCTAGTCGTCTAAAGCAAGGCATAAGCATTGATGCCGTACTCACAACACTTTTACGCTTGATAAAAGTTTGACACACATCGAACTAGTCCTGTGAGTGAACCTAAATGGAAGAACAAGAGCAGAACATCTTTTTGAAACCCACAATTCTCAAGGGGCTGGCTGAGCAAGGTGGGGATATTACACGTAGGTTTGCTATGAATCGAGTTGGTCGAATGTTTGCTGCTGCGCTTCAAGATAGAAGTATCCGACTCTACGCAGCAGAAGAAGCATACGAAATGCAGAATATGCAGGATGAATTCCTAAGCACATCTCTAGCATTCAGTCCGAAGGGCGATATTGTTGCTTCTGGAACTGTTGAACGAGTAGTAAAGCTCTGGGATATCAGGACTGGCGAATGTATTGGTACACTTGAAGGACACACATATCCTGTCCTATCTCTATCTTTCTCCCCAGATGGCAATAAACTCGTATCTGGAAGTGGTGATACAACACTGATTATCTGGGATATTGAGAACCAAACCAAAATCAGACAGATGAAGGGACATGGATTCTATGTTGTAGCGGTTGATTGGGACCCTAAAGGACATAGAATTGTATCTGGTTCAGTTGACGCAAATATCCGAGAATGGGACGCGAATACTGGTGAAGTGATTGCCAAGCATGATGAGCACAGAGCAGCAGTACGTGAGGTCAAGTTCAGTCCAGATGGATCCAAATTAGTTTCAGGTTCATCAGACCTTACAATGATTCTGTGGGACACAACTTTCAAACCAATGAAGTTAGAGAAAGTCATCCAGGGTCATGAGAGTGAAATACGCGCTCTTGGTTTCAGTTATGATGGCAAGTATCTAGCCTCTGGTTCAGGAGATAAGACACTCTACCTTTGGGACCTAGATTCTCTTCAGGTGAAAGGGCAAGCATCAACAATGGGTGAGATTGATGGAATAGAATGGTACCCTAATCGCTATGCATTCATTACTGCTGATGGCACTGGGGCTATCATTCGATGGGAAGTTGAGGACATGGGGGCAATGCTAGCTCCATTCCAAGAATTACTCACAGAGATTGAAGAAGCAAATGATCCGAGCCGGCGAGACGAGTTCGTTCAAAAGTTCAATAATGTTTGTGCTCGATATGATCCAGAAACCTTGCAGACAAAGAATATGTTTTACATTGTTTGGCAATGTAAGCGAGCATTAGGATTACTAAAGGGTAGTGTCAGAGAATAAGGTTGCTAAAATACTGGTTCCTTAGCTGCAGATTTTGATTCTTCTATCATTTGCTTACAGAGTTCGATATAGGCTGCTTCTACATTTTCACCAGTTAAGGCACTCGATTCCACATAGATGAAACCATGTTCCTTTGCATAACCCTCTCCGTCCTCAGTACTCACAGCTCTGCTCTCTTCAAGATCAATCTTATTTGCTACAACAACGAGGGGTATTTTCTTGCCAACATTTGTGAAGGTTTCTTCCTTCCATCTATCAATATTCAGGAACGTTCTACGTCGTGTTACATCATATAGTAAGAGACCACCCCTCGCCCCTCTGTAGAATCCCTGACGGACAAACTCGAAGCGTGGTTGACCTGCCAGATCCCAACACTGCAACGTCACATGCGTATCAATTTCAGGAATGATCAATCGCTTGACAGCGAAGTCTGCACCGATGGTCCGTTTGTAATCTGCATCGAAAAAGTCCTGAGTGAATCTAGTTGTCATTGCTGTCTTTCCTACTGCACCGTCTCCAAGCATTACGATTTTGAAACGGTATTCAGCCGACATATACACTAGCTCCTAATCATCTTTGAGAGGTCAACAGCATTTAAATCTCTACTGTAGAGGGACACAACCTCATATGATTTAATAGGGAAACGCGCAATCTCAATAGTAGTCCAAATATCAATGGTGTATCTGTATGGAACGACCCGACTATCGCCAATTACCCAAGATCTTGGAACAAATGAACAAGGACGGCGGATATTCTGCCTCTGTTCTAGCAAGGGGTAATGGGCTACTTATCGCATCAGCGACAGCACCTACCACAAATCAAGATGTGGTAGCCGCAATGTGTGGAATGATTGGTGATGTGGCAGAGCGGGTTAGGAAAGAGCTCATGCTTGGGGATGTACGTGACATCAGTCTACGTTGTGCTCAAGGAAAGGCTGTATTCAAACGGGTTGGTGCTCGTGGAGATGATGTCCTTATTATCGGTGCTATCATGCCTAAAAATGTACGATATCATTCTCGAGCCATTGGTAAAGCCACCACAAGGATTCGAACAATGATGGGATACAAATAGCAAAATCAGCATCTTACACATCCTCAAAACATTCAAGTGACTACTTTTGCATCAGACCATACCTTAACTCGACTCGAGGCGTTTGTAATTTGAACAAGGAGCAGGAAGAAATTTCTTCAGAGGACACGGATGAGCGTATTGAAGTTGTTCTCTTCAAATCTGACACCTGCGCCTTTTGTCCTCGAGCTGAGGAAGTAGTACGTGAAACAATAGAAGACTTTGGACCTGAAGCATTCAGATTGAACATCATCAATGTGAGCGAAAATCCAGAAGCAGCAGAGGAATATGGTATCTTTGCCCTACCCACTGTTATGATTGCTGGAGTGTCAGTTACTGGAATCCCTGAACCGGAGATGTTGATGAAGATGGTACTTGGAGCCAAAGTGATATCAAAGAAGAAGAAGGATGAGTCAAATGAGTGACCAAGATATTGATAGAGTGAAGACAGGCATACCTGGTCTTGATGAGTTGATTGAGGGTGGACTTCCACGAGGTGATACCATTCTCGTTGCAGGTAAGGCAGGTACTGGGAAGAGTATTCTTGCAACACAATTCATCTACAAAGGTGCAATAGAGTATAATGAACCTGGCGTGTTCGTGACATTGGAAGAGCCGCCTCATTTGATTAAGAGGAATATGTTACGTTTTGGAATGGACTTGGAAGAACTCATCAAAGAAGGTAAAATATCCATAGTCGACCTCTCTCCATCTAAAGAAATCACTCCAGTTACGATCGGGGAATACCCAAGTTTTGACCTCTCTGGCCTTCAAGCTATTATTATGAACCATATTAAGAAGATTAATGCAAAACGTGTGGTGCTCGACACTCTATCAATTATGGCTTACAAATTCCGAAGCAGAGATATTCTTCGTGAAGAATTCTTTAAGCTAGCTGCAGCAATCACTAGAACTGGTTGTACGCTCATCATTACTAGTGAGATTCCTGCCCAAGATCAGGGACTTGGTGTTTTTGATATCGAAGCTTTTTTGGCCTCCGGTGTCATTGTACTATATAACGAAAAAATATCTGATACATCAAGGTCTCGCTCAATTGAAGTTCTCAAACTCAGGGGCTCAAAACATAGTTCGCGAATTCATTCCATGAGAATTACAGACGAAGGTATAAGAGTCTGGCCTGGTGAAATAAGTCCAGGACATTGAGACCTTTGACGAAAATATCTAGGATGTGAAGATGACGGATAGTTCAGGTGGAACCACTCCTCAACCTGCAAAAGCAAGTCCGATGATCAGTGACCTAGTGAAATTTGGTCAACTGACTCAGGTCTCATACATGTTAGTTGGTCCACTTGGCTCTGGAAAGACAACTTATGCTGAGGCGTTTCTTGCAGAGGGAATAACACTTGGATTTCCTGCTGTTTTCGTCACAACCGACGTATCTCCCCGAGTTATTCGCAACGACATGAGCCGTCATGGATGGACTATTGAAGATCAAGAAGCCTCTGGTCAATTTGTCTTTATTGATGGTTATTCTGAAAGGATGGGCGCTCCAAATACTGGCACTGCACATTCCTTGGTAAAGGTTGACGATATCAGTGAGCTTGGCATAGTTCTCTCAGATGTGCTTGAGGAACTTGTCGTGGCTAGAGTTGTAATAGATAGTCTATCAACTCTGATATTACATTCAAATGAAGCAACAATGCCAAGAGCTGTACAGCGTCTCAGCGGAAGAGTCACTCAGAATTCTCATAGTATCATGTATATCCTTGAGGATGGTGTGCATAACGAGAAGACCTACGCTACATTCTCATATCTTGCAGATGCGATCCTTCGCTTTCGTATCAATGATGGAGTGGACCCTCCCAAACATGAAGTAAGGATGGAACGAATGAGAGGGACTGAGACTTCACGCGAATGGCATGAGTTTTTAATTCGAAGATAGTTTTCTGTGAAACCTTTAAAGCAGTATGAATAGGCTTTTTCACTACTACGGAGTGAGAATTGGTGGAATCCATACTTCAAGCAACATTGAGAGACATCCTTATTGCATCTCTCTCGCTTGATGATGGTCTTTCCAAGATTCAGAGTATATCATTCCGGAATCCAGAGGACTCTGATCTTTTATTTGATATTGCTCGGGCGATTGAAGAAATCATTCTTCGACGTCCTGGATTGGCGGATGCTAAACTTACTGAGCTTGCAGTACGTCTATCATTCAATGAAAATCGAACTATTCCTGAAATGCTGCTTCTATTGGATACACGGTACACCAATAGTTTCAGGAGGTCTGAATGTGAACTTCTTCCTGACCTTGAGGCTATACCACGCCTTATTGACATTCTTGGAGAACTTTCCCAAGGAATTACATCAACAATTCGTCTGAATCTACGACCTGTTCTTCCCTTCCTTAGCGATGAGGTCTTGATGACCTTAAACGCCATCTATGATCGAAGGCATGACGCAACTGTGCGATTGGCACTACACGAAGTACACTATCTAGCTTGGATATTAGTAAAAGCAGGATTCTTTGAAGGTGCTGAACTTTTACTAAACCGACTAATAGAAATCTCAAATGAGATAAGCGATGATGAATTTACTTTCGAAGTATCGTTTGACTATGCATGTGTATTAACAGAACTCAAAATGTTTGATCAAGCCCGAGACATACTAAATGAATTGGAAAAATACGCACGACGTTCAAAGGATTCGCTTAAACTCGCTGAAGTGACGCTTCAATTAGGTGTAAATGAAACTCGAGATGATACAATCTCATTTAAGGTTGCTAGAGACCTCGGAGATAAAGCTGCTGAGTTTTTTGATATCGCCTTAAAAGCAGGCAAAGTCAGTCGTGATGAGATTGGCGTTGCTCATCTTGTAATTGGTTCAAGTATCTTGGCTAATGGCTGGAGAGAAGGTGTTGATCAGGCTATAGAACGTTTAGAACTTGGACTTAAGATATTTGAAAGTATTGAGAATAAGACTCCAGAACAATTGCATTATGTTGTTAGAATTTTATCTGGACTCGGATTTGCACATAGCTTGATGCTTGGTCATGAGAATCTTAGTCGTGGTATAGAATATCTTACTAATGCCAGAGAGCTTATCAAACAATATCAAGGTAAATTCAAAGATCGTGAACTGGAGCTCTCACGGGTTGAAAATGCAATAGGTTGGGTCTGTCTATCATCTGAATCTGATGAATTTTGGAATTTAGGAATTGAATCATTTCAACGAGCGATAGAGTTACGTGAAAAACTATTAGAAGGTGGGCAAATCTCTGATATTGAATTAATAGGGACTCGAATGGGACACGCATTATCATTGATGCGTTTAGCAGAGCGATCAAAAACCGAAGATTCCCAAGAATCCCTCAGAGATATCATTGCACAATATGTGCCATTATTTCCTACAGATCCCCGAGCTTACGAAGAGATAGCTATTTCAACTTTTGACCTTGTTTGGCTTATTGCACGTCATGGTGGAGAAATCTCTGCTCGATTACGTAGGTTGCTAGAAGATGTTGATAGAATGCTAGAAGATTCTGAAGTCAACTCAATGTTCATTGAAGGTGTTTCAATAATATTTCCATATCTTGAAAACTCTTGGCCAACAGTTCTTGAGCGCTCGAAGAGATTGAGTGTTAGTTCCAGCAATTTAGCTGATGTTGCAAAAACTATGTCAGCATTGGCTATTTCAAAGATGAATCTTGATGCTCTTAATGTCGAACTAGGAATTCGAGTAAGACCTCCAGTTGATGATGAAGTCCTCGGTATTGATCCTCTATTAGCAAATTATTGGATGGGCCAAACATTCCTTGTTCAAACAATCAAAGCATTCTTTGATAACAAAGATTACTCCGATC
>PJER01000007.1 GCA_002825465.1 Candidatus Thorarchaeota archaeon MP8T_1
CAGAAATATTCCACTCAGTAACGTTGGTGGTTGGGCTGGCATTGCTGGCTTCTTCCTACTCTCTGGCTATGCAGTCGAGAGTTGTATGGGAGAATACCTCTACGGTATCAACTCAGTTGGTGGCGTCTTCCCAGGATTCGGAAATTACGCTGCAGTCATTCTTAATGTCAATCCACTCGCTTGGTTTGTCATATTATGTCCAATCTTTGCGAGCGTATTAGACTCACCTAGCAATGCACTGTGGGTAACTCGACCGATGCATTCAATGGCCATGGACAGATTCTGTCCCGAGGCATTTGCACGTGTCCATCCGAAATACCATGTACCACACATTACCCTGTGGTTCTGGTTAATTCTTTCAGTCGGTACTGTCGCATATGCAACAGCACTGCAAGCCTTCTACGGCACAGCACTGGCATCTTTGATTGGTGTAGCATATACCTACGTCTTCATTCGATGGCAGATGGCACTGGCTTCGGTATCATTACCGTACTACAGGCCAACGCTGTGGGAGCGTAGTGGAGCATGGAAGATTTTAGGCGTACCCCTCATCTCAATAGGTGGTCTCGTATCTGGCGCAGTATTCTTCTGGGCTATCATCGCATACGTACCCGGTCTACCCTATGAGGTCATGTTCACAGTTGCTGTATACGTGATAGGTCAACTAGCCTACATGTATTACGGTGCTAAGAACAAGGCTCGTGGTGTTGAGATGTCTGCCATCTTCGGCCAACTACCACCTGAGTAGTCCTTTAGTTTATTGAAGAGAGTTGCAAACTCTCTTCTCCCCTTTATTTTTTCAAATCTATCTACTAAGATAATATACTGCTCTAGTATTCCTCAGTAAAGTCATGTATGGGTGGGAATCCATTCCTGCTCGCTTTGCTTGAGAATGCTTCTAATTTATCCCATGTTCGATGGTATCTAGCTGGAAATGACCATGGTCTGATCAATAGATATTCATCTACATCATCAGCTGCTTGATATGTCTCAAGAGCCGCCTCAGCTGCTTGACTGAACTCTCGTCGTGGTGCATCATCCAAAACTTGTTGATTGAATGTGAATGCATCTTCATGCCATTGGTATCGGACACAGAGCTCTTCATCATCACGAAAGACACGTTTCATTATTCGCCATGGCCAAAATGTGGACATTTGTTCAAGTTGCTCTCCTGCACCGTAGAAATCAATCGCCATTCCTTCTTTGCAATAGACATAATCTGGTCCTCTTTCTCTGAACTTTGGGTTTGGTTTTGCCATTCTTCCTTTCTTTACCCAATCATTCCATTCTGCTCTAATCCTAGACATCTCTTCGCAGTGATCTAGAATATATTTTACAGCAGCAGAAGTTCCATGATGTGCTAGTCCTGGAAGTGAAGGGCGCTCTAATTTTTCTTCTATCAGTTGCATTACAGTGGGAATATCCTCCTTTGGAAATGTGGTCCACACTGGGAATATAGCTCTACCAAATGGCATATTGTACAGAAAGAGCATTCCGACAGAATCAATTGGTTTGAATTTATCGTCAACAAAATCATCCCCAACAGGCCAGGTCTCTCCATTTTCATCCAAATGAACTTCAGCAACCTCGAATGAGATTACCTCTTTCCATTTAGCATCATAAACGGCATGGTACTCTTTCCGTTTCTTCTCTCGAGGGAGAATGAATCTAGCTTCTTCTGGATTTATCTGTAATTCATGCCTCTTCTTACTCACTGGGCACGTACCAATGTATTCAAGATTGGATAAACGTTCATCATCATTCATTGGGATAAGTCACCTTGGTCGTGGGGATATTAATCTCTTAATGCTCGTAAACAGACCTGTTCTTAAAAGTTCTTAAAGTACAGACTTCGTATTTTTCTGTGAAGCGATAGAATTAATTACTCGTTCCTAGGCTTCATCTGCAAGAGGACTTACGATAATGAGTTATCGATCAAAGCGCTCAAAGGGAAAACCCCAAGATGTTGATGAGTTCAAGTTTGATCCAAATGGACTGGATTTAAAGTTCAGTAAGAGTCTATTGACAGTAATGGATGGTTATCGTATCAATCGTACATACGATCTTGGATTTATCGACAAAAAAATGAATAAAGGCGATTTGCCACAGTCTTTCACAAAACAGTGGGGAACAATCAGAGGTGTTCTTCATAAACTTGCCGCTATCGGACCAAAGGTTCCAGGTGTCGAATCATCTCTCAACAAGAAGCAATACATGTCGTTCATATCAATGGCGACCATAACACTGGTAGTTCCAATACTTCTGATTGCTTGGGTATTTCAGGTGGAATTCCTATCACCTTGGGCTATACCTCTTGCTTTTATTGCAGTTGCATTAATGATGATTAACTTTTTAGTTGGTGGATGGTATAATCGAAAGGTCGCATGGTTAATATATGATTATCTGGAAGCCAATGCTAGTCTTACAAGAAATGAATCGATAATTTTGAAAAACTGGTGCCAGATCTTAATCCAATATATTGCCAGAACCATGCGAAAGGGTAGCTTAGACCCTGAAAAGAATCTAATCAAGTTATTCAACAAAGATTATACTGGTATTGCAATTCTCAAAGAGCCTTCAACCTTTAGAAAGCACTATGTTGTGATGATTCAATAGAATGGTTGGGGTCTGCTGGCTTACAGACCCCGAATTCTTTCACAGTAGTTTCTCTATAGGAGTATAGTCCAGATCAAATCCGAAATGCCTTGGTCCCAAGGCATCAAGTCCATCTGAACAACGAAAGACTGACTCGCCTTGCATTCCAATCACGCTTACCTTATCGCCCTTTTTGATGTCAGTATTTGTGATAGGTTCGCCAGTTTCAGCATTAATAATTTCAATGATATCAGGGCTCATTATCCAGGGTTTTTCATCTAACCAAGTCATATGGTTCTCGTTCTTGAACCAGACTTTCATCTTCTTTCCTGGTTTAATCCCTGTACCTTTGATTGTAGTTTCTCCCCACATGTATCCTTCTCTATTCTCCCACCATTTCTCTATGACCTCTCCTCGAAAGAGAATCCATCCCCCGACTTTTTCAATAATCTTCTCAGCTGGATCATCTCCCGATTCTCTACTTTCACGAATCAATTTCCCGACCGTGTAACTCTTAGAGAGTGTCTTGGGAATAATTGCATCATGGAAGTCTTTGCCTTTGACTGGAAATGCAACATTACCAAGTCTTCCCCATGCAACTTCCGAGAGTGCTTTTGAGATTCGCTCACCCATCTCATAGTTAATGACATGGTCGACAATGCTCTTATTTCCAAACCAGTCAATCAGAGCCATAGGAGCCATTGAGAATCCCTTGATACAGACAGTATTTTGACAGATTTCTGGGACAGCTCTTCCCGAATAGTCACCATCCACACATGGTATCCCATGTTTCACTGCTGCATCAATAGGTGCTGGTGTGTTCACACCTCCTAACTCAAATGGAGCGACAGCCGCGAATTTGACTCCCATATGTTCTTCGAGTGCTGCAAGACCAGTCGAGAGTTCTTTCTCAAAATAGGTCCATGGAAACCTGGTTCTCATCTGTTCTATTTCAGGAGTAGGAGGTGCAATGGTCCCTGAATAATATGGACAAGCTAACCAGTCATTAATCTTGATTTTATTCACATCAATGATTTCAATGACCTTTCCAGCATCAACATGTGGATACAGCATATTAAGACCCAATTGTTTATCCCCACCACCGCCTGTCCCAAAGAAGGTACAACCTGTGGTCAAATCTTCCACGTCAGTCCTGGTCTTTAATAGAAGCGTCATTTGTGCCCACTCACATTAAATTTGTTAAAACTAGTTAAAGCTCGCCGCTATATATTTGCACTGGAAACATAAAACTAGTTAAAAAAATAACAGGAGTGGAGAGTGTGGTTCACTCTCCAATTTCACAGATAGAATTCTAAAGTTCTACTCTACCAGCATTGACTTTGCCATCTTCAATGTTGATGACAAATCCTTTTAGAATGCCTTCTCGATATTCTGACCCTGGATTAACACAGAGGGTTCTACCAATCGAACGATAACCAACTGACTCGTGGATGTGCCCATGCATCCCCAGCAATGGTTCATACTTTTCAATCACAGTTCTAACGGATTTGCTGCCAACTGGTCCAAGTATCTCTTGAGCTCCTGATTTCCTAACTTTGTGTTCCTCATCTAAGGTTGGTGCTGTGTCCAATCCTGAATTGTAGGGTGGATCATGGAAATTACAGATAACATTAGAATAATCATCTGTTTCTAGTCTTGCGAATTCTGCTTCAAGCTTGTCCAATAATTCTTCATCCGGACACTCGCGATGAGTATTCCAAGGAGTAGAGTTAACCCACTCAAGACTAATCATCGGGTATCCCTTAATATCAACAACTCTCTCTAATGGGTAAATCACTCTTGGATCATTTTTAATGACTGTATCAATAGAATAGTCATCATCATTTCCAGGATTGACAACAATCATGACTTCTTCTGGAATCCTCTCGTTTGCCATATCCATCCATTTCTGAATTCTTTCAACCATGAGATCTTCAAATAATTTAGTAATTGCACCTTTTTCTTCCCGAAGCTTTGCAAGTTCCTCAGGAGTGAGGATCTTTGGATAATATCCTTCGTCTTCTGTGAACTTCACGAACTTGTCCAAATCCTTCTGTTTCTTGAATTCCTTTCTACTTCCATGGGGTTGTGCATACCATCTATCCTCTTTCTCTTGGATGATTGGCATGATTGCCTTACCTGTGAGATCTCCACACATCATAGCTATATCTGCTTTGAAAACTTTGGGAGCTCTACACATCTTCTCCCACGTCTGCATGCTACCATGTGGATCAGCTGCTAGGAAAATTCTCATTTCTTTACCTCTGTGTGGTCTTTTAGTTCTCTTTGATATAAAATCGCGAGAACCTTCAAAATTAGTCTTTCAATGCTAGTTTAAAGTTTAATGGTCCAGCGCTTTTCAGTACTTTAACTTTAGTTTTAAAAAATCAAAATTTTCATAGCTATGACGCAAGATATTAATGCCGCGTTATTACATTAAACTGAATATACAATGTCTTCTGGTGATACAATTTGAATGACAAATATGGTCCTATTCTTGAAGATTTCATGGATGAAGCACTGAGAATTGAAAAAGCTGCAGCAGGACTTGGAATTCCACTGCGATTGATAGGGTGTCTGGCATTTCGTATAAAGAGCCCTGAACTTACTGATTTACATATTAAGATGGGTCGAGAAGTAACTGATATTGACTATATATCATATTACAAGCATCAACAGAAGCTCATCAATCTCTTTCGAGATGATCTTGGTTATCATTGGGTTCCTCCCAGCTTTGCTAGAGCAAGTACACTGAGAGACCTGTTCATTGATAAGAATACGGGACGGAAGATAGATGTATTCTATGATCAATTGGATTTCTGCCATAATATTGACTTTAAGAAGAACAAGAGACTAGATATTGATTCTCCGACTATCCCCTTAGCAGAATTATTCCTTGAGAAGACTCAGATCTACGAAATCAATGCTAAGGACTTCAAGGATTTAGTGATCACTTTCCTCACTTATGATATCAGTCAAGAATCAGATGATACGACAATAAATGGTCCTTACATTGCAAAGATTCTCTCAGATGATTGGGGCTTTTATTACACTGTCACAGAGAACATTAAGAAATTCATTAATTATGTTCCTACCCTTGATGAACTTACACAAGAGCAAATGGATCTAGTTATCGCCAGAGCAAAGAAACTCCATCAAATGATTGAAGACGCACCTAAAACAAGAGGATGGAACAACCGAGCTAAAGTTGGCACGAAAAAACGCTGGTACAAGATTGTCCACTCTATGGAAGGAGAGAGAAGCGCAGATTAGGCGTGATTAGAAACAGAGGTCTATTGGGATGAAGCTAACAAAAGAAAATGCCTATGATATGCTCACCGGTGTTGGTGTATTAGGAACCGGTGGTGGTGGGGATCCTGTAACCTTTGGCAAACCTTTGGTTGATTGGGATTATCAGCGAAATCGTGTATACGAAATAACTGATCCAGAGAAAATCAAAGATGATGCCTTCATTGTATGTGGTGGTTACATGGGATCAGTTAGTGCATTCACATCAATTGGTGATATGTTGAAAACTTGGGAAACTCGCTATGAACTCCATGAAGCAATGAAAATATCCGAACGGATCACAGGAAAAAAAGTCAACCATCTAGTCCCATTTGAACTAGGAGGCACTAATACAACAGTTATGCTTTCATTGGCAGCAAGAGCAGGTATTACCACAGTGGATGGAGATGGACTTGGAAGGTCTGCCCCCGAGACCCAGATGATTACGTTCGTTGGGTATGGTATAGAATTGTGTCCTATGCCAGTTGTATCTAAGAACGGTAGTGTGATCATTGTTGATAAAACAACTAGTCCAGCTTTAGCTGATGAAATTGGCAGATTTGCTGTGGTTCGAGATGGAGGGGCAGGTGCAAACAATCACTACTATCAATCCGGAGCACAGCTCAAGAAAGCTGTGATTCCAAATTCAATATCAAAATCAATAGAACTTGGCGCTGCCATACGTGATGCTAATGAGAACAAAAAGGACCCAATTGATGCTTTCCTTGATAATATGGGAGGGCAGATACTTACACGTGGTAAGATAGAGGAAGTAAAAGGTGAAGATCGTGCAGGTCATTGGCATGTTCTAACACGAATTAAGCCTGAAGGTCTCAAAGGTCGATTTGAGGTCGTTGTCAAAAATGAATACATGATGGCTATGAGTGATGGAAAACCTATAGTTATGTTTCCAGATCTAATTTGTATGCACTATCCTGATACTGGTCATGGTGTAATGAGTTCAAACTTGAAAGAAGGCTTAGAAGTCATCGTTACTGCAGTTCCTGCTCATGAGCGTCTTCGGTTTGCAGGAAGCACAGAGATTGGCAAGAAAGCATTCTCTCCTGAACGGTATGGTCATCCAGAACTCAAATACAAACCAATGGAAGAGATAATAGGAAATCTGCACTAGTTACAGGTGTTAGTGTTTCCTTAAACTGAATGAGGAGTAGGTATCTGATGACACGATTAGCTCTAATTGGGGCAACTGGTATTGATTGGTGGACTGATCCTAAGAAGAAATCCTTTGTTGAGCTACATACTCCTCCTGGATGTGAGATTGGGAATCTGACACCGAGGCATGGAACACACAGTGTTGAATCTCTTACAGATGAGGCTTACAATGCCCCTTTCATTCTAGAACAGGTTGTTAGGGCAAATATAGAAGGGTATGATGTCATTGTCATTGACTGCGCATGCGACCCCATTCTAGAGGCTGCTCGAGAGGTATCAACTATTCCAGTAGTTGGTCCAAGAAACACAGCACTTCACTTAGCTTTGACTCTTGGGACACGATTTGGTGTTGTAACTGTTCAAGGTCAATCGTTGAAGCGATGTATTCAACATGGTATACGAAAAGAGGGTCTTGAACCATTCTGTGCTGGAGTTCGTTATCTGAAAATGCCAGTTCTTGATATTGCTAAGAAGCCTGAGCAAGCACAAAAAGAAATTCTGAAAGAAAGTCGTGACCTTATTGAAAACCATGAGGCGGATGTGATCGTTCTTGGTTGTACTGCACTCTCTCATGAAATTGATTTGGGACCAATTATGGGCGAATTACATGTTCCTATCATTGATCCGTGGATTGTAGCAGTAAAGACTGCCTTCATGCTGGTGGAATCTGGACTCACCCATAGTAAGATAGCTTATCCGTTACCTCCAAAGAAAAAGATCAATGAGGCCCCCTCTCTAGAAGGAGCCTTTGATGATATTCTGAAAGAATAATGGTCATGCATCTAATTTTCGATTCTCTTTTCTTAGTAGAGGAATAATTCCGATAAGAACAATTATTGAGAGAATGGCACACATCAAATAGGGAAGTGTGCTTCCAAAGTCATCGAGCCATCCACCAACAATCGGTCCAATGAATAGACCAATTCCTCCCATGCTCTCTACTAACCCTGCGTATGCGCCTTTCTCGATCTTTGTCGATGAAACAATAAGATACAGAGCTCCAAGATAACTAAATCCAACAGCAACTCCTGACAATAGCATCGCAATGATTAGCATCCAGAAATCAATAAAGAAGAATATGATCAGAGATGAGAATGCAGAGAGTAATGCTCCTAATAGGATGACCTTTCCCATTGATTCTTCAGGTACTCTAGCAATTGCAATGAAAGCAACAGTCCTGATGCCATTCCATGTTAATAACATGGTTCCCCAATCATTAGTTGTGAGTCCTGGTAAGGCTTCGACATGCCCCGGAAACAACGCGAGGACTATTGTAGAAATAACTCCCCATAACATAATTGAGAGATATGATGCAATGAATCTCGGACTTGTCTTTGATGGAGTACCGTCACTAATCTCTGCTATTGATGATTTTTCAGAGGAGCTGTCATCGATTTTCTTTCTGCGATATCCTTGCAAGAATCCTCCAATAAGCCCCAACATGATGAATTCTATGGCTATCACGATATAGATGCTTGATGTAGGTCCATAATTTGTATCCATGAACGTCAGTACAAATGGACTGAAGATCATCCCAGCACTCCATGCAGTAGAGAAATTACCTAATACTTCGCACTCTGCCTCAGGAGTCAATTCAGCAAGCATTGCTTGATTCGCTGGTGCAATGAATCCATATACAAATCCCTCTAAGGCTCTGATGATAATTAGATACAGTGGAGAGGCGAACGGATTAAGATACAAAATCAGAACTAAGATATATGCCACTGTTGCGATAAGTAAGGATTTTCTTCTCCCGATTCTGTCTGAGAGTCTTCCACCAAGAGCAGGAGAAACCATGTAAACAATACCGAATGAGCCCATTGCCCATCCCATCTCAAAACCAGAACCTCCGAGTTCACCGATATACCATGGAGCAAAGATCTCTGTAGTACCAAGAGTGAATGTTACAAGGAATGTCGCAATATACGCAACAAGACGATTCCTTCTCTTTGCAGATTCTGGCATATCTGGCTTTTCAGCATCATCTAGACAAAATGGTTCAACGGGCTCATGCATATTATCAAAACCACCTACTTAAGCTGGTGAGTAAATTCTTTGCCAAGTACTTTCGCGTTTTCAATTGGTTCTGTGCCTGGTACTGGAAATGCAACTATGGTATTTGCTCCTGCATCTACCATTTCCTGCAATCGTTTGATGCATGCCTCCTTATCTCCTACAAGACAGAGCTCCTGAACAAAGTCATCTGTAATCAATTGGGAAAGTAATGCATCATCACCTTTTTCAGCTGCTCTAGACATTGCTTTCGTATCCTCTGGTTTTACACCAGCATGTGACATTAGTGGCCCTCCTGGTTGAGAGTGAGGGAGATACAATTTCGAGAAGTCACGAGCTATGTCTATAGCTTTGTCAAGATCATCATGGATGACCATAGGCATATACGCTACCATCTCATAGGCATCAAGTGATTTGCCTACCTTCTTTGCACCAATGGCAATATGCTTCCACGCAGATTTGACATAAGAAGGTGTACAAAAGATAGAGAGGATTACACCATCTCCAATCTCACCTGAGAGTTCAAGTCCTTGGGGTCCTTCAAATGCAAGATATATTGGCGCACATTTTCTCACTGGTTTAAAAACAAGTTTGATGTCTTTAGCAGTGAAAAATTTGTCTTCATGATTGACATTATCTCCGGTCATGATTTTTCGTACCAAATCAACACAGGCTCGTGTTCTGGATAGTGGCTTTTTGTCATAGATACCCATCTGATCCATCCAAAACGGAACTCCTGAACCAAGGCCAAATATGGTTCTCATTTTTGACATCTCATCCAAAGTCGCAAACTCCATAGCAATCAATGCTGGATGACGAGAGTATGGATTTACTACACCTAAACCCAGTCTTATCTTCGTGGTAGCCATGGCAGCAGATGCCAAGTACGGAATTCCACCTCTGAAGAAATAATCTTCTGCAAACCAGGCTGATCCCAGACCTGATTCTTCAGCGACTTTCGCAAGTTCTACTGCTTCTTTGACTGGAAAGACTCCAGTCATTGCTACACCTAATTCTTTGAATCCTTTCATTGTAATCATCCTTGGAAAATTATGAGAAGAGGGGCTAATGCCCCTTAACTAGGGAAGTTTCCCTAACTCCTCAAGATAGTCTGCGATATCCTTGAGTTCTAACTTCTCAAGGGTCTCTCTTGTTGGCCAACTAGTCTTCTTGTCCCACTCATGTAACTCATAGTAACGGTCCAGCATGCCATCAAGTTCTTTCTGTGAGTTAGTCTCACCTTTGAGTGGACCACTTGCTGCACCTTCATTCATGAGTCGCCATGGTAAGTTATCATGTTCCCGAGTAGCACCACGAGTAATGTTGAAAGCTTTCTCGATTGTACATACTCGGCGTCCAGTTAGCATCATCTCATCTTCTGTCAGCTCTATATCTGTAGCTGCAGTGAACATCCTAGCCATGTTATCAGGATTCACTCCGTAGGCTGCTGTTGATGTAAAGACACAGAAGCCCATTGCTTCAGTTATCTCGTAGCAGTCTTCATGCCACCGAACAATTTCCGCTCTGAACTCAGTAAAGTGAGGTGATGCCCATTTCTTATCTCCAGTAATCTTTTCGATGACATCAATTGATTCAGGGCTTGCACCGAATTCTGCAAAGGTTTCCGTCATAAGATGGTCATTACCTCGTGGATTCACTGCAAATGCTAGAGCATATGCTTTTGCTGATCGAGTTTCAACATTTGATTGTTCGAGACCCTTAGCGTTCATGATTGCCCACTTGTATGAGTCATGACCTACTTTCTTAGTTGCTATTTTGAGTCCATCACCCAGGAGGTTTCCAAGTTTTCCATCTCGATAGGCAAGTTTCTCGATGGTCTTTTTGACTTCATCTAGCTTTCCCCAGTCAAGTTCTAGCCCATCTGTATCCTTCTTGGTCAGAACACCTCGTAGGTAGCTTTCAATTGCCCACTGAGTCACTCCACCAGCTGTGATGGTATCAAGTCCCAGACGATTACAGATTTCATTGAGAATCAATACACCTTCAGTATTGATGATTCCTGGTCCATTTCCAAGAGCTCCGAAAGTTTCGTATTCGGGGCCCCCGCTTGCAATTCCTGCATTCGGTCCTTTCTCAATGACTGAATATCGATGACAACCAATAGTGCACCCAAAACAAGCTACTCGTCGTTTTAGATATCCTCCCTCATTTAGAGCTTGACCCGTGATGGGATGAACATTCTCAGTGTATCCAGTCTGCCAGTTTCTACCTGGAAATGCATGTAGTTCATTCACTCCTGCAAGTGAACCTGAAGTCCCAAATTCATGCAAGCCTTGAGCACCACTATCAGCTCGTAGAAGCTCTCTCATCTCCTTTGCTACTTCTGCGAACTTTTTAGGGTCTTTAACGCGGACTGGCTTGGTTCCTCGAACACTGATTGCCTTGAGCTTCTTCTTTCCCATTACTGCAGCTCCACCACCTCTTCCAGCTGCGTGATAAAGGGAGCATTGAATTGATGCGGCTCTTACTAGGTTCTCACCTGCAGGTCCAATATACAGTCCTTTAGACTCATTTCCATGCCATTCCTTCAGTAATGCATCAGTTTCAATGATGTCCTTTCCCCAGAGTTTTGAAGCATCTCGTACCTCGACTTTATCATCTTCAATAAAGATGTAAACAGGTTTCTTAGACTCTCCGTGGACCACTAGGTGGTCGTAACCTGCGTACTTTAGCTCTGCTCCCCAGTGTCCACCAGTGTTACTCTTTAGATAGAAACCCGTAGTACAACCTACAGTTGTCACTGATGTTCTCCCTGAGGCAGGAGCAGTTGTCCCGGTTACTGCGCCAGGAGCAAATATGATCACATTCCTAGGATCATCCCATGTGATAGATGGATCTTTGCAATAATCCCATAGTAGTCTGGCATTGATACCTCGGGAACCAACGTACAATCTTCGCCATTCTTCAGGAATATCCTCTGTCCAAATCTTCTTCGTTCCAATATCAACATGAAGTATCTTTCCCTGATGTCCGTACATTAATTCTCAGCCTCCTTCATAATAGTGCGATACATAGCCATCCGAGCTGATCTTAGTTTCTTTTTCTCCTTGACATGATCATCCGTCTTCTTGACCCATGTGATTGCACCAGGTACACAGTGTTTTACACAATATGGGTCTCCTCCACAAAGATCACAAAACATTGGTTTCATTGTTGTAGGATGTAATCTAATCCCATGATATGGACATGATTCAACACAAGATCCACATTCAGTGCATATGCCTTCATCAACCGTGATTATTCCAGTCTTTTCATCCCGCGATAATGCCCCATCAGGACATGATTCAATACAAGGATGAGTGTCACATTGTTCGCACAGAAGTTGTATTCCTAATGCGATGTCCTCTTTTTTGAGGACCTTAATTCTTCCTCTGGCTGGATCGAACAGGTCTTCTTTGATGAGAGAACAAGCAAGGGAACACTGCTTACAACCCGTGCACTTATCCATGTCAACAAGTAGCAGTTTTTCCATCTTGATTCATTCCTTCCAATTGGTCGAATATTAAATCAACTTTAGTATCTTGAGAACCTACATTTTAATCCTACTCTTTCCGACTTGCATGATTAAACATAACGAATCCTAATTAAAACTGACCAATTATGGCTTAGAATCGATTCTGTGCGACTACATAATTCCGTGATTTTCTGATTTGAAATTTTTATTCTAATTTTGCTATAATCTGACCTTAAGAAATTATAGTAGCAATTTAAGAAAGGCTAGACGGAATACGTTTTAAGACACTACATGGACCTGAAAGATGTGGTAAATGTGACGGATGAACAGCAAGTAGCTCATGAAGATGCACTTGATCCTGATGATGTTGAATGGAAGCGTAGTAATGACTGGAAAGAGGGTATACACATGCTATTATCCCATCATCCTCCTTCCCTCTATGGCCATTGCCTTCGAGTATCGTTCCGTGGGAGATCGTTATACTTTTGCGGGAGATGCACTGGAATCTATGGTGGCTTGGCACTTGGAATCATTCTATTGTTGTTGTTTCAAGTAAATTTGAATCCTGACTGGTTCTGGTTTATGTTTTCTGTGCTGCTTGGGTTTACTACAGTTGTCGATTGGATGAGTCAAAGATTGACTCCTCGAAAGACGACTAACCATATTCGTGCAATTACAGGATTTGGAAGTGGCTTTGGACTGGCAATAATCTTTCTTATGGGTAACCTCTATTACATGCTTGTTGCCCTTGCAGTCATGGCTGGCTCTGTTGGAGTTGTAGGGCTAATTGAGAATAGAAGACGTTCAAAGAGTCTTGCTGCGATGCGTGCTCGAATAGAAGCAGAAGAGGCAGAAGAAGACGAATAAAAAAATCAGTACAACTGTCCTACATGCCAAAGTGTTTTAACTCAGATGAATTTCCAATTATTAGTGAACCTCGATGATTCCATTCACCAAACCTATAATTGAACAGGATGAGATCGAAGCTGTCAAGCGAGTCCTAGAATCAGGAATGCTTGCAGAGGGAAAGGTCTCTAGGGATTTCGAGAAGTTATTCTCTGAATATATTGGGACGAAATTTGCTACAGTGACATCTAATGGGACAACTGCACTCAGTACTGCATTAGAAGCCATGGGAATCCAACCTGGTGATGAAGTGATAACGTCCCCCTTCACCTTTATTGCATCAGCAAACTCAATTGCCATGGTCGGTGGTATCCCTGTCTTTGCTGATATTAAACCCGATACTTACAATATTGATCCTGAGTTGATTGAGGCTGCAATTACTAAGAAGACGAAAGCAATCATGCCAGTGCACATCTTCGGAATGCCTGCAGATATGCCTCACATAATGGAGATTGCAGAGAAACATGATCTCATGGTAATTGAGGATGCATGCCAAGCTCATGGCGGATCTATCAACGGGAAGAAGGTTGGAAGTCTTGGACATTGTGCTACCTTCTCGTTCTATGCTACAAAGAATATCCTCACAGGTGAGGGTGGAATGGTAACGACTGACAATGAAGAGCTCTATGATAAGATGCTCATGATAAAGAACCACGGTCGAGGAAAGGAAGGTGGGTATAGTCATTACCAAATTGGGTATAACAATCGAATGATGGATATCGTCGCCGCAATCGGTGTTGAACAGATGAAACGATTTGAGTACGTGGTCAAAGAACGGAGAAAGACTGCTCACGAATATGATAAATTCTTCTCGGAATTTGATGAGATTAACACCCAGGTTGAAGACAAGGGATTCAAGTCAGCGTATCATCTATACGCTCCAAACATCGATGCTAAGAAAATGCCTCGAGATGAAATGGTTTCAAAACTGAGAGAAAACGGAGTTGGTTCCAGGGCAGTTTATGCATTGCCTTGCCATAAACAAGGCACTTACCTCAATATTCAGAATTGGCGATGGGCTAAATTCGTTAAGTATCCCGATTATTCAAAAGTTTCTCTACCGATTTCAGAAGATATTGGCGCAAGACACTTTGATATCCCAGTGCATCCAAGTCTCACAGATGAGGAGAAGGAGACCATCAAGGATGCTTTCCGAAAGATACTGAGGTAGATTAGACAAAGTATTCGAGAATTGATTCAAGACTCTTTGAGTTCACGGTCACGGAGGCTGCTTTACTCACCAACTCTGTAAGTGGATTGAAGGCGATGGATAAATCTGAAATTTCAAAGAGCGGAATATCATTCTCACCATTACCAACACTCGCAAGATTCTTCGTGCTGAGGTTTCTCTCCTTGAGTATTCTTAATGCTGTTTCAGCCTTTTGTGAGCCTCCCATAGCAAATGAGTAAGTTCCATCATGAGCACCATCTGTTTCTCCTAGAATGTTTGAATATGAAAAGTCTAATTCAAGTCGCCTTGCAAGTGGGTCCATAAAGAATTGACTCACTCCACTTGAGATACATCCAAGAAGATATCCTGATTGTCTAAGAGCTTTGAGTGTTTCTTCTGTTCCTTTCATGAGAGGGAGTTTCATCACCTGTCCCTTCATTTCATCATCAATGACAACACCTTTCCAAATATCCGTTCCCAACTGGATAAGTTGTTCGAAACTAAGGTCCTCGGTAGCCATTCGAGCGAAGAGTTCTTTGTATCTATCTCCTATACCTAGAAAGCTAGCTAGATGAGCTGCTGCACTACGCCCATCATATAGTACACCATCCAAGTCAAAAGAGATCACTTTGATGTCTTTATGCATTAATTACAACCTCGAACAATCGAAGGGGAAAATTAATCCCCATCATAAACCCTACTAAATGGTTTCAGAACAGTTAAACGTCAATTATCAATACATTACCAGTGACTTAACGATGGATGAGGAATCAAAACAAGAAATCATTCGTATTCTTGGTGCTGAGCTAAGCAAACAGAAAGCTATCATGGATAAACATTCTGCTCGTGCCATTAATCCTGATGGTAGTAAGGAATATGAACAAGCTAAGGAAGCATTTGATAATGCTCACCGACAGATTCGTGAGCTTGAGGATAAAATCGCATATCTTCAGACTTCAGAGAAATACGAACCTACTATAATTGACAGGATACTAAATATCGTTGACAAACTCATCAAAGATGATGATGATTGGAAAAATCAAACAAGTGCAACAACTGGAGTACGATAGTAGGTCACACACACAACAGTAATTATTAGATTTGTATGGTCTTTGGTCATCATGAATGTCATAAGAAAGTCTGGTAGCATCAATGAGATCAAAGGTAAATTTGCTAGAAAGAAGCGAACTGAAGCTGAATTAACATTTGATGTCGGATACATGCCTAGAGAGATTCTTTCAAAGATGCTAGTGATATGTGGAAAAGTAGGAACGGATAATGTTGCAAAATACCGGCAAAAGGCAATAGAACTCGATTGCGATTTCATTCATGAAAAAGGTAGGTCTTGGGTTTTAACTCAAAAGACGATACAAGAAAACTACGACAAGGATCGTCATCTTGGTGTTCTCTTAATTGGAAACAACAAAGAACTTCCTGCAACTCAGATTGCGTATCAGAATGCATATGCTTTCACTGATTGGTTCATCCAAGACCTTGATGGAGATTCGATTCCAGATTTTCCTATTGGGCGAATATTTGGTTCACCTCAAACCGTTCTTAATCATATGGATCCCAAGATTATCGATAGCAACATTGCGATTGTTTTTGATAGCCAACCTGGGCGGTCCAACCGTCACGTTGAGGGTCTTGCAGCACTTGGATTTGATGTGGAAGTTCTTGGGAAATACTCCGACGAAGAGCAAAGGCTGATGTCTGTCAGTGAATTTATTCTACAATTCTCAGATGGTGTCTTTACATCCAGGATTCATGGTACTCCGGATCGATGGGCAACTCATAATTCCATTATTCTAACATCTGAACAAACCTCTACAATCAGCTTTGAAGGTTATCCGGTAATCTACTCTGAAGCATGTAGTACAGCTCAGGAGGGTCCATTATTGCGAGCATTTTTGGATCAAGGATCACTTTACATTGGTTCAACTCTTGATACACTGAATAATATCGAACCATTCGATGACTGGAGAGCCTGTCCATACTGCGACGGCTGGAAATTTGGATTTCTCGATTTACTCGATACCTATGAACTGATTGGGCAGGTGAAAGTTACTGTAGATAGAGAGTTGACTAGAAATCTTGACAGTAGTGTGATGAAAGAACTTGATAATATTCGAACAGGCGCAACAAATACTCTAACCAATGATAATGCTGTATCAATCTGCGAATGGGTATTATTTGGGAATCCTCTTAGACCGACCACTGTGGGTCCAAATGCGAATTACTCTCCTGGATGCATAATTGTAGATACCTAGGATGCCCGTGCTGCTGCTTCAACCATCCACTCTTGTAAGTACGCTCCAATGTATCCTCCTATGGATCCAATTACACACATAATGAGGACTGCAGCTAGAAATGCTGGAATATCGGTTGCAAAACCAGTCACAGTGAATATCAAGGCATAAGCTACAAAGGAACTCACAAAACCTGCAATGATACCATTTCTTCGATTACCCAAAATGTATCCACAGACAACTCCAACTACCAATGGTGCGCCAATAACGAGAATGAAGAATAAGCCCAGGTTAAGAAGAATTCCTGCGGCTGTGATTGCAAATGTTCTCATAATTATATCATTGTGGTGTGTTGTACGTTCATTCACTAATAGACCTCATCTCTAATCCTGACCCAGCGCGTTTTTAACGCTGACGCTACATAAATGAACCCTGCAGCAAACCCATAAAAAGGCTCCAAGCAAAATATCTGACTGCGTTTAATGGTGACTTAGAGTGTCAAAAGTAGGGACGAAGAAAAACAGCAAACTCTGGCGAATATATTCTATGTTCCTTAAGGAACTGAAATTAATAGCCAATGATAAATTTGCACTTCTTCTCGTCTTTGTTCTTCCTACAATGATCATGGGAACAATGTATTTCGCAATGAATCAGGGTAGTACAATTGGAATGTCTAACGTTGACCCTACAAAGAACGCTGATGCTCTAACAATTGGACTTGTTGATGAGGATACTACCAACACTTTTCCTGATCAAGATCTTTCAGCTAACTTTACTTGGTATTTACAGAACAGTCCCGAATTTATCGTAGTCCTCTATAGTACAGAAGAAGACGCTTTGAATGCATTGTATTTTGATGATATCGATGTGTATGCTGTGTTACCTTATGGATTCGAAGGCAATATTACTAACGATATTCCCGCGTTCGTCAACTTACATATCAGCAGTACTGATTTTGATAGTCTAACCTCAGTTTCATCTGATTTTAGCAGAGTCGTCCAGAAGTTTCGATATGATCATGGATGGATCCAGGGTGAGATTGGTATCGATAATTTTCCTGAGTTCCAACCTGAAGGTGCCAGTTCACTTAGTGCTACCTTTGGTGTGTTCATGATAGTCTTCGCAATCTTCATTGCAGTATCCGCTACTGCCGCTCAGGCAATCGTGGGAGATGTACCACTGAATAGAATGTTACTTACTCCTGCGACCAAGATGGAATCAATCCTTGCAAAGGTATTAGGATATTTCATGGTTGGAATGATGCAAGCTCAGTTCCTACTTGTTCTCTGGATGGTTCTCTTCAATATCAATCTCTGGCATCAATTCCTGAATCTCAATATAATCCTTGGACTCATGGCTCTTTCCGGTTCTGCTCTTGGTGTTCTGATCTCTACAGTAGTTACAACGCGACTTCAAGCTAATCAGTCATTCCTTTTCTTGATGTTTGGAACCACGATTCTCGGCACAGGATTCATGGATGTGGGACTTGTTGACGATTACTTCCCTGTCAATCTTGGTAGAGTCATGATTGTTGATATTGCTTTCAAGAATGTTGCATTTTCCGAGTTCTATGGTGATATGTATTTAATTTTGGTTCTATCATTAGTCTTCATTCTACTTTCATGGCTCATATTTGTGAAGAAGACAACTCTTGCGTAAAATAAGAGAACTCCCCGTACTCCATTTGAAATGAGTACGAGGAATACTTCAACTATGCTTCATACTTGAAAGCTACTTTCAAGTTTGCTTTATAGGAAACAATCTTTCCATTTTCCACTTTGGCAGTGAAATGAATTACATCGATACCCGTTATCCCGCGAACACTCTTTGATGCAACATCAATAGCATTCTGGGCTGCTTTTTCCCAACTCTCTGGTGATGATCCAATGAGTTCGATTACTTTTACAACAGTCATTCATTCTACCTCCATCAATAGTAGTACTATGACTGCCATTACTTATGAATCTTCTAAAATAACGATACATTACGAACCAAAGAGATCCAACCAGCATTTACTTATCATGGCTGGGCTTGTAGATGCCAACATTGACAATTCTCTCTGTCCAAAGTGAACTATCATCTTTCCTTTGTGCTGTTTTGTCGCTGCATAAATCACTGCGCTTGCTATTAGCAAGACGTCATATCTATCCATAGAACTGTGTGGCAATGTTGCTGATAATTCAAGAGCTTCTCTTTCTATTTCATCTAACCATTTTTTCGCTTCTTCTTTAGGAGAGTCAGTGGCACTCTTTAGCACTTCAATGACATTGGAGATGACCTCACCCAATGTCCCCTCTCTTTTTCCATATTCAAGTTCAAGAAACTCTCCTCGAAGAAAGACTCGATTATCATATAGCTTCTTCCAAGCATTGTTGATGCTACAACTATTATATCCCAATGAACTCTGCATAAAGTTCAAACCAACTTTGACGTCTGTCCTAGTCTCATATTCTATGAATGCATCATAAATAGCGGCCGCTACTACAATATCTGGATTTTTTCGTTTCAGCTTTTCCGGCATCCTTTTCTGCAAATTATGTACCTTTGCATCTGCAGCATCCTCGATAACTTCTACCCATTGTGAAAGCTTACTTCTTTGCTCATCAGGGAATCTCTCAATAAGCTGGTTCATAGCTTGAGTCACTGCATTGACCAATTCACCAGTCTCTCGTGTTGTCGCTGTTCCTGTTGTTCCTGATGTCATTCCGCAGATTGTCTCCACTTAATACCGCGGTTTTTTGGTTTTAGACCCTCTGTTTACTTATTTTACGAATCTAAAATCCTTTTTTATTGATATGCGAACTTATGAGTAATATTTAGCAATAATTAATCAGATATATTATATTTATTCTAAAAAATAAGGTATCATAATGCTCATTTGCTTCTAATTGAGCCTTATTTTGCACTCATCTTCCTTTTTCAGCACTTTTTTTCACGGAAATAGAACAGCCAAGATAATTACAGCAGAGCTATTCACTCCGTGTGCAATCGCTGGTCCGATGATTGAGTATTTTCTTTTCTGTGCAAGGTATCCTAAGAATAATCCAAGTACAAATCTAGTTCCAAGACCAATCAGATCAAGATGAATTGCAGAGAAGATAATACTGGTCAGAATCAATGCAGTCATTTTGTAGTTCTCTGACCCTCTCTGTCTGTAGAACATCTCCATTCGGCGTTGTAAGAATCCTCTGAAGACGATCTCCTCACTGAATCCAACAACTAAAAACATCGAGAGTGTCCATAGTGATATCCAGATAATTGCATTAAATTCACCCGCTGGGGCGACAAAGAATGACTCATCTCCAATCAAGTCCGGCATAAAGAGTGACATAAAGTATGAGATAATCAAATTGGATCCAAGCATCAGAAAACCCACTACGAACCCCAAGCCAATGTCCTTGATGGATGTGAAATTCTTCAACCCTATTGTTCTAAGAGGCAATTTTCGATTCCGTACGTAGTATATCACAGGAATGATAAATCCGATTTCTGCTATGGACAAAATCAGCATAGCCCAGGGGTCTGTAAGAATTCCCCATATTCCAATGAGCCCGATTAATGGAACCATAATAGCCACAGTGAAGGCGAACATTGTTCCCCAACCAAGGATCACCATGAATATGACGCGGGTAAAGTTACCCCAGTCCATATTGGACTCAAAGATTGAACCAGGTTCGAAGATTTCTATTCCTGGTTTATCCAAGTCATCCAGCTCAAGTGCATCAGGATCTTCCATGACCATTGATGTATCCTCTTCCAAGCGTATTTCTCAGAGAAGTTAAGCATTATGATTCAAGAGCTGGACCATTGCTCGCTCCGCGTAGTCTTTATGTGTATGTTTGAATTCCTAAGAAATAGAAATCCAATCATTCCAGGATGATCGCAATATGGTTGATGGTGACCCAATACGGCGTAGAGGTTCAGCAATATTGATAATTACTATCATCACCGTAGGTACACTTGGATTTCTCCAATCAATTCCCCCTGCATACAATGAACCTAATCTTGATGTTCGGGTTGCTGTTATTGATTCTGGAATTGATGTTGATACAGAGCTAATGAGTCGGATTGTGGCTCAGAAGAGTTTTGTCAATACTTCTTATGGTTATCCTCAGACCGAAAATGATACGACCGATAGCCGACCTGGAAGCAGTTTCCATGGAACGTATATTGCGAAAATTATTGCTGAAGGTTCTCCTGATGCAGCAATCGTGAATGCAAAGGTTGTTGGTACTGATGACCGCGCTACTGCAGTAGGCATAGTTGAAGCAATTCATTGGGTGGTCCTCAAAGAAAATTGCAGTGTGATCAATCTTAGTCTTGGGCTACAGATTCTTCAAACTGACCTTGTAGGTGATGCAGTCAAATGGGCATTTCATAGAGGAGTTAGTGTTGTTGCTGCTGCAGGAAATGAAGGATTTGGTGGAATTGCAGGTAGTTCAATTGATTCTCCTGCTGCTTATCCGGAAGTGATTGCTGTCGCAGGAATTGATGCCAATTTGAATCTCTTTGATTTCTCAGGTAGAGGTCCACTTCGAGACCGTATTATGAAACCTGATGTTGCTGCATGGGGATTTTATGCAGATAATGGCCGAACAGTCTTTGGGACAAGTTTTGCTGCTCCTGTAGTTTGTGCAATTGTAGTTAAAATAATCACACATTGTTTCAAGAATGGTTGGTCATGGACACCTGGAATGATAAAAGCAGTTTTGATGGTCAGTGCTCTTCAATTACAATATGAGGAGTGGGAAGTGGGTGCAGGCTTGGTCGATATTGGCTCTGCCCTGAATTATCTTGACAATGCTCAGAAGGTAAATAAACTACCAATGATAGCTGTTCTGAATCCAACAGAAGGACCTTTCTCCTTTGAATACTGGTTTGTTAACCATTCAGTATCCATACCCGTTTCCATCTATTCGAGTAGCAACACTACTTTTGATCTTATTTACAGAGGATCGTATTCACAATTCATTCATGGCCCTTCAGAAATCACAATCAATCAGACTGGCCAAGTTATCCTCGAAGTGAATGTAATTGCTCCTGATGATGTAAACAATGTCTATGCTTGGGTGAATTTTGTTTCATCGAATTACTTGACTATGAGGACAACCTTCAGTTTTGATGCATATGTCCCTTACAAAGAAATCGCAATTGATGTCAGTCATACTCCTTGGGCAATAGACTCTGCGTATGGTCAGTTTCGAGAATTGACTCAGAGGATTAACGAGTTGGGGAGTTCAGTTGATGAAATTAGGAGTAGTTCTATGATTACATTAGACCTATTACTACAATATGATGCAGTATTCGTGATGGATCCATGTGCGTGGGCATATATCATGGTGAATAATACTATCGAACAATCTTCATGGTATTCATATTCGCCACTTGAGATTGATGCCTATGTTAGGTACTGGGAAATGGGTGGAGGGCTCTTTCTAGTCGGCCTCTCAAATGCTTCTTTGGACCTAAGTAATGCAAATGAGTTGTTCTCTGCATTCAATATTACCCTGAATTATGATGCTGTTCCACCCATATCAATAATCTTCAATGGAATAGCATCCACGACTGAGATTGTAAAAATGCATAATCATCGTGTAACAAATTTTATCGATTCATTTGATTACAATGGTTGCTCACTGAATTACTCGAATGATGTCTTTGAATTAGCTTGGTCAGAAGTCCTTTGGAAAGATGAGAATGATACGATATACATCGAGAATCGTACAGTACTAGTCGGTCTAGAGAACTCTCATGGTGGGAGGCTTCTTGCTACTGGAAGTAATTTCTTCCTTGATAACTGGGCATTGAATAATCTCTACCAATCCAAGGAAAATTGGAAATTCGTGCTTCAGGCATTGTATTGGTTAATCCATATACTCGAACCTTAGAGAAGTGGAGCAATTTTTTCTGCTGCTGTATTGGCTGCATAAACGAGTAAACCTGTCTTAATCCCTTTACTCGCAGCTAAAACTAAAATTGCTTTATCGCCAGCGCTTCTCATAATGACCAACCCTTTCTCATTGGTCATCAGGATTTCTTCCAGAGTTCCTTGATCTAATCTCTCTGCTGCAAGATCTGCAACTCCCAAAATGGATGCAGCCATTGCTGCAATTTCTGCTTCTTCAAGACCCTGAGGAACTGCTGATGAGATTGGAAGTCCTTCTTTGGACAATAGCATCCATGCTCGAATGCCAGCTGTGAGTGCGGTGGATTCCTCCATTATCACACGCAGCTTCCCCTGCAGCTCTTCAAAGCCAGGATCGAACATAGTGTCCACTTGACCTCTCTCTTAGGATAGATTGCAACTAGAAATGCGCATTATTAAATCTTTCATGGTTATTATAGAAGTAGGCAATTAGAACAACTTTCAGAGGAATTACGATGTCTGAAAAGCATAAAATCCCCACAATACCTGATACTCCTCCCCCCATCTCAACACCTCCCTGGAAATCTGGTGTGAGAGTGCTTGGAATATCAGAAAGTTTCGCTCGTGATGACACTAAGAGTACAGTTGCAGGCGTGATAATGCGTGGTGATTATCGAATTGATGGATTCAGTATTTGTCGTCCGACTGTTGGAGGAACTGATGCAACAACTACTTTGCTGACGATGTATGAAGGATTGGAACGTCCCGATGTCAGAGCATGGATGTTAGGTGGGAGTATCATTTCATGGTTTAATATAATTGATATTTCTGAGCTATATGAAATGTCAAAGATACCTGTCGTAAGTATCTCATATAATCCCTCTGAAGGAATTGACAAGTATCTAAAGGAATATTTTCCTAACGATTGGCAGAATCGATCTCAACTTGTGAAAAAAGGAGGTCCTAGAGTAGAAGTGACTCTTAAAACAGGTCACTCTGTTTTCCTCTCATTTATAGGGCTGACCAAAAATCGGGCAAAACAATTGGTTGATAGATTCACTCTTGATGGTAGAATTCCTGAACCTATTAGAGTTGCTCGAATTGCAGCTGCTGGACTTCATCGAGACCTAGGCTAAAAAATCTCATAATTTACTTTTTAGCTCTGCTTGATGTTCAACAAGTAATTGATTGTAGATTGCTGTCACAATTTCGAGATCAATCAACTCAATTATGGACTGGCTAGATTCAAAGAATTGATCAAGTATCTCAGGAGGTGTTCCTATAGTTTCAAGATGCCTTGCATGAATAAGCATGTCGATGATATCTGCTGCTCTTACAATAATTACTTCAGCAGATTTATTGTCGTCGAATTCATTCCAGACACGAATAAGATTCTTGTAGGATTTACCCATCGGTTCTAAAATCTCATTAATTGCTTTTCTCTCAGCAATCGCTTTTGCTCGTACTGATTCTATATTCTCGGAAAATTCGCGTGTTCTAGCAATATCTCCAGTGATTGATTCTGGCAAGTCATGAAGTATTGCTATGAGTGCCACTTTTCCTAAGTCAATTTCAACTCCCTTAGCCTTCAGTTCATTTGCGATAACTATTGCTGTAAAACCACATCCATAGCTATGTTCTGCGACAGATTCTACAAAATCGCCTTCTACTCCTGCAAGTTTCCATCCCGCGCGTTCTATTCTCTTAAGTGACTCACCATGACGAAGTAAATTTAGAATAGCGTCTATATCACTCATAATTATTCTCACCTACAAATTTGAAAAAAGAAAAGTGGTTGGGGGCAGATGCCCCCTACTGACCATGGAATTACTATGGTGGATTCGCAACAACTATTGTTCCATTAATGACAGCTTGACGAATATCATCAACAGTATCAAGAATTATTCGCGGAGTCCATTCGTAATTGATAAATTCTGAACGGGTCAAAATGACACCAGGAGTGTGAGCATCGTCTCCCGCATGAGAAAGAGTATATTCCAGCGTTGCGCCTGAAAATTCATCCCATAATGTGGAGTTGATTGCACGATATACTGCAAGGTCTGACCTGGGGACTATACTTGTTATGACCCATGAGCTACCTGAGAAGGTGTTGATATCAGGTAAACCAAGATAGTCTTGATCTCCTTGAGCCGCAATTACTAGAGGTTGTCTATCAGTTCCTTGATAGAATGTGCTGTTGGCTGTAAGCATTGCTTCTCTGACGCCCATCAAGCTTGCTCGAACTGGAGCAAAAATAACTGATGCATCTCCTATAAAGGGATTGAACATATTCAATGCTATTAATTCTGCGACACCAGAATTATTGTAAGAATTGACATAAGCATCAGGTAGCAGCGTTATATTCATCTCTAAATCTAGTGATTCATTTGCATACCTTACTCCTTGCTTAAAACCATCTATCAAACTTATCACTGTTGGGTCTGTACTAATTGAACCGATGATTCCAATGATGCCAGTTCCAGTTCTGTTTTCATCACCAATACTGACCATTGCTGCCTGAACACCAGCAAGAAATGCAGCCTCATTTTGCTTAAATGTAGTTGAGAATACATTGTCAGCAACAACTTCTCCACCAATACATGCGTATTTTTGATTTGGATATGACGAAGCAACTGATGCTAATTCACCAGCTAACTCTCCACCAATCACAACAATAAGATCATAACTTCGAGATGCTGATAAATCTTCAATAATTATACCTGCATCTGCTGCATTTTCAGCAGTGAAATACTCATAATCAACAACAACGTCGCCACCTAGTTCTTCCAAGCCTGTCAAAACTTGGTCTGCCACAGACAGATCACCAAAACCAGGTTCATTTACGACGACACCAATCTTTGCTGGAACATAGGGATTAGTCATAAAGATGAATCCCGTCACAGCCGAAAATACGACTACAACAATAACTATCGACGCTATTACACTTGACCTCGAGCTCAAAATGGATGTCCTCCATGGTCGTTAACCCCCGATGCCTAGGAGCGTAAATATATACTTGTTGCTCCGAGACATAAGAGCCTCAAACTGATAATCGCAGCGAAATGGGAGAATTTCTTCAAAAAGCATCAGTTATAAATGACGGTATAGTGTATCGATTTGATTAACTACGTTGGTGGTTAGAATGCCTGGTGATACACTTGGTGAAGTAGCAAGTCTTCTGGAAGAGGCTTTGAAAGTACATCGATCTGTAAAACAGATTGTATTATGCACTAAAGAAGGAGTTGTGGTTGCTGCTTTATCACGAGAAGGAAATGCTGACCCTAAGGTTCTAGCAACAGTTTCTGCTGCTCTTGTTTGGGGTGGTTCCTCAACACTCACCCATTTGAAACACTCTCTGCCAACGCACCTTATTCATACTACAAGCATAGAACGTATCTTGACGATAATTCAACCGCACTACCAACTAGTTATTGTTCTCTCACGAGCAGATGATGCAGGCTTAAACTTGGATCAGTTAGTTCCTCGATTTCAATCTCTTGCAACTCGAATGGAATTAGTGATGGGTTCGACGCGAGATTTTGGTGAACAGACTCTACTAGGTAAGATTGTTGAAGAGGTTCCTGAAGTTACTCAAGCACTACTCCTTACAATTGAAGGTCTTCCACTAGGATCTGTTGGGTTTAGCGATGCAATTGAAATATCTGGAATGATAGGTTCTCTCTATGCCAACGGTTTGACATACAGCGATGTCACAAGTACCATATCGATAGATACGCCTGATGCAAAATTGAACATCACTCGAGTAGATGAGACTCGACTACTAGCGGTTATCTGTAAGGGCCCCAACCCAGAAGAGATAGCACAAAGAGTCCGATTGGTACTTGATACTGTAGGATAATGGTGACTTGGGTCTATCCAATAATCAATCCATATCATCATCATTATCGTCATCAGAAATTAGTTGGAAAACCCATTCTTTCAGATTGATTGTAATGAAACAATCTTTCCCTTTCTCTGGACAATCAATCCTAATAGTTACATGTTCAGGAGTTGTTTCTTTTATTTGTGGATTAAGACATCCATCTTCCAGTTTTTCCATTAGGAACATTACATATGCTTCAGTAATCGTATTGAGACTCCCTTCAAGAAGAGATTCTCCTAATTCAGCTAAATAGTGACGTTTCTTTCTACCTTCACGAATAACTTTGATGAGTCCCACATCTTCCATACGACTGACATGCCAGCGAACAGTATCATGATGAACTTCTAGAGACTCCGCCATTTGTTCCTGATAGCAGCCTGCATTATTTACAACATATGCAAATATCTTCTGTGCAGTGTCACTCCTCATGGTAAGGTAAGCCATCTCAGCTTCTTGTGATCTAAGCATCTTGGGGAAATACAACCTCTTCCCTGCGAACTTGATTGACTTGACTAAGCCTTCACGTTCGAGAATTCGAAGGTGCCAGGTAAGGGTTCCTAATGGCGACTCTAGAATATCAACTAGTTCTAACAAGTATGTTCCTGGATTGGAACAGAGTACTTGATAGAGTTCTCTTCTAAAAGGATGAAGCAGTAACGCCATTCTCTTCTGTTTACCCATTACTAAGGGCCTCTCTTTCTCTCTCTCTTCATAGGTAAATTCTAATCGACATTAAAAGGTCTTCGACTTCCCATCTTTCACTCAAGTAAGTACATATCTTTGTCAGACACAACTCTTTTATCGACAACAAAGAGTCACTCCTCGTCTTTACCAGCTGAGGTAATAACACTTGTGCGGCATCACGGGAATAGTAACTCGAGATTCAGATGAAATTGGAAAGTTACTTGTCAAATGCAGTAGTAAGCTCACTTACCGCGGCTATGATTCGGTAGGTGTTGCTGCAGTTCGAAACAATATAGTAGACTTAAGGAAAGATGTAGGTACCGTCGACGAGGTTGATAGATTACTTGGTCTCTCAAAGATGAGGGGCGATAGAGGTATTGCTCAGCTCAGGTGGGCTACCTATGGAGCTCCTACAAAAGCCAATGCACAGCCACACTTCGGATGTGAGGAAGTCTTTTACGGTGCGCACAATGGGAATATCCACAACTATAATGAACTAAAACAGCATTACATAGATACAGGTCATATCCTTCGCTCAGAGAACGATGGTGAACTCTGTGTACATGCTGTTGACCGCTATTATGAAGAGACTGGTGATATGTTTGAATCAGTCCGTAGATCGGTTCAAGATTTGCATGGTGCATTTGCTTATGCTGTAGGTCGAGCTGACGAACCAGAGATATACGCTGTCAAAATGGGCTCTTCTCTTGTTGCCGGAGTAGCAGGTGATGCTACAATCGTTTCTAGTGATTTACCATCAGTACTCCCCTTGACTAACAATGTTGTATACCTTCAAGATGGTGAGATGCTAGTTCTAACTCACAATGATATCAAAGTCTACCGAATTGAGGATGGAAAGCAGCTGGATAGAAAACCTGAGTTATCCAAAGTAGACGCGAGAGCAGCAGAGAAAGGCGGCTATCCTCATTTTATGTTGAAGGAAATAAATGAACAACCACAGGTAGCGCAGGATGTCATTGGTGTTCTTGAGAGCCAGAATAGTGATGAATGGATTAAGATGTTTGAAGAAGCTTCTCGACATTATCTGGTTGCCTGCGGTTCATCCTACAATGCCAGTATAGTTGGAGCGTATTACTTCAATCGCCTCGCTGGATTACCGATCATTCATAGTCTTGGTGGTCAATTCCAACCTATGTATGGTCAGTCCATGAATGAGGATGATCTGAGCATCCTCGTTTCTCAGAGTGGTGAAACTAAAGATATCCTCAATGTCCTTAAGCTTGTGAAAGAGAAAAATTATGGGAAAACGCTTGGCATTTTGAATGTGATTGGCAGTACATTGATGTTTGATTCTGATTCATATATTCCCATGGCATGTGGGTACGAGGTTTCTGTTCCTGCTACAAAGACATACTACTCACAAACAATCATCTTTGCGTATCTTGCAGCTAAGCTTGGTGAACGAAATGGGCATCTCGATTCATCTGAAGCTAGATCATTCCTCAATCTTTTGAGAAAGGATCTTCCAAAACTTACTCAGGAAACAATTGATAGAACTGGAATTCTGGCTAAGAATCTTGCAAGAACCATGCTTGATGTCAAAGACTTATACTGTCTTGGTTACGGATTTACAGATGGTGTAGCTAGAGAAGGTGCATTAAAGATCAAAGAGATATGTTACAATCACTGTGAGGGTATGTACTCTTCTGAATTCAAGCACGGTCCTCTCAGCATCGTGACTAAAGATTACCCTGTCATCTTCGTAACGACAACCGAGGATTCATGGATGGTAATTAATCACATTAATGAAGTACGTGCTCGATATGGTCGAACTATCATAATTGGTGAACATGAAGAGAAGCTATTACCATATGTGAGCAATACGAATGACTATCTCATCGTGCCAAAATCTAACATACTGCTCAATCCAATTCTGGATGTGATACCTCTCCAATTACTGAGTTATTTCCTCTCAGTAGATTTAGGAATTAATCCTGACCTTCCGCGAAATCTCTCGAAGACCTTGACGGTAGATTAGATACTATTCCTTTTCTCCGCCTGATTCTCCAATTCTAATTGCTCTCATCTCCGAGGATATCACTGTTCCTGCATCAAAACCATCTCGGATATTGATTAGGTCATTTTCGTCAACCTCTCGAATTGCGATTAGTTCATGATTATCGTCTAATACCCATTGACCATAAATATTCAGACCATTATTTGTTTCACATTCGATAAGTCCTAGATTTCCTCCACTTGACCACCAGCTGAGACATGATACAACTTCATCAATCTCATCTAGCATTTCAGTCCATAATTGCTTTAGTTTAGTTGGACCGTGTTTGTTTCGGAATGTGATCAAGTAACTTCCCTTTTTACCATTGAGCTGACGACTGATGGTTTCCCTTTCGGAATCTGAGAAGAGTTTCATGGAATTCAACATTTTGATACAATCAAGAGAACATAAAAGGTCCGCGTTAGGGATATATATGGTGATTTCGTGGCAAAGCAGCGCATCTCAAAAGTAGGTCTCTTTTCATCGGACCCATGGTCTCGACGAGTTGAGTATCTTCAGGAATCTTTTGAGAAATTTGGTGTAAACGTTCAACCAGTCCTTCCTTGGAAGGTTCTTCGTTGGGGTTCTACTGAAAATCATAAGATAACATATGAAGGTCAAGATCTCACCGAACTCGATCTCCTCTATATTCTTGATTTAGGTGCAAATGATATTGGAGCTTTCTTCAATCGAGTTGGTTTGCTAACAGCACTTACAGAGTTAGGCGTTCCCATAATCAATTCTATTTCTTCCATTATTCTAATGAGAAACAAAGCTGAGACCATGAGAAAACTCATCTCTGCAGGATTACCAGTTCCACGGTCATTGATAACTGAATCAATAGAGGATGCAGCTGAATTTGTTCGAGATAATTTCCCCTGTGTGCTCAAACCTATTACTGGTTTTGGAGGACTAGGTGTCCAATTAATAGATAGAGAATTTGACAGAGAGCATGTTTATGATTATTTAAAATTTCACAGCCAGCTCTTTGGCAAAGGTGCATTCATCCTTCAAGAATATGTCCAAAATCCAGGTTATGATATCCGCGCGCTAGTGGTTGATGGAGAAGTAGCGGCATCAATGAAGCGAATTGGTGGTGAAGGAATAACACATAATATTCATGCTGGAGGAACCCCAGAGAAAAATGACATTGATGTTGCAGATTTGGCAATCAAATCTGCAAACTCAGTAAAAGGAAATATTGTGGGTGTTGATATCATTCCTGATCTGGATGGGAAACTTTGGGTACTCGAAGTTAATGCGACACCTGGATGGGCAGGATTACAACAGGTTACTGATTTTGATATTTCAGCTCACATTGCTGACATTCTTTCAATGAAAACATCATGAGAAAAACAAATAGAAATATCTCAAAATCAAGAAAACATCTGTATCCATAATAAACCTTTTAAGCGGGATATTGGCGGGGAAAGTTAGTTTACGTGCCTCCGCATGGTTACATGGGAGATGAACGGAATCCACCTTGCATTGCAGGGTAGCAAAACGAAATTCTGAGGTCAAACCATTTGACAGAAGTCGCTGAAACGAATCAAGAAGATATCGAATTCTTACGGGCAAAATACCGTGAGCTGAAAACACAAGCTCGAGAAGATCTCGAGGTACTTCGTCGCGATAGAGACAAAATGCGCGAGTATAAGCAGATACGTGACGAACATAACAAGGAAGTAAAAGCGCTCATTGAGTCTGTTAAAGCAGAACGCGAAGAGCGAGATCGTATCAACAAGGACATCTTTGAGGCAAAAGAACGCCGAAAAGCAATTCATGCGCAGCTCAAAAGCGTCTATGATGAAATCCGAGAACTACGAAGTAATCTTGTCGGTAGTCCTTCAAATGACCAGCGTAGAATGATGCGTCGAGTTGAAGAGCTAGAATGGCGTCAGCAGACCGAACAGATCTCGAGAGATGAAGAAGTCTCAATCATCGAAGAGATTGCTCGAATTGAAGCCCAACTAGTAAAGATCGGCGAAGAGAAAGAGAAACAAGACAGGATCAGCGAACAGAGAAGATTGGCACGGAAACTAAAGGAAGAGGCCTCAGATGCACATAATAAAGTTCTGGAACTTTCAGAAAAATCACAGATTCATCATCAAGAAGTTGTCAGAATTCGACCACAGCTTGAGGAGTACAAGAAATCTGCTGATACAGCTCATAAGAACTTCGTAGAGTGGCTGAAGAAGGTCAAAGAAGGAGAGGCCAAACTCAAAGAACAGCGAACTCAGATTGATGAGATCCAGACCAAGCTCCGCAAGCATACTGTCGACAAACGCGAAATTGAACGTGAAGAGCATAGAGTTCATCAGAAAGCACAGGAGAGAGAAAAGGTCGAAGAAGCTGTCGAGAAGTTGCAATCTGGCAAACGACTTACCTTTGATGAGTTCATTCTTGCGCAACGAACTGTCACTAGTTCATCTGATAAGAAGAGGTCAAAGAAACGCAAGAAAGAAGCTGAAGAGGAAGTTGATGCTGATGATATTGATGCTTCAGCTCTTGAATCTGAAATCGACTCTGAAATCGAAGCAGATGATGAGTCAATTGATGTAGAATCTCCTGATGACGAGAATCAAGAGTAATCAAGTGCGATGCTCCAACATCGCACCTTTGATTTCTAATTGAGGGGGACTGGAATATGAGTAGTCAGAGTCAGAGACCTGTTAGTAAGAGGTCAAGTGCAACAATTTTCTATGGCTTGGCATTAGGGTCTGGAGTACTAAGAACATTCTCTGTCGGATTTGATATCTATGCAATAAATGCGTTGAATGTTAATCCATTGATCTATGGATTTCTTGCTCAATGGGTCAGTTTTCTAGTAGTGATATCCTCTGTATTAATACTCAGCATCCGAAGAACCTCCGAAGGTCGAAGACAGGCACTTGGGTATAGCCTTGACCCTGACTTTGATAGAATTCATGTGCTACCAAAAAAACCAATGCTCTATCTTGCTGCGTCAGGATTCTTTGCTGGAATATCGACTTTGTTCTACTATATCTTGACTGGTCTAACTGACGCATCTGCTGTGTTACCATATGGACAGCTAGTCATCGTCTATCTTCTAATTGGTGACCTCGTAGCAGAGAAGGACACACCAACAATCATAGAGATTCAATCTATCATTTCAATCCTCTTCGGAGTACTCTTAATCGGAGCCACTCCTGGTGGATTTGATTTAGTATCTCTCCTCATAGTCTTGGGTCCAATGAACATCTCTTCTGCATTTGTAACGTACTACCAACGAAAGACAAAGAGATATGAAATTCGGCCGGGTCTTAGAGTTGATTCTCTAAATATGCGCCTATGGAGCCTTCTTGTTCTTAATTCTGTGATGAGCTTGCTTCTCTTTCCCATGTTGCCTGCTGATGCATGGCAACTTATGGTGGATAATTTTGCAGTCTTATTCTGGCCAATGGTTGGTTCTGGGGCTACAATTTTCATTGCACTTGTTATGTATGCCCGTGCACTTGGTAGAGGATCTATGTCAGTTGTCAATTCTCTATCTGCAATTTCCGTCGTGTTGGGAGTTCCTATGACACTCATTGGTAACGCTATATTCCCCGGGGCCTTCGGAGATATTGAAACAGATGTCTTCATGTGGGCGCTTACTATCCTGGGTATCGTCCTTGTCATGGTTGGAATTTTAGCTCTGCAATCGACCGATGTGCGTTCCTTTGTGTTAATTAAAGTGAATCCTCAAGTGGAAGATATTCTACCTGAGCTCTTCAAGATCAAAGGCGTTGAAAAGGCAGCAGCTCTCGCAGGTCCGCATGATTATATTTTAACAATAAAGAGTAGGAACCTAGCAAAGACTGGATCAAAGATATTAAACGAGATTCAGAAGGTGCATGGAATTAAGAAAATGGAAACTATGGTTATTATTCGTGATTATAAATAAATTAGGAGTGTAAAGATAATGGTTGATAGTGTTAAGGCGTATATCCTCATGGAAATAGAAATTGGAATGACAGATACTGTTGTTAACCACATTAGGAAAATCCCTCAAGCGACAAAGATTGCTATAACTACTGGTGGTTACGATATTGTTGTTCTTCTTGAAGTGGAAAATCTAGAACAACTTTATGAAATAACAGTTCATCAGATTCATAATACTCCAGGTATCAAGGATACACAGACTGCTGTTGTTGAGAAGATGCTTGCTGTCTGATTTAATGTGGTCATTCAATAACATATTTCTACTTCAACGCAATGTATACATCTTGTAGCTAATTTTCTCTAGCTATATACCTCATAGTGGTGATTAAATTGGATGAAGTTGTGATCTCTGGACTCACGAAGAATTTTGATGACCTTTGTGCTGTTGATCATATCGAACTGAACGTGCCCAAAGGTTCAATTTATGGACTTCTTGGTCCAAATGGAGCTGGCAAGAGTACGACCATTCGCTTGTTATGCACTTTATTGCGACCAAACGAAGGAACAGCAAAAGTAAGCGGATTTGACATCATAGAATCTCCTGTGAATGTACGTGAGATAACTGGTGCGTTACCTGAAGAAGGAAATCATACACTGTATCAAACATTATCTGCTTATGAGAATCTAGAGTATTTTGCAAAACTCTACGGTGTGCCGGATGAACAGATTCCTGCACGAATTGAAGAATTACTCACTTTCATGGAATTATGGGAACGAAAGGATGATCCTGCTGGTGAATTGAGTACAGGAAACCGCCAACGCCTTGCTCTGTGCAGAGCATTGTTACATAACCCGAAGGTTGTGCTTCTAGATGAACCAACTTCAGCACTGGATCCCGTAGCATCCAAGAGAGTTCGAGAACTTATCCTAAGCCTTGCGGAAAAGTATGGACAGACCTTTTTCATTAACTCGCACAACTTAGCTGAGGTTCAACGGATATGCGATCGAATTGCCATCATAGACAACGGGAAGATTCTACTCAGTGGTGATACAAAGGAGTTGCGTGCACGACTGCAAGCAAGTCAGAATTTTCGAATACGAGTAGTAGATAATCTCGATAAGGCAGAAACAATTGTAAAATCAAAGGATTTTGTGACTTCTGTCGAGAGAGAGGCTGATTCATTAATAGTCACGATTGAAGATCCTTTCACCAATAACTCATCGTTGATGGAATTACTACTTTCACAAAGCATACGGTTGATTGAGTTTGCTGAGGAAGAAGCAACCCTCGAAGATTTGTATTTAGATGTGATAAAAGGAGGCGAAAAATAATGGCGTTTCACAAGTCTATGCTCATAGCAAAAGCTGATTTGAAGATGGCATTAAAGGTAACTTACGTAAAATTTGGATTAATTTTCATAGCAGCAATTGGACCAATAATGATGATTGGTATTGTTGCCCTGATGGTCTTCAGTGATCCAATATTTGCTGTGTCATACCTACCTTCACTCAGTGCTATGATGGATCCATTATTAGGAATGATGGCTATTATGCCCGCTGCATTGATTTCAGCAAATGCATTAGTAGGTGAACGTGAGCAGAACACACTGGAACCCCTTTTGAATACTCCACTGACAGATCGGGAATTACTATTTGGGAAATTGCTTAGTTCTGCGATTCCTAGTCTAGCTCTTCTGCTAGGTTCAATCCTAATCACAGAGATTTCTACATTCTTCATCCTAATGGTTGCAGGTGCTCCTGGAGTAGTGCTCGTACCTGGCCTTCCCGGATTGTTCCTCTTGCTGACCGCAGGTCCACTGATGATAATCGCAATTGTTTCTGTGATGATACTAATTAGTGGCAAAGTCAAGCGAGTATATGAGGCCTACCAGACATCTGGAGCTACAATCATTATTTTCATGATTCCAATGATGCTACCAATAACGACAATGGATGCCTCTGGATATGTAGACATGAATCTGGTATGGATGTCAGATATCATCACAGTATTGATAGCATTAGTACTTGCTGTTGTTGCTTGGGCAATCGCTGTACGTCGGTTCAATCGAGACACAATGATATCCATGAAATAAATGGGAGAGGGTACTTGACCCTCTTCATTTTATTTTTAATCCTGAATCTTCTTCAGACCAACTGGGTAACGTTTGGCGAGATCTCGATAGACTCCTTTGAATCTAGCAAGTTCCTCTTTATGATGGTCCTTAATATCACCAATTATCTTAGCTGGAACCCCGACTGCGATTTTTTCATCAGGAACTTCAAATCTTGCTCGTACCACTGCACCCTCGCCAACTATTGCCCAACTTCCAACAATTGCATAGTCGGAAACTATTGCTCCCATTCCAATCACAGCCTCATCACGAATCGTTGCGTTGTGAACTATACATCCATGACCGAGGGTAACATTGTTTCCAATCATAGTGTTCTCTCCAGGACGTGCATGTATAATGACGTTATCTTGAACACTCACACCATTACCAATCTCAATCTCACCGTAATCACCCTTCACGACTGCTCCAGGAGCGACGTAGCACTCTTCTCCTAGTGTTACTTTACCAATAACAGATGCAGTGTGACTGATGTAGGTGTTTTTTCCAATGACGGGAACCCGTTCTTCAAATTCATAAACGCCCATCTTGAAACCTCAAGTATACATAATCAACAGTTCGTTATTAGCTTGAAGGTCTAGCTAAGAAGTGCCCGAAACGCATAAGTTACCTAATACCAATTGAATTTACAGCCGATATTCCAAAACAGAGGGACTACAATCTTGTCAAAGAATGATGATATGCCACAGTTTCCTATTCTTCGGGGTGAGTCAGTCAGTGAAAGCGGAGAATTTTCTGGGACTGCTCGATTAATCAATACACCTGCAGAACTAGATCGTGAATGGGCTCCTGATGATATTGCAATTCTCCGCGACGATCTCGAACCTTATTTTGAAGAAAATCCAAAAGCATTAGCTGATCTATTCAATAATGTTCGAGTAGTCATAGCAGAGTTTGGTGAATCCCTCGGATATTTTGCTACTGTTGCAACTGAAAACACTGCGATAGGTGTTGTTGCAGTTAAAGATGCAACTTACGTTCTTGAAGATGGTATGCATATCCGATTAGAGGCTACAGAAAACCAGTGTGATATCTTTTTCATCGACTAGATTGCATATAGTCGCTTCAATCACCAAGGATTTATGTTGAGAAGAAACACACCAGAGTAGAGGTTAAGGAATTGGGAGACTTGGAGGATGTTGTTAGTCGTAAGTATTTACTGATTGACACATGGGATGTGCGACACCAACACCTCCTGATAGCTGGTTTCAGTATTCTCATGTTTATCATCTATTTTGCTTTCATGTGGCTATTATGTTCTCTAACCCCGAGTATTACTACAGCACTCCTCCTACTAGGTTCTCAAATTGGTCTTGGTCTTCCTGCAACCCGGGCTTTCTATGATTTTGGAGTTTCAACCCGTGGGATGCTTAAATTCTATGATGCCGGTGTATTAGGACCTGATATTGAAACTGAGGATCTAAGGATTGCTGCTGGCGATGTTCCGCTCCTCTTCGAACGATTTGAGTATCTCATTAGGAAATATGATTCTGGGGCGTTAGATGACTTAAATGATATTGCATGGTTTGTAATTGTTGTTTGGGCAGTGATTTCATCAGCAGGAATCTTTACCACAATTGCAGGATTTCCAATCTGCACTCTCGGGTCCTTCATTTTGATTATCACATGTTTTGTAAGTTATATTAGTGGCTACAGAACAATTCAAGGATTTTCTTTTGAAGAAGACCTCCACCATCTTGAGTATTACATTAGTAGATCTATCAAGAAGATTGACAAAGTTCTCCCTGACGCGAATGGTATCGTGATCTTACAGGTAACGAAACGCGGGAAGCAAATGGTTTTGATTGATATCATTGTTGAATTCAAATTGGTAAAAACATCAGTCATCGAATATCATCTTGGATTATCGACACAACAGCAAGAGCGGTTCATAATTTTTCTACCTCCTTCCTTTATTGATGCTGCTTATTCGAAGATTAAGAAATTGCCACCTTTAAAAGACTCTAATTGGACCATTGAGCAGATTACTACGCAATCTGGGAGAATTCTCCGAATTGTCAATTCAGAAAGTAGATTGTGTATCTGTGATCGTTCAACATTTGTGACTAATCCTGAAGCTGTTGAAAGATTTACCCAGCCTGCAAGTGAAGCTCTGAAAGAGATTACATCTATCTTAGCAGGAGTATTAGAAGAGAAAAAAGGGTAAATTTTGCTTGATAGTATCGATATTCATAATAGCGTATGCGTGTGAGAATCATCTAGAACTTACCTGATGGAGGAACATGCTATTGAAAGTCAAGCTTAAAGTGGAACGCAAGTGGCTTGACCTAGAAAAGAAAAGCATGTCTAAAATGCGCCGTAATTATGAGGAGTGGGAACGTGAAACTCTTCAAAAGGCAAAAGATGCAGCAGATTTACGAGACCTTCGGCAAGTCTTCTATGAACTTGGAGATCGTTGGGAATTTGACCAAGCCACTGGAGCCTGGCTAGAAGGGAGTGAACCTCTTGATACAATTGGATTAATTCTTCGAATGCCTGGATTAAAATCGAACAAGGAACGATACGTCGTATATGCAGTGATGGCCTATTCCAAGGGTTTGACCAATCAATTTGATCATCTTGGAGATAAAGAACGCATCATAATAGAAAGAGACTGTGTGACCAATCAAATCCAGTGCTGGTCTACAACCGGTCATGGTTTAATGGATCTATTCCCGACTGACCTGACAGAATTCGGTTCTATTGACAATGCATTGGATTCTGCACATCTTGTTGCGCAACCTGGAGACCATGCTCTTCGAATTGAAACTCCCTCTGCATATGGTTTTCTAAATAGAATTATCAAACGTCTTTGGGATATCGCTGGTGGTACAAAATCATTCCATACCAAAATGATCGATATGCTCACAGCTGATGATATTGAGGATTCGTTGGATTTCAAGTTCCATAGGTATGCAACAGCAGTCATAGAATTGGATAGGATGTGGCGTGTCCTATCTGGAAGTGCTGTCGAGTGGGCTAAAGAACGAGTCCTAGATAAGATTCCTGATCATATTGAGGAGCGAGATCGCAAAACATTGCGAATGATTGAAGGATTATTACATATACTATGGTTTCATCCGCCCTTTGCACAATTACATCCCATTGAGGTCGTATATGAAGAACTCCTGACGGAGCCTACTCCCACTGAGACACAGCGATTATTGATTCCGTTATTAGGTGAATTAGTATATTCTCTTACTGATATTATCGAGAAAGCAAAATATCTCAAATGGAAGAGTGTTATTGATCGTAAGAGCTTCAGCAAGAGTGATGTTTTCAGAGGACTTGATCTGTCAAGCATTGAACGTGAGGCATTTGCAGCTGCATTGGAGGACATCCTAAAAGAGCATACACTGTCCTACATTGGTTACCCAGAACAAGCAACCATGAAGAATAAAGTCATGCGAGTTGCCCTTGGCTCAGTTATTCTTCCAATGCGTTTACTCTCATCCTTTGCGCAAACGGTTCGAGCCCCAATCTTTAGACTTCTAGCTAAGATAAAGAATAGGACTCCTGAAAAAGAAGATGAACCCAAAGAGAAAGATACAGATGAGACAGAATCATCTACATCGGAGCCTTCTTGAAATGATCAAGTAAATCAGTGATTCTCTCGATAATCATAATCCCATCGGGAGCTTGCTTTTTCTCCTCTGAATCTGCCCATATTGTAAGTATCGGAAACATCTCCGCACGCATCGATGCTTCTACATCAGCATTAACAAGATTTCCAACATAAGCGCAGAGTCTAGGATTCACATTAATTTCCTCAGCCGATTTTAGCAATGTGAAAGGATTTGGTTTGGCATAACCTGGTGTTCCTGAATATTGTATACTGGAAAGCAAGTGCGAAATTCCCCACTCCTTTAGTAATGGTTCCGGATTTGTCTGACGTCGTGAACAGATTCCAAGTGTGTATCCTCTATTATGAAGCTCTTCAAAGGTCCTCTTTGCACCATCAATGATTTTTTCAAAACTAAGTTCGCCTACTTCTCTCCATCCTAACTCGAACTGTAATATTTGCTCATCTGTTACATTATCGAATCCTAGATCTAAGAAGAATGTTCGATTTATCTCAGTCCAATCATTGGGGTCGTTTCCCCAATGGATTCCTACATCATTTTCGGAAACATACTTCTTCAATATCTCATTTGATGCTTGAAAAGCAGCGTTAATTTCATCATCACTTATGTTAGATAGGTCAACTCCAGCTCTACCGGAAGTCTCTCTACAAAATGATATGATATCAGTTCTTGTCTTTGTAATCGTATGATGTAGATCAAATATGATTGCACGAATTTGATTTATTCTGGATTGGAGTGTGTCTTCGATAGGCATGATGGCTCGAAAAACCCTTTTCCAATAAAAATGAATCCTCTCCTTAATCTAATATGATTTATAGCGTTATAATCTTCCATAAACCTTCTTTTACCATTTAGAGATTTATGAGCTGCTTTTTCTATCATAAATTTACGTTGCTCTTCAAGTTTCATTATATACCCTCACGATGCGGAGTTGGGTAGGTGATCTAATGCAGATACACAGGAACGTAATAATTGCCCTGATGGCTGTTGCAATGTTGGGAATATCCCTTCCCGCAGCTTCAGCACAGAGCCACCCCCTACAGTACAATCATTCTGCAGGTATTGTGACACTTAGTACAGATGAACTCACCATCAAGGTTGTTGGTGCTAACGACCAACCACACTTTCATTGGTGGAGTACAACAAATCCAGAAATCGATTATCACATGAGATTTCTAAGTATCTTCGAAGTAGAAGATGTCAATGAGAATGGGGTCTACGATCAAGGTGTAGATACTCTTGTCAACCCCAAGTTCACATTGCCAACAACAGATTGGGAGTTCAGCGGTTTTGAGACTGAAACTGAAGATGGAAACATTACAGCTGTTCATTTCAATTTCACTTCGGTAGCTGATGTCTATGTTCAGATTTTAGTCCACATTGATATGAACAATCCAAATGAGATCAAATTCGATCTTGTTATTGATGGATGGAATTGGACTCGTGATGATTCACTACTGGTCTTCCAGTTTGTCATTACTGAGAGCAATCATGGTAGTGGAGGATCAGAAAATGCGCCTCAGAATTTCCACAAGACTGAGACCAAGTTTGAATTCTCCAATGGTTACATGGAGTACGAACCTACTGCTCTTGCTGCTCAGAATCAACTAAATGTTTCAGCAAGCTATGGTGAGGGTACTGGTCTTCATGCTGGGGAATCAGTCTTTCTCTCATTTCCATACTTTGGAAATGAAACACTATTCTATGATCCAATCCTAGGTATCAACTCTGATAGTTCAGTATCTCTCCTTGACACACCAACACTCTACTTGGTTGTTGGAGTTATCGGAATAATTGCTCTAGTAGCTATTGTTCTGAAAGTTAGGAAATAAAATTCCAGGGAGGTGAAATACCTCCCTCTCTTTTTCTTTATTCCACTCTAAAAGTCAAGTGGTTACATTTCAAAAAAAAGAGGAAGAAGAGGGCAAGATGCCCCCTTTTTACTAATCATCTTCAGACCATATGAAAAGTATCATACCATCAATTGAACCTGGCTCGATGACTATGGTCACTACTGACACTGATGAAACACCTATGCCTATAGAATAGCCTCCGATACCATCTGCAATAAATGGGCTATAGACCCCGTCAATATACATTGAGATAGTAAGATCTACAACGGTTGAATTGACCCAGAAATTAGTACTAGATGGCAAAATAGAACAATTGATGAAAAGTGTACCACTTCCGTAATATGGTATTGGTAGTCCATAGTATTCAATCGCATAAAGCGTATACCAGAGTGGTTTTTCGAAGGATGTCCCATCAAGTGAATCCTCGACATGTAGGAGTTCTCCGATTGCATATTCTCCTTCATAGATAACTCGTAGTATGTATCCCTCTTCTGACCAATCTGGATCAAGTGGTGTTGGAACGCTAAGAGTTCTTGGCCAGTCTCCCATTGTGTAGTCTCCGACTGTGGTACGAATTGGAGCTGTAGGATCTGTAGCCACATAGAGTTCCATATTCCAATCTGCAGCCATTGTGTACTCTGGGAGAACATTGAGGATATACTCGAACGCTGATGCATTTGATGGCATCGTGGTGAACCATCTATCTCCAGTGGTTCTACACTGAATTGAATACTGCGGCACCAACTCACCATATTCGTGATGTTGTGGATGGTCAAAGTCATATCCATCAGGGAGATATGCTATGTCTTCTATTGTGCCATGGATAAGAGACTCAGGCGTAGATTGCCTGATGGTTATGTTGTAGATTCCCAATGGCCATGTCCCATCTGGATCAATTGGTATAGTATATGGATTCGCTTCGGTAACTTGAAGGTTTGAAACATTCACTATCATTTCATCGCCAAAAGTAATGAAAATATCAAAGAAGCTATCGATGAACCATGGATCTGGTAGGTCGATGGCAATAAGATGTTCCCATGTATCAATTGTGTAGTTTAATTCAAAGGTTACCCACCATGGATAATCATGGAGGTCTGTGAAGTTCCAGAATCCTGGTGGTAATTTGAATGGCACTGGAATACCCGGTGTCAATGGTTGTGGACCAATTGGAGTCACTGGTGTTAGAGTCATATTGATGTGTTTTACTCCACCTGTTGAAACCAATGTCTTGATCACAATGACTTCTACCAATGTTTTATTGTGTGCACCTGGATTTACAGGCCAAGGTGCTGATGTGCCAGAATAGGTTCTTGGACAGTTATCTGCCTGTTCACGTGAACCATCAGAATAGACATAGATTATGGTAATCTTCCAGACTGAACCCGGTTCGGTTTTGAAGTCTATGGTAAATGGTTCGTTGCTATTGACATCGATTCTCTCAACACCTGCTCCACTAGGAACAACACCAATCGAGTCTCCCGTCTGAGTACCTGACCATGTCACATTGACATGACCTACCCTCTCTGGTACTCCATTGTCGGTGATTGCACCACTCATCATCCAGGCATGGAACATTGCCAGTAGAGTCTCCCATGGGAGTCCAAGCACTTGAGATGCTGCTTCTTCCGGACTAACATCGAGGGAATCATTGCCAAAGTTATCCCTAGCTCTATCAAAGATCTCCTTGACCTTATCCTCACCAAAGGTCTCACTTATCCATTTGAAGAACAAGTAAGAGCCCATGTAATCTGAATACCCGCCACCCCAACCTATTGTTACACTTCTGTTGAGGTCCGTGTAATGAGCGAACCAGTTGTGGTCTCCAACCCGTTTGAATTCATCCTGAATCTGTGCGTTGGTCAGATTGTAATTTGCCTTTGTAGATTCAATACCCCAGTATGTGGCTTGTCCTTCAATATACCACTTGTTTGCCATAGGTGCATGGTCTTGATTGCCATCTCCTGTATTCTCTACTTTAAATTGGAAAGCATGCATGAGTTCATGCTCACACACATACTTCAGATCTATCAGACTTGCAATTGTTCCAAGTTTGATCACTATCTCACCTTTTGTGTTACAGCTACCAATTGCTTCGGTAGTTGTTCCCTGAGAAACAGTGACATTGATTCTGCCTGGTTTGTAGGTTGCAGGACCTCGATCAAAGCCTTTCTCTTCGTAGAATTTGAGGCTGAATTGAATGTGCTCTTTGATGGCTTGAATTGTAGCAGCATTCACGCCAGCGGCGGGAAAGACATCGATTGTTTCATTCTTATCCACTGTCTTTGAGTCATCAATGCCTAAGAAAGAATACTGCGCTTTCACTCCTGATGTAATGATTATGTAGTATGGAATACTTGTTCCTTCAGTTGTGAATGCATATTGATTGGGATTTCCAGGGGTGGTCAAGGAAGGAAGCCAGGCTGATGTATTTGTCTTATCTTGTCCAAAATATGAAAGTGAACCAGAATGTCCAGCTGGTAATGAAGGACCATCATCATCTCCGTTCCACTCATCATAGACTTCATCTCCATTTCCTCCTCCATATCGCATGAAGTGAATGATTTCGTTTGACTCATCGAACACTGCAATTTCATCTCCCTCTGGGTCAAGAATCCTATTGGACCTTCCAAGGTAGATAGTTGCAGTACCATCTGAGGCATCAACATCCTCAGTTCCTGTTCCCGTGTATATTACAATGAAGTCCTCTGCATCCACATTGATGATTGATGGAAGAGCAATTCTTCCTTCTTCATCGAATGTAGTTATCTGCCATCCCTGAATCGTTGTTTCAGAGTAGGATGCAGAGATATAGATTTCAAAATACTCCTGATCTACAGTCAATGTTGAATTCATGTGAACCTCATTGATCCATGCATCCCCATTGAAGGTAGATTCTGCTGGTGGAGCTTGTGGTAATCCAAGAATGAACAATACACCCACTACACCTGCAGTAATTAGAATAATACCTAGTATGGCGGCTTTGATTTTTGTATCCAACTTCTAACCTCCAGACTTAACGCGATTATCAAATGATTTGGTATTCGAGTACTTTAGCATTGCTGTAAATTTCTCCAGAAGTTGTTACTTCGGTATACTCAATAGGAACAATTTAGTTGCAGAATCTGTACCTGATTTAATGAGGAGGTCTAGAGCTATTACAAGAATTGGGATAATTGGCAACGGGGTGGCAGCAACTACTGCCATTCGAGAGATCCGAAACCGTGACAAGGAAGTCGAAATTGATGTATTTACAGATGAAAGACATCCTTACTATCCACGACCAAATCTGATTGAACTTGTTGCAAAAAGGAAGACCATAAAGGAAACGATCAGGTATGATCTTGATTGGTATGAAGAGAACGATGTTGATCTGATGCTCTCCACTCCAGTTTTTCAGATTGATACAAAGACAAAGACAGTGATATCAACCTCTCAAGACCACGGGAAATATGACAAGCTCTTGATTGCTGTTGGTAGCCGACCCTTCGTACCTCCCTTTGAAGGACTTGATAAAAACAATGTCCATGTCATTCGCACACTCGATGATGCTCTTGATATTAGAGAAGCTGTCAAAGGTGCAGGTCGAGAGATTGTCATAGGTGGCGGGATTTTAGGTATAGAGCTTGCCGCTGCTATGAAAGCAGTGGGTGGTGAACCGATAGTTGTAAGCAATGAAGACCGACTTCTTCCACTTCAGCTCGATGACCAAGGAAGTAGAGTTCTGACCAAGAGAATTGAGAAAATGGGTATAACAGTACTCTTCGGATATGATTGTAGAGCAATCACTGGTGATGATAATGCAGAAGGAATTGTTTCTGCAAATGGTGATTCGATTAATGGAGACCTCGTTGTTATTGCAACTGGAGTCCGATCGAACACGATTATTGCAAAGAACTCCGGTATTAGTTACAAGAAAGCAATAGATGTTGACCAATACATGCAGACCTCAGTCAAGGATATTTTTGCTGCTGGTGATTGTATGGAATTCAAAGGACAATGGTTCGGTATAATTCCTTGGGCAACTGCAACAGCACGAATAGCAGCTCAGAACATGCTTGATTTCGGAAGTGCGAAGTTCGAAGGGGTAACACCTTCTAACCAGTTGCAAGTGGCGGGTATAGACCTTACAAGCATCGGTCTGATTCATCCCGATTCTCCAGATTATGAGATCCTTGTTTCAGTAGATAACGAGAATGGGAGATACTTCAAGGCAGTTCTCAAGGATGATGTCTTGGTTGGTGGAATAGCTCTTGGGAGCCGAAAGATTGCTATGAACCTACGGGCACATATTGTGAAAGGCGACAATATCAAAGATATAAAACAGACACTCTTTGATGAAATATAATCGACATTAGATTGGACAGGCTGAATTGCTGCCATCTTTCAAAGCAACGATGATATTGTATAGACATTCGCCACAGAGTACAGATGAGAACTGAACATTTTCTGGAGCAAGTATCTCCAATGCCTGTTTCATCTCAATCTTGTTAACGAGTTGTCCTCTTATCTTGATATTCTCTTGTTGTGACATGCAATAATAGTGCTCATCATCGCCTAAGTAAGCAAGGCAGAAACAGAGGTCATCCTCCTTTGTCTTGATCTTCAGAAACTCTTCTGATACATGTTCACTACCAATCAAATCAGTATCAACATCAATCGTGACTATCTTCTTGAGATCACTATCATTGATACAGAGATGTTCACCCTCAAACTCTCTGAAACAAGGACACTGCTTCACAAGAAATTCGCTACCCTCGATCATAACAATTCCCCTTGTAGTCTTGTCTTGATAAGAGATAGATAAGCATCACTAAGAATTGTCACTTGGCTATTGTAGTTCAACGATAGGTTGCCGACCTTTTCCTTGAGGAGTGAGTGAAACGATGTGGTCTGTTGAACCCTTTAGCTCCTGCATATGCGTAACTACCAACACCTGATTTACAACATCCAGTCCTGCAATAGCATCAGGAAGCCAGCGTCTACGCTGTTCATCCAGTCCCGCACCCGGTTCATCTAAAATCAGAATTCCCGGAGGTGACCCTGCAACTGAATATTTCTGGAGTGCTGTATTCACAGCCACACGTAATGAGAAATTGACACATACATCTTCTCCACCTGACGCAGCCATCAACGAGACCCTGTTCCCCTGCAAATCGTATAAAGAAATCTCGTAATCATCATCAATGACCAAGTCACTGTATCGGTCTCCAAAAATCTCTTTGAACAGAGTCCGTGCTTCAGTCCTGATGTGTGGACGTAACTGGTTTTCTGCAACATCAGGAATCGTATCGAGAAGACTCTTGAGATGCTTTGCAATTTCTGATTCTTTCCTGAGTTCATCCGGTTTCTTTGAAAGGTCTCCTGATGTCAATTGAGTTTGTATTGTTTCAATTGATGTTTGAATCTGTTGAATAAGTTTTAGAATGCTCTTTGTTTCTGTTGTTTCTCCGGATGATTTTATGATAGTATCAAGCGCCTTGAGTGCGGCATCAACATCTTTCATCGAAGGTAGATGTTTGCCAATATCTTCTAAGCGTTCTCGAGTTTCTATGAGTGAAGTTATCTCTTTCCTTATCTTACCCATATCTTTCTGGACCTTCGAGCTATGCTTATCGTAGATAGATAATCCCATCATACTATACAAATCGGATCTCCGTTCTTTTGGAGTCAATCGTGAGAGCCTATCAATCTCACCTTGCCTTACATAGGTCAAGGCTGAGAATGCATGACGGTCCATCCCTATGAGTTCGACAATCTGGTCATCCACACTACTTGGTCCACTTACTTCGGGATTTTTGTTTCCTTTTAGAAATAGGTCTGCAGTTGTTTCTGCACTCTTCTTTCCAGGATGAATTTGTCTGACGACTGTATACTCCCTACGGTTGATTGGTGCAGTAAAATCCAACTCGACAATAGCCTTCTTCTCGCCATGATTGATTAGGTCTTCCAATCTCGGTATACTCTTCTCCTTACGAGTGACACGTTTGAATAACCCAAATTCGATGGCTTCGAGAATTGAAGTCTTTCCAGATCCGTTCGGACCCACAATTGCTGTCGATCCTGGATGAAAGATGAATTCCTGATTCTTATAGACTTTGAAATTGCGGAGGTAAATTCGGTTAATCATGAGACCTCACTCCCTAGCAATTTTGGAAGTAACTCGAGAATTTCCTGAGATCTCTTGTCATTCGTCTGTTCCAAGTATTCTTGAACTGATTTCTCAACATTGAGAGGTTCTGTTAATTTAATATCTCGGGGCCCATAACACTCCCAGTTCGGTTCAATATGCAGAAAAAGAGGGTCTAGTTTTTTCTCTCCAAATTCAATGAGTTCCTTACGTTCTATTCCTCTTTCAGTCTCTGTATCAATTAGGCCATTTACTTCAACAATAATGATTGGCTTTGTCTTCTTGGGAGCTAATCTGGATAGTGAGTTAGTGACTGTCTGGTTCGCTTCTTCAGTGCCCATTCCAGTTATGTTTAGGCCTGGAATGAATTTGAACTCCCTGACATCGTTCAAAGTTTCAGTTGTATACTCGTTCTTTCCTGAATTATCAATATCGATAATGATGAGTTTCTTCTTTCCCGTCATTTCTCTCTTCCAATTGACCAAACAGGTAGATCCTGGTCTTCCAATATCAAACTCTTCATCAAGCCAGAAATTATGTTTATGACCGCATCCATAGTAATTGTGATGAATTGGCAAGTTCTCATTTTCGACTGGGATATCATGAGCAAAGAATAGAGAAACACCTCCATTGGACTTGATAGACTCTTGAAGGAAATAATCGAATTGACTATATCCTGTCCAAGACACAAGATGAAACTCGACTTCTTTTCCATCGAATGATTCTGTGAATGAAGAGTATGGCCCTGCACCTGTCGATTTTATGAGGTCCATGGTTTCAAGACTTCGAAGAGGACTGAAGTTGTATCTATAACCGTATGGGATGTCATGATTTCCATCGAGGATTATTACAGGAATTTTATCTTTCAATTCTTTGAGTAGTTCTATCACAAAGATTTGGTCATCGTTCTGTGGTAATGGTGTATGATACAGGTCTCCTGTATGAACTAAAAGATCAGGTGAATGTCTCATCGCCATCTCAATAGACTTCTTCAGGCACTGACGTGCATCCTCTCGTCTTTCTGTCAATTGGAAAAGGGAACTCCCAAGATGTGAATCAGAAATATGAGCGATACGAACCATTAGCCACTCATCCCATTGTCCGTTAATGCTTTTGCACTATTTGAATGACTCTGTTAGATTTGTTGGGCCTTAAATTCAACAATAATCATCAATTTGTAGTCTATCTCTATTAGGAGAACTCACTCATGGTAACAACTGTAACTGAATCAAGTAGAGAAGCTGTGCAGAAAAATCAGTCTAGGTGGTCATCTATGAACATCCTTGTCATTAGCGGGATCATGTTGACCATTGGAATCATTTGGAGAATTGTTGATCAGTTTGTTCTTGGTCTTGGTGATACATGGATGAATATCATGCCTTCAAAGTTATTCCCCTTCTTGATTCTAGTCGGCTTTTTCTGGAAATACAGATCTTCTGAGATAGAATCTGTCTTGGGTCTATCTAGGAAAAATCTCCGATTACATGTTTCAGTAGGACTTCTCTTGGGCTTCTTCTTCACCTTTATGATCAGGTTAGGCGGTCCATTGATCTATGGACTTTTCATTGATTCAACATATCCTGTTACACTTCAGATTGTAGATTCTGAACTTCTTGGATACATGTTTTTGTTCTTCTTGACAAATGCATTTTTAGAAGAGACCCTATTCAGAGGATTATTACAGAATGCCTTCAAAACAAGAGTTACACCAAATATGGCTATTCTTTTCTCTGCTGTAATCTTCGGACTTTGGCATGCAGGTTGGCCACTACTTAATGGTGGGCCAATCAATGAAGTTATGTCACAGGTACTAACCCTCGTCTTTGGTTCAGCGATTCTTGGTCTCCTTTTTGGTGTTTACTATGAGAGATTCAGTTCTGGGCAATCTCTTGCGGGATTAATCATGTTTCACACCTTACTAAATTTCATAGGTGAATGTTTCAAGATTGGTCCTGATGTGGGGATAATAGGTCCAGATATTCCACTCTACAGTATATCATTGACGATTGTTACCTCTGTTCTATTTGCGATTGCATACTCAACACTGATCGTACTCTCTTTGAGATACAAGATAGAGCAGGTATCAACAAATTGGAAACAGCTGAGTAGTGGAGTTCGTACTCTTGTTAGAAGGAAGACAATAACTGACAATGCAGTTTAGACAATTAAATGAATAAGGAATGATAATTATGCAGTTAGGAACTGAATTCGTACTATTCTCAAGTCTGGGAACCGTAGCGATGTCATTGATAGTTGGAATCTTTTTGATTCGAATCTGGTATAGTCAAGAAAATCGATTGATAACAGATCTACCTTTGGTATTCGCAATAGCGATAATGAGCAATGCTATCAATATGATGATGATAATCCTGCCAATTGTAGGAGAATTTACAGCTCCGATGGAATATTTCCGTCTTCGAACAATGGTAATCGGTGGATCTGTTATCCCAATATTTGGCACTATGTTTCAAATCTGGCTAGCTTCAAAAAAGAAGTATCATAATCGGTTACTTCTTCTTTTTGCGGCATATTGGACAGCTATCGCAGTTTTTGGACCCACTGAATCATTCATCATGATGATGTGTATCCCTCTAATTCTCGTATCAGGAGTCATCATTGGAGCCACCTTCATTATTACTTGGAAGACTGGTAGACTAACCGAAGTAAGAAGTGACCTTATGGTATTTTCACTTCCCTTCTCAATGGGCAGTCAAGTTCTTCGTCTGAGCTTGGTTTCAACACCGTTCTTCTATGTCCCTGACATGTTGTTAATGATCTCATTCTTTTTCGTTGGATTGGGCTTTTACCTTCCTTATAGGAAATTGAATGCAGAAAAAGAAAACAAATCAAAATCGCAGTTGGACATGGGTATCGATTTAGTTGTACCTGCGTAATGGATAATAAAAGGTGGATGTCTTCACTCAAAGAAATCAGAGTGAAGACGTCTACTTGCATCTGATTAATGGAATTTATCAGGCTCCATCACTTACACTAGCAACTTCTGAAGTAGTTGAAGTAACCATATCTGTTGCAACAGTCAATGGTTGAGCTTTTGCTTGAATATGACTACTCTTGATAATGTTCTCAGTGTGAGGGGCTATCATTTTTCTGACTATAGTCGGGCCAAGTGATCCAAACTCCAATACATACTGAAACTCATCATTGATTGTTCCAACAGTTTCGTCGAATATTCTGCCAAACTCTAGCAGATCAATTTCGTTGTGAAGTAGCACCTCTATTGTGTAATGTGCCTGACCATTTTCAATAGATCCTATAACTGCATAATCTATGAGTCGAGCTCCAGTCTCTCTAGCTGCAGCTGAGATGCCTTCAGTTACATGTGCATCAGTAAGTTTCTCTCCGGATAGATTGACACTTCTTCCCTTTCTACCAATTCTGTATACCGAGTATGGATCTGTATCAGTGAAAGTCATCATATCCCCAAGTCTGTATCGAGTGTAACCCATGAAGTTCGTCAAGACCATCTCATACCTGTGCCCTTTCTTGACTTCAGAGAGTGGTATCACAATGGGATCTTCTTTTTCCATCTCTGACTCGGGAATGAACTCTAGATAGTTGACATGCGGTGCAAGTTGAATTCCCTTATCATCACCAGGAAGTAATGACATTCCATAACATCCTTCACTGCCAGCGTATATTTCTCTGATATTGATATTTGGTAATGTTTCCTTGAGCCAAGGTCTGTAGGGTTCTGAATCTATTCCCGATGCATTGAACATTATCAGGTTCGGCCAGAGTGTATTCAAATCTATAGTGCCATCATCATTGAGGGCTTCCTTGATTTTAGATTCATGCTTAGTACCAGTGAACTCTTTGAGGAGATCGGGTCCATACTCGTTCTGCATACGACGAATGAATGCAATTGATAGAGTAGTTATGCCTGCAAGTGCGGTTATGTTCTCTTTCACTGCATATTTCGCATACGCCCAGAGTTTCTGCCCCATATCGGTCAGATTTGCGACCTCATCGCCTGGTTTTATCATCCTCTTGGCAATGCGACTTGTAAGTAAAGTATTCGAGATTCCAGTCATATAGCCGAGAGGTATTCCATTGATCTCACCGAATTTTGCAGGTGCAGCAAAGTTGAGTATTGTTCCATCGAGTACCTTTTCATTACCTTTCTTCATACCAGCAAATGCAGGAAGTAAGAGATTCGTTGCACCCTTGAAGTCCCGCAATCCTGATTCAGTGATTGGGAGAGCTTTTGGCCTGCCACTGGTACCACTGCTTTGAACATACCATATCACAGGATCCGCTGTTATAATTGGTTCCTCAGGATGTGCTTGCATGCGTTCCCAATAGGGTTTCATAGATGCATAATCATGAAGCGGAACTGTTTCACTGAATTCCTCAGGAGTCCGAATGTTAGCAAAGTTATTGTTTTTTCCAAGCATTGTGTGACTGTGTCGTTCTAGGATAGACATGAGCTTGGCTTCTGACATACTAATTGGATTATTAAAAATCTCTTCAATCTCCTTAGCAGTCTTCTTTACTATCAATGGATAGATCTTGCTTAGCATACCCATTACACAACCGCCTCCTCAGTTACTGCTGATAATGGAAGTGATTTGGCTTGGATGTGGTTGCTCTTTATGATACCCTCAGTATGTGAGGTCACCATCGGGATTACCACTGATGGATCTAGTGCCCCAAATTCAAGTGAGTGTTTGAATTCTCCATTCTTCTCTCCAACTGCATCATCAAATGCTCTGCCAAATTCATCCATGTCAACATCGTTCTGGAACATTGCAGAGATAATGTAGTATGCCCTGCTGCCTTCAATCTTACCAAGAACTGTGTAATCTGCTATCAATGCATCCGTTCTCTGGCAGGCTGCTGCAATTCCTTCATTGACATGTGCGTCAGTGAGCTTTTCTCCTGCTAGATTGACTACTCGTCCTTTGCGACCAATCCTATATACAGAATAAGGATCAGTGTCTTTGAATGTCATCAGATCTCCAACTCGGTAACGGGAATAACCTAACAAGTTAGTGATCACAATCTCGTAGCGATGATTTTTCTTGATCTCAGATAATGGAACTACTCTTGGAACATCCTTGTGAATCTCATTTTCAGGAATGAATTCAAAATAATTCAGATTGGCCATTATCTGGATACCATTATCGGTGTTGTCTAATAGCGTTCCGCCATAGAATCCCTCACTGCCCAAATAACTATCCCAGAGGACCGTATTAGGCAGGGTCTTCTTTACCCATGCTTTGTAGGGATCTGCATCAATACCTGCAGCAACTAGCAATTTTAGATTTGGCCAGAGTCTTTGAACATCTATGGTACCATCTTCATTCAATGCATCTCTGATCTTTGCTTCGTGCCTGGTTCCTGCAAATTCCTTTAGCAATGCTGGACCATATTCATTCTGTATCTTTCGAATAAATGAAAGAGTCAAAGTTGTTATTCCAACCAAACCAGTAATATCATGCATAACTGCGTATTTTGCATAAGCCCATAGCTTCTCAGTGATATCCGTCATGTTGAAGATATCTTCACCCGGTTTCACAAGTCTACGAACCATCCTACTTGCTACCATATCTTTGGCTATCCCACTCATGTAACCAACAGGAACACCATTTATCTCACCAAGTTTGGAAGGGGCTGCAAAAGTAAGAAGTGTACCATCATAGATCTTTTTGTTATCTTTTCCAGCATTAACAAAAGTCAGCTGGCAGATTGTGCTCCCTAAGGAGTAGTCAGTCATTCCAGCCTTAGTGATTGGAAGTGCTTTAGGTTTCCCTGTGGATCCACTCGATTGTACATACCATACAACTGGGTCTGCAGAAACGATAGGTTGGTCTGGGTTCTCTTTTACACGATCGAAAAACGGACTCATTGAATAGTAGTCATAAAGAGGCACCTGTTCGGCGAACTGCTCAGGTGTTTTTATCGACTCATATCGGTGGTCCTTCCCGAAAGCCGTGTTACGATTTCGCTTGAGAATCTCCTCAAGCTTTGATTCTGTCTGGCTAATCGGGTTATACAATATCTCATCGACTAACTTTGTGTACCTTTTCGCCATGACAGGTATGAGTTTACTCATTATTGACATCTGTCGTCTTGCCTCCATCTATAAAGGACAGCGCGCCCTTTACGACATATAGGGCATCGACAACCAAACTATTGTATGTGCGGTCTTCTGTAGAAGTTCAACATGAGCGCCTCATGATTCGAGACCTGCTATACAGTTTTTTTCAATCCACTATTCGGGGCTCATATGGCTTCTTTTCAATAATCTGACTCCCATGTTGAATTTCTGGGGTCTCTTTTAGCATAAAACTGCAATTTGGGGAACACGTTGTTCATATTTTGTTAGCGTATGAAATACATCATTGATCTGAAGCATCGAACGGTGTCAAAAGTTGCTATTACTTGTCTCTACCTTTTTTCTAAAATTTTGAGAATCTATGTTTACTGATTGGAGACCTCTTCTCTGATTTCCGGACCAAAAGTTACTTGATTTTCAGGTAATTAGTGCAGTTTTGTGCTAAACCCTACCCCATAAGTCCAACATGCGCCTTGGAAACACAAAAAGAAGGCCTATAATGTCTGTTTAACACCAAGGTCCCAATCTCCTTGGGGGATGGTTCAGTAGTGACGGTCTTGTTGAGCTTCTAACTTAGGCGCTAAAGTTTAGTCCATTTTCGGCAACCTTCTACTCAAGATGATATCGCAGCTCGACGAACAATTGGAAGCAGCATGTGCTGAGATAGGATCAGATGGTACCGTCGATGTGACTCTGATTCTACAGGTGATGTTCTCCAACACTGACCGTACAGTGACGCAGGGACGTCTAAGATATAGTGGACCAGATAGAGATGCTAGCCTAGTGATGATAATAGGCTTGAGGAGTGATATACTCTCACCTTTTCAGAAATTTAATTCTGGAGGAAAGGGTCGCTATCAGCCATGTGATATTCCTGGTCTGGTACCTGGCTTAGCTCTCTTAGCATCATCACCAAATAATGGACTTGTCCTCTCTGCCATCTCTCGTGAAGATACTACGAGATTTATCCTAGTCTTTGAGGGATTGGCTGGCAGAAAGGGTGGAAGTCTCAAGGCTTTAGCAACTTCTGTTCAACACTTCATGAAACGCTGGAATGATTGGACGGATGTACTTCTTGGCACCCTGAAACGAGACCCTGTTATAGGCCACTGGGAAACAGACTGGCGAGAGACCCTTGCTGGTGAGACCGGATTTTATACAATGAGTTGGTACACTCCCCTTGCCTATGCTGACCGTGAGATTGCACTCCGTCGAATTGCGATAGCATCTAGGGCATTACTTGCCTCAGTCCTGAACAATAACCAACTGAAGGTTCCTTTGATTGTAGGACTCCTGGATTGGCTCGATAATCTGAGACCTCTTCCACAGGTGATGAGTAGTGCTCAAGTAAGCGAGGAGGTAGAAATCTAATGATGGTTGACGATATAATTCATGGAGCTTCCCGTTCACCATATAGCATCCCAGCGACATCTTGGCTTGCTGGTGCTATGGCAGGACTCCAGATCCTTAAGCCTCGAACCCCACGATGGCTTTGGGAAGAATTCATCTCAGATGTATACGAGATGATCTCAGTTGTTGGGGATGTAGAACCCGCAGAACCCGGAACTTCTCCTGAATATGGAGATGTGGTTGGGTCTGCATATGATGCCCTAGGTGGCTATGTAAGTGTAGCAGGAGAACTCTGCCCTGAGGGTCTCTTCTTTCGAGTACCTGTTGCTAGACAAGAGCAAGTGCTTGAACTCCTGAAGGGATTGACACTCTTCAGATCACATGGTGACATTCTAGTACCCATGTACGACTTACTGGCCTTCACACGTCTTGTACCATTAGAGGGACCAGTTGCTGAACAGATAATGCTGGAGGACGTCGTGTGACAGAATTAGAAGCGGTACCTGGAGTTGGTCCAGCGGCAGCAAAACGCTTGAGAGAGGCATTCATTACAACAGCAGAGATCCTCAGTGTTCAGAATCCTATGGACCTTCAGACACGAACAAAGCTAGGTGAGGCTACAGTCGCAAAACTGATTCGAAACGCTCGTGATGTCACGGGAAAATTTGGATTCAAATCAGGAATCGAACTTGAGAAGCATCAGGCTGAGGTTCATCGGCTCACATTTGGAATTGAGTCCCTGGACAAGAAGCTGTACGGGGGTTTGGAAGCTGGCTCGATCATTGAGCTATACGGATCAGCCAGAGGGGGCAAGACGTTCCTCTCACATCACCTTGCTGTTCGTTGTCAACTACCTTACGAGCAGGGAGGTCTCGAAGGTCGAGTGCTCTGGTTAGACACTGAGTCATCCTTCAAGACACAGCACATCCGAGCAAATGCAATCCGCTGGGGTCTCGACCCTGACATTGCATTGGGAAATATCAGTGTGGCTCCAATTGCCCTCAGTAGTCAGATTGAGGATTACTCTCAGCAGATACAAATCTTACTTGCTGAGGGTGAGTACAAGATGCTCATCATTGATTCGCTCACAGGTCTATTCAGAGCTGAGTATAGCGGCATAGGCAACCTTGCTTCAAGGCAGTTTAGTATCAACAACCTGTTGAACTGGATGCGTAGGCTAGGTCTCGCAACTGATGCAGTCTTCGTCTACACCAACCAGGTCACTACGCAGATCTCGTCTTATGGTGGAAACCCCTCTGCACCTGTTGGAGGTCATGTCGTTTCACATGCTTCGGATTACAGGTTCTTCACGAGAGTAGGTGCCCAGGGCAAACGCAAGATATCCCTGAAGGACAATAGTGGAGTTCCGGAATTTGATGTTGAGCTAGAGATTGGTTGGGGTGGGCTATATTCAGACAAGACAGAGCTGAAAAACACAGAGAAGATTATCCTAGAGAAACTTGGTTCACTTGGTTCTGGTGAAGAAGAATCCGAAGATGAGACCAAGTCTAAGAAATCCAAGTCCAAGAAGAAGGCTTCTGATGATGAGGACGAAGAGATTGTTGCTGATGAAGAGGAGATAGAAGAATTCGACGAAGAGGTCGACGAGGAGGTCACAGCGACCAAGAAGAAACGAGCGAGTAAGGAGGCAACAGCATAGTGACCTCGCGGGAGCAGATGTTTAGAGTTTTCCGATGTCCTCACTGTGGGTATACTGGGTACAGACCAGTCAGTGATCCAAATGCTGACTCTACCTGTAATCTCTGCTCCAAGACAATCTCTCCTTCTCCTGAGATGAGATATGTCACAAGTGTCGAAGATGCCCGACAGGCTATGAGTAGAATTGTCTTCGAGTTCCGAAAGCATGAGAAGTCTAAACCTCGACATGGCATCGGTGTCAAGAAACGGATTCTATACATGGTCTCCGACCTGAGTGACCTCAATCATGGTAAGGGAGTCACTAGAGGCAGGATCTTCGAGGAATGTGACGAGCTCGGAATTGACTTGGACAAAGCACGGCACTTCTTGTCTCAACTTGAAGAAGAAGGTAAGATTCTGCTGGTCAATGATTTGCTTGTCGTTGTTCCAGAGGATGAGTTCTAAATTAGGCTAAACAATGGAGGAATTAAATTTGGTAAGTTCAGAAAACACACAAGATCCAATGTGGGTGGATAAGACACCGCCCAATGTGCCAAAGAGTTCGATGATAAATCTGGTCAATCTCCTTCTTAGAGAGACCAATCATCGTATTACTGTCCTTGAACGGACTGATGGTCCTGATCCGCAACTGTTCGTAGTTACGCGAGTAAATTGGAGAGACACTGATGTAACGAAACCAGTGCTCCCACAACTTCCTCGCATACTCTCGTTACTTGAAACACTGCGAGGGTCAAAGGGAGTCCCACGTGAGGTCTATCTTGATAGCACTGAAGGGATAGCAGTCTACCTTCCAAGTGGTATGAGGGTCTCTGAACTTCCTGATGATCCCAAGAAGACTGTTCGACTCCTCATGAGTATTGTAGAGGATTCACTAGAACACCTCTATTCAACGATGACAGAGGTAGAGACCTGGTTCTGGAAGGCAGCTCGTCAGAAAGGATTCAGTCCAGAGATTGTTGAAAAAATGGGCAATAAAGACCCACACTTCTCCACGAATGAGTTGATGTGGCGGTATCAACGTCTCCTTCGCAAGTACTTCTCATTGAGATTCACCATACATAGGAGCGAAGACATCCTCAGAGTGGAGGAGTAATTATTGTCGACAGCCTCGATTGATTCGCTCGCATACTTTCCCTATACTCCTAGGCTGCATCAGGAACGAGCTGTCAATCTAGCTGTTGAAACATATACATCAAACACTGTTGGACTTCTAAGCGCTGATTGTGGAATTGGTAAGACCGTAGCAGTTCTCGCAGGTTACTTTGCTGCACGAACAAGAGACCCCTCCTCACGTCTATTTGCTCTGACGCGAACCCACTCACAATCAAAGGTCTTTGAATCTGAGTTAGAGGTGCTCCGTGGAGTTGACCCACACCTTGCAGCAACAACTATGGTCTCCCGAGTACATGTCTGTCCAATCCGATTTGAGATGGAGAATCTAAGTTCTACAGGTTTCATGCGAGCTTGTGCAGGAATGATCCGCACAGGTCAGTGCAGTCACTATTGGAACTTGTACAAGAAGGGATCCTCCGAGGGTGGAAGAATAACTATCAGGGAAGAGGCTCACAGTGTGATAGATGATCTTCTTGATAGTGGAGTCGTCACAAGAGAACGCTCTGAGGAACGAGCTCAGGAGTTTGGTTATTGCCCTTACGAAGTCATGCGATTATGTGCTCGTAAGTCAAGGGTCATAATTGGTCCCTATGGATATCTTTTCCAGAATCGTGTTCGTGAGGCTTTACTTGGCTCTATGGGGCTTCAACTCAGCGAGATTGATATTCTGGTCGATGAAGCCCACAACCTATCTAGCCATGTTCTAGACGCTGCAACCTCTACTTTGAGCAATGATGACCTGCGTTGGCTTCGAGAGCATAGCCAACAGGTTGTTCGCGAGACTGGTATCACTTGGATAAAGGAAGCCATTGATTTTCTCTGGGAGACCATGATGATACATCTAGACTCTATGAGGAATAAGAGTGAACGAATCCTGGACAAATGGGATGTGTATCCTAGATTTGTCAAGGAGGGAGACCTCGACCTTCTGCATGATGCTGGTCGCCCAGGGTTGAATGACCCTGAGAACGCCACTCTGGCTGAGACCCCGCTTGACAGACTAATCGAGTTTCTATACACAGCTCAGAGAGCGTCAAAGAGTGATGGTTGGCACGTTACTATTCAGATTAAGAAGAATTGGCAAGACGAAGGCCCAATGTCCAAATCTTCTCTCATGATTCAACCGTTGAATGCCGCTGGCTTGACTGCACCAATTCTGAGAGGTGCTCGGTCTGCAGTTTTAATGAGCGGCACACTTCGTCCATTAGACCATTATGCTCGACTCCTGGGAGTGCCCACAGCAATCTCAGATGATCTATCAAGTCCATATCCTCGTGGAACCAGACTTGTCTTAATTGACAAGAGGATGAACACTCGCTACAAGTTGAGGTCAGCAGATCTATGGAGGGCAATTGCAGGTCGAATCTCTGCAGTTCTAACTGCTATGCCAGCGAATAAGAGCGCTATGATTGCATTTCCCAGCTATAAGATGATGACAGACATCATGAGCTATTCTATTGATACCGGATTTCGTGAGTCGATTGTTGAGACTAGAGGCGCATTACTTGAGGAGGTCACTGAAGCTATCAATTCTGCCCCTCATGCAATCTTCTGTGTATATGGTGGCAAATTTAGTGAAGGAATCGATCTGGTTAAAGATGGGTCAAGTATGATTGACCTTATAATTGGAATTGGCATCCCATTTAGTCCCCCCACATCATATCAACTAGCACTTCAAGACTGGTACAACACAAAATTTGGTATGGAATCAGGATATTATTTTTCAGCTGTGATTCCTTCAATTCGCCAGGTAGCTCAGCTTGTTGGTAGACTACGGAGATCTCCTGAAGATACGGGAGTCGTTGTTTTGCTAGATAATCGCTTTCTCAAGCACTTGCTGGTCTTTGGAGATGATATAGTATCTGATGTCTGGCCTTATGATGACATCAATGAACTACAACAGGCAATCGAACAATTCAATGAAATACGTGGAGGTTTCTCCAAATGAAATTGCATGATACACCTGAACTGAAATGGATGGTACTCATAGTCTTTGTTTGTGCTCTGCTCATCAAGTTTTACCTTTCACCAGCAAATACCCTAGAACTCGCAATCATGGGAGCTGCAGTAGGAGCTATTGTTCTAGCACTCATCTTGACTCAGTCAAATCTTCCCAAATCTAGCGTGTACTGGGATGAGAGCAGAGGTCTCGCAGCTATCTTTCATCCATGGACTGTTGAGGTCAGTTCAGCCAGACTTCTTGCGAGTGTACCAATTGGAATCGACCTGAGTCACTCAGGCAAGAAAGTTCTCCAATCAATGTATAGTCGCTTTTCAAATGAAACAGGCGGCACCATTGTCTTCTTCATTACTCGACCAATGGGAAATCAATCGACGAAGATTGGCTTTCTCGTTCGAAGACGAGGATTGCGACTCTGGAATGGATTCAGAACAATTGACTCACTTGCTAAGAAATTGGTCACAGATACTATGATTCTCGAGCGATCAATGCGAGCCGCATATCCCCATCTGCCTGTAGAAGAAGCAGGCTTTGATGACATTCTGAAGGCAACTGCAGGAGGTTTAGAGACCCATGCTCTCGTGTGAACAACGGACTGGAATTGAAATTCCCGATGGGGTAAAGGTTGCTGATATAATGAGGTCTCTAGAGATTGGTCACGGGTACAAATGGACTGTTCTCACAAGACTGCCATTACTCATTGCTCACGGTGCTCCAAGAAAAGAGAGTTCAATGCCTGAGATTCTCTTGACTGGTTCAAAGCCCATGGTTGTTGCAGGAGGCGATATAGCCTATATTGAGAGAATTCGAAAAATCCTGGAGATGCTAAAACGACAATCTCACAGGGTGCATTTCACACAGGAGGACTAAACATGGGAAAGCGGCTCATTCTTGGAACTCGACCTGAAGTTGATCCACTTCAAGACACAATGGAATCAAAATTCTCAGTGACCTCTGATACCGATCTACGTTGGGATGAGCGAGACCAGAGAAGGCAACTAGCCCAACCCTTATTCGTTGTCGGAATGAGCATCATATTTGGAGTATTCATTCCCATCTCATTATTGGTCACAGGTTTGGTAATTCTTTTTTGGATTCTATTAATTCCCTATCTCCGAAATGAGTTTGAAAAAAAGACTTTCACAGGTAGTCAATGGAAGATTGTTGAAGAAGCAGACACATTATGCACAATTACTGAAGACTCTCATTTCAGATGTAAAACTCCAACTGGTACTAGAACTCTTGTTAGCATGCGTCTAACACAGGCAAATTCTGTTTTACTCGGTGATGTTAGTTCGTTAGTACGAGCAATTGATCACGCAGATGGTTTTTGTTTAACAGTAACATTGCAACCAGAAAAGATACAGCGAGTTCTCGATGAAGAACGTGTGACAGATAGAGTCGAGGAATACCTGAATTTCATCACAAAGGGTGAGTTAGATGCCTACGTCCTGCATCGTGGTGGAATTTGGATTTCTCAAGTAAATGCAATTGGTCATGTACGAGACGAAGCAGGTGTTGATAATTTTGACTCTGCAGTGCGTGCATCTATTCCCATGGATAAATGGAAACGTGTCAAGACAAAAGAGCTTGAAAGAAATATATATCATCTACAACTTGATGGTCATTCAGACTGGTTCTATGGCTCTGGTTCAGATTTTGCAGAGTGGTTGGTTCAGCTTCGTTCCGAACTAGCCTCAGAAGTTGGTAGTAATATTCCTGGGCAATTCCTTGCCCCTATCCGTGGAAGACCTAGTGATTATAGACTTGGAGTTACGGTAAATCCCGATACACTACAGACAGGACCTCCTGCGGGAATAGCTCATTCAGAATTAGAGACTGGTCTATTACTCTGTGGGGGAACAGTAGATTCCAGAACACGAGTGATTTCTCTACTAACTAAGGAGCTCATCCAATCAGGGAAGAGAGTTGTCATTGTCACCAATAATGCTGACTCAATTGGATATTCACGATTAGCAGAAGGGTCAATACATCTAGAACTAGGAAAAGACCTTGTTCTTAATCCAGTCGATGCTGAAGGAATGCATCGCAGTGAATTTGTCCCATTACTTCTCGCTTCATTGGAGGCTGTTGCTGCAGCTGACCTCAGAGGAGCTGCTGATTTAGAAGCTGCAATAAGTAGAGCAGTGACTCTCGGTAATGCCACCTTAGCTGATATTCATCTTAATGATGGCCCTGATGATTCAATGTCAGGTCCTATGGATGCTCAGAAACCACCAGAGCAGTTGCCTTCCAGTAAATCCATGACTGGAATGGAGGCAGTGAGGTCTCTCTATGAAGGTTCTGCAGCAAAGTGTTTCTATGGGACTCAGACGGTTCCAACATCTCGCCTGGTCGAACCCACTTTGAGTATCGTAAAGATTGCAATGGGATCTATGGGTCTCGATCACTTTGCATGGAATCTCATAAGCATCAAATTTGCAGGATTACGACCTGACCCTAATCTCGTGATAATTCTAGACGGTGCAGAACATGTACGAGTTAGGAATAGACGGTTTATGCAACATGATTCATTCACTGAAAGAGTGCTGAAGAAGCTAAAAGGCCGTGGACCAATGGTTGTCGCACTTGAACATCCTGTAGATATGGCTCCAGGCGCTATCGCTGTTCTAGAGTCTTGTATCTCTCTCCGATTAAGAGAGTCTGTAGATATTAAAATTGCAGCAGATCTACTTGGTCTCAATGTCATTACGACAGGAATGCATACAAAAGCAAGAATCTCACCTCGCGAATCTTCTTTCCTAAGAATCATGGATAATGATACAGCGTTGTTGGTTCATGATGGAACAGAGACCTGTCAACCAATTCGTCTTGATCCCGCACCAGATCTGAATGTGGATTTTTCAACAGATGAAGAAAGCAGAAGGGTAACAGAATTGATAGAGACTGAATCCACATCAGACTATACTGGTTCTCTATTGGATCGAGTTTCATCTGGAAGCACAAACTTGGCAATACGAGTGTTGAGACTCTTAGAACGATATGAACCTCTGACTGAAGAAGCGGTTCGTAGATTCATAATTTCAAGCGGAACTGATAATGATCCTGATGTTGAAGCGATCCTGGCGCGGCTTGAACACGCAAGTATGATTTTGAAGGGTCATGAGGTTCACAGCGGGGTCTCTTACACTAATTATCGTATCACAATGAAAGGCAGCATGGCCTTACGGCAGACTGACCATATGGAGGGCGCTACTGTTTGACCATGACAACCGATGTATCAACTCAAGTGACTCGCCTTCTTAACCAAGCTGGAATGCGGCCTCGTGGTGTTCAGAGTGACTCAATATCGAAAGGTCTCTTAGATGGTCAAAGCATTATGGTTTCCTCGCCGACTGGATCAGGAAAGACCTTGGTTGGGGAGATGGCATTGCTCAGAGCTGTGGCATCTGAAAAGAAAGGTCTCTTTCTCGTTCCCCTTAGAGCATTGGCTGTTCAGGTATTCAAAACAATGAAGGAGCGATATGAACACCTAGGTGTCATAATCGGTTTAAGCACTGGTGATTACCAGAATAGCGGAGACGAACTATCCAAATTTGACATTATTGTGACCACATACGAAAGAGCGGACTCCCTTCTAAGAAGAAGAAGCAGCTGGCTATCAGACCTTGGAACTGTAGTTATAGATGAGATTCAGACCCTTTCTGATATTGGACGTGGGGCACGTCTTGAGAGCCTCATCATTCGATTACGAAGTTCGATTGAGGACTTGCAGATTGTGGCTCTCTCTGCAACAACAGGATTCCCTGACGAGTTAGCTGAATGGCTTGGTTGTAAGCTGGTCGAGTCAGATGAGCGTCCAGTTCCTCTCGTACACAAGGTGGTGACCAGTAGTAATCGAGCTCAGAGCCTTCGTAAGCTTGTCATGACGACAGTACAGGGGAATGGACAGGCAATCGTCTTTCACAGGACTCGACGAGAAGCAGAAGCACAGGCACGCAGACTAGCAGAGGATGTTGGTAGACAATTTACATCTGAAGAGAAAAAGAATCTCGATCAGGACTTGGGTTCTGTGGAAAACTGGAATGTTGTCCTCCCACAAGACCTAAGGACTCTACTACACAATGGGATTGCCTATCATCATGCTGGATTGAGTTACAACTCACGTCGAACTGTCGAGCGGCTATTCAGGCAGGGAGAAATCAAAGTAATATGTGCGACAACAACCCTTGCAGCAGGAATGGATTTACCAGCTCGAACAGTCGTTCTCTCAAATTTCAAGTCACCAGCTGATTATCGACAACTTCTCTCTGCAAACTCTGTTCATCAGATGCTAGGTAGAGCAGGACGACCATCTCATGATAAGATTGGCTTTGGTGTGATCCTTGCTGGTAGTACTGGAGAAACTGAAGAAGCTAAACGTCGATATTTCGAGACTCAGATTGATGAGAAAGGAAAGGAGACCCTGATTCCCAAATACGACCGCATCAATAGCACCCTTGGACAGGCTGGGTCTCTTGCTGAGCAATTACTAGTTGTACTTGATATGCTTGGCACAGCAAGCATCGAAGAGATTGAGGAAGGAATCTTTGGCAATTCATTTCTTATTCATTGTGCAATACGTGATTCTAAATCTCCCATGCGAGTTCTTCAATTAGGTGAGATCTCTGCAAAGATTGTAATTGAACGACACGCCCTTCCTGAAACCGTTCAAGCTGCTCGCAGAAATGTCCTAGGAAAGACAATCCTTAGAGAGAAGAATGAGACTGTGATTGGAGGGATTGTTAGCGGTCTCGACGGTGGACAATGTACTTGCAGATTTTCCGCAAGACTCTCTGTAAATGGTACAGTAGAGGGACCAATGTGCTCATGTGGCACTCCAGTAGATGATGATGGAATTCTATGTCATCACCTAGTTGCATTGGGTATGGCTGCTGCTACCGAACTTGGGAACATGGCAGATTATGTGATTCCGCTCTCGCTCTCAGAATCAAGTCCTTTAGGTTTACTCATACGTCTTGGACTTGTTGAGGGGGCTAATGAGGGGAAGCTGAGACCCACAAAATTAGGTCGTGCAGCAAACAGATTGTATCTGAGTATTCCTACTATACGTGAGATTCTTGCATTACTACCAACGACAAATAGCAGTACTGAATTACTCTGGCTGCTGCGTCATGTTGTGGCAATCGAGAGCGGCACATCAGTTGATGAATCATTTGACAATTTGATTGGTTCTCTTATTACAACCAATATCTCAGTGAGTGACCTTGCAAATCAGTTCGGTCTCTCAATCGGAGATATCTATGGATTAGTAGATACATCGAGGTGGCTTTTGCGGTCAATCTCTGTGCTATCTGAACTGGGAGGATTAGCAAGGACTTTCGAACTCTCTCAAAGACTTGCTGATGTATTAGATAAGCGATTTGATAGTAATGACGAGGAGGATGACTAATAATGGAGTCAGAAACGATTAGTTCAAAGAAAGAAGACAAAGAAACCAAGAATGAGCCTATAGCTGAGGAAGAGGAGTACGATATCGAAACTGCACTCAAGCTAACTGAGCATTTCACAAATACGTATCCAAATGGATTGACCCTTGGTATCCGAATGGAAGCAGTTCCAGGAACTAGAGGTGTTCATGTCGATGTCGTGTTTGTCTTAGACCTGAGAAGAGCTGAATTTGGAAAGGGTGGTCTTGCTATGCGAGCTGCTGTTCTCGAGACTATAAATCGAGACCTAGAACGTGTTCTCCGTGATGTTGGGTTGGATGAATTCCTTAGTGAGCATAATGTTCTGACACCCTTTGGTCGCGTGCGTTTGCCACTAATGAAAGGAATGACCAATGGAGCAACTTCATTGATGCATGAGACGAGAACAGTCTATGTCATAACTGAAAATGCGAAACCATCTGCAGACCTAACTTGGCTCACTGATACTGCGAGAATTGTAACAGCTGATCAATTCGCACTGATTCGACAGAGTGATGCCCGTTCAAGATTACCAGACTTGAAGAAGAGTGTCCAAGCAAGTAAATGGCGACTACTTGAAACTGGACTTGCTAGAGGTTGGTTTGGAATTCTTTCTCTTCTTGCTTTAGCTGTTGGGGTCTCTTCAGCAGTTTCAGTTATTCTTGCTGGCTCTGGAATATTACTTATCCCTCTCATCGCAAGTGCAGCATCAGGTCTCGTAGGTGGATGGCTACTCAACTCTTCAAGGAGTTCTGTTTCATCATTCCTTGAGACTCTTTCAAGGGAACAGGAGCAACTTCGAGATATCGGAGATTCCACTCGAATAACAAAGTCAATTGAGGAGAATGAGGAAAAATTGGAACTCATTGGTCATGTGAATTTCGTTGTATCTCCACTGGTTGCAGAGGCTGCGGCCGCTATGAAGTCCAGTAATTTGGAAAAGACAATCAACCTCTCATGTTCTGTTCTTGATGAATGTGTTCGTCTATCTCCAACTGAATCAAATTCAAAAGCTCTCATGATGGGTGATAGTGGCCTTCGTCGATTCATAGGACTCTTCGAGTATCTAGGAGGTAATATTGAGGAAGAGACTCTTGCCCTCGGATATGTAGGTCTTACAGGTCATCTATTGAGACCGATTAATTTTGGTGAAGCAGTTGCTCATCTGACCGAGCTTGTCAATGCATTATATAATGTGGGGGCAATTAGACCTGACATCAAAGAGGATATTGATGATCATTTGAACTTCAGCTCTATGAAGGAAACCTTGGAAGTATTTGATAAGGCAATAGCAGAAGAGCCCGAACCAAATTTTGATCTTCCAACACCTACGAAATCAATCACTGAAGAGGAAGTTGTGGATGATGATGAGGAGATTGAATTAGTCGCTGTAACTGTCGAAGAGCAGAGTGATGAACTAGATGAGTTGAGCGAACTGATTCGGGAATCATCACAGGAAGATGAGCCCGAACCTGAGGTTTCTGAGATCAGTGACTCTATGGATGATATCAAAGTAATTGGGGCTGATATTGTAAAAGGCAAAGAGAAAATGAAGAAAAAGAAAGTAAAGGCCAAAGACCTCGAACAACTCCCATTATTTGATGACTATGAGCATATTCGGGCATCAGGAGACGCCACAAAGGAGAGTGGCACAACTGGTGTGTAAAAGCAAACTGATGGCTTCCCTAAACCTGAGTGGTCTTATTCACTTCTGGGGACCTGCAGGTTGTGGAAAGACCTTGCTTGCAGTAGCTCTTGCCAGTGATGTTTCAAAACAGGCACGGGTTGACTGGATCAATACTGATGGGAAGAAGAGCTTTGTTAGTTACCTTAAAACGAACATTGCTTCCACTAATGGTCGTCCTGAGAATGTAACGATATCAATGGTAGATTCTCAAGAAGAACTTCTTGATATTATCAAGAACTTACCCCGATCTGATTTACCTGCCCTTCTTGTCATAGATCCTATTACCCGAGTACTTGATTTGGGAAGAGAAAATCCAACACTTTGGGGTAGGGAGTTAGTTGAAGATGTTCTACCAACTCTTGCTGGTCTAGTCGCATCACATGAGATTACCATAATTATCACGAGCGAGACCAGAATGGTTGAGGATTCTAAGGCTCATCCTATTCATCACAAGACTATTGCAAAATGGATCGACCAAGACTTCTGTCTAAGTCGAGACCTCTCTAACTCTAACACCCAGATACATCGTAGACTTGTTGACTCAGAGCAGGAGACTGCTCAACTTAGAGTTGATGCATCTGGACTATTACAAATCATCCCTCGAATCTACAATCATCCAATCATGGAGGAATCTGTCTGATGATCTTTGGAAAAGGAATTATGAAACTGATTGGATATGCTATTGCTGGAGCAATCGCATTGGTTGCTGGTGCAGAACTACTAACATCGGTGGTATCAATAGTCCTAGCCTTTCGACAAGGTAACATTTCACCTTTAGCTACAGCAATAGTAATCACTCTTGGGCTTCTTCTTATTGTGAATCGAGTTGCTGAAGATTCTCCTACACGATTGATTCTCAATATCCTTGCATACGCAGCCACAGGATATCTTGCTGTGGTTTCTTTTGTCCTGGTCTTGCCGTATGGTCTAATTTTCTCAGGGATTGCCGCTGGAGTAACCGCTGCAGCTTGTTCTTTGATTAGAGACCCTACTGTTATCATGGGTCAAGTTCATGAATTCAAATCACAGGTTCAATCAATTAGTTCGTTGAATGGGCTATCAAAACGAATCGTTTCAGTTGGTGATGGTGAATCGTTTGCATTCAATTCAATTCATAATATCATAATACTCGAAGACGGTTCACGAGACCGTGTCATCCAGCTCATGAGAGATAGACCCCTCTTACCAATATCATTGACACATTTTGTAGACTGTGATGTTCTCTTTATTGCTGAAGGTAAGACACCTGGAAAATTTGAGCAAGTTGTGAAATTACTCAAGGACCTCTCAATCAATACTCGCGGTCATACTTCGCAGTTACTTGCTGAGGCAATACAGATGATACCTATTATTGATTCGCAAAATGGTCTGGGAATGGATAATTATCGCCTAGTTCGTGATGAGAAATCGATTGGTGACTTACTTGGACTAGCACCTGTCAGAATGACTGTATTTCCAACTATTGCAGGTCTTCGAATTCTAGTACCTGATATGGAAGCTCCTGGCTTAGTTGTTGAATCTTTAGCTGTAGGGAAGGAGATTGATGTTCTACTTCATCGCGATTATACCATGTTTGAGGAGGTACGAAATCCAGTTGAAACAACCGCTTGAAACAATAGATGTTGCAACGAAGCCGCAAATACAATTGAAACCACGAATATTGAATGACACAATAGGAGATCTATTTCTTCCACAACAGATCAGTCTATTTCACGGTCCTGAAAGAGCTCCTCTCAGTACACTTGCTCATGCTGCAGTTGTATCAGCAGCGCGCATGGGTACTTCTTGCGTATTTCTCGATTCTGGTACTAACTATAGTCCTTCTTTAATGAGATCTCTCTGTCATTCAAAGGATGAATTAGTCAAGATGTTAGAGAAAGTTGTTATCGGTTCAATTCTAGGACTTGATGATGTTATAGAGAAGATTAAGATGATGCGTGATTTTAGAGATGTTTCGCTCATCGTTCTTGATAGTCTTACTGGAGCCCTAAACTTGACTGGCGCTCCTGGAAGTAAAGATCGTCAACGCAACCTTTTCACTACTCTTGATTCTATTAGACGCGTGGTAAATGATATTGATGCCCATATGATGATAACAGATCACTCCTCCCGAGATTGGACATCTGGTCAGTCAAATCCGATAGGAGGAAATATCCTTGCACATGCTGTGGACAGTGTGATCCTCGTAGACCGACTCCGTAACAAAGAGAACATAGTTCGAATCCTTGTGGAACGGTGTACTCTTCCCTCTCCACCTCCAGGGGTCATTGTAAAACTTGGACCTAAAGGAATTCGAAGTATAAGGTGATATTTGTGGGTGTAAAGAATTGGAAGGATTTGATACCTTGGAAATGGTCAGATTCCTCTGAGATTTCACCAGGCACAATTGCCATTGATGTACCGAACTATCTCACTCGCAGAATCTCTGTCATCAAACAGGATTCCAATAAAGAGGGGCGACTTCCACTCTATCACGTAGGGCTCTTTGTCAGTCTAGTTAAAATCACCCTAAGTAATCATATCCTTCCTGTTTTCGTATTTGATGGCCCTCCAGAGTCCAGAAAACGAAATCCCAATCCTGAACTAATACAGAAGGCTTCTGAACTCTACAAGATTTTCCAATTAGAGAGAGACCCATACAATGAAACCATCGCTACCGAGCTCTGGAAGAGCCCTGCACTCAGATTGTATTTTGCTTCTGAACATCTTAGAGATCTTGGGAGAATAGTTGGAGTTCCAGTTATTACTGCACCTTCAGAAGCAGAAATGTATGCCGCAGCTCTTTGCAGAGACGGTTTGGTCAAGACTGTCATTTCGAATGATGCTGATGCATTATTGTTTGGATCCCCTCATACAACAAAGCAGTTGCAGTTATCTACTGGTAAAATCCTGCGAGTGAAATTAACTGATTTCGAAGAGAGCCTACATCTTGACCTTGAAAGGCTCAGAGACCTGGCTATTGTAAGTGGATGCGATTTTCTAAGAGACGGAATAAAGGGGATTGGTCCTCGACGCGGTGCTGTATTGCTTCAGAAATATGGTGGCCTTGAAGGTCTCCTGAAAGCTAGAGGTTTCATAGCTAGTGAACGTACTGAATTTCTCGATGCTCGTGATACATTCAATGAGGTGTCCTATCTGAATATTGAAACTACTGAGTTTAAACTAAATCCTCCGCTAGTTCCAAAAGTGCTTCGAGCCCTCGAATCAGTGATGCCTACAGAAAGAGCTGAAAATGCCACTCAAAAAATTACAAGCCTCTGGAAATCATTTGGCAACAGACAATCAACCCTTGAACAGTGGCTCTAAACTGCTATATCGACCATGGGTCTTTCCACGTCTTCGTGTTAGAATCAAATAATCTGTGAAATACTGTAATCATTGATGAGGTTTGCTTCTGCAATCTAGCAGTGAAGAATTCATCCGAGAAAGCTTGCATTTTCTCTCTGAGGTTTCCAGCTACAACATCGCTCTTCTTGAATGGACTGCGAATGAGAGCTACAACATCATTTGAGTATCCCAAATGAATTCTTGAAACTGGTTGGGATCTAATGATATAGTCAACGAGTCCATCTCGTGATTTTCGATCAAAACACGATGCGAATCCAATAAATCCATCTGGGAGTCTACAGAACTCTAATGCTGGCAGATAGAGCAGTCGTAGGACATTATTATCTAGCAACATGCCAATATTTCGATTTGCTGTCTGTTGCCGATAATTCACTGCATCAAGGAGCCAGTTTCTCTGATTTCGTGACCCATACAAGCTCCACAGAAATCCAAGGAGTTCCTTCTGTCTTGGCGTTAGTGAAAATGGTGTTCGATTGTCTGCCATTGTCTGTCGCTGGATGATGAGTTCGTCTTTCTGTACTTTCTCAATCACCTCATCCTTCTTCAACCAATCTCCTGAATCAAAGTCATAATGATTAAAATTCAGTGACATAATCTCATGGTCCACCACTGCCTCTGAATGTACAGCTGTCATCAGTCGCAAATCTGGTCCCTGTGACCAAGTTGGTTCAATATGAATGGTACAACTCCGTGGTTCTTCTTCTATGAATCTCAATTTCTCGATTTGCCCATCGGACTTTATTCCTGACCTTTGCGTTTCCGTAAAGATGTACCTGTAACGAAGGCCTAACTTCTCTAAATTAAGCAAGTAGTATTCGTTAAACAGTGAATCTAATCTATACATCTCAAGGTAGGCATTCCTCCCTGAAAATCCTGATACCTGACTTAGTTCTTCAGCGGTTGGATGTCCTGGTGCTTCAACTTGTGATAGATTCAAACATAGTTTCCACACGGGGTTGTACTTGAGGATATTGAATTCCTGTCGCAAGTTGCGAAGTAAAGAAGCATGCTCATTTGCTGAAGGGCCATCTGGTCGAAGTGCTAATAGGTCCCATTCAGTGATTGATTCACTCTGAACATGTGCTTGTGCCTTTAGAGAACTACTGTAATCCATGAGGTCTTCCTTTTTCTCCTTCACGGATCTCCTTAATGATGGAAGGATCTCTGCTAATTCTTTATCTTTAATGGAGATATCTACAATCCATTTTGAGAACTGTTGGGATAATGGATCTTGGCTATCAATTCTTGGATTGAGACTGAGAGTTTTATTGTATTCATCATTCGTATTTTCTAAGATGTACCTGAGGTCTTCCCTGCTACATTCATTTGACAAGGCATCTTCAATCTTCTTCAGTGCATCAATCTTTGCATCCCGAATTTTTGTATTCCAAATAGCAATAATCCATGGAATTCTCTGATCAACTGCTTTGGATATTGCATAGAGATGTAAAAGAGCTGCAGTTAGGGTGTCCAAACCCACAGGTACTATTGACCAACGGATCTTCCTGGGAATTCTCTGTGTAACAATCCTACTCAAAGCGTAGATTATAGATTCTCTCTCATTGACGATATTATTAGGAAGGAGCGAATCTATTTGTTCCCTCAATGTATCTCCCTTTGGTTTTCTCTTGCTCATCGCAATTTGAAGGTCAATCATCTCTTGATTTGATCCAAGGGCTTTTTCGATAGATTCATCGGAAACTGATTGTTTTGGAACAGCACCAATTCCATATTTCTTCTCAAAGAGACTGATCTTGAGTGATAATTTCTCAAGGTCCACATTGTAAGTCTCAGCTATGAGCTTTCTAAGTATGGCTGAGTCATTCATGTGTTTGTGCATTCCCAACCAATCTTCGGTCGATACAATCTTCGACCTTTCTCTCTTCATCCTTGGCATCGTCATAACTCGATAGTGTTGTGAGTATTTATGGATGTAGTTCATCAAATAGGTGCTTATTAGCCTTAATCAACACTCAGTATCATGAGGCAAAATCAGCTAGTTCTATTGACTTCAGATGTCGTTATAGAAATTCCAACTGATACTATGACTAGGACATTAACTGAAAGTCTGTGGGACACTGTCAAGAATGATTCGTTGAATATCATTCTGAGAGAACCTGCGCTACTGGAGCTTGCATCTCGTAAGGATCCTGGTGTACTAGCTTATTGTGATTATCTCCTGCAATCAGAGGATCAGGAATCCTGGTTCTCAGCATTGAAAGCACTGGAAATTCTGAATACATACGATGCAGCCCAAAGACTCCTAGTACTATGTGGAGTTTCTAATGCAGGCGATAGAAAAATCGTACTCAATGTATTAGCTCGTGTTCTTAGTTCATCCCAACGTGAAGGATTTAGAAGACTCTTACGATCTGTTGTGACACCAGGAGAACTGGATATATCAAATTGGACCTCAACTGCTCTTCGAATACTTGAGACTGTCTGTGCTGAAAAGGGTCTTCAAATTGTTGACCCACTTGGTCACCCATTATCTAATCTGGGACAGTCAATTCAACCTTCAGTTTTCTTCGAAACAAAATAGCTGAAAATAGGCTATCTAGTGCAGTTTTGCACCAAGAGCAACCCCATAAACTCAACATGCTACTCCAATAATCCCAAAGGAGCGTTATGGTTGCCTATTAACAATGAGAAGTCTCTTTCATCCGAGCCTGTCCGTCTACTAACACACATGTTGAGCTTCTAGCTTGTGAAAAAAGGTTTAGTCTATTCTTACACACTACAATCATGTGAGAGAATAATGGACACTATGTATTTTGTCCAAGACTCAACATGGGTCAAGTACAGGAGGACTGAACACCAGTGCAGTCTGATATAGCAACGCTACTAGCAGCCAATCTGCTGTTTTCCGTGACATATGCGCCACTCGTAGTTGTAGTGGCAACTCTGATTCGTTCTCTGATGCTACTATCTGGTAATAGACGGACATTCAGAGCATGGACAAGGAATGCATTACTCTCAGCTGTCACAATCATCTTCCTTCCGGGAATGGTGATTAATACTGCAGTCCGGTATGCTGTCTGCAGTCTCTTCCGAATTGACCTTCAAGGTGTAGCCGCCGGGAGTACATACGCTGAATTGAACCTCTTTCTAAAAGTAGATTCACCACCCAGAGTATCAGTTCTGATCTCTGCGTTATTCTTGAGTACAATTGCATCAGTGTTCATTGGATTCTCTCTACTTTTCTTACCTGTAGTTCTGCTTGCAGGAGCACCAGTCATCCTCTTGTGCTGGTATCTCTCCCTTGCTGTTCTCTTCAATAGTTCCCTGAGAGGTGGAGATGTGTCTCTTCTGGGAGCTGCTTTGCAGAAACACCCTGGAAAAGGAATTGCTGAGCTAATCATTGCACTATCTCTATTGATAGTGTTCTACAGTTTCATAGGATTGGGGGTTGGACTATGAGTATACGAAACATGTCCCGGGCCGACTCAATTATTCTACCACATCCTGTACTATCCCAATGCGGTAAGCTTGACCCCCGTTTTAGTTCCGCTTCCTGTTTATCGCAAAAATGTCGGCCCGTTGGACACCCTCGCTTGAAAGGAGGTTCTATTATCAATTGAAACGAATTCTTCTTACACTAATACTAGTCTGCTTGATCTTCAGCACTACTCAGTTGTCTACAACTCCCTCATCTTCTCAACTCACTGATAAAAGTACCAATGAATTGGAAGGTCAAGAAATTCTTTCAGCTGACACTGGTGTTTCTATATCTCCCACACATTTCATTGTCTTAGAACTGATTGGTGGCGATATTCCCAGTCACGGATCTGCATGGATCTCCCTTCTAAATTCGCTAGGAATTGCAAACGAATTACACACCACAGGAGCGATTCTTGGTGATCCTTCAATTTTAGATTCTGTGACTGCCATAATTCTTGATGGTAGCTTAGGTTCATCAAGTGGAAGTCAAGTCTCACAGACTGTTGTAGACCTGTTGATTCAGAAAGACCTTCCAATGATACTTACTGGACGTTCGACCTGGCTCTTTCACCGTCTCTCAGGTCGAGGTCTACCCTCCGTGACTGCTCCCGTTGCGACTACTCTTACTGACACGCCAGAGTATGCGGGAGCAGTCTTTCTCACACAACCTAATCCATTGACTCTTAGTGCAATCCTCTCTTCAGAGTCTGGTCTTGCCCTTCCAATTAGTGAGGTTCAGACTGATATGTCTCGTCTGGTTAACCTTACTGGAAGTAGTTCAAGTACTCTTGCTCCTCTTCGATATGATTCATGGCCTTTGGATGCCTTTCTCTTTGCGTTCGAAGATCCTGCCCAACTCACATCAAATGGTGAAGGTCTCTTTGAAAATACTCTAGCCTTCTGTAATGCGCTTCGAGAGACCTCTACTGCAGAACGATTAGCTGAAACCCAGGTTGATGGAAGCGAGCTTTTAGCAGGTGGGTTCAGTTATCCTCACGCTCCGATTCTGGTATCAACATACTACGCTGTCCATTCCGCAAATGATCTCTTAGACGGTATCGATTGGACTAACTGGGTGACAGCAAATACACCTCTTGTCAGGAGTATCCTCAACTCACTCATGGTTGACTATGGTGCAGAGACTGGATTCATGACCTCTGCTGCAGATGGAATTGTAGGTCTCCCCAGTACAGCTCAGGGTCTCTGGATCATTAGTACTCTGGGTCTCTCTGGTGAGTTCCCTGTTAGTGAGATTGTCAACTATCTAAGTTCCAGGCAAGATGTCGAGGGTGGTTTTGATAACTACATCTCAACTACATTCTATGTTACTGAAGCTCTAGCCACAATAGGTCAGCTAGGGACAATCTCGACCTATGACCTAGAATTATGGTTGAGGTCTCTAGTGATTGATGGATCAAAGACTAGTGATCCCGACCTTTGGGGTTCTATTGGGTCCAATCCATCCAGTATATCCCCTTGTACAAACTATGCAGTGGAATATCTTCGATCTCTATCCTATCTTGGAAAAGCACACCCCGACCCTGGCAAATTAACAAGCTGGATACTGACTAGAACCGCTGTTGGAGATGGTTCATTCAGAAACACCAATAGTCTTGATGAGGAGGTTGTAACAGGTACTGCTTCTGCATTGGCTGCTATGGATATCCTTGGAACACTGAGTCTTCAAAATAAGACAAGTGGACTTCAGTGGTTTGAAAATAATCAACTTCCCTCCGGAGGATTTGGCATGAAGGATGCCATCAATGATCTCGTGGCAAAAGGACGAGAGACCTCCCGAGTGGTTTCCTGTCTTAAAGAGCTTGGAGAGACCTTGGGAGGTATTGCAACTAGTATCAATGCCTTCATTGATTTCATTACCACTGATATTGGATTTGAGTCCATGGATACTCTACCTTCCTTGATGTGGTCAATGTGGCTTCTTGAAACAAGTCGACTTAGTCACTCACTATCAGTTGACCATGCGATAGCACAAGACTACCTCAATGCATTCGCTGCAATGCGTATCTATCCCTATTGGTCAAATCTCACAACAGTGAGCGCATCTGAATATGGTCTAAATCAATATCGACCAAAGAGCGTGTGGACACAATTCTTCGGAGTTGCATCTTTTGATGCTCTAGGCATCGACTTAGATCCATCATTAATACCTGACATAACTCTGTATATCTCTCAGAGTCAATATATGACCGGTCATTACCGACCTACATCGTTCATGGGAACAGCTCATATGCAACACTCAGTCGCTGCTATAGAGACCCTTTATCTCCTTGATGAATTGGATACCATATCATATCGCACAGCGTTGGAGACCGCGGTTCTCTCAGAATACTCATCTGGAGTTTGGGACTCTACAGGGTGGACACTAGAGCCATTTGCAGGTTTTCAGGAAGCTATTGACTTCCTCTCCACACGGGCTGCTCTCCGACTTGGTATTCTCTCTTCAACAATGGCTACTGAAATCGCTTCTTCAATTGAATCACGAATTCAATATACAGACCTCGTTGCACTAAGTATGGATGTGGCAACTCTATCTCTTCTCCACTCAGCTTTCTCCGTCAATCTAGATTCAGTTGATACTTCATCTGTCCTTAGTGCATTGAGGTCTTCACACTTCACAAATGGCTGGTTCAATAACACTGTGCAATGGCAACCAGTTTTCACTCAGATTGTCTTGAAGATGGTCTCTATACTTGGTCTTCGCTGCCAGCTATTTGACATTACAGGGACCACACTGAGTGCAAGTTCTGATACGACAGCTCAACTTGGTTCAACCATCTCAATATCAGTCAGTATCTCGTCTTCCATTTCCACTCATACGCTTATCGTTGATGCATTTGGCGAATCATTCCTCTATGCAAATGTCGCTAATTCTGACAGTCTACTACTGACAATTCCATCAAGTCTCTCAACGCTTGGTACATTAAACATCTCAATTATGGTTCGAGATTGGGGTCTCTCGCGCGCCTTCGATCACCTCTCAATTCAAGTTGAGGGCAAATTGGATGGTTCAATAATTTTGGACACTCCAGTTGTGAAGATGGGTGAAAAAATTAACGGAACTCTTGCTTGGACACTTGCAGGTGGTGGTGATGCTGGTACTGCTCATATCACAATTCGTTTGGGTGATCCGCCAACATATCAGCAGTACAGCTATGATGATGTTTCTCCATATGGGTTCTCAATTCCAAGTATCGATTTTGATGCAGGAGTCTACAACCTCACCGTAATGATAGAGGTGCCATATTGTGTAGATTTGATTATACAAGATCATGTGACAATTGCAGAACCAGACTTAACATATCTGACCTCAACGTCTGAGACCGATGGTTTGGTGGGAACTGAGGTCTCCATTGATTGGTCATTGCATTATCAGACAAATAGCTCTCTTATTCCCAATCAAGAGGTCTTCCTCCTGATCACCGATGAATTTGATTCAGTTGTCCACTCTGAGACATTGACATCCAGTTCTACTATTGGCACGTTCTCATGGACTCCCTCTAACAGAGGAGATTTTACCTATTCTTTGACCTTTGCTGGAAATGGTACTTTAGATGAGAGTCAAGTTACAGGTCTGATTCACGTATATGAGTCTACTGAGGTTACTCTGGTTGGAATTGGTACACATCCTCAATATTCCACTATTACTTTGACTGTACAACTTACCACCACTGGCGCAGAATTGCTCAACGGTCAAAACCTACACATTACTGTTACCTCTCCCTTGATGGTCTCTGTAATCGATACTATTCTGACAACCAACTCGACTGGTTACGTATCCGTTACCTTCACATTATCAGAAAATGGGAATTATCTAATTCAAGCAGATTTCTCGGGAGTTGGGTTTCTACTAAGTTCATCTGATTCTGATATTCTCACTTCTTGGTCAAGTAGTCAACTAGAGATTGGTGGTTTAGTAAATGAAGAGACCATAGGTGGATCGCGGATTCTCTGGGCTCAACTGAAAGACTCGCTCTCAAATCCAGTATCTGGCCAGCAGGTGACATTGCGTGTGGTTCTTCTTCCCTCTACTATCATTAAAGAACAGACATTGACCACAAATGCTAGTGGCCATGTTTCTATGAGCTGGAGTGTCGGTAGTGCTGGATCATTCAGATTCGAAGCTATCTATGACGGATCTGTGTCACGCAGCTCTGATCTAGAGACCTTCGAGTTTGATGTACTTATTCCAGTGACTCTTGTTGTAAGTTACAATCCTTCTCCACAGGTAGGAGTTCCTGGTTGGATTCAGGTTGTTGCGACAGACCATCTTTCCAATCCTATTACTGGTCTGACAGTTGCAATTGCAGTAGAGCGACCAGGTGGTGGATTGGATTATTCAAATATCTCAACAACCTCAGGTGGTGTTGTTCTCTTTCAATGGACTCCTACTAATCGCGGACTCAATGATGTCACAGTGACATCAGCTCGTCAATCCTGGTACTTTTCTGGATTTAATAATCTGAACATAGGCGTCTATGAGATTCCAATTATCAACATAGATCTTCCATCGAATCTAGTAGCACCCACATCTGATTCGATTCAAATCACGCTTACAGATAATAACGAAAGCCCAATCAGTGGTGCAACACTATCAACGATTGTATCGCTCAATGGCACAATCATATACAACGGAGATGATATCACCTCAGCTACCGGTATCGTGACTCTTAATCTTGATTTTGATGCGCCTGGTAACTTAGTAGTACAAGTGCAATTATTCGCTCAAGGCTGGCTCTTAGAGACCTCTGAAGGTGGAAGTAATTCTGTGACCTCTAGCACAAGTTTGACAATTACTATTCCTGGCCAACCTGTTGAGCAGGGTTCCATTGTTGGTGTCCTCATCACATTGTTAGATTTCACTGGTTCTCCGTTAACCAGTTCTATTATACACATCTCAGTAACTTGGACCAATGGTACTGTGCTGAACTCCTTTAACCGTTTGACGGATGCTACTGGTCACTTTACAATTGCACAACCTTTCAACTCAGTTGGTGACTTTATCATTAGTGCAACCTATGATGGGTACGGCTATAATTCATCTGCAAACGATTCTGTTCCTCAACGTGTATTTACAACTCCTGATATCGAGCTGTTACACGACCCAAGTTGTATCGTGGGAGAATCTATCGAGTTTCATGTGGCTCTTATTGATTCACTTGGCAACTTCATCATTGGAAGGACAATATACCTAACGATAACCCAAAATGGAGGACAGGTATTTGAAACGCAGGTCCTATCAATCGACGGTCTAGTAACAATAACATGGTTTCCTTCACAGGGTGGACTTGCATCCATTACAGTTCTTCATACTGGGAATGTTCTGTTCCTTACCAACTCAACTACCTCAACCTGCTCCGTTCTGGAGTTGGTAGATGGTACTCTGTGGATTTCTCCTGTAAAGATTGATCTGTTTGGGTCTACGATTCTGACATACAATCTTACGACTGCAGTTCCACAAATAGGTGTAATGATCCATTTTGAAGTTCTAGGAATGGATCTTGTACCAGTATGGAGTGCAAATGTCCCGACAAACTCCTCTGGGATGGCTAGTGTTATCTATCTTGCAGATGATACGCATGGGGTGCTTATTGTAACAGCCGCTCCTGTGGTTGATGAATTCTTGCTAGGCGGAGATGTACAAGGTCAGCTCATAGTAATGACATATAGTTCTGTATCTGTAGCAATGGTACCGTTTCCTCCTGTCGTCAACTCATCTGTTGATATTACTTTCACTGTCACAGATGATCTAGATGGTAATGTTAGCGGAATCTCGATGACGGTTTCAGTTTATGATCCCTATGGTCAACAGGTACAACTAGGACAATGGACCTCTTCAATTACTGTTCAGGTAGTTGATGGAGTAGCACATGTAGTCTTCACTCCACGGATGGTCGGTCTCTATACAGTGAGCTTTGTTTCGAGTGGGTCAGTGTCGGTGCATGGTTTCTCAGGTTCAACCATTCACACCATTTATTCTCAGACTAGTTTGGTATTGATTCCTTCAACAATCAATCTTCAAGTTGGAGACACTTTGGATGTAATTGCAAGACTGGTAGATCAAAGAAGTATTCCAATGGTTGGTCGGACCGTAACTCTGTTCTTAGATGGTCCTAGCACAAGCTCATTGGGACCTGTTAATCTAATAACTAATGCAACAGGATATGTAAAGTGGAGTGTCATCATTGGAGTCGAAGGAGTCTGGATCCTAGAAGCGTCTTTTGATGGTGTGGGAGTCTATTTGCCATCTGAAGCTTCGCAAGTCATCAACGTAAAATACGGTACCGTTGTCCAACTAGAATTACTGAACTCAAATGATATCGTAGCTGGCATATCTGATGCTTCATTTTCAATTCTCTTAGAGGATACGGGAGGTACTCCTCTAGAAGGATTTACTATTATCTACGAGGCGCATCTTGAGAACTACGGACTGATTGCCTCTGGAAGTATGATTCAATCTGGATCTGATCCCATCATTCTGAACTTGCCCATGGATTTCATGGGAACTGTCACCTTCGTGGCTTCCTTTGCTGGTACAAGTCATTATCATGCTTCCAATGCAGCAGTTGAGTTTTTGGTCAAAGGGACATCAACAGTAGTCTCAGGAATTCCGAGTGAGTCTGATAGGTCTTCCACGGTTGGGTATGTGATTACTATTGAAGATGAACTCTCGTTACCTCTTCCGCTTGATGAACTTACTTTAGTTCTCAATTTGATTGGACCTGATGGTCAAGTTGATCTTGCTGGACGTTTGGATTGGTTTGATGCATCACTTAGACTATTCATAACATCCCTTCCTGTTGGACATTATACACTATCTATCGCTGTACAACCAACTGCACAGCGTCTAGGATGCAGCGTAGACCTCGTTTTCAGTGTTACAAGTACAACAACCATTATAGCTGATGAGGTAGGTCTCTCTGGTTACATTTCAGAATCTCATACACTAGTCTTCTTTCTCAATGATTCCATTTCAGAATGCATTGTTGGTGCTGATGTTTGGGTCAGTGTCTACGACCCCCATAATCGTGAAATCTACGGTCATCCTTTGAGTACAAGGACTCTCCTCAGCTCCGCTGCTCTAGGTACAGAAGTGACATGGATTCCAACTCTAACGGGTGAGTATCGAATCATTATTGTCTTCGAAGGAGATGAGTTCTATAACCAATCGATGATTGAGGTGAAAGTACTGGTTCGCAATCCAAGCTCTTTAGCTCTCGAAGCTACTCAGCAAACAGAGTTTGGAGAGATCATCCCTCTTACAATTACTCTGTCTGGCGCTATCGGAGGACTTAGCGGTCAAACTGTTATCCTCTCAGTATACTCCGATGGATTGCTTCAGATGGAAGAGACCCTCACTACTGGAGGGCGAGGAGTATTGACCCACAATATCATTGGACTTCTTGCTGGAACTCATATAGTCAAAGTCGTATTCAATGGCTCTAGCACGCAAGCTCCCTGTATTGGTGAGATAGAAGTTGAGGTTACCCCTGTCGTCGTTGTAACTATCAATAATGATGAGAGTCTATTTGTTGGTTATGAGAACACACTAAGCATTTCGGTGAGTATTCTCGGAACTCGGAGTGATTGGATTGGGTCTCTTTTCATTTGCTTAATCAGTCCATCTGGTGAAGAGAATAAATCTTGGAACTTCGAGATTGACTCTTACTCTGTATTGGATATCGATTTCACTCCAATAATCGAGGGTGAATATTCATTGAATGTAACTGTTGCAGGTTTACCGATTTCTATAGAGCGTACGTATCCTCTATCCATCGCAGTAGTTCGAGAGTCGCTGCACATTGAACTGGATGCTGGGAATACATCTCTATTGGGAGGATTCAGCATCATTGCTGTAGTCGGTGTCATCATGCGGAAGAAGATGAAGGGTATTATTGGTTCGATGGCTGAAGAGTGGACTGGATAAGATTTAGAATCTACTTTGACTACTTTGGTTAAGTAGTCCTGAAATATCATCATCCCATGTGCCATCAGATTTTAACAAACGTGAGTATAAATTATGTTGATAGCCAACGTAGGCATCTATTCTGTAACTTCTAATATCAATTCCATTTTTAGCAGCCTCATTTGGTAGGTTAACTAAGATTTCATAGACTTCATCCTCTGGTACCCTTGATATTATGTATGCTTTCTTGGATCCATTCTCTATCATTGCAGTCGTACTTGGTTGGTGCTTTAGGAATGCACGAACAAGCGCCAGTATCTTATTTGGTTCTCCTTCGATAATTTGACATGTTGCAACTAATCCTGGAATTCTAAGTAGATATTGAATCTTCAGTATCCCTTTTTCTTTAAGATCTGATAATATTCTGTAAAGCTCGAGATTGTTAATGCCCAAGTGTGATTCATAAACCCCTTTCTCAAGTGAACTAAGATACATTTGCCATGAAGCATAATCCAAGACTCTAGATTCAATTTCTGATGGCATTAGAATAGATCCTTTGGATGAAGGTGGAAACTCCTTCTCCAGTTGTTTCAGGGTCCTTTTTCCACCAAGAGAATTAGTTATTCTAGCAATTGTAGATTTCCACTTTTGCTTACTACTATCAAAAAGACTTAGATTAAAACAACTTGTAGACCAAGCAATTTTCGAGAGATTAGGAAGTGATCTATTAGCTTGCTCTGATGAATTCTTAGGCATCACCATAACTTGAATAAAAGGTGGTTTTTCTGTTGGATTTCCAAGACGGGCAGTCCATGCGAGATGGTTATGCGGCCATTTGTGAGCTCCACCTACATAGACAACCGTGTCCAGTCCAATTCTCTGAGTCTGAATATATCCCCGCATATGAAGTGTGTAGTTAATTAACGCGAATCTTTCGATCCATGCTCCTTTGGATGCTTTTGCCATCTCTCGAGTTACAGGAAGATCTGTCAATATTGTTTGGTCTTTATTCAATTGGTCTGCAATTTCAATTACTCTCTTTCTGCGATTTGGCAATAGTTCGATTATCTTGTACCAAGCCAATTCCCAACTATTCTGTTCAATAGTTTCTTCAGTAGGTAACATCGGGAGGTCAAGTAATCCTCTTTCAGCCATTGTCATAATTCGAACATATTGTGGAGGTGTTTTATTTTCCAATAAACATTGGATGTGCCCAAAAGCAAGACTTGAGAAGACAGGTGCATTAGCCGTTTTAGAACTGAAATCCAAAGGATCCTCTTCTGGAATTTTCTCCTCTTGAATCCATGAAAGAAACGCCTTTAGCTCTCTTCTTGTTGCTTCTGGGAATGATGCCGGTACAAATTGATCCATTGTTTTCTCCATTGACTCGAATAGTTCTAATTTCGGAATAGATATGCCATCAAGGATTATAGCAAGTTTCTTCCATGTAGGCGGCGGACTATCAAGTAGTTTTGATATGAAAGACTCGTCTATTCCTCTATTACGGATAGAATTATAGACATTCCAATCTGTCATCATAAATAGTATTTCTGTCTCATATTGATTTACTAACTGACTCCTAACTATATCTTCTTCATAGAAATCAAATATGGTTAGTAGCTTCTTCGAGTTTGATATAATATCTTGTACGAAGAAGATGGCTGATTTTCCAGTATCTGAAAGTAGGCTGACCCATTTGCTCGAACTTGGTGGATAGAGGTCATATTGCCCTTCTGAAGAAAGGTTGATGGTCCTTGAAGTAATCTTAGACTGCAAAGTGATTTGGTCTTCAGTGGTAAGACCTGAAAAGAAACGGAGATCTTCCTTTCTTCGTATTGAATAAGTGATTCCTTGATTATTTGATTGAATGTATGTTCTATTATTTATTACAACGATAGGGCCATCCTTCTGGAATGATAGCATTCCTAGCTCAATATCTCCAGATGGAAGAAACACCTTTACAGGAATCTCCATTGATTCATCATCCACATATCCAATACTCACAACGAGTAAGAGCGGACATGTATTTGTATTGTATGTTTTATGTTAGTAATATAAAAAAGAAGAAGAGGACTGGAGATATGAAATTAATTCATTCTCCAGTCAAAATACCATGTTCACCAAGGAGCCACGAATTGTGAATCCGCGTTTAGCTTAACCAGCCAGGGTTCTGTTGGTGGCTGTTTGGGATCAGTTCGTAGGTTCCATGGTTCGGTTGGAGGTTGTTTTGGATCTGTGTTCATTGTTATTACCGATACATAGTGCAAACAATGGTCGAAATTTCTATAGCAGAAAATTGACACAAAATTTCACATAACGAACCAAAAAACGAGCAATTTCTGTCAGTATAAATAGGAAAAGAGGAACGAACTTAAATAGACAAAGAAGAACGAATATTTTCAACTATATCAGCATCATACAGTTACTCATAGTTGATATTATAGTTCTATAATTGAGGTCAAAGTCTTCTCTCTAATTCTTCAAGAATCGATTGCGAAAAGAAAAGTAGTGGCTGCAGTTTCCTGCGGTCATTTAGAGCTAGTCTGTATCCTGGCTGTTTTCTTTCTCCTTCGCATTCTCTGATTTACCTAGGAGTGAAAATATTGATCCGAAGAGATCAAATGAGAATATACCTGGAAGACCTAAAAACATCATGGGGAATGCCCAGATAGATAGACTAGAAAATTGTGTAATGTATAATGAAGAGAGTATTAGTAATCCAGAGATAATCCATCCTAGAATATTCAAGCGAGCAGAGAGTATTGGGTTAGTAATTCCTACTTGTTTGGAAGTCATCCCCAATCTTATTGCGTTTTTGTTGATGTTCTTATGTAAAACATAAATCACAAAAGGCCATATGGCTGCAAACCAGATGACTACTGGTTGGATTTCGTTTTGATATCCGATATCCCATTTGGGCAGAATATCTATAGTGATTCCAAGAGGCATTGCAAAAAGCATCAGCTGGATGCATATCTCGTATGCCCGTGGATGTTTTTTGAAAAATATTGTTGATATTTCTACACCAAAGTCTAGGGATAGATGGACTATCAGACCTATGAACGCAAGACCAATTCCTATCACTATTGGTGCGAAAACCATATCCCTCTCCTAGATATTGCAGCTTCTTGAACAGTATATGAATTCTACTGTATTAGAAATTCATTAAAAGAAAAGTAGTGACCGCGGTCTCCCGCGGCCATGTGCTAGCACTAAGATGCTGCTTCTTGTCCAGGAGTCATCATGGTCAAGTCCAACTTGTCCACGAGTTCCTTGTATCGATTACGAATTGTCACTTCAGTCACTCCACTCACTTCTGAGATGTCGCGCTGTGTGACCCTACAGTCGTTCATGATAGATGCTACGTAGATAGCCGCGGCAGCCAGTCCACGTGGATCTCTTCCTGTGACCAATCCACGGACTTGTTTTGCCCTCGCTAGAATTTCCATGGTGGTCCGTTGAACTTCGCTTGGTAGATTCAGTTCTGAGATGAATCTGGGTACGTAGTTCTCAGGCGAAGATATTGGCATCCTTATCTTGAGTTTCGTCACTAACATTCTATAGTGTGCACTGATCTTCTTCTTGTCCTCACGCGAATGTTCAGCTATCTCCTCAATCGAACGGGGGTTACCTCGATGTCTACATGCTGCGTATACCGCTGCAGCTGCAGTTGCATCGATTGATCTACTTCTCCAGAGCCTTCCAGCAATGAGCTTCCGGTACATGCGCGCTGCATGTTCCTTCAAGCTTGGAGATAGACCAAGCTGAGATGATAGTCTGTCGATCTCTGTCATAGCCTGTGCCAGGTTACGGTCGAGTGATGAATGCACGCGAGTTCTGATCTGCCATTTTCGCAGTCTAAAGATTTGGGCACGTTGTGCTGCACTGAATGATGCTCCTTTACCATCACGGTCTCGCCAATCGATCATTGTAGAGAGTCCCTTGTCATGCATTGACAATGATGCAGGTGCACCAGTTCGTGATCGGGAGTCTCGTTCGTCTGATGTGAACGCTCGCCACTCTGGACCAGTGTCGATTCGATGGTCGGAAAGTACCAGTCCACATGCCGCGCAAATGAGCTCTCCCTTCTCATTATCCCTGACGACCTCAACACCTCCGCATTCGGGGCATGATGTCTTCGGGGTCTCTGTTATTCCTATTCCGTCTCTTCTTCCTTCATCTAAAGTATTTGAGATTGCCATTTTGCTAGTATATTCCCTCCATTGTTCCTAAGTCAATTAGGGGGCTTAGGATCCCCCGGTGGTGGTTTTGTAAGATTGTCATGTTCGATATTTTTATCACGGCGCCATTGTTATCTTGAGTTTCTGAACGAGTTCTTTGTATCGATTGCGAACTGTCACCTCAGTGACTCCCGCAGCCATAGCGATGTCTCGCTGAGTGACCCGATGGTCAGTTAGGATACTTGCTATGTAGATAGCCGCTGCAGCAAGGCCTCTAGGATCACGACCTGTGACCAGAGTTCTGTTCTCCTTGGCCATTTCAAGAATCTCGATGACCTTTTGTTGAACAACTCCTGGTAGGTTGAGTTCGGTAATGAACCGTGGAACGTAGTTCGCCGGGTCGCTGATGGGCATTCGCAGTTTCAACTTCTCAACCAAGAGACGATAGTGCTGTCCGATCTTCTTCCGGTTCACTCGTGAGTGTCTTGCAATCTCTTCAAGGGAACGAGGAGCCTTCCTCAGTCTGCATGCAGCATAAATTGCTGCGCCAACCATCGCGTCGATTGATCTGGACCGTGCCAGTCGACGTACGATGAGTTTTCTATATAGCAGGGCTGCCAGTTCCTTGATGCTCTTTGTGAGTCCAAGCTGTGAAGACAGTCGGTCGAGCTCTGACATTGCCTGAGCAAGATTCCTGTCGACTGAGCTATGAACTCTCGTCCTAATTTGCCATTTGCGAAGTCTGTAGATCTCTGAACGTTTCTTTGCCGTGAATCGTTTGCCTTGAGAATCGTGATCCCGCCAATCAATCATGGTGCTGAGTCCCTTGTCATGAATTGCATAATTCGTGGGGGCACCAGCTCTGGAGCGTGCATCTTTCTCATCTGAGGTGAATGCTCTCCATTCGGGACCTGTGTCAATTCGGTGTTCTGATACGACAAGTCCGCAGGAAGCGCAGATTCGTTCACCTTTTTCCAGGTCTTGAACGACCTCTTTGCCGCCGCATTCAGGACATGAAAAGCCCGACTCCTTGTCTCTGGACTGTTTCTTATCGGTCCGCGTTGACATAGTTCTCTTCTCTCCTCACTCTCATCTGTCAAGGGATTGGATAATCGAGTAAGCCTTCGATAGTCTTGCCCGATTGTAGTCAATGATCGTGGCGCTGATCAAATTCAGAAGTCGTTTCCCCGTTCAGATTCCGCTACATTTATATACTAAAATCCACTTATAAGTGTTACGGTCCTTCTGTCAACTAAGGAATCTTTCGGGTACAGTCAATGCCATAACGACTTTTTGATATAAGCATTGCGAAAAGGCCGCGACTTTTTTGGTTATATAAGCGTTGCGAAAGTGTTGGGGAAATGGGCGGAGAGGGCAAATAGGGGTATTTCCTGTAGTCATTTTTGTTTTCATACCTATTTGGCAATTGGAATATGCAATCATTATTCTCTCCAGGATTGCATTAGATTATTTAGAAAGAGGCGAACCCATATCTCGTAGAGGCCTATCTTTTTGCACCTATAAGATACATAGTCGATAGGTCACTACGGATTCCAGTTTATATTCTTCACTAAACTGCGATAGCGAAGAAAAGATACATGATGAAAATGAGCACCACTTGAATTATGAACAAAATCAGTGTGATGTTACTAATCATCTTATATTTTGTTGACTTTCCGCAAATTGAATAGAGACCGAATACGATCAAGATGATCAATACTAGGGCTAGTACAAACGGGATTCCAATAAAGACTCCATTATCTCCTACTAAAGCAAGAGAAGGTCCGAGTGTCATTGTGATTGAGTATTCCAAAAAAAGTAGCATTAGAAGAACTACTAAATTCGGAAGAACTTCAGTCAGTGAGTGATTTTCGTCGGTCATATGAATGCCTTCATGATTTCGAAAATTAATCCCTCTAATATTTCTTAGTGTGATAACTTATGCACTGGACAGTAAAAGATGCAACTAGAATTTGAGTGCAGTCCTGATATTTGCAGCATCAATAAGTGCATCAATCCTACCCTCGAACTCCAAGAGAGTCTCTCTTTTAGTTTGGATCTCTCTCTCATCATAATACAATTCCGGAACCATGTTGATCTCGACCATCTGTGCTTCTGTGAGACCAAGTTTGTCAGCGACCATTTTAGCCTGACCAATTTGTGAATCAGCAGTCTCCGATGTGAAAGAATCCCAAAGGCTACGTTCCATATCTTTCCTTCCTTGCTTCCATATGATAGCTTCTGCGAGAGACATCTTGATGTCCTTATACTCAATATAGGTATCAAGATTGGCTCTTTGAATGGCTAGCTTGATGGCTGTCCAATTCCTAAGAATGTCTTCATACTTCTGCCTCTCTGATTTGACAAACTCCTTTTGTTTCTCTATCAGGTCAGGTTGACCTTTTTTCTTGGAGCTATAATTTCTAATATTATGCGCAGTCACAACCATTTTCTTTGCCAGTACTTTTAGTTCCTTTAATCCATCCGCGATGTTCATTTCCTGTACTTCGCCCATTGCAATCATTCCATTCTTTGCTGAGTGTCATATGACAATGCACCTAGCAACCAGCGACCGTAGCAAGGGTAACCCGCGACCCTATGGTACCCGAAGGCAATACTGGGATTCTTTAAACCCTAAGTCCTATATCCTAACAAACTGAATCCTAAGACCTCATTCCTTAGACCTTAGTCCTGAATTTTTTCTTTTTCACTTTTTTTTTGCGGATTATTTGAGCTAATTTTACTAGGGAGAGTCATATGACTTGCCGCTATAGAAGGAATGCTTCTATTGTGTCGGCTCATAATATTCCATAACTTCATTCTGTAGACTAAATGAGTAACTTGACTCACCTTCATTATCACTCCCACATCTCATGTCCTGAGATTGACTAATAAACTACTAAATTTTTGATCCTTAGGATTAGATAGGACTGTGTCCTGTGTTACCAATTCTTGTCGGTGTAGTGAGCGTGATTGGAAGAGGTTAAATCAATATGTCACATACAATATAGCCTTGGAGGTTTTGTGGTTAGAATTGGGAGGAAAGATTCGACTAGTTGCTCTACTAGTAATGGCATCACTAGTTCTAATTTTAATGAGTGATATTCCAGTTGCTACTAGTTATTCACAGGATATTCGAAGAGGACCTTACATAGATGACATCATCTACAAGGTAATGATCAGTCAAGACCAACGATTTCTTGATCTCCAATCTGGCGATATTGATATGGATTCCAGTTACTTCGATCCAGTCCATTATCCTGCATTCGAAGAAAATGAAAAAATATCAATCTACACAGCAATAAGAAATGGCTATGGCCATATTACCATAAACTGCGACAAATATCCATTAAACATTAGTGGATTCAGACGAGCTTTTGCCTTTGCGTTCGATAAGACTAGAATCGCAGAGGATCGATGGGATGGGTTTTCAGTCGAACATGATTCGTTGGTCCCTTCTGCAAACGGTTGGTGTATCGAGAATCAATTGGAATGGCATTATTACACCGCACAACCGGATATTGGAAATCAGATACTTGATGACTTGAACTTCAGCATCGATTCTGAATCTGGCTTTAGATTGGCACCAAATGGTATACCTTTCGATATTATTCTGGAGTACATAGATAACGTACCCAGCATCGCCTTGAGACCTCCTAAAACAATAATGCTTGATGCTTTTGATTCCCTCCATATTAATGCAAGTGTACGCGGAGCACACTACTTCGAGTTAAACTCAAGATTGGACAACCACGGCGACTACGATATGGCGTATTATACTCCCATTGACTTCCACACCAATGATGTTGAATGGCTTGCGTATGATTACTGGTCGGAATATGCAGATGTTCCATATCAAAATCCAAGCAACTTCAGAAATAGTACCTACGATAGTTGGAGAGACCGACTTCTTCATGGAACAACATATGAAGAGGTTTATGAAGCAGCCGCTGAGATGCAGCGGATTCTCCAGTATAATGTTCCTAGGCTTGTCATCTATGAAAACACTTACTGTCAAGCATACAGGAATGATCGGTTCACGGGGCATGTTGAGGACCTTCAACGACATATCTCTGGTCTATGGACAATGAGAAAGATCCACAAATTGGACGGGACAAATGGAGGTACAGTTGTAGTAAGTATTGGTGATAATATTGATAGCTTTAACATCTTCGTCGCTGACTCGCCATATTCATCCACAATATTTGACAATCTCTTCCCATCTCTCTATAAATACGGTCCTGACCTCAAGCCAGTGCCAGATTTGACTTACGCTATGATTATTGAAAACCATTCATTCAATCCCAGTGTTCAAGAAGGGCATACTAAGTTTACTATCGATATTATCCAAAATGCCACGTGGAGTGATGGAGTTCCACTGACAGCTTATGATATTGTATTCAGTTTTGTCTATCAATACGAAAGTAATCAATTTGGTAATGTGGCTGGAGCAGATCTAAGTGATCTATTTGCAGTATACGCTCCAACACCATACAGAGTAATTCTAGAATTCGTAACTGAAACATACTGGCATTTCAATTCATTTGCTTTTGACTACATTATTCCTGAACACATTTTCAATAATGATAATGGAATTGGCTATGATGGGTGGAACACTTGGAATCCCATATTCAATGAAGCAGATCCCTTTGTGACCTGCGGTCCATTTACACTTGCAGACTTTCAAGAAGGCGAGTATTGTCGACTCGAACGAAATCCATTATATTACGCAATAGATAGATTTCCAAATTTCAATATAACTACAGATACGAATTCTACTTCAGGATTTCAAACGATCATATTACTAGCAGAAGGTTTTGCAATAGGCGGAGTTACTACGATAGTAGCTTTCTTCAGTGTAGCCCATCTTCTTAGGAAACGAAGAAGTCTAGGAAGTTCTTGAAAACAGCCCTTTTTTCTTAATAATATCAACTGAAAACTTCAAGATTAAAGATGGACAACCCAAATAGCTTGAATCGAAGAGTTGGTTCAAACGATAGGCCTATATCCAGATGCTACAAGAATTATCCCAATACGTAATTTTTGCTGATTATCGTCTTAGGATGAGTAAGGCATCTGGTACGTAAAACAGGAACATACCGTTATGTTATCCTTCAAACTTGGTTTACCAAAGGAGGTAAGCGAACGATGGGATTCAATAGCGGCCAAGCAAACAAAGCAAGAAAGAAGAAGCGTCATGACAAAATCAAGCATCGAATTCATGATTAGAGATTCCGTCGTATTCTCAAATAGTCCCTCGGAGTATTGGGAAATGCGTATGGAAGACTCTACTATTATATACGGAGACCCCATGGCGACTTGCTTTGGTGTCTCCAATTATTTCTTAGTTTCTAATCCTCTTGTTTTTCCAAATCGTCATCCCGCTTGATGACCTCGATGAATTCAATTCCAACCCTATGCTCTCCATCAGGAAAATCAAAACTGTTGAGCTTAACTCTGATCTGTCTCCCGCACACACCCACCATATACATCGATAGATGCACTGGGTCAAATTCTGCTAGAATTTGTCTTAGTTTGTAGATCTTTCCATTTCCAGCAGCATCCAATGCAAATTTTTCAAGTCCCACAAATTGTTTCTTGTAGATTGATTTTACGAGTTCTTCTTTATCGTATCCTCTTATTGTATCAGGCAATAGAATTATCCCTCGAGATACATTAGTTATAGCGCGAATAAATATAGTTGGATACTAACAACATTGATTCTTTGATGGACTCATCAAAACAGAAACTTTGATAGAAGATTGTAGTTTATAGGTGATGTTCTGCACTCTATAATGGAGGAGCATGAGGCATGAGTAGAGACAAACTCCCTGATGTTGATGTGTCTAAAATTACATCAAAGAAGGATGCAAAAAGTGCTATCAAAGAATTGAGTGACGCTATTCACTTTCACAATTATCGCTATTATGTACTTGATTCACCTATCATTAAAGACCGAGAATACGACAGACTTCTACTTCAATTGATTGAACTCGAAGAGAAATTTCCAGACCTCAAGGAAGCAACCTCTCCTACCCAACAGATTGGAGGTACACCAAGAGAGGAATTAGGTCTCGTCGAACATCCAATTCCAATGGTGAGTTTGAAGACAGTCTATGATGAAGAAGCTGTTCTTTCATTTGATGCCAACTGTCGAAGCGATTTGGGTTTGAATCGGGTGGAGTATGTCGCAGAGCTCAAATTCGACGGTCTAGCTGTAGAACTCATCTATGAAGATGGAAAACTTGTCATTGCTTCCACACGCGGTGATGGACAAACAGGTGAGGATGTGACAGCGAATATCAAGACCATCAGAGAGGTTCCCTTAGTTCTCATGGATTATGATGGAATTAAGATTCCATCAAGACTTGTTGTTCGTGGAGAAGTTTACATGAGTCATGCTGGTTTTAATGAAATGAATGAACAGCGAGAGGTAGAAGGTCAGTCTACCTTTGCTAACCCAAGAAATGCTGCAGCAGGTGCATTACGACAATTAGACTCAACAGTGACTGCAAAGCGGCCTCTACAGATTTTTCTCTATGGTGTTGCTGAGGCCACTGGATATGATTTCAAAACACAATTTGAAGTACTCAAGACCCTACCAAAATGGGGTTTCAAAGTAAATCTAGAATATTCAAGAATCTGTAAAGGAATTCGGAAGGCTCTTGATTTCCATAGTGAAATCGATTCGAAGAGAGACAAACTTCCGTATGAGATAGATGGTGTAGTGATTAAGATCAATAGTCTAGCCTTTCAAGAACAACTCGGAATGCGAGTCCGAGACCCTCGTTGGGCTGTAGCATATAAATTCCAAGCACGGAAAGAGTCTACAAAGCTTCGTGAGATTACAGTGCAGGTAGGCAGAACTGGTCGTCTTACTCCAGTGGCTGAACTGACTCCTGTCAGTATTGGAGGAGTGAAGGTCACCCGTGCAACTCTTCACAATCTTAGTGAGATTGAACGAAAGGATATTCGCATTGGTGATACAGTCATCGTTGAACGAGCAGGAGATGTGATCCCTCAAGTTGTTGGACCTATCTTAGAGAAACGAACGGGTTCTGAGAGAAAGTATGATTTTCCAAAGAAGTGCCCTGTCTGTCATGGACCAATAAAAATTGCTGATGATAAGAAGATCGCAACATGTGAAAATGGTTCCTGTCCTGCACAACTTAGTAGAGGAATGGGTCATTTTGTATGCAAGGCAGGAATGGATATAGAGGGACTTGGATGGAAAAGAGTGAACCAATTGATTGATTCAGGACTAGTGACGAGTTTTGCTTCTCTCTACTCACTTACAGTTGAAGACCTTACAGCTCTTGAACGCTTTGGAGAACGATCCGCGCTTCAACTAATTGATCAAATTGAGAAGAGCAAAAGTCAACCATTTCACAAGGTTCTCTTTGCTCTTGGAATTCCCTCTGTAGGATTTCAGACTGCTAAGGTGTTAGCCAGACAATTCGGTTCTATGGAACGATTGATGAAAGCTAAGCAGAACGAATTAGAGAAAGTTGAGTCCATAGGACCTGAGGTAGCTCGCAATATCATAGATTACTTCTCTGACAAGCATTCTCGTAAAATAATCGAAGATCTCACTAAAGCAGGTCTTTCAATGTCCTCTGAACGAAGGGTTACTTCAAAACAACCATTCTCAGGGATGATATTTGTGTTCACTGGCACTCTCACCAAGTGGAAACGAAATGAAGCTGAAGAAATTGTAGAGAACCTTGGAGGCACATCTTCATCGAGTGTAAGCAAGAACACCACATATGTTGTCGCAGGACCAGGGGCTGGATCAAAACTAACCAAAGCTCAACAGCTTGGTGTGAAAGTACTATCTGAAGAGGAATTTGCAGATCTCATTAAATGACAAGTTCCCATTCAGAATCGCTTTCGGACATTCATATCTTCTCCAGAC
>PJER01000062.1 GCA_002825465.1 Candidatus Thorarchaeota archaeon MP8T_1
TCCCTCACAGCATCCTGCGCCTTAAGATTGAGCTCAAATAGAATGCTTGTGTAGATAATGGCATCCTCTACAGAAGTACTGCTTTTCTTCTTAGAGCTGGGTAGTTCATTTGCCAATCGAATGTCCTCCTGAAGGGAGTCTTACTCAAGAATGCATAGCCGAGCTGTTACTTAAGCGTACTTACGCCAAACGAAAGCCTCGCTCTGCATGTTTTGCTTCAAAAGGCGTCTATTATGTGATAAAAAATACTCTATACACAAGAAAGGGACAATTAAGGCATTACAACTTGCTGTAAGATGAAAATCCCAAATCATTCTTCAGCAGGACGAAATCGAATTTTACGACCATCTCGATACTTAACGACTTGACCATCCTCTGCAAGTATATTCAGAACTTCACTAGTACGAGTTCTGGATTTACCCCACCTTTTTGCTAGTTCACTGGTAGTAAGACCACGATCAGCATTGTTCAGGAGATTTATGAGTCGATTCCAGCTCACATCTCCCTCAAGAGTGTTGGATGCATTAGCGAATATACTGTATTGCCCGCCTTCCAAAGGCGAAGTCCCAGAGGTCGACTCTAGCTGATTTGTAAGCTCAATGATTGTGTTCTTAAGACTGTAGACAGTCTTTTTGAGCTCCCGAACCTCTTTCTTCAATGTTTCAAAATCATCATTCTTAGACACTTTATCCCCTCCTTACTTGATCTTCACATAATCGGCTCTGAATTCAATATAGTTTCTTCGTTTCTTCTTCTTCTCAAAACCCTCTTTGACTTCCGAAACCTCGAAGTCAAACTCCTGAGATGGTTTATAGCGCTCCATCTTGTCAAGATTATTGCTTTCTTTATCCATATCACTTACAAGAACGTTGGCGCCATTTTCAATATGCACAGTTTCTCTTGATTTTTCAGAGAGTCCTCCGCCGCTAGATTCAGTCATGTCGTAGCTGGACATATTTTCGTGAAGGATGTTTTCAATAATATCTCTGGTTTCTTTTGTGCACTGGTCCCGCTTATGCCGGTACGTCATGATTATCAACAACCGTCGACAACAATCGACAATAAAGATGGTTATGTAACTGCATTTAAGCCTTTGTTTTGCGCCACGTTGCGCCGACTGCTTCTTTGCTAGTCTTGTTTTGCCATGCTTCTTGCAAAGGTCATGTACCCGGTATGGCCAACCATCCAAGTCGTGGGTCGAGTTTTATTCTCTCTCACCATGATCTCACGCTCGAAAATCTCTAGGGTCTTGATCATTCCCCACTTTCCATCACTAGCAAGTGCAGTACACGTCTTCATGACCTGTTCTATTGTGGGACTATAACTTACAAAATGATGACTTGATTTGAGTACTCTATGTGCCTCATCGACAAGCTCCCAGGGTGTTGCAAGGTCTAAAACGACTGCATCGACATCTTCCTCCTTGATGCCTTGTAGAATGTCTTGGTTATACTGAGTCACATTTTCAGTCAGTCCGAATTTCTCAAGATTCTTCTTTGCTCCTTGAAACATGTCTTCTCGAATCTCATATGTATACACATGACCTGTTGGACCGACGGCCCGCGCTAAAATGCCTGTGAGCGCACCTGAACCTGTACCTGATTCAACTACACGAGAGCCGGCTCCAATCCCGGCCTCCACTAGAATGACTCCTGCATCCTTTGGGTAGATGATTTGCGTGTTTCGACCCATTGCAATTTGAATGTCTGTTGGGCTTGGTCGATGAATTTGAAAAATGACACCTGAGTGGCTCTCGATTTTGAGTCCATAGGGCTTGCCAATGATGTCGTCGTATTTGATGAGTCCTCTGTTTGAGTGGAAGCTTTCCCCAGCTTGGACCCTACGAATCCAATATCGTTTGTTATCGAGAAAGATGTAGATGAAACTGTCATCCTGAATCAGATCTTGCATGGTCTGTTCACTATTTTGATTGCGTTTTGAGTCTTGCTGAGCTTACACTACAACTCCTTTCACTGCTATTCTTCGACCTTGAATTACAAGATGTTGTAAAAGATTGATTTTTCTTTGCTAAAGCCGAATAGCGCCTTGTACACCTATCAAGCTAAACTTTATCCGAAGTCAAGGCTGAGTCGTCCGGAGGTGCACAATTGAACGAACCGGGAAATCAAGACACGCCAGATGATGAAGATCCCGAAAGTCCAGAAGATTCAGATAGACCAATCGATCTACTTCCTAAATCTGTATTGCCATACCACCCTCGTGTAGGCGATCCCCTCGACCTACATATTGATCTCAGTGTAGGAGTTGTCCTCGGCCGCTCTGACTCATTCCATCGAAAATACCATACAGTGGGTGTTGGAATGATTGGAGGTGTTACAGAGTCTTCCGATGATGTGCTTACATCTCTTATGGGAATGCCTGTGAATCTTGATTTGATGAGCCCCCATGTGATGTTTGTCGCAGGCAAGAGAGGTTCAGGGAAGAGCTACACGTTAGGCATCATTGCAGAAGAGCTTGCTTTGGCTATGGAACGCAGAGAGATTGAAGTGGCCGCAGTCGTTGTCGACACTGTTGATGTCTTCCGACAGATGGTAGATGCAAATGATGATCAGACTGATCTCTTGAAAAAATGGGGTTATGAAGCAAAAGGGTTTCCAGTGAATGTCTATATCCCTCGAAGAACCTATGTGGGACTTCCTGATGAGGTGAAGAAAAAAGCTCGACTCTTTCCATTGTCAATCGGTCCCCGCGAACTCTCCGTTTCTGACTGGGGGTATGTGCTGGAGAAAGGTGGATCACTGAGTACGGCTATGGAGAATTTGATAGGTGAGACTTTGGATGCTGTTCGACGGGGTTACACTGTTGAATCGGGAGAGCATGTGCAGCTGAAACGTGATTTCAGCATCAAGGACATGATTCATTGTATTGAATCGAATCCAACAATTGTAGAGTTCTATAAACCCGCCTCAAGAACTGCGCTCGTCCAGAGGTTACGGAGAGCGGATAGGTTGGGAGTCTTCCACCCTGGTGGAACTAGTGCACAGGACCTCGCAATTGCTGGACAAATCACAGTCATTGACGTAGCGCCTCTTGGATCTGATGCTGAGGCAGTACTTGCGATTCTAACAAATATGCTATGCAGACAAGTCTTGACTTATCGAATGGCTTGGACTGACGAGGGCACTAGTGCGAGAGAAGAATTACCTCCTACATGGCTCATTATTGATGAAGCACACACACTTGTCCCGCGCTCAGGAGCCACTCCTGCAAAGGATGCGATTGTTGGCTATGCAAAGCTGGGTCGACGATTTGGATGTAGTCTTGTCCTTTGTACGCAGCAGCCGTCAGCTGTTTCAGATGATGCAATATCACAGGCTGATATCATCATCTCTCACGCGTTATCCCATGATAATGACATCCGAGCTCTCCAGCAACGAGCACCTGCAGTTATGGTTGAACAATTCCGCGATAAGGTATTCATTAGCAGTCTGCCCAGGGGAGTTGCCTTGGTTTTCGATCAAGCTACAGAGAACAAACGAGGATTCATCATGCAGGTTCGTCCGCGACTCTCACAACATGGCGGTACGGATCGCTTATCTGGTCTATTCGAAGCAGTCAAGCTCCTGATTCCCGAAGAACTGGAAGAAATCACCGGGGAGTCAGAAACAGAAGAAATGCCAAAAGCAATCGAATCTACTGAAACGCTAGAGGAGGAGTATAAGGAATCTGAAGAGGCTTTTGCTGAGGACTTACCGGAAGTCCCGAGGCCTCCGCTGAAGTTGAGCAAAGAGGACTGGTCGATTCTAGATGAATGGATGAGAGACTATGTCAAGACTCTCTTTGAACAACAAAAGCAGGATTTCACAATCACAAATGATCCATCTCCTCATCTCGAGGAACCTGCTGCTGAAGAAGTTGCACCACCTGAAGTCGAGATTGAAACAATCGCTGTATCTGATATTGATCCATCCAAGGTATTGGTAAAGAGATTTGGTCCTGTTTCGAAAGAGCTTCTCTCAAAAGCAACGATGAGGAAGTTATTGTACAGCCCTGCTTCACACGACTTTCTTTTCACATCTGAGAACGACTGCCGCGAATCTATAGTGGTGGAACGTGAAGAAGCAGATGTATTAGAGATGATACGGTGGGTGGCTGGTGGTATAAGTTCAACAGGAATGGAGCTTGAGCAGCTAATTCATGAGGATGGTTTCACATTCGTCTGTTTTAGAAGAGAGGGTGTACGAGTATCATTTTCTGTTGGCGTAAGCCAGTCATATTTGAGCTTACCCATCGTCGTTGTTGGTGTTGAGAAGAGGAAGGTCATCTCCATAGCAGATAAGATTAGGTCAGTTCTTCATACCCAAGAATAAATCACAGTCGCGTAGCACAATGCTTGCTCTTATAAGGAGAAGAGAGATGTGCGATTTGGTGCGCATAAGCATGAGCAAGGACAATATTCGACCACCGGTGAATATGAAGATAGCTTCAATGATTGATTTAGCCAGGATGCTTGTTTCTTGGTCGCAAAGGGAACGACCTGCTAGTATGCTCTACTTCGAGCACGAGGGCAAGCATATCTATGGGACTCTAATCTCTAATCATGGATACTATGAGATGTATGGACTGCCTCTCTGGGTTCATGCAGAGGGCGATGGACCTCCAAAAGGCAATTTTATTGCATACAAGGGCAGACCAAAAGAGGCTCTCGAGTTCGTTGATTCCTTTGCTGATTCTGAGCCTATGACAGTCTTTCTACCTATTATCAGGCTTGCAGAAAAACTGGACATACTCAACATGTAGTTCAAACTCTACAGAACCAATCCTATGCACTTGATTTCAATAGAGTTCTCTCGATGATGCTCTAAGATAACTCACAGTTGCCAGTGCAGCATAGACAATGAATGCAAGAAGAATAATCGAGGTCTTCAGGATGAAGTCTGTTCTGTTAAAGAGCTCGACTACAAGAAATAGACCGATAACGATTATGTTAGTTGCTCCGCCTATTGTTGTGTCGCCCTTGACTTTAAGTGCCATCTTAACAAGCACCATGATGGCTACAATCCCAAGTGATATCCAGTTGATATAATTCTGGAAGAGGAATGAAAGATCTAGGAATGGGAGAACTCCAATTGGTGTGGGAATTGGAGGCAGGTACATTACCAAGAAAATGACAAAGATGATGAACTCTCCAATTCTAATCCAGGCTGTTGGTGTTTTTGTGTAAACTTCCCCGTAGAGACCTCTATCATACTCTTGTGCACCATAGTAGATGAAATACACAGGAGCTCCAAAGCTGAGAGCATTCACAAGGCACTGTGCAAAGCCATATGCTACATCCAACCAGAAGTCAGTCCACGTCTGAAGAATAGTTTCCCAGACAGCTATATACCCCGGGATGAACTCCAGCATGACAAAAGCTGGCAAAATACAGAGGGCAATAGCAACGATAATCCCTAATACAGCTGCAGGTTTTCCTCCCCCCAACTTACCTAGACCAATAAGATAGAAGACATGACCAGCAACAATAAGCCCTTCAACAATCGCTATGACCGGTGTTGCCATAGGAAGCACGAACAACATCAAGACAAAGAGCGCATTTGCTCCATAGAAGATTCTCCATCTGAGTGGCACTGCTGTGATAGTTTCATCCATTATGTGAATAGTATTCGCGAGTCTGTACCGTTGGTAGTATATTGTGCCTACCCAAGGAGCTGAAAAGACTGTTGGCGCTGCGAGATAATGAAATAATACATTGAGGCCAGGATCCGAGAAAGGCGTCATCTCTGGTATGAACAGCATAAGCAAGAAGAAATAGATAGGGCCAACAATGGCCATCAGAACAACAGTCACCCTTGATAATAACCAATCGGGACTCAATCTTGCCTCTCCAACATTCCAAATAGATGAGTCTGATATAAGTTTGCGGTGCTGGTATGCTCAGAAAAGAGCGAACGATAATTTATTTGGACGCATCGCATTGAAATGGGTAACATCCCGTTGCACTGAGGGGTCATCGGGATTAAGGAGTGATCCATGTGTACAAGCGAAAGCTTACAGCTTCAAGTTTTGTAAAGAAAAGCAAACTGATCATAGGTCTCGACCTAGTCGCAAATATGACTGGCAAAGATGCCGCTGCAATGAAGGCTGAGAAAGACCGCCTAGAACAGGAAGCTCTACGTATAATATCTCAAACAGCTGAGCATGCAGTCGCCTTTAAGATCAACAGGCACCTCGTTTTACCTCTGGGAGTCTATGACGGGATACCACGGTTAGTCGATAAGATTCATGCTGAAGGTCTGACAGCCATTATGGACTGCAAATTAAATGATATAGGCAATACTAACAAGGTAATCACAAAGTACTATTTTGATGCTGGATTCGATGCGATCATCGTCAATCCTTTTGTGGGCATGGAAGGTGGTCTTGATAGTGTGTTTGAGGCTGCAACCAATAGAAAACGCGGGATCATCACTCTTTGCTACATGTCTCATCCTGGAGCCAAGGATGGCTATGGTCTCACTGTAGCTGCGGATGAGAAATCACGGAAACCAGAACCCCTCTATATTCGCTTTGCGCGACAATCACGCCTCTGGGATGTTGATGGTGTTATTGTCGGTGCTACACAACTTGAGAAGATTCCAGAGATACGCGCTGTACTCGGAGATGAGATTCCCATTATGTGCCCTGGTGTTGGCGCTCAAGGCGGTAGTGCACGCGATGCGCTTGATGCAGGTGCTAATTTTATCATTGCGGCACGATCTATCATTGAAGCACCCGATCCTAACGCGGCTGCTGCGGCACTTGCAGCTGAAACTCGATGAGATTCCATAAATTTAGTTTCGCGCACATGCACAGATTGGACGACCACTTCCGTACATCACAGTTCGAATCAGTGCGTCTTGAGTGTTGTTTCTTTAGAAACAATTAAAGGACTGCACACTAGTTGCATGTACAGAAGTGTTCATGCTCTTCGTTGCGTCGAGGTCAAATCCTTTGGTGAGTACCTATGGCAAATGAAAATAGCTATGGTTTTGCTACCTGGACTTCTTTTATTGAGGAATCACAGATTCGTTCTCTTCTGAAATACAATGTCAAGTACTATTTTGCTGGTGGAAAGCCGGGCATAATTCCTACTGACATCTTTGCTGATATTATGGCTGAGTTAAGTGTCAAGTATAAAGAAAATCCAAAGATGGCTTTAGATGATCTGAACTACGGTCCTACAGGAGGTCAGCCCTGGTTCCTCAAGACGTTGGCGAAACGTTTGTCCAAGGTTCGCAAGATACCAATCAATTGCGAAACCCAATGGGACTGCGTGTCGGTAACCAACGGGTCACAACAGGCGCTCTATGCTCTGCTCGATACTATGATCGATCCTGGTGATGTAATTATCACACCCTCTCCTGCATATCTTGGATTTCTTGTACCAGCAGTAAAGCTTGGTGCAAGAGTGGTTGTCGTGCCTACCGATATTGATGGTATTATCCCAGAATTTGTCGAACGAGCAATTCACCTCTCAAAGATAAAATTCGGCAAAAATCCTGACATGCTTTATGTTGTTCCTGATAGTGACAATCCAAAAGGAACAACACTCCCCTGGGACCGCCGCCAAGCGCTCTTCGACATTTGTGAAAATCATAACATACTACTTCTTGAAGACGCCGCATATGCCGAGATACAATTCAAGAAAAATCCAAAGCCTATCAAGACGCTTGATAAGGACAACTCACGTGTTGCCTATCTTGGTACGAGTAGCAAGGAAGCAGCAGTCTTGAGGGTTGGATATTCGGTATTACCCGATAATGTGAGAGAACAGGTTCTCAAAGATAAGGGCTATCTTGACCTTTGCACAACTACACTTGTCCAACGTATCCTCGACGTATACTATACTAATCATATTGACAATGCCATGAAGCGAGGCATTCCACTATACAAAGAACGGTATGAGGCAATGGCTAAAGCACTAGATGCGTCATTCCCTGCTGGAACCCGTACTGACCCGACTGGAGGCTTTTTCATCTGGTGGCAGAGTGATAATCGCGACTTCAACTCAAGTAAATTCATGGAGGACGTTGCAATACCCAATGAACTACTCTATGTGCCAGGAGGTCCATTCTATCCAATAACAGGGCATAAACTTTCAGAAGATGGCAACGACTTAGAGCCGAGTACTCCAGAGGGCAATACTATGCGCCTCGGGTTTTCGTATGCGCCACCTGACGTCATCTCTGAAGGAATTGAGCGTCTTGGAAAACTACTCACTAAAGAGCTTGGATAGGCATTAGAATCAGGACTCATTTCACGGATCTCACACTGAGAAGTTGACAAATACAGTGGCTCCATTCTTTAATGGCCCAACATATGCCCGTTCATAGGGTCCAAAGAGGTCCGTAAAACCAGAATTTAGTGCCCATTCAATCCAAGCCCAGGAAGATTCCTGTCCGAGCTTTTCTTCAGCATATTGCCCAAACGTCCAACTGAGATACCTTTCTAGATTCATTTTTTGATTGAGAAGAGCAGTCACTTTCTCTCCTGAAGTTTCAGTAATCTCTGATTCAATTCCTTTTAGCTTGTCATTGAGTTGTGAATGCGACTCCATGATTAGACTCTCTAGGTTTCCTAGCTCATTATTCATCTCGTCAAATTGGTCCTTTTTCCTGAATTTTGAAATCTTGCCCATGACACTGAATAGGTCTCTTCGGTGAAGCACAGGAAGTTCATTCTCCTCGAGCGATTTTGCCAAATCTTCATTCCAAGGAGTGTTGAAGTAGACTCTAGGATACTTGACAAATATTGGGAAAGGAATTGACATCGCCCTTGCGCTAGGTATCACCTGTGCGTAATATGCAGTTTCTCCCAGTCCCCCAACATGAACAACTGTCGGTATTACTGAGTCGATGACAATCTGTCTTGAGTCCACTCGGAGTGATAGGTTCCTAGCGACATCTCCAAGATAAGGTGTATCTGCGGATGTCTCAATCTCAACAGTTTCAGAACACGAAGGACATTTTCCTGTCAGGATGACTGTTGCTCCGCGTTCCTCATAATGAAGTTCAGTTCTTGATTTGTGGCAGCCAGCTTCAGGGCATTCATAGAAAAAGGGTACATAATCTGCAGTCCTTGCTCCTATGCCTGGATTGTATCCGTTGCTCTGGATTCGCGTAGTTATTTCATTGAATGCAGACAAAGCCTTTTCACGATTCTCACGAGCAAGAAGGAATTCTGCGCCCTCGACAAGAAGGTCTCTGAACTCGTCAGAAGATGCTGTGACAAGAGGTAGTCCCAAGTTTCCCTCAATGTTGAACAGCCTTCCTACGATTCTTGTTGCCCATCCTCCAAGAGTTGTTGAGTTGATGTAACTCCATCGTAGAATTGATAATGCCTGCTCCAATCTTTCCTCAAAGATAGTCCTTGAAGGGCCTTCAAGAACCTTGAACATAGGTCGGTATGTGTTTCTTATTTCATCCTCCATCTGATTATACCAGTCCTTTGAAGGAAGTGGCAAGACACTCACTGGCGAGTTCTCGTACCCCTCTGGTACAGGTATGCTCACAAGTGTCCCTCCTGAACCCATCACTGGCAAGCGGATATGCGTGAGTTCAGGTTGCACAATATCGTAGTCTGCCAGACAGAAATATGTTGCAAGACCGATTCCGCTCTCGGAACACAGGTCCGCTACCCGTTTTGCTGTTATTGCTTTATTCAAGACATAGGCCGGACCACCAAGGACGACAGTTTGATGTGCTGACTCAACTGCGCCATTTCTCAAATATTCGACATTCGCTTTTACTTCGGGCGTGAGGCACCCAAATTCGCGGTTTAGTGAGATGAGAACCTTCTCAAGAAGATCCATTCGTTCATCAATATGCCAGAGAGTACGTTTGTAATACTCCAAGAGATTTGGTACTTGGTCGACAATCGTATCCAGTGTAAGAGGCGGAGAATTATAGAGACTCTCAGCCAGCTCTGTATTGGTCCCTTTCCAAATAAAATCGAGATATACATTATAGATACTTGGATCCAAGATTCAAAGCCTCCTCAATGCTCAATAACTTCTGCGAATACTTTCTCATACATCGGGACTATCTTTTTGGAGTCGAAATCAGTCGCTCGTTGCCGACCTGCCTTTCCAAATTTCTTTCTCTCATCATCATTATTAAGAAAGTATAGAATTGCTTCTGCGAATTCATCCTTTTCAAAACCCTTTGTGACAAATCCATCCTTGTCCGCACGAACAAGCTCAGGAATTCCTCCTGCTGGAGTAGTGATAACAGGAAGACTGCAGGACATTGCCTCCAGGAGAGTGAGTGGCATCCCCTCTAGAGTCGAATTAAGTACGAATAAATCAGCCGAACACATGATCTCCTGCATGTTGCTCTTAACACCTAAAAGATGGATGTTATTACACAGTTTGAGATCCTCTATCCGCCTCTCTACTTCAATACGTGTAGGCCCATCTCCTGCAATCACCAATCTTGCATTTGGGAACTTGTCGACGACCATGCGCATTATCTCGACGAGTTCGACAACACGTTTCACCTTTCGAAAGTTGGAGGCGTGAAGTAGTATCTTGTCTTCGGGACCTAGTTCAAAGGCTTCTTCCTCTCTTCGAACAGACACACAACCGCTCTCAACAACAAGTCTGATGCCAGAAACTCCCGCGAATTTCTCCGTATCAATGAAGTTAGGAATGACACGAATCTCCCTCTTAATCCCAAGATCTCTATGTGCAGTATCAGCTAGAAATTGTGAAACTGCTGTTACTGCGTCTGCTCTCTCTACAGTATGCTGGACTACTGGTTTGTACGCTGGATCCTGACCTAGAGTATGAACATCTGAGCCATGAAGCGTAACAGCATAAGGTATTCCGATTATCTCCCGCGCCATATATGCTGCCATAGCGTGAGGAATAGCATAGTGCGAATGAATAAGGTCCAGCTCTGCAGTTTTTGCTACCTTTATGATTTTTGACGTGAGAGCCATCGTGTAAGGAGGTCCTATTGCATTGAAGAGCGGGTAGTCAAAGCTATCCACGAGATCAACATACACTCCTTTTGTCTGCTGCCACATCAAAGAGAAGGGTCTCTGATAGGTGATGAAGTGTATCATGTGTCCGTTCTCTGCCAAGTGTTGACCAAGTCTGGTGGCGACATATCCACTACCGCCAACTGAAGGATAGAGATTCACACCAATTCGCATAGCAATACCTTCTCCCTGAGTTTATCTTGTTTCCCCTTTAAGGCACATGGTTTGAGAAATCAACCATGCCAAACCTTGATTAGATACTGGAATGAACGAAAACATATGAGTTCCATACTGGTTGTAGTAGCACATCCTGATGATGAAAGCATTGGGGCAGGAGGCACAATACGAAAGCATTCAGACCTTGGGATTCCTGTTGATGTGCACTGCATGACTGGCAATGAAACTAGGAACTCTGAGTTGAAGGCTGCTTGTTCGATACTTGGTGTGCGAAACCTCTTCCAGAGCGATCGTGATGATTTTGCAATTGACATGAATCTTAGAAATGAAGTCATCGGAGCCATTCTGACATCTCGTCCAAAAATAGTGATTACCCACTCCTCTGAGGATTATAATGTGAATCATCAGAAGTGTGCACAAATAGTCTTTGACGCTGTTGAATGGGCCTCACATGTTACGCTCTTTGATAATGCTCACAGGGTTGAACGTATCTATAACATGGAGATCAACACAATGATCTCACGACCACATGTGTATGTCGACATTACCAAGACATACAAGTATGCCATGGGTGCAATCAAGGAACACAAGTCCCAGCTTCAAAAGACGGATATCTTCTATGAGAAGCTCTATGATGCACGAACTAGGCTTCGTGGAGCACAGGCGAATTGCAAACGAGCTGAGGCTTTCTCAATAACTCTTCCTGAACATGCTGGACCTTTCTATAAGGAAAACAGTGTTGAGAGTCTGTTGTGAAACGAAAGGCTACTCAGCTTTTCTTCTTCTTGCAGCAAGTAGTTGTTTGAGCTCACCCATCATACTCATGCCGCCTCCTGGTGCGGGTGGGGGAGCTGTTGGAGCCTTTGCCATGGTGGGAATTGGTTCTCCTCCAGCTGCTGCTGAAGGACCTGCTGAAACAGTAGCACCACCAGAAATACGACTCGATAATGAATCAAGCCTGGAGTCCAGGGCACTAACCTGCGACTGGAGCTGAGCTGTTGTTGCCTGTAAATTGCTTATGGCCTCAGTTAGCTTCGTGGTGATGATGCTCACAACTTCGCCGAGCTGACGAATCTTCTCTGTATTTGGATCCTGAAGAGCCCACTCAAACTCTTCCATAACTGCATCTTCAAGTTCCTTCTTTTCTTTGCTCATTGGTATAGCTCCATCAAGTATCTGAAAAGGTCGCGAGATTCGCTATAAACCTTGTCCGCACTATTGATTTGACAAATATCAGGTAGAACCAATAGTCTTCTCAACTATTTGCTTTGCGGCATTCAGTGCTTTCTCCATCGAGGTCTGTGTTTGGCCTTCG
>PJER01000063.1 GCA_002825465.1 Candidatus Thorarchaeota archaeon MP8T_1
TCTTTAAGACACAAATAGGAGACCATCAAATGCCTGCAACCAGAAAAATCAAGAAGATTATGAAAAGCAAACCAACAATGGAAGGAGCAGGCGTTCGTCTAAAACGTGTCTTTGGATTTCATGAGACTGAATTATTGGATCCTTTCCTTCTTCTAGACCATTTTGGTTCAGATAATCCTGAAGATTACATGAAGGGATTTCCATGGCATCCGCATCGCGGGATTGAAACAATCACCTACATGATTGAAGGTGAAGTGAAACATGAAGATAGCATGGGAAATAGTGGTTCAATTCAAACTGGCGATATACAATGGATGACTGCAGGTAGTGGCATAATACATCAGGAGATGCCACGTGAGAGAGAAGGAAGAATGATGGGATTCCAACTCTGGGCAAATCTCCCTATGACAAATAAGATGATGCTTCCTAGATATCAAGACATCAATGCTAAAGACATACCAGAAGTGACCACTGAGTCAGGGGCTAAAGTCAGAATAATCTGTGGAAAACTTGATGGAACCTGTGGTCCTGTAAGTGAGATAGTGACTGAGCCAGAATATTTGGATGTCTTAGTGCCTCCGGGAAAGACCTTTTCACACTCAGTCAAAAAAGGACACACAGTTTTTGCCTATGTGTTTGAAGGTAGCGGATATTTTGACGAAAATAAAAATAGAATAATTGAGCCAGATCACCTTGTGTTATATAACGACGGAGATCAAGTAGTTGTAAATGCAGGGGACAATCAATTACGATTTCTACTTATTTCTGGAAAACCAATTAGAGAACCTATTGCTTGGTATGGACCTATTGTGATGAATACAAGAGAAGAGTTGGAACTTGCATTCCAAGAATACAGAGATGGATCTTTCATCAAGCATGATTAAGAAGTAATTGTCCAGACCGATTCATCAGGCGGGATAGAATTTCATCTCGGCGAGTGCTATATGGTTCTTCGATTCTACTCCTGTTGAACCTTGATTCAGCATACTCTAGAGCATAATTGAGTTCTTTGTCTGCTAGGAGGGATTCAGTTTCAACTAGTGCTAATAGTGTGAAGAAATATGGGAATCCTTTCCATCCGCCTCGACCATCTCTGTGTCTTGATAGAGTCCGGATCATACCATCAAGTCGGTCTGCTTTCTCAAGCGCATTTAGCAAACGCATGAATGAAACAGTTGAATGTCTACATTCACCGGTCGAACAGAATTTAGAGATACATTGTTCTTCAAGCCAATCAAGAGCCAAATCAATTGATGAAATTATAAACTCAGATGATGAATTTGAAAGTACTAAAGCACGTGTTGCTTCAGCAGTAAGGATATTTTTTACAGCTAGATCAGTTTTTAATTTCTCTCCAGTAAATAATCTAGCCTTTGCTCGACTTACATTCTTGGACTCAACAAAAATACCTGCATTTTTCCCAAGACGAATCTGTTGTCCAGCAATAAACTCTGCAACTTGTTTGAAGTCCACATAATCGCCAGACTTGTGAACTCGTTCAACAAGCAATATTGCTTCTTCAAGACTATCTAACATGTGATATTCATCTATTGAGGTCTCTAATAGTGATATATCTCGGTTCATCCGAGTAGAAATAGAGCAAATGGACATCAAAAATCCTTATTTTGTGTCAGGTTTTACCTCAATTGGATTTCGTTCTCAGGTCGAGTGCGCATGAGAGTAAAACTGTTTGTAGAACCAAGGGGAAAAGCGAGGGAAGAAGTTCTCCTAGAATCATCTGTCCCTACAGATATGAAATTGTTTAAACAATGGCAAAAGGCTTGGATATCAAATAAAGATTTCAAGAAATGGAAAAAAGCGATTTGGGAAACTCAGATTCTTGGTGAATTGAGAGATGGAAAAATAGTAAGTGCAACAACCAGATCTCCGGATGATAGTTTTTCATTAAAAGGAACATTACTAGCATACAGATCCTATGTTACTGATTCTGCAGGTGGAAAGAGCAAATTACCAATGGTAGTATTTGCTAAAATCAAAAAGACAGTTGGGGAATCCTATTTTCAATCAAAAATGGAACTAGACAAGGAGCAACAGAAAGCTATCAATGACGCTCTCAAGAGTGATCCTTGGGCACCAATAGCAGTATGGCATCCTCAGCCAGTGGATAGAAACTATGAGATAGCTGTTAGTGATGTCCTACCTCATGCAATTAATTACACTCGAGCCTTGTTCGAGTTAAAAATGAAAGATGGAGATTGGACTTCTTTCTCTGAAACTGAGGAGTTCAAATAATAGTCAGAGGATTTTTGTTCTAGTTTGCAGTTTATACAGAAATAGAATGACAGGTCACATTATCCACCATGAGAATCTACGGATCTTTGCACAAGAAGTCATGATGAAGATGGGAGCTTCCAAAGAGGATGCCTATCTTGTTGCTGATAACCTAGTAACTTCCAATCTTCGAGGAATAGATTCTCATGGAGTTGGGAGATTAAAACGATATGTTGAGGGAATCAGGTCAGGATACATCTTACCCAAGGAACAGCCAATTATCACAAGAGAAAACCGCACCATGACTAATATCGATGCCAAGAATGGACTCGGTCAGCCTGTAGCTGTCTTTGGTATGAGGATGGCAATTGAGAAAGCAAGAAACTCAGGTATTGGTATGGTAACAGTTCATAATTCGAATCATTATGGATTTGCAGGATATTATGCAATGATGGCTTTAGAGAATGAACTCATCGGGATATCGATGACTAATTCTGAACCACTAGTAGTGCCTACTTTTAGTAAGAATGCAATGATAGGTACAAATCCAATTGCCTTTGCAGCTCCAACCAATCTAGAAAGACCTTGGGTAATGGATTTGGCAACGAGTGTCGTCCCTAGTGGGAAATTAGAGGTCTACGATAGACTAGGAAAAGAGATTCCTGATGGTTGGGCAACTAATGAAATCGGTCAGAGTACAAATGACCCAACACTTGTACTCAACAATCTCTATCGTGGACTAGGTGAAGGTGGTATATTTCCTCTTGGTGGTGAAGGAGAGCTTCATGGAGGTCATAAAGGATATGGTTTGGGTACAATGGTTGAGATTCTCTGCGGCGTATTATCAGGGTCCAACATTCTTAGAGATGTGACATTTAGAAAAGACGGTGGAACAAATCATCCCAGAGTAGGGCACTTCTTCATGGCATTTGACCCATCGGGCTTTATCGACATCGACGAGTTCAAGTCACGTATGGACGATATGATAAACCGATTGAAAAATGCAGAGAAGGCAAAGGGACAGAATAGAATATTCGTTCATGGTGAGAAAGAATACGATATGCACATGGTTCGGGATCGAGATGGAATACCTATTGATGATAAAACTGCTGAGAGCCTTATAGGTTACTCAAAGGAGTTCTCCATTGATTTGAAGTTCATGAAGTCATAGCAATGAGAGTGTCTTCCACAAATCGATCTTATCATCCAGATGCCTTATCATGAGTTCTGACTTAACATCAAAAATCATTATAGCTCGAGTATTGGAATCATATTCTTTCCATTCAGGAAGATTCTGATGATTTGGATTTCCCGTTCGTGCAAAATTAACCCAAGCATCCATCATGGATGTTGACAGTGATCTTTCTTTTTCAGATTGAGAAGGTCTCATGGCGTCAGTCACATCCGAAGTGTCTAAAGTACCAAACACAAAGAACAAGTCGAGAACATGGACTGCAACACCGAGATTAGGTGCCTTATACGCAAACTCATAGAAGAACGTACCAGCATCTCCTTGACTGTGTGCATCAGCGACCAATAGTGAAGGTAACCGAAATCCTAAGTCGGTTGCAAGTTCATCAAATTCAATATTTGGAACATTAGAATTTGCAAATTTCTCCTTGTAGATGTTTAGAACTCTTTTCAATTCATCTTTCTTTATTCCCATATTCACCAATCTTTTTGAGATGATACGCTTTGCTAACGTCCGAACTATGATATTTTGTGGATTGACAAATTTCCTGAATATTGGAAATTCATCGGTAGTATGACCAATTATTAGTGGAATACTATTTGATGCCCCATCTCTCAAGGCTTGAAGTGGATCTGTTGGAATAGAAGTCCCATCCGCAACTGGTGCATGATGATTTTCTGAAAGAATATCTTTTCCAATCTTTCTCTGAGCGGCAATAATCTCTTGCCATGTTACATTTCTTAGAGCTGCAATATTACCATAATCAATACTAAGCTTGGAAAGGAATTTCTTTGAAAGTTGTGTTGCCTTTTCAGGACTAGCAGGCTCAATGGGTAAAGTTGCACTCTGTGCTATTGCTCTATGAAAAAGACCCTTTGCTTCAGGCATGGTCAGTAGATATGAAACAGATATTGAACCAGCACTCTGGCCAAAGATTGTAATATTATTTGGATCTCCACCGAATGATGCGATATTCTCTTTCACCCATCTTAGTGCGCAGATCTGATCCCTCAACCCTAGATTCGCAGGAACACCATCCATGTAGAGAAATCCCAGAGGACCTAATCGATATTGTATGGTCACAACAACTACATCACCGCGGTCAACCAAATGGCCACCATATAGGCGACCTCGAGAACCAGACCCAATCCCAAAAGCTCCACCATGTATGTAGAATAAGACAGGTCTCTTTTTGTCATCAGCATTGGGAGTGTAAATATTCAGGAAGAGACAATCTTCACTCTCTTCCATATTAATTGGAGGATCATCTTCCCAGACTTGAGGAGATATAGGACCATATTGAGTTGCATTATAGACTCCATCCCATTTGTCAACTAATACTGGATTCTGATATCTCAGTAAATCCACTGGTGCTTGAGCATATCTTATTCCCAGGAATTCCAAATGATTGCCTTTTCTGAGTCCTTTCATAGGTCCCAAATTTGTCATTATCTCGAGGAACAATTTCTCCACTCCTTTATCATCTCCAAAAATACATAATGTATTATTTATTAGTAGCGTTGCGCAATGGCATTGGTAACATCGTTCATTACACAACGGATGGAAATCAGATGAGTGTTGCGAGTGAGAAACTTGGACGTAAAAAGATGTTTGGCTACACATTAGGTGTAGTCCCTACAGCACTTTTTGGACTAATCTTCGGGATGAAATACATCGAATTCTTCTACGATGAATTACAACTTCTTCCAATCTATTTCATAGCAGGTCAAGTCATATACATGACAGTCAATGCTTTGAATGATCCAGTTTCTGGTCAAATATCAGATAATACCAATGTCAGTAGGTGGGGAAGTAGAAGACTCGTATACATTAAATATGGCGGTCCAATTTGGGCATTAACATTCATCTCATTATGGTTTCCATGGAGTACTAGTAATCAGTTCATTATGTTCCTTCATTATGTCATCTCTATCTGTCTATTTGACACGATGCTAACTCTTGTGGTATTAGTATGGATGTCATTACTCCCTGAGATGACAACGGACCACAATGAAAGGAATAAGGCAAACTTCTACGTTTTGTTAGGCGGATTGATTGTTGCACTACCCTTCATACTGATCCTAGGAGAGATGAACCCTACAACTGATTTGTTCAAATCAATTACAATTGTTGTTGCAATAATATCAACCATTGCAATGTTTGGTGTCACAAAACTATGCAAAGAGAGACCCGAACTGCATACTGGTACTAGTTTTCCTCTCTGGCAATCTGTAAAGGAGACTGTGAAATTGAAGTCTTTCCGAGTCTACATGGGATATGCTTTCTTTGAGGTTTTATCAGGATCCTTTGGACTCAGTTACTTGTTCATTTATCTCCTAATTCTTGGAGAAGGAGGTCTCCTATACTTCATCCTATTTGGAATTGTCCTAGGATACATTTCAAATATCATGGTTCTAAGATTGCACGAGAAAAAGGAGTGGGATATGCGAACAATAGTTATTCGATTTTCTGCTCTGAGACTTATGTCTGCAGTGATACTCATTCCTCTCATTCTGTTCTCAGATATTGTCGTGTTTATCTATGCACTAATGGCATGTGTGTCCCTATTTACAGGCTATGTCGTTTTCAATACGCCATTACTCTATCTCTCGATGGATGAAGATGAGATTAAGAATAACACCAGACGAGAGGGTATGTTCTTGGGTATGAATGCATTATTTACGAAACCAGCTCAAAGTATCGGACCAATAATCGCAACCATTGTTCTTGGTGCAGTTGGATATATCACTGGAAGTGATGTTCAATCTGCCTATACAATCTTTGGAATCAAGGTACTCCTCTTTGCTATCCCATCAATATTTGCCGCTGTAGCACTTCTTTTCATGCGTTTCTATCCAAATCACGGACCTGTGCTTCAAGATTTGAAGCATGATCTGGAAAAATTGCATAACGAACGCTTGAGTAAATCTGCGACTGTATCACATACTAATTCGACATCAGGCAGTGAAATTGGAGAATCTATAGATGGAGAGTTCACATGAAATGGAAGTCATCCATTTACGTTGTGAAGGACTGGAGGACCCGCTTGGAATCGATGAGAAAAAACCTAGCCTTAGTTGGAAACTTAGATCTGATAGGTATGGTACACAGCAGACTGCATATCAAATTCAATGTGCGAAAGATTTCAATTTTAGTGAGATTATGTGGGACACATCAAAGGTTGAGTCGGACCAGTCATTGAATATTCAATATGGGGGTATTGATCTCAAGAGTCGATGCCGTGTCTACTGGAGAGTGCGGGTATGGAACGAATTAGGTGATGTGTCTTCTTGGAGTAAAATAGCACTATGGGAAATGGGATTACTGAGTCCCGATGATTGGAAAGGAGAATGGGTTGACCCGGAGGGAGAGATAAATCCAGAAGAATTTCAACCTGCGCCTTACCTAAGAAAGGAGTTCGAAATTCACAAACCAGTGCAATCTGCAAGACTTTACATCACTGCCCATGGTTTCTATGAAGCTTGGATAAATGGAGAACGAGTTGGTAACCAATATTTTACTCCTGGTAGAACCCAGTATGATAAACGACTTCAGTACCAAGTGTACGATTTAACTCCTCTACTGAAAGAAGGGGTTAATGTTCTTGGCATCATTCTTGGTGATGGTTGGTGGAGAGGTAAACTTGGTTTTGGAGGTGTTAGAAATGTGTCAGGAGATAGAATCGCATTACTAGCACAATTAGAGCTAGACCATGACACAATAATTGTCACTGACGAATCTTGGAGGTGTACCTCAAGAGGTCCTATTCGTTTGTCTGACCTTCAACTTGGTGATATCTATGATGCCAGAATGGAATTGAACGGATGGACAAAAACTGGCTTTGATGATAGTGAATGGAATCCAGTGAAGATTGTGGAATGTTCCTACGATGTGCTCATTGCTAGTATGAGCGTTCCAATTTGTGAGAAGGAGAGATTCAAACCAAAAGTAATCAACACACAACTTGGAGAGACTGTGTTAGATTTTGGTCAGAACTTGGCAGGATATGTCGAGATGTCAATTTCGGAGAGAATTCCAAAAGACACGAAAATCCGATTGACACATGGAGAAGCTCTGGATAAGGATGGAAACTTCACTCAGGAACATATGATGAATCAGAAGAGCGGAGATTTCCAAGTAGATACTTACATTCACGATGGCAAACCTCGCATTTACAAGCCAAAATTCTCAGTTAAAGGATTCAGATACGTAAAGGTCGAGATTGAGAATGCAGCAGATTCAATGTTAGATTCAATCGAATTCACCTCAATAGCTGTCTATTCTGATATGAAGCAGATTGGTGAATTCAGTTGCTCCAATGAACTTGTCAATCAGCTTATGAGCAATGCACTCTGGAGTCAGAAAAGTAACTTTCTCGACATTCCAACGGATTGTCCTCAAAGAGAGAGGAGTGGTTGGACAGGTGATGCTCAGGCATTTGCTTTTGCAGGATCACTTCTAATGAATACTGCAACATTCTTCTCAAAATGGATGAAAGATGTCGCATTGACACAGAGGGAGGATGGCCGAATTGCGAACATCGTCCCTGTTGAGAGACCACTAGGCTTTGTTGAAGGATCTGCAGGATGGGGAGATGCAGCAGTCATTATTCCTTGGACCCTCTGGAAGTTGTATAACGATTCAAGCTTGTTAGAAGAACAATATGAGAGTATGAAGAGTTGGGTAGATTATCAACAGAATCGAGCCCAAAAAATACACTGGATTAGAAGGATTAATCCCATAAACTGGACAGCAGGAAGGAGAGAAATATTACGGAATATGTGGGATGTGGGTTATCACTGGGGAGAGTGGATGGAACCATGGATAAAAACAAGAATCCGTCAACTTGCAGGGATTATCAAAAGATTGATCGTTTCAGACCCTGAAGTCGCCACAGCTTATCTTTCGTATTCGAACCGTCTTTTCGCGGAAATTGCAGAGTTTCTTGGACGTCCTGAGGACGCAGCTAGGAGTCGTGATGTAGCTAAAAAAGCTGCAGAAGCATACCAGCAGAAATACATGAAGAATGGTCTAATGAAGACAAAGAAACAAGCTAACATTGTTCGCCCTCTAGCTCTTGGATTGATTCCTCCTGAATATGAGGACCGTGTTGCGGAACAGCTCAATGAACTTGTGAAGAAACACGATTATCATATCGGAACTGGATTTCTATCGACTCCATTCCTTTGCCCAGTACTTTCAGAACATGGATACATAGAAACAGCATATAGACTGCTTTTGCAAACGACTCCACCTTCTTGGCTATATTCCGTTACAAAAGGTGCAACAACTATCTGGGAGAGCTGGTACGGTATCAAGGAGAATGGAGAACCATTTGAATCGCTCAATCACTATTCATACGGTGCAGTAGTGGGATGGCTTTTCACAACTGTTGCAGGAATAAGACCAGACCTAGAGAATCCAGGTTTCAAGCACTTCTATCTCGAACCTAAACTAGGTGGAGACCTGACCTATGCAGATGCATCCTTTGAGTCACCATATGGTCTGATTCAATGTTCATGGCAAACGGAATCAGGGATGGTCAACTATAAATTTCAAGTACCTCCGAATTCAGATGCAAGTGTGATACTGCCACAAGCTCCTGAAAATCTTCACGAAAAAGAAGGTGTTAGTAACATTCGACACAATGAAAAAGGGGTATCATTTAATATTACCAGTGGTTCCTATTCATTTTCTATGGAATGTGATTCTTAATGGTAAGTCTACGAATGCGATTAGTTATGAGAGCTTTGCGAAAAAATAAATCTAAATCTAGAGAGATTAGTGTGGCTTCATACCGTCAAGGACTGGAGAATGTACTTGAATCATTACCCAATGTTGCATCAGGAGTTGTCTTCGAATCTGAAGAGATTGAACATATTCCTTGCGAATGGATCAAAAATAGGGATGTAGAAGATGATGCTGTAGTTCTGTACTTTCACGGAGGAGGTTTCATTGCAGGTAGTGTGGAAATTTCGAGGTTTTTTGCCGCGCAATTTGCACAGCGGATAAATACGCCGCTACTCCTTTTTGAATATGGCTTGGCACCTGAGAGACCTTTCCCAGAAGCAATCAATGATGCAGTTTCTGTGTACCAATGGCTCATAGATGTGCGCGGAATCGATCCAAGTCGTATCGCATTCTTTGGTGAATCAGCAGGAGGAGGCCTAGTTTTTGCAACTCTTATCAAGTTACGTGAGATGGGAATGGATTTACCAGCAACAGCAGTCTGTCTTTCCCCTTGGATTGATTTAGCCCTGACAGGAGAATCTTTGATTACAAAAGCTGAGAAAGACCCGATTCTCTCTCTTGAGGAGATGCAGTTCCTTGTAAAACAATACATAGGAGAAAATGATCCAAGGGACCCACTCATATCTCCACTCTATGCAGATCTACATGACTTCCCACCACTCTTCCTTCAGGTGGGTACAGCAGAAATGATTCTTGACGACTCACTGAGGATTGCAAAGAAAGCAGAAGAAGCAGGCGTGGACGTTACACTTGATGTGTGGGAAGATATGCCGCATGTCTTTTCACTCTTCTTTCTATTTGCTCCTGAGAGTAGGGAAGCAATCGATCGAGTTTGTGAATATCTTGCAAAGTTTCTGCCATAATTCAGTATCGCTGAATATCAAAAGAATCTCTTACAATTGTTCGAATTTCGTCTTGCCCAGAAACAAGTCCTTTTGCATACGCCTGCATCATGATATTTCCAATTGCAGTAGCCTCAGCAGGTCCAGCATAGACCTCAAGGTCTCTGAGGTTTGAAGCAATCATACCATTTAGAACAGAATCCTGTGATCCACCACCAACAATGTAGAGTCGTTCAATGGATTTTCCAGTCGTAGTTTCTAGTTCATCGATTACCATTCGGTATTTTGCAGCAAGCGAGTTATACACTAGGTGTATGTATTGGCCTCTATTCTCAGGAATCTCATATCCATTTTGTCTGCAGTGTTGGTCTATAGCTTTAAGCATGTTTGTAGGATTGAAGAACTCTGGTGCATCTACATCGATGATGTAGTTAACTCCTTGATATTCTGCTTCTTCTGAGAGTTCCTCATAGGAGAGAGGAAAACCAGTCTCTTCCATCCAGACATCTCTACACCTCTGAATTATCCATAAGCCCATTACATTCTTGAGTAATCGTATCTTTCCAAAGGCTCCTCCTTCATTTGTTAGATTAAACCTTCGACTGTTTTCATTGATGATCGGTGAATCTATCTCTACACCGATTAGAGACCATGTCCCTGAAGATAGGAAAGCCCAATTTTCTCCTTCAGCAGGCACTGCAACAACTGCTGAAGCAGTGTCATGACTAGCGACAGACCAGACAGGTACTGAGTCGAGACCTACCTCCTGCTGCACAGCCCTGCCCAAAGGAGAAATCATTTTTCCAGGATTAATAGTGCTCGGGAGGACAAAAGGAGTCAGACCAATTGGTCGAAGGATCTCACTTGAGAAAGATTTGTTGCGTGCGTCAAAGAATTGAGTTGTTGTAGCATTTGTATATTCAGTGAATAATTTCCTAGTTAGTAAGAAGTTGAAGTAATCTGGAATCATGACAATCGATTTTGTTCTCTCTAGGACTTCTGGGTACAGTTCTTTTATTCCAAATAGATGAACAAGTCCATTGTATTTTACTTCTTGAATTCCAGTTATTTCATAGACCTTATTCATATCTAGTGATTTTCTCATTAAGGTATCACCAGTGTGGATGAGGTCATCACGATAATGAAATGGTAAACACACTAATTCACTATCTTCATCAAGATAGACTAAATTTACGCCCCACGAATCAACGCCAATTCCTTCGACATTCAGGTTTGTATCCAAAGCTACTTTCATGAGGCCGGTCTTTATCTCTTCCCAGTATGCTGGAAGGTCCCATCGAAAGCAACCGTTATCATTGAATCCCCTAGTCGGAAATCTGTGAATCTCATCAAGAGTAAGTTTCTTTTCTTTCAGAGTTCCTAACACAATTCTTCCTGAGTCAGCTCCAAGGTCTATTGCAATGAAAGAGTTTCCAGTAGACATCGAAACCACATTACCAGTTATGGAAATCTTTCTCTTCACTATAGTCTCGTTTGAGAGGTTGTCCGGTTAGCTTTGTCAAATACCTAATTTGAGCGGAGAATTCTGTTCCTGTAACATTTTGGAGCGCATCTTCCAAGGTTGTTCCTTTTGCAAACACACCATGACTTCGAACGATGACCACTGGATAGTTTTTCAGTACTGGAGGAACTTTCTCTGCAGCCTCAGATGCACCAGCAGGAACATCGAGTTCAATAACTGGTATCTTCTTGTACATGAAGATACCTTCAGCATCAATGCATGTCACCTCATCTTCAATCATTCCAAGAACTACGCTATATGGTGAATGAGCGTGAATTATAGCCATTGCATCAGTTTCTCTGTAAATTGCACGATGGACTCCCAACTCTGTGCTTGCTAGTAGTGACGACGAGTCTTCTTCCTCCAAAGAACATTCTATGAGGTCATCAGGCTCTAACCAACCAAGCATTGCTGCTCTCTTCTTAATGATGATTTTTCCACCTGAGCGAATTGAGATGTTGCCAGAATGACTCGTTTCCAGATTTCTCATAACCAGATCTTTTCCTACCTTCTCAAAGCTCCTAAAGGTTTCTTCATCAATAGGCATTATTCAATAACCTCCATATCCAAGTCAAGCTCATGCAATTTTTCCTTAGTTGGGACTCCATTTTCGTCCCACCTACGTATCCAATAATATCCTTCCAGTAATGAATTGAGTGGAACTGTAATTCCCCTTGAGGATCCCTCTTTTAGTGGTTCAGAGAGAAACCGTTCAGGCAACGAATCATCTCGTCTCTTCAGACCTGCCTTAATATTGAATACTCGCTCAAGATTATAGATTCGTTCTCCAATCTCCATTAAACGTGTGATATTCATATCCTCACCTGTAACAGCAGTAACAAATCTTGAGTAGAAATCAAAACCGAGCGCATATCCTACAAACTTACACACAATCATGCTATCCTCTAC